>JBFMEX010000018.1:0-21916 GCA_040752215.1 Pseudomonadota bacterium | reverse complement strand
TGCGCGAGCAGCGCTCCGCGCTCGGCGGCGAGCCCGCCGCTTCGCGTGCCGCGAGGTCGGCACGTTCCGCTACCGACCCGGTCGCGCCCGTGCCGCCGGGTGGCGAGCGCGTGACGGTCCTGCTCCGGATGGAGCCGGGAGCCAAGGGAATCCGGCGCTGGAGCAAGACGGCGGACGCGGTGCTGTGCGTCGCCGAGAGCTGCTACGTCAGCCGCGGCGCCGTAGCGCCCGCCGAGAAGATGCCGCGCTGGCAGGCGTTCGGCCCGCTCACGACCCTGTTCACCCGCGCCGGCGCCTGCAGCAATACGCTCGCCTGCGTATTCCGCGATGTCGATCTCGAGGCGGCGCGAGCATTGGTCGAGCCGGTCGACCTGCGCTTCATCGTCCACGACCGCCGCGAGGCGCGCGAGGCGGAGGCGGATCGGACGTGCCGCGTTGTCCGCTCCGGCCACTTGACCTGTGAGCGCACGCTCTATGGCCGCGGCTGGAGCGCGTGGATCGTCCCCGAAAGCGTGGCCGCCAGGGCCGGTTCCGGGGCGCTCGAGACGGCGATTGCGGCCGGTGTGCCCGCGCGCGCCGCCGAGCTGTTGCGCCGCTGAGGCGACGGCCCGGGCGACGCTGCAGGGGTCGGGCACATGGACCCGATCCCCTTCAGCCGACACACGCTGGGCCCGCTAAGCCGCCGCCGCCTTGTGGCTCGCCAGCACCTGATCAGCCAGCTTGCCGGTCAGCTCGGCGAGGTGATCGAAGCGCGCGGTGAACGTGCCGACGCCCGACGTCGCCGAGCGGACCTCGATGATCAAGTCGTCCATCTCGGCGGCCGGGATCTGCGCCGCAACCACGTCCCATCCCGGCCAGCCTTCGCGCGCGTCGAAGCCGAGAATCTGACCGCGGCGCTGCGAGATGATGCCGTTGATGCGCGCCGTCGCCTCGGTGGGAATCGCGATCTCGACGCTCATGATCGGCTCCAGCAGAACCGGATGGCACTTCGGCATGCCCTCGCTCATGGCGATTCGCCCGGCCTGCCGGAACGCCATGTCGGAGGAATCGACCGTGTGATACGAGCCGTCCTTCAGCGTCACCGCCACGTCGACCACCGGGAACCCGAGCGGGCCGTGCTGCAGGTAGTCCCTGACACCGATCTCGACCGAGGGAATGAACTGGCGCGGCACCGCGCCGCCGGTGATCGTCTCCGCGAACTGGAAGCCTTCCCCGCGCGGCAGCGGCCGGATCTCGACCACCACGTCGCCAAACTGGCCGTGGCCGCCCGACTGCTTCTTGTGCCGGCCGCGCACCTCGATCGATTTGCGGATCGTCTCCTTGTAGGGTACCTGCCGGCGCTGGCGCTCGGCGTCCACCTGATACTTGCGCGCGAGCCGCTCGAGCGAGACGCGCAGGTGCATCTCGCCCTGGCCGAGCAGCAGGATCTGATGCGTGTCCTGAGTGTGCTCGACCTTGATCGAGGGGTCCTCCTCCATCAGCTTGGCGAGCGCGGCGGACAGCTTCACCTCGTCCTTGCGGTCCTTGAGGCCGATGCCGACGCCGAGCACCGGCTCGGAGAGCGCCGGGCCCTTCACCTGCACCACGCCGGACTTCTCGGTCGTGATCGTCTCGCCGGTGCGGACATGCTCGAGCCGGCCGAGTGCGACCGTATCGCCGGCCTTCGCCGTGCCGCGCTTGCTCGCGTCCTCGCCGCGCATCGCGAACAGGCCCGAGACCCGCTCCTCGCCCGAGGGGCCGACGACGGTCGCGCCGTCGGCGAGCTCGCCGGTCAGTACGCGCGCGAGGCTGAGCTTGCCGCCGTGCGCGGTGTGGGAGGTCTTGAACACGTAGGCCGACGACTTGGCGTTCTCGAGCTTCAGCCTGCGCGCTGTCTCGGTGACGAACGGCACCTCGTGGCGGATCGCCTTCAACAGTCGGAGGATGCCGTGCCCGTGCGTAGCCGAGCCGAGCAGCACCGGGCAGATGAGGCCTTCGCGCAGCTCCTTCGAGAGATCGTCGAACACGCGGTCCTTCGGCGGCTCCATGTCGGAGAGCAATTGCTCCATCAGCTCGTCGTCATAGTCGGCGAGCTGCTCCAGCATGTGGAAGCGGGCCTCCTTCTCGCGCTCCTTGAGTGTTCCGGGCAGCTCGACGATCTCGCTCGGCGCATGCTCCCGGTAGACGTAGGCGCGCTCGGAGGCGAGGTCGACGAAGCCGGTCACGATGTCGTTCTCCCAGATCGGGATCTGGCGCAGCACCAGCGGCTTCGCGCTCGCCGGCTGCAGCATCGGCACGATGTCGCGCACCGGTGTCGCGAAGGTGTCGATCTTGTTGAGGAACAGGAAGTGGGGAATGCCGCGGTCCTCCAGCTGCTTCAGGATCAGCTGCAGGGCCGGCACGCGCTTGGGATCGGGCTCGGTGACGACGATGGCCGCGTCGCAGGCGGTGAGCGCCAGCGCGCCCTCGGTCTGGAACTCGATCGAGCCGGGGCAGTCGACGAACGTGAAGCTGTCTCCGAGGAAGGTCGTGTCGGCGACGTTGAGCGAGACGCTCATGCCGTGCTCGCGCGCCTCGGGGCTGGCGTCGCCGAGGGTATTCTTATCGGTGATCGTGCCGGCGCGGGTGATGGCCCCGGTGCGGGCCATTATCGCCTCGAGCAGGGCCGTCTTACCCGAGAGATAAGGCCCGATCAGTGCGATGCAGCGGGCGCTGCGGCCTTTTGAGCCGTCGGATTGCCCCATGTTCTCCTCCCTTGGCTGGCGTTGGACCAATTTGGCGCGCGTGCTCGCGCGGCCGCACCCCGCGCGGGAGGAGCGCGGCAGGCCCCATGTTCGTCCGCTCGGACGAGACTGGCAAGGAGGAAGCGCAATTGGCCGGTTAGCCGCGCAGCTGTTCCCGAGAGGACAGCGCAGGCCGTCGGTTGTGTGCGAGACGAATGAATTGTGCCTGGACCGGGTGACCGAGCCAACACGTGTACGCAACGCAAGCGAGAGGCTGCGATGACCCATTTCCTGGCCATGCTGGTACAGACCGGCCTGCTGGTCGGTTTCGTGATCGCCACCGCGCTGCTCGTCGCCGCGCAGCAGGGCGACCGCCCGCGACGGCGCCATGGCGGTCCCCCGCCGATCGATCCACAGTAGCGAAGGCACACAGCAGAACGGGTGACCGGCGCGCATCTTGCGCCTGGGCAGCGCTCGATTTGCTCTGCAACGCAACAACTTCGCGTGCAATTGCGATACTGCATCGCAATGCAAGTCTGAGCGGTGTTTTCACTTAAAAATAACTTGACCTGCGACAATATTGTCTCATCATGAAGTCACGGGTGAAGCCGGGACTCCGGGCTCCGCCGCAGCGGCCGAAAGGGTCGCGTACGCGCGAGCCCGGCAAGAGGCGGTTCCGGCATCCCGAGGGTCGGGTGCCATGAGTATGAAAACACTGATGTCGGCGGCGCAGGCGGCGGGTTACGCCATGGCTGCGTCCGAGGAGCTTCTGACCGTCGCCGGCAAGACCGGGACGTACGAGACCCGCGGCCTCGAGCCCGCGCAGGCTCCGACACCCGCGAGCCCCGCCCGTTGGACTCATGCAATGGCGCGCGTCGAGTGGCAGTCGGGCGCCATCAAGGCGACGGCGGTCAAGGACTGGGTGGCCGGCTGGCTGCCGACCAGGGCCACCGCCTGACGACCGGGTCGTGCGGGGCGGGCGGCGAGCACCTGCTTGCCCGTCGATACGACGATCAAAGGATGATCTCCGTGGCGCCGGTCCTTAGACCGGCGCTTTCGTTTGTCCGCGCCGCACTCTGTCATGCGACCGTCACGGTCCGCCATATTCTCGCGCGCTCGGCTTGCTTCTGTCGCTCCGGCGTCCGATACGGGTTCGAGCGTCCACCGCCGGCTGCCGCTGCGTGGCCGGGCCGAGCCGCTTCTCACCAATAGCGCCGAGGAGACACCGATGCTGCGCTTCGTCACTGCCGCCGCTCTCGCCTTGATCACCCTCTCGTCCGCCTCGGCCCAGAACCTCGATGCAATCAAGGCCCGCAAGGACACGCTGAAAGGGATGGGCAAGGCCACCGAGGCGCCGGGCGCGATGATGAAGGGCGAAGCCCCGTTCGACCTCGCCAAGGTCAAGGCGGCGCTCGCCGCCTACCAGGACGGCGCGGCCAAGCTTCCCGACCTGTTCCCCGACGACTCAAAGACCGGCGGCGAGACCGAGGCGCTCCCCGTGATCTGGGAAAAGAAGCAGGACGTCATCGACCGCTACAAGAAGCTCGCCGCCGACGCCAAGGCGGCGACCGCCACCATCACCGACGAGTTCAGCTTCCAGGAGGAGTTTCCCAAGGTCGTCGGCAACTGCAGCGCCTGCCACAAGGTCTACCGCAAGCCGAAGGAGTGATCGGCAGCGGGCAAGGCCCATCGATCTCGGCGTGTCGGCCTCGGCCAGCGCGGTGCCCCGGCGGCTCGGTTTGCGGCCAGCGTCGGAATGGGATAAGAAGCCCCTGGCCGCACGCGGCCCGCTGCACCCATAGCTCAGCTGGATAGAGCGTTGCCCTCCGAAGGCAAAGGTCAGAGGTTCGAATCCTCTTGGGTGCGCCAGTTCATTTTTTGTCCAGGAACTCGCATTCTCTTCACAATCCGTCGATCACCGAGCCAGCGTGACCACTGGACGTCTCATGTTGGTCGCCTGCGACCGCAGCACCGAACGCGTGCTTCTGGTCCCAAGCTGACGGCGGAGGCGTCGCCCGCCCTACCCCCGCCCCACCCTCTCCGCCGCCGCTACCCGCGCCATCTCGAAATGCGCGAGGACGATCACGCTCGCGGCGGCGGCGAAGAAGCACCACACCGAGATGAAGGCGTTCCAGTAGAGGAAGTAGGCGACGCCGTAGCCAATCGCGATCACGCTGGCGAGCACGCGGATCACCGGCCAAGACGAGAGCGCCAGCGCCAGCGTCGTCGCCAGCAGGTAGCTCATCAAGACCCATTCCGGCTGCGGGCTCGCGCGGTCGTAGACGATGTGACCGCCGTCGATCACCGCGCCGGGGCGTCCCGTCAGCAGCCCGATGAGCAGATAGCCGGCGACCGCAGTCCCACTCAGAAGACAGACGAGCAGCGCGCGGGCACGCCGCGCCGACGGCTCGATCAGCAGCGCGGCGAGCGGCGCATACACCGGCCACAGCACCTCCGCGAACAGCAGGAACGCGAGCGTCAGCGCGCTCGTCGCCGGCCCGTCCGGCGCATTCGGCAGCGTCAGCCAGAGCAGCCCCTCGACCGTCTGCTGCGCCGAGAACACGAGCGGGACCGCCGCCATGGGGAGCTCGCGGCGCGTGCGCGCGCGCGCCACCGCGGCGAGCCCGATGACACCGGTGACGCCTGCCGAAAGGAAGCTCGCCGTCGCCGAGAAGCACACTTGCAATGAGCCCTGATCATCGTCGCGCGGGGCTGCATCATGGGGTCCACGACGCTTGCACACAAGCCGCCCCGTCGGCACCCGGTCGACCGCACGCTCGTTCGACCACGGACGAAGGTAACTGTTGACGGGCGTCAATGACGGCGCGCGTTGCCGGGACAAGCTTCCGCGCATTATCCATGCAACAGATGGAGACGCGACAATGGCCCAAGAGATCAAGAAGCCCGAAGCGACCCAGCCGATGCCGACCCGCTACGATCCGTTCTCCGAGATGCGCGCCGAGATGGACCGCGTGTTCGACTCCTTCCTCGGGCGTGGCCCGAGCCGCCTCGCCTCGTTCTTCCAGGGCGGCAGGAACGTCGTCATGCCGAGCATCGACGTGCGCGAGAACGACAAGGAGATCGTCGTCGAGGCCGAGCTGCCCGGTGCCGAGGAAAAGGACGTGCACGTGACGCTGCGCGAGGGCGTGCTGACGATCAAGGGCGAGAAGAAGTCCGAGCGCGAGGAGAAGAAGGACGATTATCATCTGACTGAGCGCAGCTACGGCAGCTTCGAGCGCTCGTTCCGCCTGCCGGATTCGGTCGACGACGAGAGGATCGCCGCCGAGTTCGACAAGGGTGTGCTGCGCGTCACGCTGCCGAAGCGGCCCGAGGTGGCCAAGGCGGAAAAGAAGATCCCGATCGGCAAGGCCTGAGGACTCGAGCGCGGAGCGGGCCCGCCCCGCTCCGCGGCGCCGGCGACCGGGACAGCACGGAGGCCCGAGTGAGCGTTACCATCCGCTTCTGCGGCGCCGCGCGTACCGTCACTGGATCGTGCTACTGGCTGAGGACGCCGGCCACGAGCTTCCTCGTCGATTGCGGGCTGTTCCAGGGCGCCAAGACGCTCAAGGAGCTCAACTACGGCCCGTTCCCGTTCACGCCCTCCAACATCGATTTCGTGCTCCTGACGCACGCCCACATCGATCATTCCGGCCTGCTGCCGAAGCTCGTCAAGCAGGGCTTCGCCGGGCCGATCCACGCGACCCAGGGCACGCGCGATCTGCTCTCCTTCATGTTGCCCGACAGCGGTCACATCCAGGAGATGGAGGTCGAGCAACTCAACGTCCGCAACGCGCGGCGCGGCCGCCCCGAGGTGGCGCCGATCTACACCCGCCTCGATGCCGAGGCGTCGCTGGAGCGCATTCGTCCGGTCGCCTACGAGCAGTGGATCGAGGCCGGCGAGGGCGTGCGCGCGAGATACTGGAACGCCGGCCACATCCTCGGCTCCAGCTCGATCGAGGTCGAGATCGCGACCGGCGACAGCGACCAGCGGCTATTGCGTCTCTTGTTCTCCGGCGACATCGGCCCCGAGCACAAGCTGTTCCATCCCGACCCCGACGCGCCGGACAACTTCGACTACGTGATCGCGGAATCGACCTACGGCGGTCGCAAGCGCGCGCGTGTGACGCCCGAGCAGCGCCGCCGCATCCTCGCCGGCGAGGTCAAGGAGGCGCTACGCGGCGACGGCATGCTGCTGATCCCGATCTTCGCCGTCGAGCGGACCCAGGAGGTGATTGCCGATTTGATCAAGCTGCAGGGCATGGAGGCCATCCCCCGCGCGCCGATCTTCCTCGACTCCCCGCTCGCCATCCAGGTGACGCGCGTGTTCGAGCAGCATGCCCATCAGCTGGAGGACGTCCGCGGCGGCCTCGGCCTGCTCGCGCATCCGGGCATCTTCCCGACCGAGACCAGCGACGACAGCAAGCGTATCGACCGCATCACCGGCGGCGCGATCGTGCTCGCCGCCAGCGGGATGTGCGAGGCCGGCCGCATCCGCCATCACCTGAAGCGCTGGCTCTGGCACCGCAGCGCCACCGTGCTGCTGGTCGGCTTCCAGGCCCAGGGCACGCTCGGCCGGCTGCTGGCGGACGGCGTGCCGGTGGTCACGATCCAGGGCGCGGACATCAAGGTGCAGGCGCGCATCCGCCAGCTCGAGGTCTACTCCGGCCACGCCGACGGGGCCGAGCTGGTCGAGTGGATCGGCGCCCGCATGCCGATCAAACGCGCGCTGTATCTGACCCACGGCGAGGAGGCGGAGATGACCGCGCTCGCCGAGGCGCTCGCCGCGCGCGGAATGCCGGCCGAGCGGATCGTCAGCCCGGTGCTCGACGACGAGCTCGAGCTGACCGGCAGCGGCGCGAGCCCGCGCCAGCGCCCCGCGCCGCGCCGCCTTCCGCCCGAGACCGTCGGCCGCCCCGACTGGCACAACGAGCTGGCGCAGCTGACGCTCGATCTGCGTGCCGCACTGGAGGCGGCGGGCGACGAGCGCGCGCGCAAGGTGATCCTGAGACGCGTCGCGCGCGCGCTCGAGGACGGCGCAGGGAAGGAGTGAGCGGGCGTGGCGATCGAGATCGAGACGATGCACGGCCCCTCGCTCGACCGGCGGCCGGTCGAGATCGTCGAGCGCAAGGGACTCGGGCATCCGGACACCATCTGCGACATGGTGAGCGAGTGCTTCAGCCGGGCGCTGTCACGCCACTATCTCGATCGCTTCGGTCTCGTCCTGCACCACAACGTCGACAAGGCGCTGCTGTCCGCCGGCCGCTCCGAGGCGTCGTTCGGCGGTGGCCGCATCCTGGCGCCGATCGAGCTCTACCTCGCCGGGCGCGCGAGCGTTGCCGTCGGCGCGGAGGTGGTGCCGGTGGCCGAGATCGCCGAGCAGGCAGTGCATCATTGGCTGACCGAGAATCTGCACGCACTCGATGCGGCGACGGCCGTACGTGTGCATACGATCGTGCACCCGGGCTCGGCGGAGCTGGTCGATCTGTTCCGGCGCCAGCGCGAGGCGAACGTGAAGCTGGCCAATGACACCTCGATCGGCGTCGGCTTCGCGCCACTCTCCGAGCTGGAGCGGATCGTGCTGGCGGTCGAGCGCGCGCTGAACGCTCCCGAGCTCAAGCGCCGCCATCCCGAAACCGGTGAGGACGTCAAGGTGATGGGCGTGCGCCGGCGCGATTCCATCACGCTGACGATCGCCTGCGCCTTCGTCGGCCGATTCCTTGCCGACATGGCGGCCTACGTCGAAGCCAAGGAGCGCCTCGGCGAGGCCGCCCTCGCGGTCGCGAGGTCGATCACGCGGCGCCAGGTCGAGGTCGCGGTCAACGCCGCCGACGACGTCGCCTCCGGTACCGTCTATCTGACCGTCTCCGGCACCTCCGCCGAGGCCGGAGACGATGGCGAGACCGGTCGCGGCAATCGCTCGAACGGCCTCATCACGCCGTACCGGCCGATGACGCTGGAGGCGGTCGCCGGCAAGAACGCGATCACCCACGTCGGCAAGCTCTACAACGCCGCCGCCGACGGCCTCGCCCGCGCGCTGGTGGCCGAGGTGCCCGGTGTGAGCGAGACCGAATGCCGCCTCGTCAGCCGCATCGGCACTCCGATCGACCGCCCGCAACTCGTCCACCTCTGCCTCAGGACCGCCGACGGCGACCTCCCCCCGGAGATCGCACGCCAGGCAAACGAGGTCGCCGAGCGCGAGATCGCCCGCATCCCCGATCTCTGGCGCTCCTTCCTCGCCGGAAGCATTCCGGTGGCGTAGCCTGCTAGACCAACGTTTGCCCACTTGTGCCGGCTGTTTTCGTATGCTCGGTCCAGTGGCTCGGCCTGGTTGGCCGCAGGTGGAGAGCGGGCGGAACCAGAGATGACGACAAAGGGGTCAGGTCGCGGAGGGCTCTCCGGCAAGGGGCCGGGGGGCGGGCAGCGTCAGCTCAAGGTCAAGGTCAGAAGCGCGCGCAAGCGCTCGGCCTCCTCGGCGCGCTGGCTCGAGCGGCAGCTGAACGACCCCTATGTCGCCGCCGCCAGGCGTGAGGGGATGCGCTCGCGCGCCGCCTACAAGCTCGCCGAGATCGACGCCAAGCATCGCTTCCTGAGGCCGGGCCAGCGTGTCGTTGATCTCGGTTCCGCGCCGGGCGGCTGGAGCCAGGTGGCGGCCGAGCGGGTCGAGGCGGTCGCGGGCAAGGGGCAGGTGGTCGCCATCGACTACCTCGGCATGGAGCCACTCCCCGGGGTCGAGATCCTCGAGCTCGACTTCACCGACGAGACCGCCGAGCCGCGCCTGAAGGCGCTGCTGCGCGACGGTCGCGCCGACGTCGTGCTCTCGGACATGGCGGCGCCGACCGTCGGCCACAGCCGCACCGACCACCTGCGCATCATGGGGCTCGCAGAGGCGGCGGCCCAGTTCGCCGTCGATGTGCTGGCGCCGGGCGGCACCTTCCTGTGCAAGGTGTTCCAGGGTGGATCGGAGCGCGCGCTCCTGGACCTCCTCAAGCGGCATTTCCAAGCCGTCCGCCACGTCAAACCGCCGGCCAGTCGTGCCGACTCCGCCGAGCTTTACGTCCTGGCGACGGGGTTCCGCGCCGGCGCCGGCTGAGCGCCCCCGCGCGGGCCTGCCCCGGGTGTTTCAGTTCGCTGCGACGCTGCCGTTTTATTCCCTCTCCCGGGACAGGAGAGGGTGCCCGAAGGGCGGGTGAGGGACGTGTCGCCGACGACGGAGGCCGTTGTGGGCGAGGCCCCTCATCCGGCCTGCGGCCACCTTCTCCCCCAGGGAGAAGGAATGTGTCGGCGCAAGCTTCGAGAATTGAGTCGTCCTGCCGACCTGCCGGCCCGCTTCCCCTGTCTCGAGTCGGGTGATATACGCGTGGCGACATCGTTCCCCCGCGGGCGCGGAACCTGTCGCCCAAAGCCTCAAGGAGATGCCCGATGATCTCGAGCCCAATCGATTCCGATTCGGGGCTGGCGCTGACGTTCGACGACGTGCTGCTGGTGCCGCAGGCCTCCGAGATCATGCCCGGCGAAGCCGACGTCGCCTCGCGCGCGTCCAAGGCCATTGCCCTCAATATTCCGATCCTGTCCTCGGCCATGGACACCGTGACCGAAGCCCGCCTCGCGGTCGCCGTCGCCCAGGCCGGCGGCATCGGCGTCATCCACCGCAACCTGAAGCCGGCCGAGCAGGCGCGGCAGGTGGCGCTCGTCAAGAAGTTCGAGGCCGGCATCGTCCTGAACCCGGTGACAATCGGACCCAAGGCGACGCTGGCCGAGGCGATGCGGCTGATGGACGAGCACGGCATCTCCGGCATTCCCGTGGTCGAGGAGCCGCGCAATGGCGACGGCGCCGGCAAGCTGGTCGGCATCCTCACCAACCGCGACGTCCGCTTCGCCACCAATTTCGAGGTGCCGGTGTCAGAGCTGATGACCAGGGAGCGGCTCGTCACCGTCAAGCGCTCGGTCAGTCGCGACGACGCCAAGCGCCTCCTGCACCAGCACCGCATCGAGAAGCTGCTGGTCGTCGACGACGCCTATCACTGCATCGGCCTGATCACGGTCAAGGACATCGAGAAGGCGCAGAAACACCCGAACGCCTGCAAGGACGCCGAGGGCCGCTTGCGCGTCGCCGCCGCGACCACCGTCGGCGACGACGGCTTCTCGCGCACCGAGCGGCTGATCGAGGCCGGCTGCGACCTGCTGGTGGTCGACACCGCCCACGGCCACTCGGCACGCGTCATCGAGGCCGTCGCCCGCATCAAGAAGCTCTCGAACAGCGCCCAGGTGGTGGCCGGCAACGTGGCGACCGGCGATGCGACGCGCGCGCTGATCGAGGCCGGCGCCGACGCGGTCAAGGTCGGCATCGGCCCCGGCTCGATCTGCACCACGCGCATCGTCGCTGGTGTCGGCGTGCCGCAGCTGACCGCCATCTCCGATTGTGCCAAGGAGGCGAGGAAGCACGGCGTGCCGATCATCGCCGACGGCGGCATCCGCTTCTCCGGCGATATCTCCAAGGCGATTGCCGCCGGCGCCGACGCGGTCATGATCGGCTCGCTGCTCGCCGGCACCGACGAGGCGCCGGGCGAGACCTATCTCTACCAGGGCCGGACCTACAAGTCGTATCGCGGCATGGGCTCGGTCGGCGCCATGGCGCGCGGCTCGGCGGACCGCTACTTCCAGGCCGAGGTCAAAGACACGCTGAAGCTGGTGCCGGAGGGCATCGAGGGACAGGTGCCCTACAAGGGCCCGGTCGACGGCGTGCTGCATCAGCTCGTCGGCGGCCTGCGCGCAACCATGGGCTACCTCGGCGCGGCAACGATCCCCGACCTGCAGGCGCGGGCGCGCTTCGTGCGCATCTCGCCAGCGGCCATGCGCGAGAGCCACGCCCACGGCGTCACCATCACCCGCGAGAGCCCGAACTATCCGGGCGGGGGCTGAGCCGTGCGCCAAGGCGCGCGTATCGCCGCCGCGGTCGAGGTGCTCGACGAGATCTTGCTGCGCCATCGCCCGGCGGCAGAATCGCTCGCCGACTGGGGCAAGAGTCATCGTTTCGCCGGCTCCGGCGATCGCAACGCCATCGGCGGCCTCGTCTACGACGCACTCCGCCGACGCGCCTCGTTCGCCTGGGCGATGGAGCAGGATGCCTCGCGCGCGCTGGCGATCGCCGCCGCACCGGCTGCGCTGGGGATGACGCCCGAGGCGGTCGGCGCTGCCTGCGACGGCTCCGAGCACGCCCTCACCCCGCTGAGCGACACCGAGCGCGCCGGCCTGACGCGGCCGCTCGACGCCGCGCCCGATCACGTTCGTGCCGACGTACCCGAATGGCTGTGGCCGAGCTTTCTCGCGGCTTTCGGTGATCGCGCCGTCGAGGAAGGGCAGCGGCTCGCCGAGCGCGCGCCGACAGACCTGCGCGTCAATACGCTCAAAGCGACACGAGAGAAGGTGCTGAGGGCGCTGGCCGACTTCCGGCCCGAGCCGACGCGCCTGTCGCCGTTCGGAATCCGCGTGCCGGCCCCAGTCGGCTCCGCCCGCACGCCCAACCTGCACGCCGAGGCGGCGTTCCAGGCCGGCTGGTTCGAGGTCCAGGACGAGGGCAGCCAGATCGCTGCCCTGCTGGCCGGCGCTGGGCCGCGCCTTCAGGTGCTCGACCTGTGCGCGGGGGCCGGCGGCAAGACGCTGGCGATGGCAGCCGGCATGCAGAACACCGGCCAGATCTATGCCTACGACGAGGACCGGCTGCGCCTGAAGCCGATCTTCGACCGCGTCAAGCGCGCCGGCGTGCGCAATGCGCAAATCCTGCGCGGCGGCGATCGGGCGGCACTCGACCGGCTCGGCGCCCGCTTCGACGTGGTGCTGGTCGACGCGCCCTGCACCGGCACCGGCGTCTGGCGGCGCCGGCCGGAGGCCAAGTGGCGGCTGCGACCGCAGAGTCTCGAGCAGCGCCGGATCGCGCAGAAGGCGGTGATGGAGACGGCGTCGGGCCTCGTCAAGCCGGGCGGCTGCCTCACCTATGTGACCTGCTCGCTGCTGCCGGAGGAGAACACAGCCCAGGTTGCCGAATTTCTCGCTACCCATGCCGAGTTCGCGATCCGGCCCTTTGCCGACGCTTGGGCCGGGCGCATCGGTGGCGTGCCGCCCGTCTCGGCCGACGGCCGCTCGGACAGCCTGCTGCTCACGCCTTCGAGCCACGGCACCGACGGGTTCTTCGTCGCTACGCTGACCCGCCGGGCGTGACGCCAGAGCAATTGGCCTCTTGAAAACCATCTGGTCGTAACAACTTGTGTGTTGCAATACGGCGAACTCGCCCTAAGCATCGCCGGCTGCAGAGGCCTTGCGAAGGCCTCGTCGAAGGGAACCGGCACGCACCGGCCTAGCGGGCACGCACGACAGACGGCGCGCCCGTGACCGGCATCGGCCTCGCCCGGTAGGGGAGCACGTTCGTCCATCATGGCCACGCCGCAGAAGGTGAGAAAGCCCAAACGCCCGAGCCCGCGCTCGTGCCTCGGACCGGTCGCCGATCTCGAGCAGCATTTGCCCGCTGAGTGGTGGCGCAAGCTGTTCAACGCGCTTTACGTGAAGACCGACGGCGACGTCGTCGAGAACAACGAGAACACGCGCCGCGACGTCGACTTCATTCTTTCCGCCGCTCCACTGCAGGCCTCGAGCCAGATTCTCGACCTGTGCTGCGGACAGGGCCGCCACTGCCTCGAGCTCGCCCGGCGCGGCTTCAGGAACGTCACCGGGGTCGACCGCTCGCGCTACCTCATCCGTCTCGCCAAGAAGCGGGCCCAGAACGAGGCGCTGCCGGTCGTATTCAAAGAAGGCGACGCGCGCAATCCGCGGCTGCCCGAGGGCACCTTCGACGGCGTCGTCATCATGGGCAACTCGTTCGGCTACTTCTCCAACCAGCAGGACGACGAGAAGGTGCTGACGAGCGTCGGCAAGCTGCTGCGCCCCTCCGGGCAGCTGGTGCTCGACATCACCGACGGCGCCTACATGGCCGACCACTTCGAGCGGCGCTCGTGGGAGTGGATCGACGAGCATCATTTCGTCTGCCGCGAGCGCTCGCTTTCGAGCGACCGCCAGCGCCTGATCAGCCGCGAGGTGATCGTCCATGACGAGTTGGGCGTGATCGCCGACCAGTTCTATGCCGAGCGGCTGTACACCCGCGAGGGCATCGTCAAGCTGCTCGAGAAGACCGGCTTCCGCAACGTGCGCCATCACGGCTCCGCCGAGAGCGTGTCGGACCGCGACCAGGACCTCGGCATGATGGCGCGCCGCCTGCTGCTGACCGCCGACGCGCCGCAGCTCCCCGCCCGCAAGCCCAAGGGCAAGACGCAGCAGCTCGACGTGACCGTCCTGCTCGGCGACCCGCGCCTGCCGGATACGGTCAAGCGCGACGGCACGTTCAACCCCGAGGACATGGAGACGATCCGCCGCTTGAAGGACGCCCTCTCCGAGCTGCCCGGCTACAAGTTCCGCTATCTCGACAACCACAAGACACTCGAGCGAGACCTGACCGGCTTGCGAGCTGATCTCGTCTTCAATCTGTGCGACGAGGGCCTCAACAACGATCCCTTCAAGGAGCTGCACGTTCCGGCCATGCTCGAGGCGCTGGGGTTGCCCTACACCGGCGGCGGCCCGGGCTGCCTCGCGGCCTGCTACGACAAGGGGCTGGTCCGTGCGGTGGCGATGACCCTCGACGTGCCGGTGCCGCTCGAGACCTACGTCCGTCCGGGCGACCAGGGTGCCACCCTGCCAAGCGTGTTCCCGGCGCTCTTGAAGCCCAACTTCGGCGACAGCTCGCAGGGCATCACCAGGGATGCGGTGGTCCACAACGAGCGCGCGCTGCTCGACTATCTGGAACGGCTGCGCACCCAGTTTCCGAAGCGCCCGGTTCTGGTGCAGGAGTTCCTGACCGGGGCCGAGTACTCGGTCTCGCTGATCGGCAACCCGGACCAGGGTCTGCGAGCGCTACCGATCCTGGAGGTCGACTTCAGCGGCCTCGGCGAAGGCCTGCCGAGAATCCTCGGCTACGAATCCAAGTGGGAGCCCGACAGCCCCTACTGGACGCAGATCCGCTACAAGGAGACGGCGCTCTCCGAGATTGCCCAGCAGCAGCTGGTCGAGCATTCGACGCGGCTGTTCGAGCGCCTGGGCTGCCGTGACTACGCCCGCTTCGATTTCCGCGCCGACGCCAGGGGCGAGATCAAGCTGCTCGAGGTCAACCCCAACCCCGGCTGGTGCTGGGACGGCAAGGTCAATCTGATGGCCGGCTTCAACGGGATGCGCTACTCGGAGATGCTGGGCCAGATCCTTTCCGCGGCGGTCGAGCGGCTGCAGATCGTCGCCAAGCCGCAGCAGGCCCGCGAGGCACAGTCCGACGCGGCTTAGCTGCGAGCGTGATCGGGAGCATTGCGGGGGCGCCGATCGGCGCCCTTCGCGTTTCGGGAGAATGGCATGCGCGATTGGCGCGAGGCGCAGCGCAAGCCCGGTCGGCGTGTCGACCTCGGCGGCGGGCGATTCTACGCGGTCTACGATTACGGCGCGCGCGGCGGATTGCCGGTGTTGGCGCTGCACGGCGCGCCGGCCTCGCACCTGATGTATGCACCGGCGGACGCTCCCGCCGCCGCGCTCGGCCTGTCGATTTTCGCTCCCGACCGCGAGGGCTACGGCGCGACGCCGCTCGATGGCGATTCGACGCTCACTGCGCGTGCCGAGGCGCTGCACCGGCTCGTCGATGCGCTCGGTCTCGAGCGGCTCGCGATTTGGGCCATCTCCGGCGGTGCCCCGTGCGCCTGCGCACTCGCCGCCCGGCTCGGCACGCGCGTCACCGCGCTGGCGCTGGTGTCGCCGATGGGCCCGGTCGCCGATCTCGCCAGCGCTGTGCCAATCGCCCTCCCGCAACGCCGCTTCTTTCTGCATCTGCCGCGCCACCGCCGGCTGTTGCGTTTCGCCGCGGCGGCCGCCGCCGTTGCATTCCACCGTGCGCCGGAGGCGACGGGCCGCTGGTTCGCGCGCCTCGCCGGCGGCGACGACCGCCGCATACTGTCGGACCCGGACGCCGGCGCGTTTCTGATTGCCATGACGCGCGACGCGTTGCGCCAGGGCGCCGAGGCCGGCGCGCGGGACCTCGAGATCTTCGGCCGGCCGTGGGGCGTCGATCTCGGCACGATCTCTGCGCCGACGTTGGTGTGGCAGGGCACCGCCGACCGCATCGTGCCGAGGGCGGTCGCCTTCGCACTCGCGGACCGTATTCCTGCGTCCACCCTGTTCAAGCTGGAGGGCGCGGGCCATTTCTGGGTTCTGGAGCACGTCGACGAGGTCTTGCGCGCGCTGGCTGGCCGGGCTCCGGTCACTTGAGCAGCAGATACTGGAACGCCAGCATGGCGGCGAAGGCGAGCGTGACCGCGGTGCCGACGGCGCCCGAGGAAGCGTGCCTGTTCGCATCTGGTATGAGCTCGGCGAAGACCATCCAGATCATCGCTCCCGCAGCGATGCCGAACCCGACCGGAAGGAACGGCTGGAAGGCTTCCACGAACACGTAGGATGGAACCGCCATCAGCGGCTGTGGCAGGCTGGAGAAGACGCTCCAAAGCGCCGCCATCGCCACGCTCGCCCCGCGCGGCACGAGCACCAGCGCGATCGCAAGTCCTTCCGGGATGTTGTGGAC
The DNA here is from genome assembly GCA_040752215.1 of Pseudomonadota bacterium. Classification (GTDB taxonomy): domain Bacteria; phylum Pseudomonadota; class Alphaproteobacteria; order Rhizobiales; family Hyphomicrobiaceae; genus JBFMEX01. The sequence continues at coordinate 5,560 of JBFMEX010000018.1, read as the reverse complement.
CGCGATCGCCGCGGTGATGAAGACCGCCAGTTCGCCGGAGCCGCCGAACGACACGCCGACGCCGACCCCCTCGGCGAACGAGTGTGCGGTCATCACGGCGACGATCAGGAACGCCTTGCGCGCGTCGAGCCCATTGAGCTGCCCGATGTCGAATTGATGACCGTCACGCGCGAGGCGCTGGCCCCACAGGATGCCGGCGACCCCGACCAGCATGCCGACGAGGACGCGCGTCGGGCCCATCGCCATGCCTTCGGCGACCAGGCTGTGGCTGGCTGCGAACATCAGCCCGCCGGCAACTGCGTTGGCCATCGACACGGCGAAATTGCTGACGTTTCTGACGAGCAGGAACGGCAGCGCGCCGAGACCGGTCGCGATCGCCGTCGCCAGCGCCGCGAGGAACACGGTCCACACGTTGGCCTCGAGCATCCCCGACCTCCGCTGCTCCGCGCTGTCTGCCCGCGCACCGCCGGGGTGTCAATGCGTCCACCCCGCGTGCTCGCCGGGGCCGTTGCTGGGGATGGACGGCCGCCGTCTGGCCCCGCCGCTTGACGGTCGCGGGGCGGGGTGATCTACCCGGCGCGGAAGCGGGGGCAATCGCAAATGGCAATCCGCATCCCCTCTCCCATTCGTTCTATAGGGAGAGCGCCGATCGCCATTCAGTTGGCATTCAGCGCGGATTTGCCTTAATGCAACGGCAGGCGCGTGCTAAGCGCGCCGGAGGAATTCCGACGCGCCGGTCGTGGGCCAGCCATCCGGCCGAGCCAGCACAGGAGCACGTTCCGTGGCAGAGACGTCCGACCGCCTTCCCCTCAGCCAGACCCGGCGCGCCCTGCTCGCCGGCGCCGCCTCGGTCGCGCTCGTGGCGGCCGTCGGCAGCCTGCTGCCGCTCGAGGCGCTGGCGCAGAAGGCAAGGGGGCCGGCCGAGGTGCCGGTCGAGGAGCTGATGAAGGCGGGCGACTTGCCCGACCTCGCGCTCGGGCCGGCGGACGCCAAGGTGGTGGTAGTCGAGTACGCCTCGATGACCTGCGGCCACTGCGCCAACTTCCACAACAAGGTGTTCCCGGAGCTCAAGAAAAAGTACATCGACAGCGGCAAGGTGCGGTTCGTCATGCGCGAGTTCCCGCTCGACAATCTCGCCGCTGCGGCGTCGATGCTGGCGCGCGGCGCGGGCGGCGACAAGACGTACCCGCTGATCGAGTCGTTCTTCCAGACGCAGGCGGAGTGGGCCTACGCAAAGGGCAGCCCGCTGCCGAAGCTGTTCGAGATTGCCAAGCAGGCCGGCTTCACTCAGGAATCGTTCGACAAGTGCTTGACCGACCAGAAGCTGCTCGACCAGCTGACGGCGGTCCGGACGCGCGCCTCGGACGTATTCGGCGTCAACTCGACGCCGACGTTCTTCGTCAACGGCAAACGCGCGCCGGCGCCGACGCTGGAGGCGCTCGAAGCGCTGATCGAGCCGCTGCTGGCCAAGAGCTGAGGTCTGTGCCGGCGTGGCACGAGGGCACCACAACGGTATGAGGCGAGGTGGGCCGGAGATCGGCCGAACCTGCCGGGATGCGTCCCGCCGCATCCCCCGGCATTCAATCGAGCCGCTGCCCACAAGCGGAACGGGTGTCCGCCTGCCGCTTTCCGCAGCACGACCCTCCCCCCTGGTGGGGGAGGCGAGGAGGGGGGGATGGCGGAACGGCCGCCGTCGGGATGCCTCCGCCACCGCCGCCGGGAGTCTCCCTAACCCGTCCCCGCAAGGGGGAGGGGAACGGTGCGTCGTACGATGTCGAGGGCGGGCGGTCCTGGCGGCGTTTGCGCTCCTGTCCTCGGCCCTGGCGGGGTGCGCGAGCGAGGGGGTGACGCTGACCGCGGCCGGGGCGGCGGGGGTGACCGGCACGACCGCTAGCGGCGAGGAGACCGGGGCGCCCGGCGCCCGCGAGGTGATCCGGAACCCGTCGCTGGCCGAGGTGATGCAGGCCGGGCCACTGCCAGAGATGACGCTTGGCCGGGCGGATGCCCCGGTCACCATCGTCGAGTACGCCTCGCTGACCTGCCCGCACTGCCGCCGGTTTCACCTCGAGGTGTTCCCGGAATTCAAGCGGACCTACATCGACACCGGCAAAGTGCACTTCATCCTGCGCGAGTTCCCGATCGGCCAGTCGTCCGGCAACGCGACCATCGCGCTGCGTTGTGCCCCGCCGGACAAGTATTTCGACCTCTACGGGAAGTTCCTCTCCCAGCAGCCCTCCTGGGTGTCGCAGGAGGTGCGGCTCGATGCCATCTTCAAGATCGCGCAACAGGTGGGGATGACGAGGGCTCAATTCGACGCATGCCTTGAGAATCGGGGCATGATTGACGGGTTGAAGTGGGTCAAGGAGCGCGGGCGCAAGCTCGGCGTGATCGGCACTCCGAATTTCTTCTTCGGCAACAGGCTCGTGAAGAGCACGGTGACGATGAAGGAGATCCGCGAGTTCGTCGAGACCGGCCAGTTGGCGGGCGCGGTCGGGAACGGACAAGCGACAGCCACCTCTCGCTGACCCCCGTTTCCAGCTCACCAAGTCCGAACATGTAAGGATTCGCGCGGCAAGCGAAGGCGCCCCGACCGCTTGACCCGAGACTTCCGGATGCGCATCTATCTCACCAAATGGTTTGCACGCTTTGCCCGAAGAGAGGGGATTGGCGACGCTCTACTCAAGGATGCCGTGGCTCGAGCCAGCCGCGGCTTGATCGACGCCGATCTCGGGGGTGGACTGATCAAGCAGCGCGTCGCACGTTCGGGCCGGGGCCGCTCTGCCGGGTACCGGATAATCATCGCCTACCGGAGCGGCCAGCGCAGCTTGTTCATGTTCGGGTTCGCAAAGAGCGAGCGTGACAACCTGCAATCTGACGAGCTCGAGATGCTCAAGGAAGTCGCCCATCGTTATCTCATGGCGAGCGATGCCAGCATCGAGCAGCTAGTCGTCAATGGAGATCTCTCGGAGTTGAGATGAGCCATGCCGAAAAGATATAAAAGCGATGCCTTCGAAGCTGCCCACGAAGCGGCAGCCGCATTAAATAAGATCGGCGTTGTGAGCGACGCGGAAATGCGCGACTTCGACGAGCGTTGTCTCGTGCCCGAGACTGCAAAGAGGAAGGCCTTTGGGGGGCGTCCATCCGTTCCGACATTTGAGGTCTTCAAGGATGCCGCAGCAAAGTGGAGGTGGCGATTGACAGGCGCGAATGGGCGGACATTGGCCACCTCGGCGGAGTCGTTCGATACTCGTAAAGCCTGCCTGTCGGCAATCGAGGCACTTCGTCACCTGGAAGAGGCTGCCATCATTGGTTGAAAGCAATCCACTGCAACTTCGGCTGTTGGGGTGCCCGGAACCGCGGAATCGGGCAAGAGTGTCGCTTCCTGACTGGAAGTACGCCCTGCTGACGAGCTAATGGACGCGATACCTGACCAATGAAGATCAGCCGGCTCAGACTTCTGGGCTTCAAATCGTTCGTCGAGCCGACCGAGCTCATCATCGAGCGCGGGCTGACCGGCGTCGTCGGCCCGAATGGCTGCGGCAAGTCCAACCTGCTCGAGGCGCTGCGCTGGGTGATGGGCGAGACCTCGCACAAGTCCATGCGCGCGGCGGCGATGGACGACGTGATCTTCTCCGGCACGACCACGCGTCCGCAGCGCAATACCGCCGAGGTGACGATCTTCCTGGACAACACGGCCCGGCTGGCGCCCGCCGAATGGAATGGCGACGACACGATCGAGATCACGCGGCGCATCGAGCGCGAGGCCGGCTCCGCCTACCGCATCAACGGCAAGGAGGCCCGCGCCCGCGACATCAAGATCCTGTTCGAGGATGCGGCGACGGGTGCGCGCTCGCCGGCGCTGGTGCGTCAGGGCCAGATCGGCGAGATCGTCAACGCCAAACCGGAGGCGCGCCGGCGCGTGCTCGAGGACGCGGCGGGCATCGCCGGCCTGCACAGCCGCCGCCACGAGGCCGAGCTTCGGCTCAAGGCGGCAGAGGGCAATCTGGCGCGCTTGAACGACGTGCTCGGCGGGCTCAACGGCCAGATCGAGAGCTTGAAGCGGCAGGCGCGCGCGGCACGGCGCTACAAGGAGGTGTCGGAGGAGATCCGGCGCCAAGAGGCGCTCTATTTCCACCTCGCGTGGTCGGCGGCGCAAGGCGACGTCGAGGCCGGGGAGGCGAGCCTCGCCGAGGAGCTGTCAAGGCTCGCGCTGGCGACGCAGGCCGAGGCCAAGGCGATCACCGACGAGGCCGAGCTGGCCGAGGCGATGCCGCCGCTGCGCGAGATCGAGGCCAAGCGTGGCGCGCTGGTCGGACGGCTCAGGATCGAGAGCGAGACGTTCGAGCGCGAGGCGGAGCGCGCCGCCAACCGGCAGCGGGAGCTCATCGCTCGCATCGAGCAGCTGTCGCGCGATATGGCGCGGGAGGAGAGCTTCGTCGCCGAGGCGCGCGAGATCATCGCCCGCCTCGACGCCGAGATCACCGGGCTTGACGAGGCCGAGGGGCGCTCCGGGGCGGCGGCAGCGGAGGCCCGGCAGGCCCTGGCGGCGGCGGAAGGCGAGTTGAAGGCTGCCGAGCAGGCGCTGTCGGAGGTGACGCATCGGATGGCCGAGGCGCGCGCCAGGCGGCGCAGTCTCGAAGGCGCGCGACTCGAGCGGGCCGAGGCGACGACCAGGATCGAGCGCCGGCTCGCCGCGCTCGAGGCGCAGGGGCGCGAGATCGCCGCGCGCGCGCCCGACGCGAGCAAGCTCGTCGAGACGACGGAGACCGGCCAGCGGCTGGTGCGCGAGATCGCCGAGATCGAGGGCGAGGCGGCGGCGGCCGAGGATCTGGTGCGCGAGCGCGCCGAGATCGTCGAGGCGAAGCGGCAGGAGGCGGCCAAGGCACGGCTCGCCGTCAGTGCGATCGCCACCGAGCGCGAGACGCTGGCCAAGCTCCTGGTGCCGCCGCGCGAGAGCGACGTGCCAGCGATCGTCGACCAGCTGCGCGTGGCGCCCGGGTACGAGGCGGCGCTCGCCGCTGCACTCGGCGACGACCTCGACGCGCCGGCAGGCGAGAACGGCCCGGTGCACTGGCGCATGCTCGATGCGCCGAGCGACGACGCGCGGCTGCCGGCGGAGGCGGAGCTGCTGGCGAGCCATGTCGATTCGCCGCCCGAGTTGCGCCGTCGGCTGAAGCAGATCGGTGTCGTGCCGCGCGAGCTCGGCATGCGCCTGCAGGCGCGGCTCGCGCCCGGCCAGCGCCTCGTCAGCCGCGAGGGCGACCTGTGGCGCTGGGACGGGTTCGTCGCCGCCTCCGAGGTGACGACGGTCGCCGCGCAGCGCCTCGCCGAGCGCAACCGGCTGGCGGTCATCGAGTACGAGGAGGCCGAGGCCCGCGAGACGGCGGATCTGCTGGGTGACGCCGAGGGCGCCGCACAGGAGGCGCTCGCCGAGGCGGAAGCCAAGGAACGCCACCTGCGCCAGCAGTGGCGGGAGCAGCAGTCGGCATTGGCGCGTGCCCGCGAGGCGATGACGGCGCTGGAGCGTGCCGCGCGCGAGACCGAGAGCCGGATCGCCTCG
>JBFMEX010000017.1:0-6653 GCA_040752215.1 Pseudomonadota bacterium | reverse complement strand
CCGACATTGCCGATCTCGATGTAGTCGCCCTCGCGCACCGAGGCCGGCAGCAGGAACGGCCCCTTCATCCGGTCCATCGAGTCGCAGGTCGGGCCCCACATCTCGCAAGCGACCAGCGGCTCGCCATCGGTGCCGGATCGGAGCAGCTTGACCGGGAACACGAAGTCGAGGTGCGCGGCGTCGAACAGCGCGCCGTAGCCGCCGTCGTTGATGAACAGCTCGTTGCCGCGGCGGGCATCGACGCGCACGATCAGGCTCTCGGCCTCGGCGACCAGCGCCCGGCCGGGCTCGCAGATCAGCCGGCAATTCTCGGTCACCGGCAGCGTCTCCATGCCGGCCTCGATGGTGTCGATGAAGTGCCGCAGCGGCACCGGCTCGCTGTCGGTGTAGCGCGAGGGGAAGCCGCCGCCGACGTCGATCGCATCGACCACCACGCCGGCCTTGACGATCAGCTTCTTCGCCTCGGCGAATGCCGTCATGAAGGCGTCCGGCGTCGTCGTCTGCGAGCCGACATGAAAGGTGATGCCGAGCTCGTCGGCCACCTGACGTGCCCTGACGAGCAGCCGCTGCGCCTTCAGGCCCGAGATGCCGAACTTGCGCTCCAGCGGAATGCGGCTGTTCTTGGCCGGCACCGCGATGCGCACGAACAGCTCGAGGTCGCGCGCCGGCCCCGCCGGCCCGCTCGTCTCCTCGACGATCTTGGCCAGCTCCTCCTCGGTGTCGAGCGCGAAGCAGCGCACGCCGAACTCGTGGTAGGCGCGGCGGATGGCGGTGCGCGACTTGACCGGGTGCATGAAGTGCAGCCTGACGCCCGGGATCGTCGCCGCGTCGACCAGCTCCGGCACCGAGGCGACGTCGAACTGCGTCACCCCTGCTCCATAGAGGGCGCCGAGCAGGAACGGCGAGCTGTTGGCCTTGTAGGCGTAGGCGACCTCGCCCGGGAAATTGGCCACGAACCAGCGCGCGGCGCGGCCGGCGGCGTGGGGACGGGCGGCGAGGACGGGAAGCTCGGGGCGCTTGGTCTCGATCAGCGAGAGCGCAGACGGGTAACGTTCCATCTCATGGGACCTCCACCAGTCGAGTTGGACCAGAGGGCGCTGCTCACCGGCAGAGACCGCCACTACACACGAGCGCGGATATGGGGCAATCCGCGCCCCCTGTAAAGACCCTTGGCGAGGGTTGGCAGCGATTGATGAACATCCGCCTGGTCCGTCGGCGCCCACTGCCCACTGCCTGCTACCGACAATTTGACTTCTCACCGCCGCCCGCCGACCGCAAACTCGCCACCACGGGCGCGGGTCTCGATGGCGGGCGGCAAGGCGGACAGGTATGGCGACGAGAAAGCAAGCCCGGGACGGAGTGGTGATCGTCGGCATCGCGCGCACGCCGATCGGCGCCCTGCAGGGCGCGCTGGCCAGCTTCTCCGCGCCCGAGATCGGCGGCCACGCGATCCGCGCCGCGGTCGAGCGCGCCGGGCTGCCGGCCGAGGCGATCGGCGAGACGCTGATGGGGTGCATTTTGACCGCCGGACTCGGTCAGGCCCCCGCCCGCCAGGCTGCCATCCTCGCCGGGCTCCCCCCCTCCGTGCCGGCGACTACCGTCAACAAGATGTGCGGCTCGGGAATGCAGACGCTCATCCAGGCCGCCGATGCGCTTCAGGCGCGACCCAACCACATCATCGTCGCCGGCGGTATGGAGAGCATGACCAACGCGCCCTACCTCTTGCCCCGAATGCGCTCTGGCGCCCGTCTCGGCCATGGCGAGGTCAAAGACCACATGCTGCTCGACGGGCTCGAGGACGCATACGACAAGGGCACGCTGATGGGGCAGTTCGCCGAGGAGACGGCTCGACACTACCAGCTGTCGCGCGCCGAGCAGGACGCCTTTGCCGTCGAAAGCCTGAGGCGCGCCCGGCGCGCCAGCGAGGATGGCTCGTTCGCCGAGGAGATCGTGCCGATCGTCGCCGAGAGCCGCAAGGGCACGCTACGCATCACTCGCGACGAGCAGCCGTTCACCGCCGATGTCGCCCGCATCCCGACGCTGAAGCCCGCCTTCCGCCCCGACGGAACCATCACCGCCGCCAACGCCAGCTCGATCTCGGACGGCGCCGCCGCGCTGGTCGTGATGCGCGAGGCGGAGGCCCGCCGGCGCTCCCTCCGCCCGCTCGCCCGTGTGGTCGCCACCGCCACCCATGCCCAGGAACCGGCCTGGTACACGACCGCACCGGCACCGGCCGTGAGAAAGGTGCTCGCCGCCGCCGGCTGGACGGCCCGAGAGGTGGACCTCTTCGAGATCAACGAGGCATTCGCGGTGGTTGCCATTGCCGCCATGCGCGATCTTGGCCTCGAGCACGACAAGGTCAACGTCCACGGTGGCGCCTGCGCGCTCGGCCATCCGATCGGCGCCTCTGGCGCGCGCATCGTCGTCACGCTGCTGGCGGCGATGCGGCGGCGAGGCGCTGCGCGCGGCGTCGCGGCGGTGTGCATCGGCGGCGGCGAGGCGACCGCGGTGGCGATCGAGCGCCTCGACTGAGGGGGGCAGGATCGCAGGCCTGCCGCTTTCGGCTCTCATGGTCGCCTCCCCATCCCGATCGGCACCCCATGCTGCATGCCTTATCCAAGATTGCCGGCTTCCTGCTCCAGCCCTCACACCTGATGCTGATCGCGATCGGAGTCGGTCTCGCAGTGGCGTGGAGGGAGGCGAGCAGGGGGCGCGGCCTCGGGCTCGCCGCCGCGGCGCTCGCCCTCTACGTGCTGGTCGGCTTGGTCCCGCTCGGCAACGCCCTGCTGCTGCCGCTCGAGCAGCGCTTCGCCGATGCTCCCGCCTCCGACGCCATCGCCGGCCCGCTTGCCGGCATCGTCATCCTTGGCGGCTTCGAGGACGGCTGGGTCAGCTCCGGCCGCCCCGGCCTCACTGTCAACGAGGCCGCCGAGCGCTTGACGGAAGGTATCCGCCTCGCCCTTAAGCGACCGGAGGCCCGCATCGTCTTCACCGGCGGTGTCGGACGCCTGTGGCCGGCGGGCGTCGTGGCCGGCGGCCCGGTCGGCAGGCTGATCACGGATCTCGGCATCGCGCCAACGCGCATCGTGCTCGAGCAGCGCTCGCGCAACACGCTCGAGAACGCACTCTTCACCCGCGATCTCGTGGCACCAAAGGCCGGTGAGCGCTGGCTGCTGGTCACCTCCGCCTACCACATGCCGCGCTCGGTCGGCGTGTTCCGCGTCGCGGGCTTCGAGGTGGTGCCGTACCCGGTCGACTATCGCACCCGTGACGCCGGCGACATCTGGCGCCTGTTCGACCGCGTGCCCGCCGGCCACGAGCGGCTCGACCTCGCCGCGCGCGAGTGGATCGGGCTCCTCGCCTACTGGCTGATGGGGCGTACCGACGCCCTCCTGCCGGGACCCGCAGGGTGAGGCCCGCTACTTCTTCTTCGCCAGCGGCACCGGCGCCGGCGTCGGGTCGCTCGGCTTCGCCGCCAGCTCCTTGTCGAGGTCGTAGGTCGCGCACCCGAGCTCGGCGAGGCGCGCGTTGTAGGCCCTGAGCCTGGCGACGTCGTCGGCATAGCGGCCGTCGGGATCGGCACCGGCGCTGGATCCTCCGAACACCGGCTTGGCGACCAGCTGCATCGTTCGCCCGATCGCCGACGACGTGTTGCGCTCGTTGTAGCCGCGCAGCTGCAGCAGGCGCACCTGCATGCGCCCGGTCAGTTTGGCGCAGTCGAGCTTGAGCTCCTCCTCGCTCAGCGCCGCACCGCCGGCGGCCGTCTTGGCGGTCTTGGCCGGCTCGGCGGTTGCCGTCGTGATCGGCTCGGGGCCCGATCCGGCACAACCGGCGAGCGGGGCGAGGACGAGGCCGGCAACGATGAGGCTCGCGAGGCGCATGTGGCAGGAACCCGATGTCGAGCCCCCAGGTGGCGGCGAATCCCGGCGGATTGAGGGCCACGCCATCATCCCGGAGAGGCCAGCGCGTTCAAGTGCCGCCTCGCACGCCGCGGTGGACGAGTTGCCGTGCTCACTTCGTCAGGCGCAACTCGGTCAGCTTGCGGGCGATCACCGCGTAGGCCTCGGAGAGCTCGGTCCCGCTCGACACGTCGAAGAAGTAGGTCGCGCTCGACGCGCAGCCCTTCAACACCGGCAGCACCTCCGGCGGCGCCTGCAGGGCGACCGAGAACACCACCACCTTCTCGCTCTTGATGCTCTCGCAGAGCTCCCTGGCCTGCTCGGCCGAGGTGCCGTTGTCGGCGAGCTCGTACTCCTTGTTGAACATGCCGTCGGTCATCAACACGACGGCCTTCAGCACCTTCTTGTCGTCGTAGGGGCCGGGCGCGCTTTCGGCCGACCAGAAGTCGTTCCACCTCGGCGACACGAGATACCACGCCCAGCCAATGCCGAGGTGGCCGGCGGTCGAGCCTCCGGGGCTGTAGGACCTGATCTTGTCGACGATCTTCTCCTTGTCGTCGGTCAGCGCCAGCACGGTTGCCGCCGGACAGCTCGTCGGCTTGCTGCCGAACGGTTGGCCACTCAATGGCGAGGCGTCGGTGAAGGCATCGGCGCCCTTGCGCTCGCTGACGCAGGCGTTCTTGCCCGAGCTTCCCTTGGCCTTCACCGAGTACTCGCCGGCGTTGACCGCCGACGAGTAGGGTGCAAGGCCGACACGGGCCTTTGGCGCATCCGGCGTTCCCGGCATCAGGATATCGACAAACTCCTTGGCCGCGTCCTTGAGGTCGTCGATCTTGCCGAAGTCATTCATCGAGCCGCTGACGTCGAGCATCAGACCGACCTCGATCTCCTTGATGCCGAACACCGCCGCCGAGGTCGTCGCCACCGAAAGCTGGTCGACGTGGGCGAGCCGCGCGAAGTAGGTATCGACCTTGCCCGAAGCGGCGAGCGAGACGGTGTCGTTGTTACGATCGATCGTCACCGCGAGCGGGTCGATGGCCACCGCCCAGCTCGAGAGCCGCGCCATGCGCTCCTCGAAATAGCGATTGGCGACCGCGATGACCTCCTCGTCGGAGGCTCCCGAAGCCTGCATCGCGCGCGCCGCGGCCAGCGCCGCTGCATCGAGCGCCTCGAGCGTGCGTGCCTTGAGCGTCAGCGCCCGGCTGTGATCGACAGCCAAGCCGATGAACAGGCACAGCGGAATGGCCAGGATGCCAAGCATCGGCGCAACCGTGCCGCACTCGGCGCAAGCGAGCCGCGCCACCCAATTGCGAAGTCTTGCCATGCCTGCCACCGTGCGCCCCTCACGCCGCTGCAGACGAGACTTTGCCTCAAGTTGCAGCCAACTCAAGCGACAGACCACGACGTGCTCAATGAACCGTGAAGGTCGAGCGGGCACACCCGGCAGACGTCGACGAGGCGTTTCATGGCCTCCCGATCTTGGGCACTCCTCGTGCCACCGGAGGCGACGGGACATGCTGCCCGCGCCGCTTCCTTGCAGATGACGCCCGCGGTATAAACGAACGAGAAACCTTGTCCGAAGGAAGCGCGAAGAATGGCCCTCCACGACCTCAAATCCATGCCACAGCCCCAGCGCAACGCGCCGGACGCGGTGATCAAGGTCGAGCTGGACGAGCGCGCCTTCCTGTTTCCGGAGACCAAGCTCGTCACCCAGCTGCAGATCCTCGTTTACAAGCCGCACAAGATCCGCTTCGAGGCGGTCTATGCCTTCAACGAGAGTCGTGCCAGCCCCGAGCTGTTCGAGCTGAATGCGGAGGACGCGCGCCAGTTCGCCAAGCGCCTCGTCGAGACCGTCTACCGCGCCCAGTCGAGCCAGATCGTCTCGCGTGAGGCGAGCCTCGGCCTCAACGTGACGGCGAACGGCTACATTCTCCAGCTCGGGCCGCTCGGGGCGAGCAAGGAGCTGACGCTGTCGACGGGCTGCATCTGGCGAGTCTGCGGCGCCGTCGCCCGCGCCGTCGACTTCATCTCGCCGATCACCAGCAATTGAGACGCCGGCAGGGGCTCGCCGCCGCTGCCGAAGCCACAACCTGTGGACAACGCTCTTGCGGGACGCGGGTGCGGGGGTGACATTCGGCTTGCGTCGCGGCGACGCCTGCGACGCCGGGAGAGGCCCTGCATGAGCATCCACCTCGTCAAACTCTGCGTCGGCGCAACCTCGATCGAGGACCTTGCCGGCTGGCAGCAGGACCGCCTCGCCGAGCAGCGCCGGGCCGGCAAGCCGGCGCGCCTCGTCCACACCACGTTCCAAACCCCGAGACGGCGCGACGAGATCATCGGCGGCGGATCGCTCTACTGGGTTATCAAGGGCGCCATCCAGGTTCGCCAGCGGCTGGTCGGCCTCGACGAGGGAGTCAAGCAAGACGGCAGCGCCTGCTGCCTTCTGGTGCTCGATCCCGAGCTGATACCGGTTAGACCGACGCCGCGGCGCCCCTTCCAAGGCTGGCGCTATCTCGCCGCCGCCGACGCCCCGGCCGACCTCACCGGCGCCCAGGCCGGCGCCGCCGCCGGCATGCCGCCTGGCCTGCGCCGGGCGCTTGCCGAGCTGTGCCTCATCTGAGAGGGTGTGCGCGCCCGCCGCTGCCCTCCAGGACGCCGATGCCCAAGCCGATCGTCTCCGCCGCCGTCGCCGCCATTCCTGCGGCCGTGCCCTTCGTCGGGCCGGAGTCGCTCGCGCGCAGGCGTGGCCGGCCG
>JBFMEX010000016.1:0-6857 GCA_040752215.1 Pseudomonadota bacterium | reverse complement strand
AGGCCGAGCGCATGGCAGAGACGGGAGAATCGCTCGCTTTCGCAGAACCCCGGCGGCAGAGCCCCGCGTGGGGTCTCGGTCCACCATGCCGGCTCGGCGGCGGCGTAGCGCACGAGGCGGCGCCACTCGGTCGCCGGCGCCTCCTCGCGCGCGAGCCCGTCGAGCAGGATGTGGCCGTCCGCCGGGTCGAGATCGGCGATGGCGCGCAAGAGCCGCGTCTTGCCGGAACCGGACGGGCCCTCGACCGCGAGGCATTCACCGCTCTGGACTGAGAACGACAGCGGCGGTAACCCGCCAATTCGCAAATGCTCGACGCGCAGCACGGCCCCTCACCCGCCAATCGTGGTCTCGGCGGGAGGATTAGCAGCCGCGCGCCCGGTTCGCCATCGGACACGCGCGGCCGGTCGTCGGGACTGTGGAGAGTGTCGGGCTCAGGCGGCCGAGTGGACTTCGGTCAGCTTGGCCTCGACCATCTGCCGGTTGAACGGCTTCATAAGATAGTCGTCGGCCCCCGACGTGATCGCGCGGGAGATGCCGGCGATGTCGAGCTCGGTGGTGAGGTAGAGGATCCTCGGGCGCCGACCGGAAAGACGCGTGCGCAGTGCGGTCAGGAACTCGATCGTGCACATGCCGGGCATGTGCCAGTCGAGTATGATCAGGTCGGGCATCCGCGCGTCACAGTGCTTCAGCGCCTCCTCGCCGCTTTCCGCCTCGGCGACCTCGAAGCGCAGCCCCTCGAGAATGGCGCGCGCCACCTTGCGGATGACATGAGAGTCGTCGACGATCAGGCAACGGTTCATGAAACGCTCCTCGTACAGCGAACGCACGGCGCAGAGTGCGCCGCAAAGATCGGAGCAGTCTCGATGATCTTGGTTAAGCGGCCGTTGACGCCCGGCCCGCCCCGGCCCGGCCAGCCCTCAGGCCGGCTTCGCGGACAACAAGATGTCGGTGCCGTCCTTGAGGATCTCGAGCCTCATCCCGGCCGAGCTGGCGAGGCGCCAAGTGTAGTAGGCCTGGATGGTCATCGCGTCGAGCTGGGGCGGGTGCTTGCCGGCGACGAAGTCGGTCAAGTACTGCGGTGGCCGTGCGCCGGTGCCGCGGCAGCGGATCAGGAAGCTCGGCGCCTCCACCGTCCCGCCCATCAGCACCTCGATGTCGCCCCCGCGCGGCAGTGCCGTGATCGCGCTGGCGACGAGATTGAGCAGCAGCTTGACCTTGTCCTTGACCATGTGTCCGGCGAGGCCGGTCCAGCCGAGCCGGTGCTTGCCGTGGCCGATGAAGCCGCGCGAGATCTGCTCGGCCGTGGAGAGGTCGATCAGCGATCCGGCCGATCCCGCGGCGCCGAACGCAAAGCGGGCGAACTGCAGCCGCGCGGAAGCCTGCTCGGTGACATTGCGGATCACGTCGAGCGCATACGTCTTGGCCTCGATGTCGTCGTCCTCGTCGAGTATCTCGAGGCCGTTGTAGATGGCGCCGACCGGGCCGATGACGTCGTGACAGATCTTGCTCGAGATGAGTGCTGCGAGCTCTAGATCGGTCGGTTGCGCGCGATTCTCCATCGAGATCCCCTTGTAGCTCGTCATGCGAGGCGCTCGGCGGGCGAGCGTGCGGCGGCTCGATGCCTTCCCGGCATCCACGCGAGCCTACAGGGGCCGCTTGCAAATATCTGGTCTGCTTTGATACACGCGGCCTCGACCGGATGCAAAGGCTGCCGCGTGCGTTCCGAGTCCGCGATTGTTTTTGTTGGGCGATTGAGTCCGCCGCGCCACGGAGGCATCCAGCCCAGCAGGCGGCGCCTCGGCCCGGCGGCCCGAATCAGGGCCCGCCGGTGACCATGTGCAGGGAAGGAACTCGGATGGCAATCGAGCAGGAGAGACGGGCGCTGGCCGAGGCGCTGCTGCCGGCGGTGGTCGAGGCGGGCCGGATCGAGATGGCCTACTTCGTTGGCGCCGTCGAGATCGAGCGCAAGGCGGACGCCTCTCCCGTGACCGCTGCCGACCGTGACGCCGAAGCGGTGCTGCTCGCCGCGCTGGCCGAGGCGGCGCCGAGCGTCCCGGTGGTCGCCGAGGAGGAGGTGGCCGCCGGCCAGGTCCCGGCGATCGGCGACACGTTCTTTCTCGTCGATCCGCTCGACGGCACCCGCGAGTTCATCGACCGCCGGCCGGAGTTCACGATCAATATCGGCCTCGTCACCGGCGGGCAGCCCGTTTTCGGCATCGTCTACGCACCGGCTTCGCATCGCTTCTACCTGGGGCTCGGTACCGGTGCGGCCTACCAGGCGCGGCTCGACCCGGCTCGGGGGACCGCCTCACTCGCGGCCTGTGACCTGCAACCTATCGCCACCCGAGTGCCCGATCAGCGCGCACTCGTCGTGATGGACAGCCGCTCGCACCGCTCGCCGGAGACCGAGGCGTTCCTCGCCCGCTACGACGTCGCCAGTGCGACGCATATCGGCTCGTCGCTCAAATTCTGCCTGATCGCCGCCGGGGAGGGCGACCTCTATCCCCGACTCGGCCCGACCTGCGAGTGGGATACCGCCGCGGCGCACGCCGTGCTCGCCGCCGCCGGGGGCAGCGTCACCACGCTCGACGGCGCTCCGCTCGTCTACGGCAAGGCCGGCGCCCGTTTCCTCAACCCGCACTTCGTCGCCTGGGGCCGCGGCCCGCTTCCGCCCGCGCGCTGACACGGCAGCTTCGCTTGGAGTCGCGCCGTGCTGATCGCCTGGTCGATGTTCCTCGCCGGCTCGGCCACAATCGTCGTCGCGGGCTATCTGCTGGCCTGCTATGGCGACATGATCGCCAGGCGGACGGGGATTGGAGGCACCTGGATCGCGTTCATCCTGGTCGCCACGGTCACGTCGCTGCCGGAGTTGGTAACCGGCCTTTCCGCGGTGACGATGGCGAAGGCGCCCGACATCGCCCTCGGCGACATCATGGGCAGCTGCGTCTTCAATCTGCTGCTGATCGCGCTGCTCGATCTCCTTCATCGCGAGACCCCGATCTACCTCAAGGCCGGCGCCGGCCACATCCTTTCCGCCGGCTTCTCGATCATCTTGCTCGGCTTGGTCATATTCAGCCTGCTGGCGCGCGATGCGCCCCTGCTCTCGCTCGGCCACGTAGGCATCTCCACACCCGCGATCCTCGTTCTCTATCTCGTCGCGTGGGCGCCGTCCTCGTCCAGGAGCGTCGAGGCAGGAATCTTGAGGCAGGCCTCCAGACGGCCGGTGAGCTCTCGTTGCGCTCGGCCATCCGTCGCTACGCTGCCGCCGCGGCGGTGGTCGTCTCGGCGGCGCTCGCAAGGCCGTTCGTGGCCATCCGGCTGGCCGAGGTCATGGGCTGGGGGCAATCGTTCGTCGGCACGACCCTGGTGGCGATTGCGACGTCGCTGCCGGAGGCGGCCACGACGATTGGCGCATTGAAGAGCCGCGCCGCCGATCTCGCCCTCGGCAACCTGTTCGGCTCCAACCTGTTCAATATGCTCGTACTCGCCATCGACGACATCGCCTACGTCGAGGGCCCGCTGCTCTCGCTCGTTTCGCCGGCGCACGCGGTGAGCGGCGTATCGGCGATCAACATGACCGGCGCCGCGTGGTCGGGCTGCATTACCGGCCGGAGGTGCGGGTGTTCAAGGTTGCGGGCTGGGTGAGCCTCGGTCTCGTTTTGATGTACGTCGCCAACGCGACGGTTCTGTATCTGCGCGAGCATTGAGGCGCCGGTCGGCGCGGCCGGTCCCGCTGCCGCGGGCTCGGCCACACTTTGGCAATACTTGTCGCACAATCCTAACGGCCAACGGGGCCGCGCGATTCGCCTCTGCGACGACGCTCGCTCGTGTTCTGGGCCAATCGCTCGATCCCCGGGCGGAGGTCGTAGAGTGTTGGTGAATCCGGTGCCCTATCAGACGCAAGTGTGATGATCGAGAAGTCCGCCTCGCCACCAAGCCGACAAGTATGTCGCGAACTTCTCGATCACCACACCGGCGACCAATCGAGGGACGTCGACAGATGCCGACGCTGAACTGGAGGAAGGCGGCCGGGCTTGCCCTGGCCGCGATGGTGCTTGTGAGCAGCCCGCTCCACGCGCAGGAGCCGCTGCCGTGGCAGCGGGACGGCGAGCGTTATGCCCGCGACGACGCCTATGGCCCGGGCGGCGCCACGCGAGTGGAGGACGCGTATCGCTCGAGCGATGCTCGCGGCAGCGACGCCTACCGTCCCCCGGCCGACTATGGTGCGCGCGCCGACGACGCCTATCGGCCGCCGCCGCGCGGTTACGACAACGGCGGCTCGGGTGGCTACGGCAGCTCCAGCACCTACAACAATGGCCCACCGGTGCGCGATTCTGCCGGCTACGGAGAGCCCTACGAGCGCGAGACCTATCGCCCCGGCACCGACGTGCCGGTCGCCGACCAGCAGGGCTCGTTCTCGCAGAGCGAGATCATGCAGGCCGGCCACGGCTTCTTCGGGTCGATCAGCCAGGGCCTCGCCAGCGTGGTCGAGTATGCCTTCCAGAAGGCCGGCCGGCCCAACGGCTACATCCTCGGCGAGGATGCCGGCGGCGCGTTCGTGGCCGGGCTGCGCTACGGCGAGGGCACGCTCTACACCAAGGACGCCGGCACCCACAAAGTCTACTGGCAGGGGCCTTCGGTCGGCTACGACTTCGGCGGCGAGGGTTCGAAGACCATGGTCCTCGTCTACAACCTGCGCGATCCCTCCGACATCTACGAGCGCTATGGCGGCGTGCAGGGCTCGGCCTATCTGGTCGGCGGCGTGTCGATCCAATTCCAGAAGAACGGCGACGTGACGCTGGCCCCGATACGCTCCGGAGTCGGCCTCAGGCTCGGCGCCAACGTGGGCTACCTGAAATACACGCGTGCGCCGACCTGGAACCCGTTCTGAGCGCCCGTCTCGGCGCAGCACCGGCCGTCGGTGGCCCTCGGCGGCCGCAGCCGGCTGTGGCCGGAATCGCGCCGGCAACGGGAAAAGAGCGTTCCGCAGTTGATCGTCCGCGATCGAACCGGCTAGGGTTCTCGCGATCGGGGCTCGGCTGGACACCGGGGCGGTTGGCCGCGGGGCGGCCGGATGTGATGCCGGGAACGGCCGGGCCGGCGGAGCGCGGACTGGGAGATTGGTGGTGATCACCATCCACACGGCGATGCTGGTGGCGCTCGGCTTCCTGGTGGCGGCCCTGCTGGTGCTGCTGCTGGCGCCGTTCTACCGCAACCGTGCCGCCCGTCTGGCGACCGAGGAGCTGCGCCGCTCGCTGCCGCTCACCGAGACCGAGATCCGCGCCGACAAGGACCGTCTGCGCGCCGAATTCGCGGTCCACATCCACGAGCTCGAGCAGCGCGCCGAGAAGGACGCGCTCGCCGCCGCCCGCCAGCGCATCGAGCTCAATCGCCGCGACGCCGCCATCAGCGGCCTCGAGGGCGAGGTCGCCCGTCTGCGCACCTCGCTCGAGGAGCACGAGAATGCGCGCCGCGTGCTCGAGCAGACTATCACCGACCGCCTGCCCAAGGTCGAGCAGCGTCTCGGCGAGGCCAAGCGGATGCTGGCACAGCGCGACCGCGAGATCGCCCAGCTCTCGGAGACCGCGTCGAGCCACTCGCGCGCGCTCGAGGAGGCGACGCAGATCAACACCCAGCAGCGCGACGAGCTGCATCGACTGAATGCCGCGCTGACGACCCGCGCCGCCCGCAACCGCGAGGGGCTCGGCGACCCGCGCTTCGACGGCGAGGTTGCGCTGCGCTCGGAGATCGAGGCACTGCGCGCCAAGACGCGCGAGCAGGCGGCCCTCGTGTCACGCCTGCAGGGGCTGCTGGTGCGGCAGGGCGGAGCGGTCGCCGAGGCAGCGACCGAGGGACGCGCGGCGGCGAGTGGCGGCAGCGGGCTCGCCGGCGCCTCGGTCCGCGCCGAGGAGGAGATCAAGCGGCTTCGCAGCGACCTCGCCGAGGCCGAGGATGCGCTGCGCGCGGTCAAGTCGTCGGCCGAGGCCGGCAAGGCGGGCCACGAGGCGCTCGACCGTGAGGCGCGCACGCTCAAGGCCGCCACGCAGGATCAGGCCGCCGAGATCGCCCGGCTCAAGGCGGCGCTCGCCGCCTACGAGGGCGCCGACAAGGACGACAAGGCGATCAAGGACAGCAAGATCAGCATGAAGGCGCGCCTGTCCGCACTCGAGGCCGAGACGAGCAGCCAAGCCTCCACGATCCAGACTTTGCGCGCCGAGGTGGCGGCGGCGAACGAGCGGCTCGCCCGCCAGGCCGCGCATTTTCGCGACGAGATGCGCCGGCTCGGCGCCGGCACGCTGCCGGCGAGCGCGCAGGCACGCAAGGCGACGGTCGAGCCGATGCGCAAGCCGCTCTCCGAGCGCATCGCCGAGCCGCGCCTCGTCGCCGTGCCGAAGCTGGTCGCCGACGAGCCGGCGGCGGCCGACGACGGCAAGCGCGTCAGCGGCTTCCTGAAGGCGCTGGAGGGTGGCACCGACGACAGCGCGAGTGCCAAGAGCGGCGAGGCCGCCCCCGCCGAGTCCGCGGCCGCCGTCGTCGGCGAGCCGAAGCCCCACCGCCGAGGCGGCCTCATCGATCGCATCACCGGGCTCGACAAGACCTCGGCGTGAGCCGGGCGGTTGCGCACGCGGGCACCCGACGTTCCCGTCTCATGACCGATCTGCCGCGCCGGGCGAGGGGGCGCGACGCCTGCGACGCTCGTCGCGCCTCAATGATACCGCCCAATGATTTTATCGACTCCTGTTGCGCGGTGGCGGTTCACGAGAGGCCACCCTCCATGGTTCCCTCTGGTCGCTGATTCGACGGAGGGCATCATGGCTGCGCTGGAGATACGCAAGGACCGCACACCGGTCGTTCTT
>JBFMEX010000015.1:0-113106 GCA_040752215.1 Pseudomonadota bacterium | reverse complement strand
GAGCGTGGAGCTCGACACGGCGCTCGGCAATGCGGACGGCACCCTCGGCGTTGAGTCGCGAGATCATCCGAGAGACGGATTCCGGTGTGGCACCGAGCAAGGCTGCCGGCTCCCTTCTCGGCAACGGCAGCTCGAACGAGGAGCGATCCGAGTTGCGCCGCGCCGATGCCTGCCGCTGTAGGGAAACCAGCAGGGTCAGCAGCCGGCTTCGCAACGTCTTGGTCAGCAGATCTGCATAGTCGCCTTCGAGCTGATCGAGCTCGCTCAGCGCTCTCATCAGGAACGCCTTGCGCAAGCGCTCGTTTCGCCGCAGCGCCGGGCAGACAACTCAGCCGCCGACAAAGCAGATCTTGGAGGGCGCCAGCGCCTCGGCGCTTTCCGAGTGGTCGACCTGCCGCAGCAGCGCGCCATAGCCGAGAATGTCGCCGGGATGAGCCAGCCGCAGGAGTGCGGAACGACCGCACGTATCGATGCGGCGCACACCAACAAGCCCCGCCTGCACGCAACAGATGCCCTTGCACTTGTCACCCTGCAGGTAGGGCGTCTCGCCCGGCTCCAGCAATCGGGCTTGAGCGCCTCTGGAGAAGGCCTCGAGCTCGGCTCGATCCAGAGCTTCCCACTCGGGGGGCGGATCGGGCACTCGGTACATGTGGGGGCTGAGTAGGCCATCGTCGGATCTCTGCCTGGAAGCGTATTCGAGGTGAGTTCCTCAATGCCGCCTGTCTGGCGGCGGCATCGCCATCAGTCGTGCGATCGCGTCCCTTATCTCCAGCCAATCGCGAGCGGCGTCCTCCTCGCCCCGGGCTCTGAGCTCCTGCACTCTCTGATCGGCCTCGGCCAATGCCGAGTTCCGGTAGCGGTCGATCATATGCTGCGCAGCTATGCGAACATGCTCATCCCGCGCCATGTTTCGAAGCCCCATTCGCCGGGCGACAGCACTTCGCCCCGTTGCCGATGCGCGTGCCATGACGTGCGTCAATAGGCGTCATCGGAGCAACCGCCGCAGGCCGAGGGCGCCTTGGTGGCTCGTTGCGCGCGCTCCTGCGGCGGCGCGTGAACGCCCCGCGTCACCAATCTGCACCCGAAGCGCAGCTCGCCATCCTCACTCCTCCTCCCCCGCGGTGACCTCCGCGAAGGCGCGCAGCGCCTCGACGTCGGCGACGTGCACGCAGTCCTTCTCGACGGTGATGCCGATGGTTCTGAGCTTTGCGAGCGCGCGCGAGAAGCTTTCGGGCTTCATGCCGAGACGGTTGGCCAGCAGCGCCTTCTCGAAAGGAAGCTCGACGACCGTCGTGCCGGTGCGGCCGGCCGCCATTTGCACGACGAACCGGGCGATTCTCTGCGCCGCAGAGCGGGAGCGAATCTGCTCGATCTGCTCGACAAGATACTTCAGCTGATAGGATGCGGATGCCAGCATGGCCATGGCGAGCTCCGGTCGCTCGTGGATCCTGGTGCGGAACGTGTCTCCGTCGATGCGCAGCAAGCGGGCGGGGGACACGGTCTCGGCACTGGCGGGATAGGTTCCGCCGAGGAACATCGCGGCTTCTGCGAAGGTCTCGCCTTGCTTGAAGACGTGCAGCACGACCTCGAGTCCGTCGACCGTCGTACGGTAGATTTTCACCCAGCCGTCGAGAATGACATAGAAAGCCGAGGCCGGCTCGCCCTGGTGGAAGAGCATCGTGCTCTTCTCGTAAACCCGGGCGGTCAGATTCCCGATCAGTGCTCGCGCCGCCTCGGACGGCATTGCGGAGAACAGAGCGGTCGATCGAACGATTCTCCAGTCCGACGGGTCCACGCGCCCCTCCGCTGACATGTCGCTCGGGGTAGAACAGCCAATGTGCCGAGTGGAGCGCGATCTGTGTCGCGCTCGCTACGGCTCCTTTAGATACCGGTCGTCGTGCTCGTCGATTAACCGAGGTCAAGGATCGACTTGATCATCACGTCATTATGAACGCCGCCGTTGTTCTGAAAGCGGAGCGTTCAAGATGCTGCCATCCGACGCCGAGCGTCAGGACACGAGCTCCGTGCTCGAGACCGTTCATGGAAGGTCTGCCTGGGCATTGTTCGACGGGCGGCTCGGCACGGCCTCCAAAGTGACGGGGCTGGCTCAGGCGTTGGGATTGGCGAGCGAGGTGCACGCTGTCGCGCCACGACGGCTGTGGGCGCTGCTCGCACCCTGGGGACCGGCCGATCCGCTCGACAGGATCGGCGGCTCTAGCGGGCGGTTCAGCCCTCCGTGGCCTGACCTGGTGCTGGCCGCGGGTCGGCGCACGATAGCCTATCTGCGAGCCATGCGGCGGGCCTCCGAGGGCGCGACCTTCACCGTGCTGCTGCAGAATCCGCGCACGCCGTTCGATGTCGCCGACCTCGTCTGGTGCCCGCTCCACGATGGGGTCACAGGCGCCAACGTCATCACCACGCTCACCACGCCGCATCGCATGCGGCCGGCCGATCTGGCCCGGTTGCGAGCCGAGACCGTGCGCGAAGTGGAGGCGCTTCCGTCTCCACGGGTGGCGGTGTGTCTCGGCGGGCCCAACGGAGCCTATCGATACGACAGCCATAGCCTCGATCGGCTGGCCGGCTGTCTCGGCGCGCTCGCGCGGCAGGGCGCAAGTTTCATGATCACGCCGTCGCAGCGAACGAGCGGTGCGTTGTTCGCTGCGGCCGTCGCGGGATCGCGGTCCTCGAGGCGTCTGGTGTGGACCCGGAGCGGACCCAATCCCTACTGGTCCTTCCTCGCTCACGCCGATGCGGTGATCGTCACTGCCGACTCGGTGAACATGACCAGCGAGGCCTGCGTGACGGGACGCCCCGTGCTGGTTTTCGAGCCGAATGGCGGCTCGGGCAAGTTCGAGCGCTTCCACAGCGCGCTTCGGCACTATGGCGCAACGCGTCCGCTCACGCAGAGCAGCGATATCACCGAGACGTGGTCCTACGCGCCTCTCGATGCGGCACCGGAGATTGCATTGGAGATCGCACGCCGGTTCCTGGCAATACGCGATCCAAACCTGGCAGCGCAGTGGCGCCGGAGAGCCCTCGAGGCGGACGGGCACGGGACCCGCCCTGCGGTGGCCTAGTGATCTTGGCGGTCATGCGTGGAGGGTAGGCGGCCGGGCGCTGGCTCCCTCACACGCCATGGCGATCCAGGATTGTCTCGATGTCGGCAACGCTGCGGATCTCCATCATCTCGTCCATCGACAGGGAAATGCCGTAGGTCGTCTCGATCATGATGACCAGCGCGATGTGGCGCTGCGAATCCCAGTGCGCCACGTCATCCGGAGTCGTCGCGGGCGACAGTGGCCCGTGATGATCGAACACGGTCTCGAAAATCGTTGCGATCTCCGGATAGCGGCGCAGGGCAGGTTGCAGAGCGAGTTCCATTCAGTCCTCCAAGATTGTGGTGACGAACCTGGATTGCGGCAGCGGCCGTCCATCGAGCTCGAACATCCAGGAATGGCTACCGTCTGCGCGGTCCAGCGGTGCGAAACCGTTGGCGGGATAGAGGTCACTGACGAGCGTGTTGCGTGCGGTCGCGATGTAGTCGCCACGAACGTGCTCGACGCGGAGTCGCGCGAGCTCTGCCAGCAAGGTGCCGAGGAAGGCCCGCTCGATCTCGCGGCCGATGACGCGACAACTCATCAGCAGCGTGTTGATGACCGCATCCCGGCCATCGATCAGCACCGTGGCCGCGACCACGAGTCCGTGATCGCCGAACTTGTCGACCACCCGCCCGATCAGCGCCAGGCCTCGCGAGGCATCCGAGGCAATGGCGGCGATCGCGGTCTCGTCCAGCCGGCGGGTGGTCAGGTTGAACTGATTGGTGCGCTGATGCATCTGCGCGGCACGGGCCAGCGCCTGCCCGCCGATGCGCGAGACGGTCAGGCGCTGGCCGAGGCTCGCGAGATAGTCCTCGTGCGAAAGTGCGCCGGCCTTGAGCGCGCGAGCGGCCTGCTCGGCCGAATACATCTCCGCCCGCCGCTGGTCCTCCTCGGTCAGTCGTACCGGCCACGTGACGTCCAGGCGGCGCAGCCACTGCGGACGGAGCGCCGGGTCGCTCGGCAGCTCGGGCACGGCGACCTCGGGGCAGGAGCGGCGCATCTCCTCGCGCTCGTGAGGGCTGTCGTCGAGAAAGACGAAGCTGTCGAGACCGAGGCCGAGCTCGTTGGCGAGGCGACGAATATTGGCCGGCTTCGGCTCCCAGTTGACGGCAACAGCGGCGAAATCGCTGCCGCGCAGCACCATTCCCGGGTGGCGATCGAATGCGGCCATCGCATCCGGGTTGTTCTTGCTCAGTCCGACCAGCAGCATGCCCTGGCTCTTGAGGCGCAGGCATTCCTCCTGCAGCGCGCGATAGGCGTTGCCAGGGAAATCCTCGCCGCACGCAAGCCGCTCGATGCCGTCGTCGCCCAGCACGCCGCCCCACAGCGTGTTGTCGAAGTCGAGTGCCAGCACTTTGGCGGGGCCGCGTCGCCGCAGCCGCCAGGTCCGTGCGAAAGCGATGGCGAGTGCACGCGTAGCTTCGCTCGAGTAGGGGTAGCGGCCGTAGTACCAGAGCCGCGGATCGGTCCGGCGCGACGGGGCGACGTCGGCCAGCGCCAGCTCGGCGTCGATGACGGTGATGCGATGCGACTTGCCGGCGACGTCGAGAACGGCGCGATTGATGAGCTCGATCGCCCGGGCAAGACCGCGCTCGCTCGTGCGGTCGATCAACCCGACGCTCGGCGCCGGGCTCGCCGGCAGCGTGTTGACGAGAAGCGGCACGCCGCCGCGCTCGTCGAAGGCGGCAAGTGCGTCGGCGAGTGTTGCCACGCGCTGGGTCAGCAGGCCCGAGGCTTCGTGCGCGGGGATGCGCCAATCGGGTGGGAGTAGGCCATCGACGTCGAGCAGCAACACCAGCGCATTCATGCCGGGGACCGGAGCGAGCAGCTCCTTGAACGCCTCACCGAAGGCCGCCTCGGTGATGTCGGCCCGCCAGCCATTGGCGGCGAATGCCGGACGCATGCTGGACGCGAGAGCGTGCGTCGTCGAGAAGCCGGCCACACGCAGACTGAGCTCCGGGAGCGTCTGCAGAATGGCGGGCAGCGCCGTCCGCGCCGCCGGCGGAAGACCTGCCGTGTCCAGGCCGTGGGCCAGCATCAGGCGGACGGCGTCCTGCGGGAGCCCGGCACGGACGAGCCCGGCTGCCGTCGCAGCGACGATGGTCTGATCGGCGTTGTCCAGAGCATGGAGGTGGGCGAGGGCCGTGCGGATGTCGTTCGCGGAAAGATCCGGGCCCGGGCTGGTGTTGAGTGCGTTGAGGAGCCGCAGCTCCGGCGGCAATCGACGGGTGCCATAGGCGGGCAGGCCGTGGCCCGCGATCACCAGCGACTTGGCGAGCCAGGCGGGCACCTCGTCGCCTACGTGCTCGATCGCGTCGAGCATGGCAGCGACGCGCTCGGCGGGAATCCGGCGCCAATCGATGGCAGCGAGAATCGACCGGCTTGTCAGCAGCGCGGGAGCAGCGGCCACGACCTGCTCGACGAGCGGGTCGAGGGCCGGGTCCGGCGGTTCCGAGAGTCGGACCGTCGCCACGTGTCGCGACTCCAGCTTGGCTGCGGACGACATCACGCGCTCCTCAGATCATTGTTTCGCCACCGGTGACGAGAAGGTTCGCCCCGGTGATGTAGGAGGCGTGGCCGGACACGAGCATCAGTGCGGCACCGGCCACGTCGTCCGGCGTCGCCAGGCGGCGCAGCGGCGTGCGCGAGATCATCCCCTGACGAACGCGATCGGGCGTGGCGGCGACAAGGTCGGTGTCGACGAGTGAGGGAGACAGCGCGTTGACCGTCACCCCCTTCGGCCCGAGCTCCTGGGCGAGGTTGCGGCTGAGGGCCAGCAATGCGCTCTTGGCTGCGACATAGGGGAGCCAATGATGAGTGGTCCGCTGCAGGGCTGCGGAGGAGGCGATATTGAGGATCGTGCCCCGCCTCTGCTCGAGCGCCGGCAGAGCGGCCCTGGTGACGCGGAACACGCTGCCGACGATCTGGTCGTAGGCCGTGGCAAGGTCGCTCCAGTCGAGATCGGAGAAAGGCGCCGACGTGATTTTCGGGCCGGCGTTGTTGACCAGGATGTCGAGACCGGCCTCGGCGGTTGCCTGTGCGACCAGCTCGCTCGCGGCCATCGCATCGGTAATGTCGGCCCGGACGATGCGGCATCTGCCGCCGTCGGCCGCGATAAGGCTCGCCAGTTCCTCGGCTGCGCGCGCGCTGTGGAGATAATTGGCCCAGACCGTTGCGCCTTCCTTGGCAAAGAGCCGCGCAACGGCCCGGCCGATGCCCCGCGAGGCGCCGGTCACGAGAGCGGTCCGGCCGCAGAGCAGGCCGCGCGCAGGCGGCGCCGCCCGAGACGGAGCGGCACGATCCTGCTCGGCGAGCCGGAGCACCTTCACGACCGCGGCGCCCTTCAGCACCCGCTCTCCATCGACCTTGCTGATCTCCGTCTGCAGATGAACCAGGCGCGTCGGGGTGTCGATTCGCTCGATGGTCGCTCGCGCCTCCACGGTGTCGCCGATATAGACGGGCCGTGTGAAATCGATGGTCTGTGACATATAGAGCGCACCGCGTCCCGGCAGGCGCGTCCCGATCAGAGTCGACAATAGGCTGGCGTTGAGGAAGCCGTGCACCACGCGGCCGGCGAACTCGGTCCGGGCGGCGAACTCGTCGTCCAGGTGCAGGGCATTGTAATCGCCCGAGAGCTTGGCGAACGCGGCGACATCCTCCGCCGTAATCGTACGTCTCAAGCTCTCGCTCTGACCGACACGGAGCTCGAGAAGCCGATCGGCGTCGTTAATCATATTGCACCGAAAGGTTGATGTTGCTTCGGCGAGGGATAGCCGCCGCGCGAGGACCTTCACTTAACCGCGGTTAAGTGCCGCCTGCGTGGCCGCTGTTAAGAGGTGCGGCAACCACGCGGCACTTTATCCGCCTGCGACCGTCGCTGCGTAACAGGGCCTGCAAGCGAGCATGAAGGGGGTCGGAGCGAGTCGCTGCGTGGTCTCAGGCTACGAATCATGGAGCGCGCGATGGCGTCGACTTTCGAGAAGGTTGCCGAGATCATCTCCACGACGGGAGACGTGCCGATCGAGAGGATCACTCCCGACAGCCACGTGATGAAGGATCTGGAGATCGACAGCCTGAACTTCCTCGACATCACGTTTGAGATCGATCAGACCTTCGGCATCCGCTTGCCGATGGAGGACTGGCTGCAACGCGTCGGCGGCGGCGAGTATGAAGGCGCCGAGTTCTTTGTTCTCAAGAACCTGTGCAGGCACATCGACGGGCTCGTCGGGCAAGTGGCCGCGGCTTGAGGCTGGTCGAGCGTGCGCCTCGAGCATTTCCAGATGCTGGATGGCATCGGCGCGATGGATCTCGGCCGCGCCGCGTTGACGGCGCATGCCGTCGTTCCCGAGGCGAGCCCGGTATTCGAGGGTCATTTCGCCGGCCATCCGCTGATGCCGGGCGTGTTGCTGCTCGAGACGATGGCGCAGGCGTCGGGCTACCTTCTGCTGGCACTGAGCAATTTCGATCGCATGGTGTTCCTGGTCGGGGCAAAGGAGGCGAAGTTCCGCTCGTTCGTGGTGCCGGGCGACCGGCTCATGGTGCATGCGGAGCGCCAACACGACGGGTCCGGCTACGCTGTGATGCGGTGCCGCGTCGATCGCAACGGAGCGACCGTCAGCGATGCCGTGCTGACGATGCGACTGGTCCCATTCGCCAACGAGGCCCTGAAGCTCCACGTACGCCGCGAGGGCGCTCGCCTTGGACTTCTGGCGGGCACGGGAGGGACATGACGAGGGATCGCCGCTCCGAGGTGTGGATCGTCGGCGTCGGGCTCGTCAGCTCTCTCGGCGAAGGGACGGATGCGCACTGTACCGCACTCTCCGATCAAGCCGCACCGCCGCGAGTCACCGACGAGGCGCGATTCCCCGGATACGCCATTCATCCACTGGCAGATATCGATTTTTCGCGGCAGATCGCGAAGGCGAGCGACCAAAGGCAGATGGAGCGCTGGCAGCGCATCGGCGTCTATGCCGCTGGGCTAGCGATCGACGACGCCGGACTCCGCGGTGAGCCGGCGCTTCTCGATGCGACCGACCTCGCGATCGCCGCCGGCAACGGGGAGCGCGATCTCGCCTTCGATACCAAGGTGCTGGAAACTGCGGACGCAGCCCCCATTCACAGTGAGCATCTCAACACGTTGTTGAGTACCGGGCTGCGCCCCACGCTCTATCTCGGCGAGCTGTCGAATCTGCTGGCGGGGAACATCTCGATCGTTCACCACGTCACCGGTGGCTCTCGCACCTTCAAGGGCGAGGAGGCGGCCGGCTTCGCGGCACTCGGCGATGCCTTCCGGCGCATCGAGGCCGGACAGACGGACCGCGTGCTCGTCGGTGGCGCGCTCAACGCCGAGCGCGCCGACCTGCTGCTCAACCTCGAGATCGGCAATGCCTTGTGGCACGGCGCTTATCGCCCGATCGGCGAACGTCAGGCCAACGGCGGCGGCATGGTGCCGGGGAGCATCGGGGCATTCCTCGTTTTGGAGCGGGCAGAGAGTGCCGTTGCTCGCGGGGCGAAGCCATATGCGCGTCTGGCCGCCGTGGTAGCCGACCAGTGCCCGCGCGCCGGCGAGGGCGATATTGCCGCGAGTCTCGGCCAACTGATGACACGGTTGGAGAGGGCGAGCGTGAACGGCACGCTAGTGGTGCTCAGCGGCGCCAGCGGCGTGCAGCCAGCAACAGGCGAGGAGCGACGATTTCTCTCGCGACTTGCCGAGGCTGGCCGCGGTCCCGTCGTGCGGACCTACGGCAACGCCGTCGGTCATGGCGTCGAGGCGCATTTCGTGAGTGGCGTGGCACTTGGCGCGCTGGGCCTGTGCAAGGGGACGGCTTACCGGCCGCTCGAGGCGGGCGAACGCGCGGCCGAGGGCGCAGCTGCGCCCAGTCACGCGCTCGTCACCGGCGTTGGCCACTGGCGCGGCGAGGCGCTGGCGCTGCTCGAGGCATGTGGGAGGGACGGCGCGTGAGCCGGAGCCTTCTCGACAAGAATGGCCGTCGTGTCGTCGCGATCACCGGTCTCGGCGTGGTCACGTCGCTGGGAGTGGGGGCTCGTGACAACTGGGCGGCGCTCACCGAAGGTCGCTCGGGCGTGCGTACGATCGAGCGATTCCCGACCGAGGGCCTGAAAACCCGCTTCGCCGGCACGATCGCGTCCCCCTCCGGCGCTCCTTACAGTGCGGCGGATCTGGCAACAGAGATCGCGGCGCTGTCGGCCAAGGAGGCCATCAGCCAAGCGGGCATCGGCGGCCAGGGCCGATTTCCGGGCCCGCTGATCGTCGCCACACCGCCGTCCGAGCTCGAATGGCCCGATCTGCACAGGCTGTATCGCGATGCTCGCGCGCAGACTGCAGCCACGGGCTACGAGCGGCTATTGGCTGCGGCCCGAACCGGGGCGTACGCCGATCTCGCGCGCCATGTGCGGTTCGCGAGCATCGCCGATCGGCTGCAGGGGGAGCTCGGCACGGCCGGCGCGCCGATGTCGATTTGCACTGCATGCGCCTCGGGCGCGACCACGATCCAGCTCGGCGCCGAGGCGATCCGGCGCGGCGAGACCGACGCGGCACTCTGCCTTGGCACGGACGCCACGGTGCATCCGGAAGGGCTGGTCAGGTTCTCGCTGCTGTCGGCGCTCTCGACCGACAACGATCGGCCGGAGAAGGCATCACGGCCGTTCTCGCTCGACCGCAACGGCTTCGTGATCGCCGAGGGTGCGGGCGCAGTCGTGCTGGAGGCATACGACGCCGCGCGAGCGCGGGGCGCGGAGATTCTCGGCATCGTGAGGGGCTGCGGCGAGAAGGCGGACGATTACCATCGCACGCGCTCGAAGCCGGACGGGACCGCAATCATCGGCGCCATTCGCCGGGCACTGGAGGATGCCGGTGTCGAGCCGGACGGGATCGACTATGTCAATGCGCATGGGACGAGCACTCCGGAGAACGATCGGATGGAGTACGTCTCGATGCGGGCGGTATTCGGCGAACGGATCTCCAACGTGCCGATCAGCTCCAACAAGTCGATGGTCGGGCATACGCTGATCGCGGCGGGGTCTGTCGAGGCGGTATTCTCGCTGCTCACGATCCGGTCGGGAACATTGCCGCCGACGATCAATTACGACCTCCCCGACCCGGAGATCCCGCTCGACGTCGTCGCCAACGTCAAGCGCGATGCGCGTGTCGGCACCGTGCTGTCCAACTCCTTCGGCTTTGGCGGGCAGAACGTGTGCCTGGTCCTTGCGGCGGAGCCCGCATGATTAGGGTGGAGTGCAGGAGCGGGTGTTGCGGGGCCCGGCCTCTCGGAGCATGCCGCCGGTGTCTCGGCTCGAACGAACGAGGGTCGCAACTGTGAACGACGTCTTGATTACCGGGATCGGGCTCGTCTCCTCGCTCGCCGAGGGCGCCGCGGCACATCGCAGCCTCGTCGCCGAGCCGGGTGGGGTCGCGCCGATGGTGGATGCGGAACGGTTCGCCCCGTATCCGATCCATCCGCTGGTCGCGATCGCGCTCGCCCGGCAGATTCCGAAAAACAGCGACCAGCGGCAGATGGAGGGCTGGCAACGGCTCGGGGTATACGCTGCCGGGCTGGCGCTGGACGATGCCGGCGTCAAGGGCGATCCGAGCCTGCTCGCGGCGACGCATCTCATCGTTGCGGCTGGGAGCGGCGAGCGCGATACCGCGGTCGATTGCAAGGTGCTCGAGGCCATGAGCCAAGAGACCAATACGGGGCTTCTCGCCAAGGAGGCGCTGCCGAGTGCCCTGCGCCCGACGCTGTTTCTCGCCCAACTTTCCAACCTGCTCGCCGGCAACATCTCCATCGTCCATCACGTGACGGCCTCCTCGCGCACCTTCATCGGCGAGGAGATGGCGGGATTTGCGGCGATCGAGAACGCGCACCGGCGAATCGCGTCGGGGCAGATCGACCTCTGCCTCGTCGGAGGCGCGCTCAATGCGGAGCGGCAGGACCTTCTGCTCGGCTTCGAGCTCGGGCGCAACTTGTGGCGGGGCGGCTTCGTGGCCATAGCCGGTCGCGCGGCCCATGGCGGCGGCTTCATTCCAGGCAGCATGGGCGCCTTCCTCGTGCTCGAGTCGCGCCAACATGCCGAGGCCCGTGGAGCCAGGACGTATGCGCGACTCAGCGACGTGGCGACCGATCGCTCGCGACGCGCCCCGGGCGACGTCACCCGTACACTCGGCGGGCTCTACCAGCGCATCCGGGAGCGCAACAGCGCATCCCCCGGTGTCGCTGCCATCCTCAGCGGGGCGAGTGGCGTCAGCCCGGTGACGGAGGAGGAGTGCCGATTCATCGAGGCGTTGGCGGGCGAGGAGCATGCGGTGGCCATGACCTACGGCGATCTCATCGGCCACGGTGTCGAGGCGCACTTCCCTGCCGGTGTGGCGCTCGCAGCACTTGCCGTCGGCTCCGGGCACAGCGGCAGCGCTGGCGCGCTCGCCACCGGTGCTGGCCACTGGCGGGGCGAGGCCGTGGCGCTCGTCGAGGCGATCAACTGAGAGGGTGCGATGGCGACCGACACGCGGGATCGCAAGGGCAGGCCGATGATTGCCGTGACCGGCATGGGGCTCGTCACCTCGCTCGGACTCGGCAAGGCCGAGTGCTGGAAGCGGCTCGTCGCGGGCAATTCCGGGATCCGCGCGATAACGCGGTTTCCGACCGATGGTTTGCGAACGACGATCGCGGGCACCGTAGACTTCCTGGATGTCGGCCCGATGAGCGCACCGGCGCTGACCATCGCGATGGCGGAGGCGGCCGTCGTCGAGGCGCTCGCCGAGTCGCGTCTCTCGGCTTCGGCGTTTCCCGGCCCGCTCTATCTCGCCACGCCACCGGCCGAGCTGGAATGGCCGCAGCGCGCGGCGCTGTGGCGGGCGGAGGTGGGCGGAGACCTCGTCGGCTACGGCCGACTGCTCGCTGCCGCTCGTTCCGGCAACCATGCGGACATGGCAGTACTGTTCCAGTTCGCGAGCACAGCAGAGCATCTCGCAGAGCGGTTCGGGACGCGAGGCATGCCGGTCTCGGTCACCACAGCGTGTGCATCGGGAGCGAGCGCGATCCAGCTTGGCGTCGAGGCGATCCGGCGCGGGGAGACGAGCGCGGCGCTCTGCGTCGGTACCGACAGCTCGGTACAGATCGAGGCGCTGATCCGCTTTTCACTGCTCTCGGCATTGTCGACGCGCAATGACGTGCCGGCGGCGGCCAGCCGGCCATTCTCCAAAGGCCGCGATGGCTTCGTGATGGCGGAAGGGGCGGGCGCGCTGGTGCTCGAAAACTATGACGACGCACGCCGGCGCGGGGCGGAGGTGCTCGGCTTCGTGCTCGGATGCGGGGAGCAGGCCGACGACTATCACCGCACGCGGTCCAAGCCGGACGCTTCGGCGATCATCGGGGCGATCCGCAACGCGATCGACGATGCGGGGATCGGGCCCGACAGCATCGACTACGTCAACGCGCACGGCACCAGCACGCCAGAGAACGACAAGATGGAGTTCGTCGCGCTGAGCTCGGTGCTCGGGCCACGCATGCTCGCGACGCCGATCAGCTCGAACAAGTCGATGATCGGTCACACGCTGTCGGCGGCCGGTGCGATCGAGGCGGTGGTGTCGCTGCTGACTATCGCTGACGGCATGCTGCCGCCGACGATCAACTATGCGGAGCCGGATCCCGAGATCCCGCTCGACGTCGTGCCCAACGTGGCGCGCCCAGCCAGGGTTCGGACGGTGCTCTCCAACTCGTTCGGATTCGGCGGTCAGAATGTTTCACTCGTCCTCGGGGCGGCATGACGCTCGCCGAGGCCGAGGTGACGGGCCGGTCGAGGCGGCGGTGGCGCAATCCTGTGATCGCTTGAAGCGAGCGATGCGGCGGCGCAGGGCTCTGGAATTTCATCGACGCAGATTGGGCCACAGGGTCGATGGCTCGATCCCATCCGGGCTCACCATGGATTGCCGGGCAATTCCGGCATCTATTCATTCGGGCCGAGCGTGCGGGCGACGCGGAAGCCCAAGGTGACGCGGCGGTGGCCAGCAGGAAAAGCGTGGCGAACGGCCGAGCGCAGGGCGGCCGGGCCGCTGCGCCACGAGCCTCCGCGGGCGGCGCGGGTGGCGCATGCACCGTTGCCCCCGGCGCTGGCCGATCGGGTCGCGGCGGGCACGGCGTAGTTGTCGCGCCAGCAGTCATCGACCCATTCCCAGACATTGCCGTGCATGTCGAACAGGCCGAGCCGGTTGGGCAGGTAGCTGCCGCGCTGGGCCGGCTCGCGGCCGACGCCGTCGTCGCAGGCTGAGCTGCCGCCGATCAGCGGACCCGCGCGGCGATCGGCGCCGTTGGCGAACTGGCACAGCTTACCGGGATCGTCACCGAAGCTGTAGCGGCTCTGCTGGCCGGCGCGGGCGGCGAATTCCCACTCCGCCTCGGTCGGCAGGCGATAGGGCTTGCCCGTGTAGCTGGCGAGCCAAGCGACGTAGCTCAGCGCGTCGTACCAGCTGACATCGGTGACAGGCTGCAAGGCGCGCCGCCGGTCGTTCAAGTCGCGCCTGCCGACGCATCCGCCGGCGTCGACGCAGGTATTCCATTCGGCGTTGGTCACCTCGAACTTGCCGATCGCATAGCGGGCCTCGATGCTGACTGGATGGGCGGGACGCTCGTGATCGGACGCCTCGGTCTCGCTGTCGGCGGCGCCCATCGTGAATGTGCCGGAGCCGACCACGACGAGATCGGGGCAGAAGTCGCAATCGATCAGGATGTCGCGCGCGGCGAGGCTGCGCGTCATCGGCTTGAAGATGCGGCTCAGGAAGCTGCCGCCAACGCGCTCCGGCTGGCCGGACTCGCCGCGGATGGTGAGGCTGGCCGTCAGCTGATCATAATAGGCGGGCGTCTGCATGTGATTGCGCTCGGCAGCCGTGAGGTAGACGTCGCGGCGGATCCGCAAGGCGAGATCCGAAAGCGGCAGATCGGGCCTGCTCAACAGCGGGTGCAGCTTCGCCGCATAGACGGAGTGCGGCTCGTCGCCGTCGCCATCGAGCGCCTGCTGGCCGATGCCGGCCGAGTACATGATGAACACCTCGCGCGGGGGGCTGACGGGCGGCGCCAAGCCGGCCTCGTGCTTGCCGCTCCCGGGCATCAGGCTGCGCGCGCTGCCGCCGCTCCACCGGTAGGGGTTCTCGCGGCACGCGTCGATGATGAAGATGCCGACGAAATGATCCTTGCTCTGCTGCGCTCCGAGCTCGGCCAGCAGCTGCTGGAAATCGACCGCGCTGCTCTTCAGGCGATCCGGGTCATATCCGTTGTCGGAGGGGGCCCGCTGCTCCAGGCGGGCATCGGAGGGCAACAGAAAGTTCTGGCCCTCGAGCTCGATGCCGTGGCCGGCAAAGTAGAGAAGCACGACGTCGCCCTTGCCGGCCTTGGACAACGTGCGCTGCCAGGCGACGCGGATGGCGGCGAGTGTGGTCTCGCCCGTCTCGTCGAGCAACTCGACCTCGTAGTCGAGCTCCGGCCTGCGCAGCTCCTCGGCGGCTTTTCTCGCATCGGCGACGGCGCGACCGAGCGAACGGATCGGGGCCGGGTAGGCGTCGATGCCGACGATGAGCGCGAAGCGCTTGCCGGCGGCAAGCGTTGGGCCGGCAAGGAGACCTTCTGCCAGGATCGCGAGCAGGAGCGGCACACCCCACGCCGCTCGACGGCCGGCACGTCTCGCCCCCATCGTTGTCATCGGCATGCCCCCCGGCGAGCAATCGAATTTCCGACAGCACCTGTCGTCAATGCGGCCGTTGCAACGGCGACGCTGTTGCTCGATTATCCGCACGACGGGGGAAGTGCGCAATGACCCATTCCGAAGTAGAGCCCAGCCGATTGACGTACATCGTCGAGCGGGCGGCGGAGATCGTCGGCAGCAACCCGCCGACCAATCGCCACCTCGAATGCGAGAATAGCGGCGAGAAGCATATCTCGCGGCTCTTGCCGCATGCGCAAGCCGCGCCACTCGTCGCGATCCTGCGCTCCGCGCCGGTCAAGGACGTCTTCGACCGCTATCGGGCTCACGACGCCGCCGCCGGCGATGCTCAAAGGCGCTACAAGCGCGCCCGCCTCGTGCTGTTCGCACTGCTGGCTGTTGCGCTCGCGGTTGGTCTCGGCAGCTTCGCTATTCCTGCCGGCGGGCTAGCAGGCTGGCTCGAGGGCTACCTGCAGGATCGCGCCGAGACCGAGGCGCTGGTGCAGTGGGCCTCGACCATGGTCGTGTATCTGGCGCTGCTCGCGCTGCCGATCGTGGCCATGGTGATGCGACCCGACGGCTCCTACAACCGTTGGATGAGCGAGCGAGGCACTGCCGAGGGCCTGCGACGGGAGCTTTTCGAGCGGGTGCTGCACGGCGCCGCCGAGGCAGGAGCCACCAGCGATCACGAGATCCCGCTGCCACTGCTCGTGCTCGAGTATTTCCGCCGCTATCAGGTCGAGTTGCAGGCGGCCTACGCGAGAACCCGCGGGCGCGAGCACGAATGGAATGCGACGCTCGCGCGATGGTTCCAGCGGCTCGTGCTCGGGCTGCTCCTGGTGTGGGGATTGCTTTGCATCGGCGCCAACCTGTCGGGTCTCGCAGAGCAGGGGGCCTTGAATCTACCCGGCGGCGTCGACCGGGCCGCGCTCCTTGTGAGCGGGCTGCTGCAACGGATCGAGACTTACAATGCCGATCATTACACGCTGGCGATCGCGATCGTGCTCGGCGCGGCCTATGGCGCCGCACTGCTCCACGTCTCGTCGAACGCCAGTGTCCGCAATGCCGCGCGCTATGCGATCATGCGCGACAACCTCGTGCAGCTGATGCGTGAGATCGGTGCCGTCCGCGCGGCGGCGGCGACGGGCGACGAGGCCGCCGTACGCGGCTTCATCGCCCGCGTCCATTCGGTGATGAGCCAGGAGAACGCCGACTGGGTCCGGCTCGCCGACCTCGACCAGCAACGAGACAGCAGCGGGGTGCTCGCCGCCGCACTGGCGGAGACCTCGAGTCAGCGCAGCACCTCGTAGGTCGCCTCGAACGTCTCCTTGTTGTTGCCGTAGACGTCCGGACCATTGAGCACGAGGTAGCCGGCCGCGGCCTGCTGGCGCTCGCCCCACGGCGCCTCGATGTCGAACCCGCCCGAGAGCGCCAGCGCCTCGACGACGCCCTTGGCGCGGTACACCGCCCCGAACTCGCTCTGGCGGCCGTCGGGCTCGTAGAGATCCGCGAAGCGATCGGGCTTGATGGCATAGGTATTGGCGTGGCCGTCGCGATCGCGCAGCACGGCCGCGGCGGGGGTCAGGTTGGTCACGATCCAGTCGCCGGGCGCGACGTCGACGACCGACTCCCTGCCGTTCCAGCGTGTCTCGATGCGGGTCGGCGCCGTCGCCCGCTCTGCGGCGACGTGGCCGATCTTGCGGGCGCAGAAGGGCCGTGTGCCAAGCTCGTCGCCGATGCGACGGAAATCCGCGCTCGAGAGGCGCGCGTCGGCCACAAGCCGCGTCGTGCGGCGGAAAAAGCCCCGGCGCTCGAGCTTGAACATGGGCTGCTCCCTTCTCCCGCTCCCGGTGGGAGCAAGGCCCGCGCGTCCCATTATCCGCCGCTCCTCAACGGCGGGCAGACCATGAGCGGCGGCTTGACGCGGCGCAAGGTTGGCGCGCGTGGGGCGACTATAGAGGATTGCTCGCCCGCCGGCCAATTCGAGCGGCTTGTGCGGGTGCAATGCGAGCGACGCCCGAGCCATCTTCCGGATCGTTCGGTATCGGCTGCGTCGTTTCTGTCGGGGCGAGGAATGGCCGAGACACACAAGGAGGCTAGGCTCGGGGTCTTCATCTCGTACAGCCGCGACGACCTCGCCTTCGCCGATCAGCTCGAGGCGACGCTGACGCTTGCCGGCTTCGAGGCAACGCTCGACCGTCACGGCATCGAGGGCGGCGAGGATTGGATGCGCCGGCTCGGCAATCTCATTCGCGACGCCGATACGGTCGTATTCATTCTGTCGCCGACATCGGCACGGTCCTCGATATGCGAGTGGGAGGTCGGTGAGGCGGTGCGCCTGGGCAAGCGCATCATTCCGGTGGTCTACAAGCCGCTCGAGGGCGCGAGCCCGCCGTCCGGCCTCAAGTCGCTCAACTATATCTATTTCTATGCCGAGCCAAGGAAGCCGGGCTCCGGCTATGGTCCCGGCCTCCTCGAGCTGGCACGGGCCCTCAATACGGATCTCGCATGGTTGCGGGAGCACACGCGCCTGCTGCTCAGAGCCACCGAGTGGGAGGCCGCTAGCCACAGCGAGAGCCGGTTGCTGTTCGGTGACAGCCTGGCCGAGGCGAAGGCGTGGTCTGGTCGCCGCCCGAGGGAGGCGCCCGAGCCGACTGCATTGCACCTCGAGTACATCAGGGCGAGCGAGGAGGCCGAGGCGCGCCACCGCAGCGACGAGCGCCAGAAGCTGGAGCGCATCGCCGAGGCCCAGGCCGAGCGGGCGCTGGCGCTGGCCGAAAAGGAGAAGGCGCAGGCGCGGGCCCGACGACGGCTGTACTTGCTCGCGGCGCCAATCCTCGCCGGTCTCGTCGGTGTCGTGGCTCTCTCGCGTCATACCTCGGTGCGTGAGGCCGAGGTGTTCGCGAGTGCGGCCGAGCTCGCGTTCGAGCAATCCCTTTGTGACCATGCGCTACGCCTCGCCGTCGCCGGATTGCCGGACGCCTCGGCATTGCCGTGGGCCTACCGTTCGCCCAGTCTCGAGGGTCAGCTGGCGCGCTATGGGGCGGTGTGCCCGTTGCGCCAGCGCTTCGACGGCCATATGAGCGGCGTGCACGATGCCGCGCTGGACCAAACCGGCGGGCGGCTGCTGACCGCGTCCTGGGACCGGACCGCACGACTGTGGGACGTCGAGACGGGCGCATTGGTCCGCACGTTCCCCGAGGACGGCAGGCCGGGCCACACCGAAGCCGTCGAGAGCGTCGCCTGGAGCCCCGATGGGACCGCGCTCGTCACCGGCTCGTGGGACGGGACGGCACGCATGTGGGATGTCGGCACCGGCGACTCGCGCGCCGTCTTCGCGGGTCACACGAGCAGGATCGAGAGTGCTGTGCTCAGTCCCGACGGCAAGCGCCTGCTGACCGCTTCGCACGACAGGACCGCGCGCGTCTGGGACGTCGCCTCGGCACGCGAGATCGGGCGCTGCCTCGGCCACGCGGACATGCTGCACGCGGCCCGCTTCAACCGCGACGGCACCATGCTGGTCACTGCCTCGTGGGATGGCACCGCCCGGGTTTGGAGCGTCGATGCCGCGGGGCGGTGCCACGAGGTGCGGCGGCTCGTCGTGCCCGGCAGCAGCGTCTCGCATCGCGGACCGGTCTTCGATGCCGCGTTCAGCCGGCTGGGGGACAGGATCGCGACCGGCGGCAACGATGGGATCGCGCGTATCTGGGATGCCGTGACTGGCGAGCTTCTGATGACGCTGCGTGGGCACGAGAAAGCCATTCACGGTCTCTCGTTCGGGGGGCGGGCCGACCGCGAGCTGCTCGCCACGGCCTCGGCCGATTGGAGCGTGATGCTGTGGGATGCGGCAGACGGGGCGCCGGTTCGCACTCTGAAAGGGCACATGCACACCGCCCACAGCGCGAGGTTCAGCGGCGACGGCGACCACCTCGTGACGTCCTCGCAGGACGGATCCGCCCGGTTGTGGCGGTGGACCGCGGGCGCGCCCGAGATCGACGTCAGGTCCGATCGCGACGCCGGGCTGCGCCTAGCACGGTTGAGCGTCGACGACACTGTCGTCGTAACGGCGTCGCAGGATGGAAAGGCGCGTATCTACGATACCGCGTCGGGCCGTCGCATCGGCGAGCTCGATCACGGCGATACCGAGCTCACCGATGCCCGGATCGCACCCGACGGCTCGCTGATCGCGACCGCGTCGAACGATGGGCGCATCAAGATTTGGAGCACCGCCAACCACAAGCTCCTGGCCGAACTCGGTGACGAGTGGCAGGTCCAGTCGATGACGTTCTCTCCGAACGGGAAGCTGCTGGCCGTGGTCGAGGTCGAGGGGCCGGTGCGGTTGTGGGATATCGAATCGCGCACGCGCCTGCCGCTGCCCGAGCCGATCGTCGCCGAGGCGTTCTCCAGCGTCGTTTTCACTCGCGACAGCCGCTCGATGCTCGCGGCGGCGATGAGTGGGAAGGCATTCCTCTGGGATGTCGGCGCGACGAGCTCCGTTCGCGAATTCGAGGGGCACTCGCAGCCGTTGTGGTCGGCGGTTCTCGATGCGAGCGAGCGCAAGGTGCTCACCGGCTCTCGCGATGGAACGAGCTGCCTGTGGGACGCGGTCACGGGCGCCCGGGAGCGATGCTTCACCGGCCACGAGGAGGCGGTGCGCACGGCGCAGGCGAGCCCCGACGGGCGCAGGATCGTCACCGCCTCTTGGGATCGCACCGCTCGGATTTTCGCAGCCGAGCGCAGCACGGCGCTTCACGTCCTCAGGGGGCATAGGGACACGTTGAGCCAAGCCCTGTTCAGCCCCGGCGCCGCAAGCCGCGTGCTGACCGCCTCCGAGGACAAGACGGCCCGCCTGTGGGACGCCGCGACGGGGGTCGAGATCAGGCGCTTCAATGGCTTTACCGATGCAATTGCGAGCGCTCAGATTACGACTGATGGGCGGCGGATCGTCGTGGCGGCACGAGACGATACGGTTCGCATCTGGCGGCTCGAGCCGATTCTCGACGTCGCGCCCGAGGAACGTCGGACCTGGGTCTGCCGCTATCTGCTCGGGACGCCGGGCCTGCAGAGCTTCTCGGTCGCCGAGATGCAGGATCCGCTGATGCAGGGCAAGGAGCATCTGCGCAACCCGTGCCGGCCGCTTGGGCTCCTCGACCGAGCGCAGCGATGGCTGAGGAGCTGGACCAGCTAGCCGCGACGCTACGGGGCGCCGGCCGAGACGACGTCATCCATCTGTGCGCTCGCGCGCTGGGAGCGCGGGGCGATGCGGGCAATGAGCGCATACAACGGCCGGATCGGGTGTGGGCGTGCTCCGGCTCTGGTGCCGCCTGGTCCTCACGTTGGCCAGATGATAGGGGCAGACGAGGCCCTTGGTCGCGAGCGCGTCGAGCGTGTCATAGATGACCTCGACCGCGAGCGGCGCGCAAGCGCAGCACTCCATCTGCCCGGCGAGATGCCGCCACACGACGCCCGGCGTCGGCAGGGGCGGGTTGGGCTCGCACATCAGGTCGATGAGCGCGCGCTCGACATCGTGGTCGGAGATCACGGCGCACGAGCATACGATCATTGCACGAGGCTCCTGTGGCGCCCGGTCGTCCGCACTGGTGGTTCGCCGCAGATGCGGCCCGGGGCGCCGTCGGCTGATCGAACAAATGGTGACGGAGGTGTCGGAGTCAATGCCAAATGCCGGCCCACGCCGCCGCAAGGGCCGACTGCAGGGCAGCTGCCGGGCCGCGGATGCACTTGGCGGTGGCGGCGCGCCTGCCGATGCGCTTCAATTGCCTCGCTCCAGCCATGCCATCCGAACCGAGAGGCCGAATGACTTCCAACTCGTCGAGCATTACGCGCCGCGAGGCGATCCGGGCCGCCGCGGCGCTAGGGCTCGTCACGCTCGTTTCACCGCGGACGCTCGCGGCGGCCGGCGAGAGTCGCGAGGCGGTGCGGGTGACGCTGGTGCTGGTCAACGACCTCGACCGCATGGCGGATGCGAAGGGGCGCGGCGGCCACTCCAAGCTCGCCACGGTCGCGCGTGCCGAGCGGGCTCGCGGCAATGCGCTGCTGATCCATGCCGGCGACGCGATATCGCCGTCGATCCTCTCCGGCTTCGACAAGGGATTTCATATTGTCGAGATCCTGAACCGGATCGCCCCCGACGTGTTCACACCCGGCAACCACGAGTTCGACTTCGGCGCCGAGACGTTCCGCGCCCGCTTGAGGCAGGCGACGTTCGATGTCGTCGCCGGCAACATCGACGAGCGCGACGGGTCGCCGGTGGCTGGCCTGAAACCGACCAAGATGGTTGCCATCGGTCCGTTGTCGATCGGCCTCCTGGGGGTGACGACCGAGGAGACGGCGGCGCTGTCGACGCCGGAGACGATCCAGTTCCGGCCGGCGGTGGCGGTGGCCAAGGAGCTCGCGGCCAAGCTGCGGGCAGAGGGCGCCGACCTCGTCGTCGCCGTGTCGCATATCGGCTTCGCCGACGATCTGGAGCTGGTGCGTAGCGGCGCCGTGGACGTCGTGCTGTCGGGCCACGACCACAACCTGGTCACGTTCTGGAATGGCAAGGTGGCGTTGGTCGAGAGCGGCGCGCAGGCCGATTTTGTCACGCCTGTCGACCTGATGGTCGAGATCAAGGGCGGCGGGGACCGGCGGAGGGTGTCGTTCGTGCCGCGATTCCGACCAGTCGACACACTCGAGGTGGCTGCGGACGAGGAGATCGGCCAGCTCATCAGCGGCTAC
This sequence comes from Pseudomonadota bacterium, assembly GCA_040752215.1. Classification (GTDB taxonomy): domain Bacteria; phylum Pseudomonadota; class Alphaproteobacteria; order Rhizobiales; family Hyphomicrobiaceae; genus JBFMEX01. Next base: position 91,564 of record JBFMEX010000015.1, on the reverse strand, counting down.
GAGTCGAGCCTCGACGGCGAGCTATCTGTCGTGCTCGGCAAGACGGCGCTGCCGCTCGATACGCGCTCGATCCTGATGCGGCGCGAGGAGACGGCATTCGGCAATCTCGTGTGCGATGCGATGCGGGTTGCGGTCTCGGCCGACGTGTGCATCATGAACGGCGGCGGGGTGAGGGCCAATCGCCAGTACGCGGCCGGCGCCGAGCTCACCCGACGCGACGTGCTCGAGGAGCTGCCGTTCGGCAACAGGACGGTGCTGCTCGAGGTCAGCGGAGCGGTGCTGCGCGGCGCGATCGAGCACGGGCTGGCGGGCGACGGCGCATTCCCGCAGGTATCGGGCCTTCGCGTGCACGCGGACATGCGCCGGCCCGCCGGGCAGCGCCTGATCGGCGTCGAGGTCGGAGGCAAGCCGCTCGAGGAGGCGCGCACCTACAAGCTGGCGACCAACGATTTCGTGGCACGCGGCGGCGACGGCTATGTGATGCTGAAGGACGCGAGGACCTTGATCGACAGTCTCGCCGGGCAGTATGTCGCCGGCCATGTCATGGCATACATCGGCAGCGCGGGCACCGTCGCGGCGCGCGTCGAGGGGCGGCTGGTGATCGAACAGTAGCGCACGACCGGCGGCCATGCCCCACATCGAACTCATGCACGGCTGGGAGCGCGGATGACCACCGACGGGGCGAGTGCGATGGCCGCACGGCGGCTGCGTATCACAGTGCTCACCGTCGCGCTGCTGAATCTCGGCTATTTTCTTGTCGAGGTCTCAGTGGCGGTGGTCATCGGCTCGGTGTCGCTGATGGCCGACAGCGTCGACTTCCTGGAGGACACCAGCGTCAACGTTCTGGTGCTGCTCGCGCTCGGACTTTCCGCCCGGCGGCGGCGGCTGGTCGCCTACGCCCTCGCGGCACTGCTGGTCGTGCCGGCGCTGGTGGCGCTGTGGATGGTGTGGCAGAAGCTCGCCGCGCCGTCGGTGCCGGCGGCCGAGCCCCTGACGCTCGCGGCCGCCGGCGCGCTCGTCGTCAATCTCGTCTGCGCGCTGCTGCTGGCGCGGGTGCGCGCCTCGGGCGGCAGCCTGTCGCTCGCGGCCTATCTGTCGGCAAGAAACGATGTCGCCGCCAACTTCGGCATCATTGTCGCGGGGCTGCTCACCGGGCTCACCGGTTCGATGTGGCCCGATCTGGTGCTCGGCCTCGTCATCGTCGCCATCAATATCACCGCGGCGCGCGAGGTGCTGGAGGCGGCAGACGAGGAAAGCGAGTTGCAGGCGGACCAAGCGAAAGGGCCGCAGGAGAGGCTGCGGCCCTGACCTTGCCAGCCTGCGGCACGGCGACAATGGCGCGGCAGGACGTCTCAGTTGCCGCCGGCAGGAGCCTCGGCTGCTTGGATGCTCGCGGGCGCCGTCGGCTCGACGCGCGAGATCTGCTTGCCGCTCCTCAGACGCTCGAGATAGCTGACGTTGGCGCGGGCGACGTTGGCTGGCAGCGCCGCCTCGCTCACCTTGCGCGCCTCATCGACGTTGCCGTTGAGGCCGACCAGCAGGGCGAGGTTCTGGCGCGAGATCGAGGCGGGGCCCTGGCTCGCCGCGGCGCGGCGCAGCAGGCGCTCGGCTTCCGCATGCTTGCCGTCGAGGGCATAGGAGAGCGCGAGATTGTTGAGGATCGAGGGATGGTCCGGCGCGAGCTCCAGCGCCTTGGCGAACCGGGCCTGCGCCTCCGCCTGCTTGCCGGCGGCCGAGAGTGCGGCGCCGAGACCGGATAACACCCGCCAATCGGGCTTCTTCGGATCGTGCGCCTTCTCGAGCAGCTTCACCGCCTTACCGATTTGTCCGACATCGAGCGCGAGCAGACCGCGCTCCTTGAGCAGAGCCTTGTCGGCTGGGAATTTCTCTGCGGCATCGTCGAGACGCTTCATCGCCTGCAGCTTGTGGCCGTCCTCGCGCAGCTTGCGGGATTCGGCGATGGCGCTTGCCGCTTCCGGCTTGGACGCGGCGCGATCGAGCGCGTCGATCTCTGCGGCAGCGGCCACCGCACGCGTCGGCGGAGCGGCTGCGGTGGTCTCCTCGGCCGGCGGGCTCGACAGGGCGAGCGAGCCGGTCTCCAGGCCGCTCTGGGCACAGGCGCCGGTGAGCAGGGCGGCGGCAACGGGAAGCAGCAGGCGGTAGTGGCCGGCAGGCGGCCGATACGGGATGATCGACATGTTGACCCCTCGACAGGCCCGGCCCCGGAGCGAGAGAAGCTCGCGCATGCGGGCGGGCAACTGGAACCGAACGCTCCGGCGACGACACGGGACGCAACAGGCCACTGGACAGTTGCCGACTCGTACCGAGATTCGCGCGATGCAAGGGGGCAGGGGGCAGGCGTGTCCCCGTTATCAACAGAGTGGCCGGAACTCCTCGGCTCGACGGCGCGCCGGCCGAGCCCGCGGACGCGGGCCGTGCGTCTCAGACGCCGAGCCGCACCCGCACCAACTCGCGTGTCGCCGTCGCCGACGCACCCGCCTCGATCCGCGTCCAGCCGACCGCTCCCGTGCCGCGCGCGAGCTGCTGGTCGACGACATCCGGCGTCGCATCCGAGGCATCGCCCCGCCGGGCCGCGACACGGGCTCGCAGGACCTCAGCGGGGGCATCGAGCCAGACGAGGACATGATGGTGGGCATGGCTCTTGGCCAGCGCCTCGACAGCGGCACGCTCCTCGGGGCGCGCGTAGACGGCATCGACGACGACCGAGTGGCCGGCGTCGAGCACGCGACGGGCGCGATCGAGGAGCCGCGCATAGACCGTGGCAGCGGCGGCGGGCGTGTACGCCGTGGACGGTAAGCGGTCGAGCGCGCCGACGCCGGCGAGCGTCTTGCGCTCGAGGTCACTTCGCAAGTGGATCGCGCCGGGCGCGCGTCCGAGCGTCGGCGCGAGCGCAGCGCCGAGCGTCGACTTGCCGGTTCCGGAAAGGCCGCCGATCGCCACCAGCGTCGGTGGCGACGGGACCAGGTAGCCGCGCGCGGCGCGGAAATAGTCGATAGCTTCCGCTCGCGCCGCGCCGCCCGCGTTGGCGAGCGCGGCCTTCTGCGTCGCCACCATTGCGCGGATTCCGGCGCGGAGCGCGAGGAACAGCGGCAGCGCGGCGAGCGCGTCGAGGTCGCTCGTCGATCCGGAGCGCCACAGATAGCGGTTGAGGATCGCGTTGGCGTCGGGGCGACGGTCCCGCCGGTCCAGGTCCATCAGCAGGAAGGCGAGGTCATAGAGCACGTCGATGGTGGCCAGCGCCTCGTCGAACTCGAGCGCGTCGAACGGCACCGGCGCGCCGTTCCACAGCACGATGTTGGCAAGGTGGAGATCGCCATGGCAGCGCCGGATGTGCCCCTCACGCCGACGGGTGTCGAGCAGTGGACCGAGGCGGGCGAGCTCGGTGGCGAGGTCGAGGGTCAAGGCGACGGCCTCGGCGGCGTCGATCGGGCTGGCGGCGGGGAGCGCCTCGGCGAGCTCGGCGACGATGCGATCGAGTCCGCCCGGCGGTGCGAGTGCGGGCGCCGCCTTGCGGTGCATGTCGAGAACCGCGTCGGCCGTAGCGGCCGCCAGCTCCGGCCCGAGCGGCCCCTTGGCGACGATCTCGGCGAGCAGATCCTGCTGGCGGAAGGCGCGCATCTCGAGCGCCCACTCGATCGTCCTCCCGCTGCCGGCCAGCGCGAGCGTGCCGTCGGCGGCCTCGGTGACAGGGATCAACCCGAGGTAGATCTCGGGCGCGGCTGGGCGATTGATCTCCAACTCGCGCCGCAGCGCACCGTGGCGCCTCTCCAGCGTCGAGAAATCCATATAGGCGTAGCGCACGGCGCGCTTGACCTTGAGCGCCCGCTCCGGGCCGACGAAGACGCGGGCGCCATGGGTCTCGAACGTGCGTGCGCCGCCGCTGCGTCCTCCGACCACGGACAGCAGCAGCTCGGCGAGGCGCGCGTCGCGTACCGGGTCTTCGGACGGCGTGGCTGCATTTTCGGTCGTCATGGCAGTGCTTTCCGTCATACCGTCGGGCCGGGCGCCGCAACGGGATGACGGCGGTCAATGCGTCTCGCCGTCGTCGACGCCAACATACATTCAACCTGAGGCCGATGGGAGCCAACAATATGAAAACGGTCCGTACCTGGATGGTCATTGCCGATGCCGGCGTTGCTCGTGTCTACGAGAGTGTTCCCGGCAACCCGCATCTGAGCGAGCATGCCGATCTGACGCTGACCGAGGACGTGCCGCGCGGTCGCGACCTCGCCGACGATCGGCCGGGCCGGTCCAATCCGGGTGTCGGCGCGAGCCGGCACGGGCTGCAGCCGACGTCCGATCCGCGCCGCGAGATGAAGCGTCATTTCGCCGAGGAGGTGGCCGATTTGCTCGACCGCGAAGCCGGGGCAGGGCGCTACGAGAAGCTGGTGATCGCCGCCCCGCCGACCATGCTCGGCGATTTGCGCAAGGCGATCTCGGAGCGGGTGCGCGAGCGGGTGACGCTGGAGCTCGACAAGGACCTGACGAAGACGCCGCATGCCGAGCTCGAGGCCTATCTCGAGGCGGCGCTGAAGCGGTGAGGGAGCGGACGGCAACGGCAGCTCAACATACCGCCGGCTGGCACAGGTGAATGGTGAACTTCTCGTGGCTGCGCATGCGCGAGAACTCGAACTCGCGCTCGTCGATGCAGCGGATGCGGCCCTCCATCGAGGTCAGGTTGCCGACTGGAACATCGCGTACGTAGAGGATGGTGGCGAGATCGCAGTTGTAGCTCTGCTTCAGCTGGAGCTTGAGCAGCGCCTGCCACTGCTCCACGGCTTCCTGCTGCTGGGCGGCGGCGCCGATCGACGTTGCGGCGGCAAGTTGCAGGGCGAGTGCCGCGCGCAGCGCGGGTCTCAGCACGCTCGTCATGGTTGGGGGTGCTCCTGGCCTCGGGACCGCACCGTCGGCCCCCAGGACCGACAGTCCCGCGCCAGAGGGCGTAAATCATTGACGGCTGTCAAGGCGCCCAATATCCAGGCGGGGGAGCTTTGTCGAGGTTCCGTGTGACTTGGCGCCAGTCCGGCCGGAGGCGAGGATGAGTTTCAAGACCATCGTCGTTCATCTGAACGATCAGCGCCGGGCCGGCCAGCTGCTCGCCCCGGCGACGGCGCTCGCCGCGCAATTCTCGTCCCATCTCGTCGGCTTGCACGTGTTTCCCGGAATCCCGCCGGTGCCGGCGATCGCCATTCCCTACGGTGGCGAGGTGATCGCGGATGCTCTGGCGGCAGAGCGCGCCGAGACCGAGCGGATCGGGGCGCTGTTCGAGGAGGCGACCCGGGGCCGCCCGTTCGTCGCCGAGTGGATCGCGGAAAAGGCGCTGCATCTCGATCTCGCCGGTGTCGTCATGGAGCATGGCCGCGCCGCAGATCTCATCGTCGCCGCGCAATCGGATCCCGAGTGGGACCTGGCACCCGTGCTCGACTTTCCAGAGCGTCTCGCGCTCGAGAGCGGACGGCCGGTGCTGGTGGTGCCCTATGCGGGACGGTTCGAGGCCGTGCCGCGCCGGATCGTGATCGCCTGGGACGGCCGGCGAGAGGCGGCCCGTGCCGCATTCGACGCCATGCCTCTGCTCGCGATCGCCGAAGCCGTGACCATCCTCACGATCACCAGGCCGGGCGCCGTACCCCGCAACGAGACTCCTGATCTCTCGCTCGCCGCCGCGCTCGGCCGGCACGGCATCAGGTCGACGGTCAAGCAATCGGCGACGGCCGGCGTCGAGGTGGGAGAGGAGCTGCTGTCGCGGCTCTCCGATCTCGGCGCTGATCTGCTCGTCATGGGTGCCTACGGACACTCTCGCATGCGCGAAATGGTGTTCGGCGGCGCCACCCGCCACATCGCGCGGCACATGACAGTGCCGACGCTGTTCTCCCACTGACAGGCCGAAGGAGCACCATGACCAGCGCTCTCCCCAATACCATGCGACGTGTCAGGCTCGAGCTGGCGCGCGACCACGACCATCCGGTCGGCAGCCGATTGCACGGCTATGATTTCATCGCGCCGCTCGACGACAATGGCCGGATCATTGTCGAAGACTGGAAGAAGGTGCGCGATCGCTGCCGGGTGAAGCGGTTCTGGGCCGGCGCGCCGGACGAGATCGGCCACATCGTCAGGAAGCCCGGTGGATCGTGGGCGTTCCACTACGACATCCACGGTTCCCCGGACAACGACGAAAGCGGCTACCGTTTCGGCGAGCACGCGTTCGTGCCCGGCGAGTACGTCTCCATAAAGGAGCACGACGGCGTGCTCAGGACCTTCAAGGTGATGTCGGTTCTGGAGCTGGACTGAGACGGGGACGGACCCACAACAAGAACAAGGGAAGGACGAGGCCGACATGTTCAAGCACATCCTGGTGCCGACAGATGGCAGCGAGCTCGCCGACAAGGCCGCCATGCAGGCCATCGAGGTGGCCAAATCGCTCGGCTCCAAGCTGACGTTCGTGCGCATCACCGCGCCGCCGGCGCCGATCGTTATCGAGGGCGTGGTCGTCGCCTACCCGGCCGAGGAGCTGCGCGCGCAGATGAAGGAGCGTGTCACCTCCCACCTCGGCGGCCTCGATGCGGCGGCCAAGACGGCCGGGGTCTCCAGCGCGTCGTTGCACGTCGAGCACGACCAGCCGTGGAAGGCGATCATCGAGTCCGCCGAGCGCATTGGCGCCGATCTCATCATGATGGGATCGCATGGCCGCAAGGGCGTGGCAGCACTGGTGATCGGCAGCGAGACGCACAAGGTTCTCACTCATACCAAGCTGCCGGTGCTGGTCTGCAGATGAACGGGCGGGGCGAGAGCGGCCCCGTTCCGGTATTCTCCGTGCGCGGTCTCACCAAGGTCTACCGGACCGGAGAGGTGGAGGTGCATGCGCTCGCCGGCCTCGATCTCGATCTCGTCGCCGGCGAGATGGTGGTGTTGCTTGGACCATCGGGCTCGGGCAAGTCGACGCTGCTCAACATCCTGGGCGGGCTCGACCGGCCGACGTCGGGCACGGTGCGTTTTCGGGGTCAGGAGCTCGACGCGCTCGACGAGCAGGGGCTGACCGCGTTCCGCCGCCGCCACGTCGGCTTCGTATTCCAGTTCTACAACCTGATCCCGTCGCTGACGGCGCGCGAGAACGTGGCGCTGGTGACCGAGATCTCCGCCGACCCCATGACCGCCGAGGCGGCGCTCGATCTCGTTGGGCTCGCCGGGCGGATGGATCATTTCCCGGCTCAGCTTTCGGGCGGCGAGCAGCAGCGTGTCGCCATCGCGCGGGCCATCGCCAAGCGGCCCGAGGTGCTGTTGTGCGACGAGCCGACCGGCGCGCTCGACAGCAAGACCGGAATCCGCGTGCTGGAAGCTCTGACCGCGGTCAACCTCGAGCTCGGCACGACGACCGCGGTCATCACCCACAACGCCGCGATCAAGGACATCGCCGACCGCGTGATCCTGTTCGCCGACGGTCGGATCAGCGAGACGCGGGTCAACGCCCGCCGGCTCGCGCCGAGCGAAGTCTCGTGGTGAGCCGATGAGCACGCTCGACAAGAAGCTCTTGCGAGACCTGGTCCACATGTGGGCGCAGGCGCTCGCGATCGCGCTTGTGATGGCGGCCGGCGTGTCGACCCTGGTGCTGGCGGTCGGGGCCTATCGCTCGCTCGAGGAGACGCGGGCTGCCTACTACGAGCGCCATGCGTTCGCCGACGTGTTCGCCACGCTGACGCGGGCGCCGCGCCATCTCGCGGATGAGATCGCGGCGATCCCCGGTGTCGCGACGCTGGAGACGCGGATCGCCAGGAGCGCGCTGGTCGACGTCACGGGCTTCCGCCAACCGTTGACGGGACAGGCGATCTCGCTGCCCGATCACCGGGAGCTGCGGCTCAACCGGCTGTACCTGCGCAAGGGACGTCTGCCGGAGCCGGGTGCGACGAGCGAGGTGGTCGTCAACGAGGCGTTCGCCCTTGCCCACGGTCTCGAGCTCGGCGACGACATTGCCGCGATTCTCAACGGTCGCAAGCGGTCGCTCCGCATCGTCGGCGTCGCGTTGTCGCCCGAGTTCATCTATGCGATCGGCCCCGGCGACCTGATGCCGGATGACCGCCGCTTCGTCGTGATGTGGATGTCGGAGAAGGCGCTTGCCGCAATTTTCGATCTCGAAGGCGCCTTCAACTCGGTGGCATTGAAGCTCGCCGATCCGGCGAGCGAGGCACGGGTCATCGAGCGACTCGACGCGCTGATCCGCCGCTACGGGGGCGCCGGCTCCTATGGGCGCGAGGATCACATCAGCCACGCCTTTCTCGACGCGGAGCTGAAGCAGCTCTATGCGCTCGCCCGCGTCATACCGCCGATCTTCCTCTTCGTCTCAGCGTTCCTGATCAACATGACGCTGTCGCGGCTGATCGAGCTCGAGCGCGAGCAGATCGGGTTGTTGAAGGCGCTCGGCTACGCGCGCGGGACGATCGCCGCCCACTACGTCAAGCTGGTGCTGCTCGTCAGCCTTGTCGGCATCCTGATCGGGGTCGCGCTCGGCACCTGGTTCGGGCTCGGGTTGACGCGGCTCTATGCCGAGTTCTTCCACTTCCCGTTCCTGATCTTCGAGCGCGACGCCGATGTGTACCTCGCCGCCGCGGCGATCTCGGCCGGGGCGGCGGTCGCCGGAGGCCTGAAGGCGGTGCTCCAGGCGCTGCGCCTGCCGCCGGCCGTCGCCATGCAGCCGCCGGCGCCGCCGAGCTACCGGCGACTCCTCACCGAGCGGCTCGGCCTCCTCTCGTCGCTCTCGCAGCTGACGCGCATCTCGCTGCGGCACATCGTGCGCTGGCCGCTGAGAGCCGCATTCACCGTGGTCGGCCTCGCGCTCGCCGCGTCGCTGATGATCGTGTCGCTGTTCTCGCTCGATTCCGTCGAGCACATGATCGACGTCAGCTTCTCTCTCGCGCAGCGGCAGGATGCGACGCTCAATCTCAGCGTGTTGCAGGATAAGCGCGTGCTCGACGCCGTGGCCGATCTGCCCGGGGTGATGCGCGTCGAGCCTTATCGCTCGGTGTGGGTGCGGCTGCGCAACGGCCACCTCGAGCGCAAGCTCACGATCAATGGCAAGCCGGCCGAGCCAACTCTGGCGCGCGTGGTCGATACCAGGCTGAGGCCAACGCCGCTGCCGCCCACCGGGCTGATGGTCGACGAGCACGTCGCAGAGATCCTATCGCTCCGGCGCGGCGACATGGTTGAGGTCGAGATTCTCGGCGGCTGGCGCGGGGCCGAGCGCCAGGACGGCACGGCACGGCGCGGCGCGATCGAGGTGCCGGTGACGGACATCGTCCAGTCCTACTTCGGCCTCACCGCCTACATGCAGATCGACGCGCTCAACGCGCTGCTGGACGACGGGCCGGTCGTCTCGGGCGTGCATTTCTCCTACGATCCCGCCGCAGAGGATGCCCTGTTCCAGGCGATCAAATCGACGCCGGCCGTGGCCTCGATCGCGATGCTGCGCCTTTCGCTCGCCAAGTTCCGCGAGACGCTGGCGAAGAACATCGACATGATGGTGTCGATCTACGTCGGACTGGCGATGGTCGTGGCGATGGGTGTGGTCTACAACAGCGCGCGCATACAACTCTCTGAGCAGGCACGCGAGCTGGCGAGCCTGCGCGTGCTCGGGTTCACCGAGGCCGAGGTGTCGCGCGTGCTCCTCGTCGAACTGACGATCCTGGTTCTGCTTGCGCAGCCGCTGGGGTGGCTGCTCGGATATCTCTTCTCGTGGATCACCATCCAGGGCTTCTCGAGCGACCTCTACCGGGCGCCGTTCGTGATCCACGAGGCTACCTATGCGCGCGCAAGCCTGGTCGTGATGGTGTCGGCCGCGGTCTCGGCGCTGGCCGTACGCCGCCGCATCGGCCGGTTCGACCTCGTGTCCGTGCTGAAGACGAGGGATTGACGTGACCGGCCTGCCGAGACCTACGCCGCCGACCGTCAAGAGGGCGCTGCTCGCGGCGCTCGCCCTCGCTATCGTCGGCGCGCTCGTCTATGCGCTGAGCCCGCGCCGGATTCCAGTCGATACCGCAGTGCTCGAGAAGGGCTCGTTGCGGGTGACGACCGACGAGGAAGGCAAGACGCGAATCAAGGACGTCTACACGGTCTCGGCGCCGATCGCGGGCAAGGTGCTGCGCTCGATGCTGGAGGCCGGCGACGAGGTGGTTCGCGACAGGACGGTCATCGCGGCGATCCTGCCGGCAGCGCCGCCGTTTCTCGATTTCCGCAGCCTGCAGGAGGCAGAGGCCCACGTGCAGGCGGCCGAGGCGGCGGTCGCGCTGGCCGAGGCCGAGCTCCGGCAGGCCCGCTCCGAGCTCGGCTTCGCCGAGCGCGATCTCGTTCGCGCCGAGGCGCTGGCCAAACGCGACACCATTGCCGAGCGCACGCTGGAGCAGGCCCGCCTCGCGGTCGACACAGGGCGGGCGGCGGTGCTGAAGGCCGAGGCGGCGCGCGAGGTGCGCCTGCGCGAGCTGGCGAGCGCTCGGGCACGGCTGATCGCGCCGACCGATCCCGGTGTCGCCGGCGGCGATCTTGCCTGCTGCCTCGAGGTGCGCTCTCCGGTCAGTGGACGCGTGCTCCGCGTGATCCAGAAGAGCGAGCAGATGGTAGCGAGCGGCGCGCCGCTGGTCGAGATCGGCGATCCCGGCGCAATCGAGATCGTGGTCGAGCTGCTTTCGACCGAGGCGGTCAAGGTGAAGGAGGGAGCGCCGGCGACGATCGAGGCGTGGGGCGGCGCGGTGCTGCCGGGTAAGGTCAAGCGCATCGAGCCGGCCGGTTTCACCAAGGTCTCGGCGCTCGGCATCGAAGAGCAGCGTGTGCGTGCGATCCTCGAGATTACCGGCGATCCGTCGGCCGCCGCCCGCCTCGGGCACGAGTTCCGCGTCTACGTGCGCATCCTTGTCCAGGAGGCGGACGACGTGCTGAGAGTGCCGCTCGGGGCGCTCTACCGCAGCGGTGGGAGCTGGGCGGTGTTCGTTGTCGAAGGCGGTCGCGCGGTGCAGCGCCGAATCGAGCTCGGTGCCCGCAACACGACGCATGCCGAGGTGAGCAAGGGGCTCGCGGCCGGCGCGCGCATCATCCTGCATCCGAGCGACCGCATCGCGCCCGGCGTCAAGGTGAGCGAGCGGAGCGCGGCGATAGCCGAGTGATGCGGGCACTCACGAGAAGGCGTCGGCGAGCAGGAATAGCACCGTGGCGAGGAAGCCGGCATGGGGGACGCCGAGCGGAGCGCGGTAGATACCGGACGGACGCGCGACCTCGCGCCAACGGATCAGGACGAGCGACAGGTTGACGAGTGCGAACACGGCGAGCGTCAGCCTGGAGGACAGCTCGGCCAGTCCCTCGAGTGGGATCGCCAGTGCCAGCGCCAGCACGAGGGAGACCGTCAGGCCGGTGCCGAGCAAAGGGGTTCGGGTGAGCGGACTGACGGTGGCGAGCGGGGCCCAGATCTGCCCGCGCGCGGCGAGGCCATAGAGCACGCGCGAGGCCATGATCATGCTGACGATGATGCCGTTGAGGGTGGCGACAATGGCGATCGCACTCATCGGCCAGGGCGCCATGCCGGCCAGGCGCTCGAATACGACTGTCAGCGGAGCCGGCGAGCGTGCGAGCTCGGCCGGGCCGACCGCGACCAGCGCGACCCACGTCACGACGATGTAGAGGACGGTCGCAAGCGCCAGCGTGATGAAGATCGCCCGTGGCAGCGTGCGCGCTGGGCTCTCGACCTCCTCGGCAATGTTGACGATGCCCTCGAAGCCGATGAACGCGAACACGGCCAGCAGGCCGGCGGCCAGCACGCCGCGCCACGCCCCGCCGGCAGCGAGCGGCGGCAGCGCTTCCGGCAGGCGATCGACCAGACCCGGCGCCGCGATCGCGCCGAGCGCGACGATGAGCAGGAGGCCGCCGACCTCGATCAGGGTCATGATGCCGGCGAAGGTGACGGATTCGACGATGCCCCAGGCGGCAACGGCGCCCATCGCCAGGACGACCGCGGCCACCACCAATGGCGCGGGCAGGTCGACGAAGTCGAGGATGTAGCCGGCACTGCCGACGCTGATCGCCGCCGAAGTGGCAATGGCGATACCGACCACGAGCAGGCCGACGGCGGTGCCGGCCGGCGACGAGCGAAATCCGGCCTCGACGTAGGCGGCCTCACCGGCGGCGACCGGCATGCGCCCGGCGAGTTCGGCGAACGAGGCCGCGGTCAGTACCATCAGCACGGCGGCGACGACGAAGGCGATCGGGGCGGCCATGCCGGCCTTGGCGGAAGCCGGGCCAATCAGGACGTAGATGCCGGCACCGATGGTGACGCCGAGCCCATAGAGGACCGCGTGCCACAGGCCGAGGCCGCGCCGCAATGTCGCGCCGCCGCCTGCGCGGGCGGTGGCGACCGGCGTCTGATCCGCGCTCGGCAAGTGTTCCCCCCTTTGACCCGCCGGTTTCCGATGGCCGCGGCCGCCGGCTGGCGGCACTCATGGCCATTGCAAAACAGCCCTACAGATGCTCTTGATGGCAATCAAAAATACAAGCGAGGCGGACGGCTATCGTCGCCGCCGGAGGGTGGAGGCTGGTTGGTCGCTGGCGGCGCGTCCATCGGCGGATGAACAAGGGGAAGGTTACCATGAGCGTCCAGGACAGCCTTGCGGCCAGTGCGCGCGGCGGCAGCCTCGCGGTCACCGAGGATATCTCGGTCAACCGGGTGCCGTTCGATGCGCCGTGGGAATGGCTCGCTGCCGGCTGGCGCGATATGTGGACAATTCCAGGGGCCAGTCTGGCCTATGGCGCGATCTTCGCCGTCGCCGCCGCGCTGCTCGCCTACGGCACTACGCAGGCGGGAGCCCAGTCGGTCATCCTGGCGCTGGCCGGCGGCTTCCTGCTGGTTGGTCCGCTGGTTGCGGTCGGCCTCTACGAGGCGAGCCGGAGGCTGGCGAAGGGCCAGTCGATCGGCTTCGGCGAGATGCTCGGCGCCGCTTTCCACGCCAAGGGTCAGCTCGGCTTCATGGGCGTGGTGCTGATGCTGTTCTTCATGGTGTGGATGCAGATCGCGTTTCTACTGTTCATGCTGTTCACCGGTGCCCGGGCGCTGCCGCCGGCGTCCGAGTTCGTGCAGACGCTGTTCTTCACCCAGGCGGGTGTCGGGCTCTTGTTCTTCGGCACCGCCGTCGGGGCCATACTGGCGGCGCTGGTGTTCACGGTGTCGGCGATCTCGGTGCCGCTGCTGATGATGAAGGACGTCGATGTCGTTACCGCGATCACGACCAGCTTCAAGGCGGTCAAGGTCAACCCGCAGCCGATGGCGCTGTGGGCGGCGCTGATCGCCGGCTTCATGGCGCTCGGCGTGGCGACGCTGTTCGTCGGCCTGGTGTTCGCCTTCCCGCTCGTTGGCCATGCGACCTGGCATGCATTCCGGCAGCTCGTGACCGTGCGCGGCGCCGAGTATTGAGGGCGCGGCCTCGCTCGATCGGGGACGGAACGCGTTTCAGCCTCTATCGGCACGCTCGTCGTTCGCGGGTGAGGGCCGCGGCGCTCGATCCCGATCCTCGGTCTCGGCCGGCGTATCGCTTGCCGGCTTATCCTCGAGCGCCCGCCATGCGGCGCCTTCGAGGTCCTCGAACTGGCCGCTGCGGAGCGCCCAGAGGAACGCGCCAAGTCCGAGCGCACCGAGAAACAGAGCCGCAGGGATGAGCCAGGCGAGCGATGTCATACCGCCTCGCTGAAGGTTCGACTCTCGGTTCTTCCGGTCGGCGGGGCGGTATCGATCGTCGATTGTGCCTTCCGACTCTCGTTTCGAGAGCCGACCGGAAGGCGCGGCCGGTCGAGCGGCAGGTCTGCGAGTTGGCGGGCTGGTATCATGAGGCCGCTGCTCCCCTCGCTAGATCCAGTTGCCGGCTCCTCAGCCGGACCGCGTTTGCGGTCACCGCGATCGAGGAGGCCGACATGGCGACGGCGGCGATCAGCGGCGTCACCAGCCCGGCGACGGCGAGCGGCACGAACACGACATTGTAGCCGAGCGCGATGGCGAAGTTCTGCAAGGCCATGCGCCGCGTCTCGCGGGCGACCGCGATGGTCTCCGCGACGGCGGCGAGACGCTGCCCCTGGAACACGGCGTCGGCTGCGGCCTGACTGATATCGGCGGCGGTGGCAGGCGAGAGCGAGGCGTGGCCGGCGGCCAACGCCGGCGCATCGTTGAGGCCGTCGCCGACCATCAGCACCTTGCGCCCCTCGGCCGCGAGCGCGGCGAGCCGGGCGATCTTGTCAGCCGGCTTCTGCGCCGCGCGCAGTTGCGCGATACCCGCGGCTGCTGCTGCGGCGGCGACGCTGGCCTGGCGGTCGCCGGAGAGCAACTCGACCGGGAGGCCCGCACCGGTGAGCTTGCGCACGGTCTCCGCCGCATCGGGACGCAGCGCGTCCTCGAGCACGAGCGGAATGGCGGCACCACCCGCAGGGCGATACCAGAGCGTCGCCTCGTCGCTCCCCTCGATGCCGAGCCAAGCCGCCGACCCGAGCCGGGCCTCGCCGGCCGGTGTCAGGTTTCGCAGTCCCTGGCCGGGCTCCTCGACGACGCTCTCGGCGGCGGCGACGGGGAGGCCACGCTCCCCGGCGTGGCGGAGAACGGCCCGCGCGTAAGGGTGCCGGCTGGCGGCTGCAAGCGCGGCGGCGCCGGCCAGCGTCGCGTCGGTGATGCGCTCGGCGTCGACGAGGCGCGGCTCGCCGAGCGAGAGCGTCCCGGTCTTGTCGAGGACGACGTGGTCGATCTCCGCCAGACGCTCGAGGCCGTCGGCGCTCTTGACGATAATGCCGCGGCTCATCAGCCGGCTGGTCGCGGCAACCTGGACCGCCGGCACGGCGAGCGCGAGCGCGCATGGGCAGGTGATGATGAGCACGGCGATGGCATAGGTGAGCGCCGTCTCCCAGCCGGCGCCGGCGATCAGCCAGCCGGCGAAGGTGGCGGCGCCCAGCAGGTGGACCGCGGGTGCATAGAGTCGCGCCATGCGGTCGGCAAGGCGGACGTAGCGGCCGCGGCCCTGCTCGGCCGCCTCCATCAGGCGGCCGATCTCGGCCAGCAGTGTGCTCTGGTCGGTGGCGGTGGCCTCGACCACCAGCTGGCCCGAGGCGTTGACCGTGCCGGCGTAGACCTGGTCGCCCGGGGCGACGCGGCGCGGCACGCTCTCGCCCGTGATCAGGCTCTCCTCGATCTCGCTGATGCCGGTGACGATGCAGCCGTCGGCGGCGAGGCGCTCGCCGGCACCGATCAGCATCCGGTCGCCCGGCCGGATGGTGCGCGCCGACACCCGCTCGCTGGTGCCGTCGAGGCGCAGGATGGTCGCCATCGCCGCCTTGAGCCCCAGGAGATTGGCGGCCGCGCCCTGGGCGCGCGTGCGCATGCGCTGGTCGAGGAAGCGGCCGACGAGCAGGAAGAACAGCAGCGTGACGGCAGCATCGAAATAGACCTGCTCGCTGCCGCGTATGGTCTGATAGAGACTCATGCCCGCGGCCAGCAGCACGCCGAGTGTGATCGGCACGTCCATGTTGAGGCGACGGGCGCGGAGCGCGCGGGCGGCGGACAGGAAGAACGGCTGGCCGGCGTAGGCGACTGCCGGCAGCGCGATCAGCGCCGAAAGCCAGTGGAACAGGTCCTGCACCGCCTGCCCCATGTCGCTCGCGGTGCCGGCCCACACCGACACCGACAGCAGCATGATGTTGCCGGCGGCGAACCCCGCGACGCCGAGCCGGCGCAGGAAGTCGCGATCGCGCGCGTCGTCGGCGGCGGCGCGGCTCTCGATCAGCTCGGCGGCGGGGAAGCCCGCGTTTTCGAGCACGCCCATCAGCCGCTCGCGGCTGACGCGGGTCGGATCGAAGGCGACGGCGACGCGCTTGGTGGTGAGATTGACGCGTGCGGAGCGGACACCGGACTCGCGCTGCAGCGCCTCCTCGACCGCGATCATGCAGGTGCCGCACACCATGCTGTCGACGATCAGCGTCGTGCGCTCGATCAGCGGCTCGTTGTCGTTGCCCGGCGGCGTAACGCTCGCCGGCTCCGTGGCAGGCAGATGAGGCGTCCTCAGGGGGCCCGCCATAGCCGTGTCCTCGTGCGCCAGACGATACGCTCGCCGCCCGCGGTCAGCTCGCTGGCCTCCAGGCTGACCAGCCACGTGCCGGCGGCGAGGGCCGGCACGGTGGCCGCATAGATGCCCGCGGGCTGCTCGCCGAGCTCGAGCTGGATGTCGTGCTCGGTGGTCGACGGACGGCCGATGAGCCCGGCGATCTTGAGCCCGCCGACCGGGCGGCCGGCGCTGTCGGTGAGCTTGAGGGTCACTCTGTCACCGGCCGGCGCGAGCGTCAGCTCATCCCGCCAGCCGAGCTCGAGCTGCCGCGCCTCCTCGGCGATGCGCTCGTTGTAGGCGAGGCCCTTGCGGTAGGGTTCGCTGGCGATCACGCCGGTGTGGGTGGACAGCGCCTGGTAGAGGAACACGCCGTTGACGGCGAAGATCACGCCGAAGAACGCGATCATGCCGGCCAGCACGTGCCAGCCCTTGATGCGGGGCGGATCGTGCTCGCCGGCAGTGCTCATGGCCAGGGCCTCCGGAATGTTGCGGAGCGTGTCGTCTCCTTGCCGTCCACGACGTCGCGGGCGATGAAGCGGAAGCTCGCGGTCTCGGCCTTGATGCCGGCCAGTGCAGGGGCCGGCACGGTGACGTAGGCCCTCACCTCGCGCAGGTCGTCGGGGACCACCTCGATGCGTGGCGTTGCTTGGCCCTCATGGCCGAGCACGGTCAGCCTGGCGCCGTCGATGCCCTCGATCCGGAGATCGAACTGGCGGGTGTCGTACTGCTTGTTCAGGATCTTGACCGTGAACGTGTTGCGCACGCCGCCGTCGGAGAGCGCGACGAACAGCGGGTTGCGCTCGGCGATCACGTTCATCTCCAGAACGGTCTTGGACATGATCGCAAACGCCATCAGCGCGGACACGACGAGGATCAGTCCGCTGTAGAGCAGCGTGCGCGGGCGCAGCAGGCGCATCTGGAGCGGGCCGCCCTTGGTCTCCGATTCGATGCTGCGGAACGTGTCGTAGGCGATCAGCTTCTTCGGTCGGCCGATCTTGCCCATGATGTCGTCGCAGGCGTCGATGCACAGCGCACACTGGATGCACTCGAGCTGCGGTCCATCGCGGATGTCGATGCCCATCGGGCAGACCGCGATGCAGGCCTTGCAATCGATGCAGTCGCCGCGATTGTCCCAGCCCTGGCCCTTGCGGTGGGGGGCGCGCGGCTCGCCGCGGAAGTCGCGATAGGTGACGAGCAGCGAGTCGCGGTCGAACATCGCACCCTGGATCCGCGGCCACGGACACATATAGATGCAGACCTGCTCGCGGGCGATGCCGCCCATCAGGTAGGTCATGCCCGTGAGCAGGGTGAAGAACAGGTACGAGACGAGCGGCGCCTGGCCGGTGAAGAACTCGCGGGCGAGCGTCGGAGCGTCGCGGAAGTAGAGGATGAACGCGCCGCCGGTCGCCGCCGCGATCAGCAGCCAGGTGACATGGGTTGCGACCTTCTTGAAGATCTTCGAGGCGGTCCACGGCTCCTTGTCGAGGCGGATGCGGGTGTTGCGATCGCCCTGCCAGAAGCGCTCGACCGCGATCATCATGTCGGTCCACACCGTCTGCCAGCACAAATACCCGCACCACACCCGGCCGGCGATGGACGTGACCAGGAACAAGGCGAGCGCCGACAGCACCAGGAAGCCGGTGACGAGGTAGAGCTCCTGCGGCCATATCTCGAGCCAGAAGAAGTAGATGCGCCCCCAGCCGATGTCGAGCAGCACGGCTTGGTCCGGCAGGGCTGGGCCGCGATCCCAACGCAGCCAAGGCAGCAGGTAGTAGACGCCCGTCGTCAGCGCCATGATCAACCATTTCAGGTTTCGAAATGTCCCGCGAGCGCGCTTGGCGTAGATCTTCGTCCGCCCGGCATAGAGCTGGCGGTCGCCTTTGCGGTTGACGGCCTCGACATCGATGCGCTCGATGCCTTGGGCAACCTCTTTGTCCCTGGGGACGATGAATGTGTCGGTGTCGCTCATGTCAGCCCGCTCGGCCAATCCACACATGGTCGCGCGACGCGCGCGAGTGGCGAGAGCTCAGTCCGTGGCGGACCAGGCTTGACGTGGCAAGCTCTAGGAGGGCGGCCCTTGCGGGCCGCCTCGGTTGCTGTCGCCGGTTGTCGTTACGGCACCGGGGGCGATCGCCCCCCCCGGCGCCAAATCAAGTCTAGCCTACTTGCCGCCGCCGAGCGAGTGGACGTAGACGGCGAGCGACTTGATGGTGACGGGATCGAGACGCCCGGCCCAGGCGGGCATGGCGCCGCCGCGGCCGGTGGCGATGCTCTGCACGACGGCGTCCTTGCCGCCGCCGTAGAGCCAGATTGCATCCGTCAGGTTGGGTGCACCGAGCTCCTTGTTGCCCTTGCCGTCCTCGCCATGGCAGGCGACGCACTGCTCGGCGTAGATCGCCTTGCCCTTGTCGGCCGCCGCCTTGTCTGAGGCTTTGCCCGAAAGCGACAAGACGTACTCGGCGACGGTGGCGATCTGGGCGTTGTCGAGCAGCTTGTCGGTGCCGAACTTCGGCATGTCGGCCACCCGCGTGTCCTTGTGCTCGGAGCGGATGCCATACTTTATGGTCGTATGGATGTCATCGATCGTGCCGCCCCAGATCCATTCGTCGTCGTTGAGGTTGGGATAGCCGACGAAGCCCTGCGCGCCGCGGCCGTGGCAGGGCGCACAGTTGGTGCCGAAGGAGGCCGCGCCACCGGCGGTGGCGAAGCGCAGCAACTCCGGGCTCTTGCGGACGTCGGCGAGCGCGGTCTTCTCCAGCTCGCCGCGCAGCTTCGATTGCGCGGCCTTGCCGGCCTTGACCTCGTCCATCACCGTGGCACGCTGGCTGTAGCCGAGCATGCCCTTGGTGTAGTCGTTGGCCAGCGGCCAGGCCGGATAGGCGATCCAGTAGCCGATCGCCCAGACGATGGTGGCGTAGAACGTGTATAGCCACCACTTGGGAAGCGGCTTGTTCAGCTCCTTGAGGTCGCCGTCCCACACGTGACCAGTGGTCTCGACGCCCGTGACGTGATCGATATGCTTGTCTGCCATCACTGGCCCCCATTGGGTTTGCTCGAGGATCCGCGGTCGAGATCCAGGGCATCACGCTGCGCCTTGTCGAACTTCGCTCCGTTGGCCGGCCAGAGGGCGTAGATGAGCACTCCGGCGAACAGCGCCACGAACAGCAGCAGAGAGGCGACTTGCGAGAACGTCGCAACGGTTTCGTAGGTCATCGCACGCTCCCTATCTCAGCCTCTCCGGCCCCAGCTTGTCGAAGCTGGCGAAGTCGACGAGCGTCCCCAGGATCTGCAGATAGGCGATCACCGCATCGAGCTCGGTGACCGACTGGCCATTGCCGTCGAAATTGGCGACCTTGGCCTTGGGGTACCGCGCCAGCATCTCCTTGGCGCCCTTGCTGTCGGGATTCGCCTGCGCCTCGATGTCCGCCTGTGCCTTGGCAATCATCTCGTCGCTATAGGGAACGCCGGCCGTCCTGAGCGCCTTCATGCTGAGCTGGATCCTGGTGGTGTCGAGCGGCCGCTTCGCCAGCCAGGGATAGGCCGGCATGATGCTCTCCGGCACGACGCTGCGCGGGTTCTGCATGTGCTCGATGTGCCATTGGTCGGAGTACTTGCCGCCGACGCGGGCAAGGTCCGGTCCGGTGCGCTTGGAGCCCCACTGGAACGGATGATCGTACATGCTCTCGGCGGCGAGGCTGTAGTGGCCGTAGCGCTCGACCTCGTCGCGGAGCGTGCGGATCATCTGGCTGTGACAGGTGTAGCATCCCTCGCGGATGTAGATGTCACGACCGGCCTGCTCGAGTGGGGTGTAGGGGCGCATGCCCTTCACCTTCTCGATGGTGCTCTCGATCCAGAACAGCGGTGCGATCTGGAACAAGCCACCGATCGAGACGAGGATCAGGATGAGGACCAGCATCAGGATGGAGTTTTTCTCGATGACTTCGTGCTTCATGGCCAGCCCTCCTTATTCGGCCGCCTGCGGACGCAGCTCGGGAGCGGCCGCCACGCGAGGCTGATCCTTCACGTCGACCGGCTCGTCGCCACGAACCGTGCGCCAGATGTTGTAGGCCATGATCAGTCCGCCGAGGACGAACAGGAGGCCGCCGATCGCGCGGATGATGTAGAACGGGTGCATCGCCTCGACGGTCTCACCGAACGAGTAGGTGAGGAAGCCGAGCTTGTCATAGGCGCGCCACATCAGGCCCTGCAGGATGCCCGACACCCACATAGCGGTGATGTAGAGCAGGATGCCGAGCGTCGAGATCCAGAAGTGCCACTCGACCAGCTTGAGCGAGTAGAGGCCCTTGCGCTTCCACAGCCACGGGACGAGGCAGTAGATGGCGCCGAACGACACCATCGCGACCCAGCCGAGCGCGCCGGAGTGCACGTGGCCGATGGTCCAGTCGGTGTAGTGCGACAGCGAGTTGACGGCCTTGATGGACATCAGCGGTCCCTCGAAGGTCGACATGCCGTAGAACGCCACCGACACGACGAGCAGGCGCACCACGGGGTCGGTTCTGAGCTTGTCCCAGGCGCCCGAGAGCGTCATCAGGCCGTTGATCATGCCGCCCCACGATGGCATCCACAGGATGATCGAGAACGTCATGCCGAGCGTCTGCGCCCAGTCCGGCAGCGCGGTGTAGTGCAGGTGGTGCGGGCCGGCCCAGATGTAGAGGAAGATCAGCGTCCAGAAGTGCACGATCGAGAGCCGGTAGGAGTAGACCGGACGCTCCACGCGCTTCGGGATGAAGTAGTACATGATGCCGAGGAAGCCGGCGGTCAGGAAGAAGCCGACCGCGTTGTGGCCGTACCACCATTGCGTCATCGCGTCCTGCACGCCAGAGAAGAAGATGTAGCTCTTCGGCTCGAACGGCGAGATCGGGATGGTGAAGTTGTTGACGAGGTGCAGCATCGCGATCGTGACGATGAACGCGAGGTAGAACCAGTTCGCCACGTAGATGTGCGGCTCGCGGCGCTTCATGACCGTGCCGAGGAACACGAGCAGATACACGACCCAGAGGATGGTGAGCCACAGGTCGCCGTACCACTCCGGCTCGGCGTACTCCTTGCTCTGGGTGACGCCGAGGATGTAGCCGGTGCCGGCGACCGCGATCAGCAGCTGGAAGGCCCAGACGACGAAATAGGGCGACCAGCGTCCGGCGAGGCGCGCGTGCGAGGTGCGCTGGACGACGTAGAACGATGTTGCGAGCAGCACGTTGCCGCCGAAGGCGAAGATGACCGCCGAGGTGTGCAGCGGGCGCAGGCGGCCGAAGCTGGTCCACGGCAGGTCGAGGTTGAGCGCCGGGAACGCCATCTGCCAGGCGATGATGTCGCCGACCAGGAAGCCGGCGATGCCCCAGAACACGGCGGCGATGGTGGCGACCTTGATTGGGCCGTCCATATAGCCGTTGGAGCCGGTGAGCGAGCTCTTGCCGAACCCGAACCGCATCACTCCCCATGCGGCCAGGACGCCGGCGAGCACGAACAGCACGCCATGAAAAGCCATGGCCTCGTCGGTCGTATTGAAAGTGATCGCCAGTCCGGCGAGCGCGACGAGTCCCGCGCCCACGACTGCGGCTGCATCCGCGAATGCATGCCGTTCCACTGTCGTATCTGACATCTTTGTCGCCTCTGAAAGCGTGTCCAATGCCCCTGGGACAGGCTTGCAGCCATGCCGGCCCACCCCATCGGCCAAATGGCCGAACAGGCGCGACTATAACCTTGATGCGGATCAACTTGCTACGAAATGAGGAGAACGTGGTGCCCGAAAATCGGGCTCGGGCGCAACGTGTCGCACCGCGTGTTGCGCGCGCAATAATCCCGATCCGCAGGGTCGTAATCAGCGCGTCAGGCGGATCTCGTGAGTCTGCACGCCGCGGCGCGAATGCGCGAGCAAGGTCTCGCACACGCTGACCTGCTCGTCCCCGTCCTCCAGCTGCACGAGCACCGCGCCGCCGCCCCAGGAGAGATGCTCGGCGAGCGAGCGCATTTGCGGCATCGGCAGCGGCAGCGAGCGCGTGGCGGCGCCGAATCCGCTCGGGCCAGCCTTCCCCGCGGCGACCACCAACTCGTCGAACCAGCCCGGGCATGCCGCCTCGTCGAGGGCGCTACCGGCCGATGCGTTGATCGGCAATCCTGGCACTACGCCCTCCGGGCCGCTGCAGTCCAGTTGCGAAATGAGATCGCGATTCGTGGCGAGCAGACTGATGCGTCCCGACGCGATTCCGTGGCCGACGAGATCGCGTACCGCATGCACGAGCTCGGAGGCCTCGTCGAACAGGGCCAGCGCATAAGTGATCTTGGTGCCGCATTGCCGCTCGCAGCTGTCGATTGCTGGTGTCATGTTCGCGATCCCGCTTGGTGCATCCGCCGCCGCGCCGTCCGCCGATTGCTCGACGCCGGCCCCTCAATGTTGGGCGATGGCCTCCAGCTCGGCCAGGTTGCGCAATTGAACGAGTGAGGTCCGCGGCAGGGCGATGAGGCCCGCGCGCTTGAACTTGGACAGCGTCCGGCTGACCGTCTCGATGGTCAGCCCGAGATAGTCGCCGATGTCGATGCGCGTCATCGGCAGCAGGATGCGCGTCGCGTCCTCGCCGGCGTCGGCGTTGCGGCGCGATAGAGCGAGCAGGAACGAAGCCATCTTCGCCTCGGCCGACTTCGAGGCGAGGCAGAGCAGATGATTGCGGGTGGCGGTCAGTTCGTCAGCGGCAAGCTTCAAGAGCTTGCGCGCGAAGTCCGGGCGCGCCTCGACCAGACGATCGAGCGAGGCGCGGGGTATGCGCCGCACCTTGACGGTGGAGAGTGCCTGGGCGCTGAAGGCGTGGCTCGCTTGGCAGCAATAGCCCAGCAGGTCGCCCGGATAGAAGAACGACACCACGTGGCGCTGCCCATCCGCCAGCAGACGGTAGCCGCAGATGACTCCTTCGAGAACCTCGATCACGGTCGCGGCCTCGTCACCCTCGAGGAACAGATCCTCGCGCGCGAGGTAGGTGGAGACCGCCGCGCTGTCGAACGACTGGCTGGTGATGGCCGACGGGGTGGCACTCCGCGGCCTCGGTTCCGCACGCACGGCACCGTGGGCACTCTCCGGCAACACGTCGTGATGCGACATCAGTGCGAGCATCTCGGACCTCCCAGGCAGCTTTTTCGTTGGGCAGGGCGATCCAAGCAGGGCAACGTCACCCTGATTTACGTCAGTAGTAACCGTTTGTAATGTTTTGTAATCGAGCGTGGACACGGTAAGCTCGGCGTATTGTCGATGCTCTTTAGACGGATGCCCGCTCGGGTGGCGATGACCGGCGAATGATGCGATCACCCGCGTTGCACATCCTCGTCGTCGATGACGACCCGAAGGTACGCCTGCTGCTCAGGCGCTGCTTCGAGGGCGAGGGCTATCGCGTCAGTGAGGCGGCCGGTGGCGCCGAGGCCGGGCGGGTGGTCGCCGGCGATCCGCCGCACCTCGTGACGCTCGACATCTCGCTGCCGGACATCGACGGCCTCGCCGTCGCGCGCGACATCCGCAGTCGGTCCGACGTGCCGATCATCATGGTCACCGGCAAGGGCGAGACCATCGATCGCGTGGTCGGACTGGAACTCGGTGCCGACGACTACATCACCAAGCCGTTCCACCTGCGCGAGGTGCTGGCGAGGGTCCGGGCCGTGCTGAGGCGCACCGGAGCCCGCCACGAGGAGCCGGCCGGCCGGCCGGACGACCGCTACGAGTTCGATGGCTGGCGCGTCGATCTGCAGAAGCGGTCGCTGACAACCCCATCGGGCCGGGACTGCCCGCTGACCACGGCCGAGCTCAACCTGCTCGAGGTGTTCGTGCTGCATCCCAATCGGGTCCTGTCGCGCGACCAGATCATGGACCTCATGAAAGGTCAGTCCTGGAACCCGCTCGACCGTTCGATCGACAACCTGGTGGCCAAGCTCCGGCGCAAGATCGAGCCGAATCCGGAAGCGCCCGAGCTGGTGAAGACGGTGCGCGGCCTCGGCTACCTGTTCACCGCCCGCGTGCAGCGCGCGGGATGATCGCACGGCTTCTCAGCGCCTGGCGAGCACGCTTTGCAGGGCGGCGGCGAGGTCGCTCTGGCGATAGGGCTTGCGCAGCAGCAGCACGTCGTCGGCCGTTCCCGAGACGCTGCCGACGAGATCCTCCGAGTAGCCCGAGGTGAGCAGCATGGCGACGCCGGGGAAGTGGGTGCGGACCTCGCGCAGGAGGTCGAGACCCGACAGCCCGCCCGGCATGACGAGATCGGTGAACACGAGATCGACCTTGGCTCCGGCGGCGAGCAACTCCAGCCCCTCGACGCCGTTCCTGGCCTCGACCACACGATATCCCATCGCCTCGAGGCGACGGGTGGTCAGCCGGCGCACCCGCTCGTCGTCCTCGACGACCAGGATGGTCTGGCCCTGGCCATGGGTGACATCGCCCGAGGCGCCGGCGTCCGTCGGTTCGACGGCGTCCGAGACGGCGCGCGGGAAGTAGAGGTTGACCACGGTGCCCTTGCCGACCTCGCTGTAGATGGTGGCGTGGCCGCCGGTCTGCTTGACGAAGCCGTAGATGGTGGCAAGGCCGAGGCCGCTGCCCTTGCCGGCCCCCTTGGTGGTGAAGAACGGCTCGAAGGCGCGCGCCTTCACGCTGTCGGGCATTCCGTGTCCGGTGTCGGAGACCGAGAGCACGACGTAGTCGCCGGGCTGCAGCTCGGGCGTCGGCTCCACAGCGCGGGCGTCGAGCGAGACGTTGCGGGTCTCGATCAGCAAGCGTCCACCGGACGGCATCGCGTCGCGGGAATTGATGGCGAGGTTCAGCACGGCGTTCTCGACCTGCGCCGGATCGGCCTCGGTCGGCCACAGGTCGCCGGCGAGCGCGGTCGACAGATCGATATCGGCACCGATCGTCCGGCGCAGCAGGCCGGTCATCTCGAGCACGAACTGGTTGAGATTGATCTGCTGCGTCTCGAGCAGCTGGCGACGGCCGAACGTCAGCAGCCGGTCGGTCAGCCGGGCGCCCATATCGGCAGCCTCGCGCGCCTCCCTGGCCAGGCCCTGATCGAGGTCGGTGGAGAGGCGCGTCTCGAGCAGCTCGATGTTGCCGAGGATCACGGTCAGGATGTTGTTGAAGTCGTGCGCGACGCCGCCGGTCAGCTGGCCGATCGCCTCCATGCGCTGGGCTTGAACGAGTTGCGCTTCGCGCCGGCGCTCGTCCGAGATGTCGCGGATGCACTCGAGATAGCCGTGCTCGCGGCCCGCGGAGTCGACGATCATCGCCCTCAGTGCGGCACCGGGAAACACCTCGCCGTTGCTGCGGCGGAGCTGCACCACGTGGGTCTGCGGGTTGCCGACGCCGGCGACGCCGCAGCCGAGGCGGCAGTGGCGCTCGTACTCCTCCGGAGTGGCATAGATGCTTTCGCAGCTTTTTCCGATCAGCTGCTCGGCGGGGATGCCGAACACGTGGGTGAAGGCCGGGTTGACGACCCGCACGCGGCGATCGAGGTCGGCGATGAGCAGCGGATCGGGCATGCACTCGACGACCGAGCGGAAGAATGCGTGCTCGCGCTCGGAGCGCAGCTCGGCCTGGCGCTGGGCGGAGAGGTCGGCCAGGATGCCGGTGAAGAAGCGCTCACCATCGGCGACGAACTCGCCGACCGAAAGATGCATCGGGCAATGGCTTCCGTCGGCGCGCTCGCCCGTGACGTCGCGGCCGATGCCGACGATCCGGCTCTCGCCGGTGGCGAGATAGCGCGCGATATAGGCGTCGTGGGCGCTGCGATACGGCTCCGGCATCAGCATCGAGACATTGTTGCCGATCAGCTCGGGCTCGCTGTGACCGAACAGGCGCGCGGCGGCGCGGTTGACCGCGTGCATGATGCCGGCGCTGTCGATGATCACGATGCCGGCGGCGGCCGATTCGAGCAGCGCGCGCAGTGTCAGTGCGTCGAACGACTGCGGGCTGCGGCTGAGGTTCTTCTGCATCTCGACGAGGATTTATCCTAGCGCGCAAGTCGGAACAACGGACGACGACAATAACAAGGGTCGTTGTCGGCAGTGTATTCAGCCCCGCCACTTGACCAGCGTCAATGCACACCTTGCGGAGGACTGTAAATTCTCCGTTCACCATGCTGGCCGCCCATGCGGTCGGGGAATGGGTTCTGCGTGCGGCGCCGTCGGGCGCGGCTCGCGATGTAAAGCCTCTTGAGCGCTGGCGCCGGACGCGCTCGGGGGCTCGCACCCCGGTGACCTTCGGGTCACCGGGGGGCACTCTCGCTCTTCTTCAGATCGATCCCGCCTCGCTGCGTGGCACCTTCCGCCGGATTCAGGGCGTGAGCTGCAGCGTCACCGCTCTGATCGATGGCTCCTCCGGGTCGCTACCGACCTCGAACCCGAGTTCGCGCGCCACCTGCAGCATGGTTGTGTTCTCGGCCAGCACGCTGCCGTAGAGTTCGCGCAATTGCTCGGCGCGCGCATAGGCGACGAGCCGGCGCATCAGCGCCGAGCCGAGGCCGCGCCCCTTGAGGTCGGATCTCACCAGCACGCCGAACTCGGCGCGCGTGTAGTCGGGATCGGCCATGAAGCGGCTGACGCCGAGCAGCTCGCCGGCGGCCGAGACGGCGACGAACGCGATCTCGCGCGCGTAATCGATCTGGGTCAGGCGGGCCAGCAGCTTGCTCGGCAGGCGCTTCAGCGCCGAGAAGAACCTGAGCCGCATGTCGGAACTGGTGACGCGGGCGAGGAATGCATCGTAGAGGCGCGCATCCTCGGGGCGGATCGGCCTGATCGACACCTCGCCGACACCTTCGATGCGAATCGTCTCGTCCCATCCGGTCGGGTAGGGTCTAAGCGCCATCGGGCGGCGCGGATCGACCGTATCGCTCGCCAGGCGCACGCGGGCGTCGAGGGCGATGACGCCGTCGGCATCCGCAAGCAGCGGATTGATGTCGAGCTCGCGGATCTCCGGGTGCCGGGTGATCAGCTCGCAGGTTCTCAGGACGGCGTTGGCGATCGCGTCGAGATCGGCGGCAGGGCGGTCGCGGTAGCCGGCGAGAAGGCGGGCGATGCGGGTGCGGGCGATCAGCCCGCGGGCCAGGCTGATATCGAGCGGCGGCAGCGCGATCGAGGTGTCCTGCACGACCTCGACCGCGGTGCCGCCGGCGCCGAACAGGATGGTCGGCCCGAACGTCGGGTCGACGCTCATGCCGACGATCAGCTCGTGCGCGCTCGGGCGCGTCACCATCTCCTGAACGGTGAAGCCCCTGATCCGCGCCGTGGGCCGGAGTCGCGACACGCGCTCGAGCATCGCCTCGGCGGCGGCCCGGGCGGCCTCTGCGCCGGTCAGGCGCAGGGCGACGCCGCCGACGTCCGATTTGTGCGAGATGTCGTCGGAGAGGATCTTCACCACCACTTGGCCACCATTGCGCGCGATCTCCCCGGCGTGCCGGGCGACCTCGGCCGGGTCGGCGGCGATGCGCGTCGCGACGGTCGGGATGCCGTAGGCGGAGAGCAGCGCCTTGGCTTCGTGCTCGGTGGCGAGTGTGCGTCCGGCCACGAGCACGCCTTCGATGATACGTGCCGCGCTCGCGGCGTCGATCGGCGCACCCGCCTCCACCGCGGGTGGCGTGCGCATCAGCTCCAACTGGGCGCGGCGATAGCGAACGAGGTGCATGAAGCCGCGGACGGCCTCCCCAGGCGTCTCGAAAGAGGGAATCTCGGCGGCCGCAAACCGGCGGCGGGCCTCGGCCGCGGCCTGCTCGCCGAGCCAGTTGGTGATGAGTACCTTGCTCGGCGACGGCCCGGCGATGTGGGCCTCGTAGGCCGCGGCGACGACCTCGGCGGAGGCTGTCGAGGAGGCGATCGCGGTCGGGCAGTTGATGGCCAGGATGGCGTCCAGTCCGGCGTCCTCGAGCAGTGTCTCGAACGCGCGTCGGTAGCGTTCGGAGTCGGCGTCGCCGATGATGTCGACCGGATTGGCGCGCGACCAGTTGGCGGGCAGCACCGCGTCGAGCCGGGCGCGGGTCTCCTCGCCCAGCACGGCGAGTGTTCCCTCGAGATCGCCGACGCGGTCGGCCGCGAGCACGCCGGCGCCGCCCCCGTTGGTCAATATGGCGAGCCGCTCGCCGGTCAGGCGCGGGACCCGCGATAGCATCTCGGCGGCGACGAACAGATCGTTGAGGTCGTCGGCGCGCACCAGCCCGGCACGGCGGAAGGCGGAGTCGTAGACGGCATCCGAGCCGGCGAGCGCGCCGGTGTGGGAGCTCGCCGCACGCGCCCCTTCGGCGCGCCGGCCCGACTTGACGACAACGACCGGCTTGACCCGCGCCGCGCGCCGCGCCGCCGACATGAATTTGCGGGCCCCCGTCAGCGCCTCCATGTAGATCAGGATCGCCCGGCTCTCGCTTTCGGCGGCGAGATAGTCGAGCATGTCGCCGAAGTCGACGTCGGTCATGTCGCCGAGCGAGACGACATGCGAGAAGCCAATGCCGCGCCCGGCCGCCCAGTCGAGGATGCCGGTGATCAGTGCGCCCGATTGCGAGAGGAAGGCGAGGTCGCCCGTCGGCGGGGCGATATGCGAGAAGCTGGCATTGAGCCCGATCCCGGGCAGCATCAGCCCGATCACGTTGGGACCGAGAATGCGCAGGCAGTGCGGCCGGGCGGCGTCGAGCATCTGCTGTCGCGTGCTGGCGTCGAGGCCGGCGGTGACGACGATTGTGGCGCAGGTGCCGCGGGCGCCGAGCTCTGCGACGATGCGGGGGATCGTTGCGGGCGGTGTGGCGACGACGGCGAGATCGGGCGCGACGGCGATCTCGGCGATCGAGCCGACGGCGGTACGGCCGAGTATCGTCGGCCGACGCGGGTTGACGAGCTGGATCGGGCCGGCAAAGCCGCCAGCGACGAGATTGCGCGCCAGCCACAGGCCGATGCTGTTGGCCTCGTCGCTGGCGCCGACGAGGGCGACCGAGGTGGGTGCCAGCAGGTGCTCGAGGTTGCGGATCGTCATCGGCAAGGCTCCGGGCTTGGTGGTCGCGCTTGGCCGCGGAATGCGCGCGCGGGGCGGCACGATCGGGCATCGGGTGTGGCCAGCTTGGCCGAATTCCGCTGCTCTGCGTTGATCGAGGTCACCGCATGTCGTGTCGGCTCGCTGTTGCGCAGATGTGACATTGTGCGGCGCAACATCGCAGCTCCTGATTTTCGTTCAACCTGCCGGTGTTCAGCAAGGTGTCGCAGGCACTTGGCCCAAAATCTCGAAAACTCCGGCAGATCCGACGCCGAGCGTGCGTCGCGGAACGGTGTTCGGTGCTGTGACGCATCGGCATCGCCTAACAGTTCGGCAATACGTGCTCATCTATAAGCCTTGAGCGGCGGCGAACGAGTCGCTTAGCCTCGAATCAAGGTCAGAAAAGTTAGGGAAGAGCGCCCGGATCGTTTGGCTGGACCGCGTGGAGCGGTCCCGGTTCGACACGGGAGCACTTCGATGATCGAGATCGTCCTCGCCGTCTGCTCAATCCTGCACGGAGCGCAGTGCAAGGAGGAGCGCCTCACCTACATGAGCGAAAGCCTCACCCCGCACCAGTGCATGCTGTACGGGCAGGCCGAGATCGCCAAATGGGTGGAGGGCCATCCCAACTGGCGAGTGCACCGCTGGTCATGCGGACAGGCTCGGCAAACGGCGAAGATATAGCCGATCCGCCGACGCTTCGCCGCGGCCGGTCATTGCCGGTCGACGGCCGCGCCTGCGATCTCGGTGTGCGCCAAATCCGGGTTGACTCCCGAACAGCGTTCGCTTCCCCTCTGGCGCGAAAGTCCCGCCGAGGAGAACGACGATGGCCGCCACGCCGCCCGGATTTGCCACGCTCGCGGTGCACGCGGGCGCGGCCCCCGATCCATCGACCGGGGCGCGGGTGACGCCGATCTACCAGACGACGGCCTACGTCTTCAACGACGCCGACCACGCTGCCGCACTGTTCAACCTCGAGATCTTCGGCAACATCTACTCGCGGATGATGAACCCGACGCAGGCCGTGCTCGAGGGCCGCGTCGCCGCGCTCGAAGGGGGCACCGCCGCGCTCGCGGTCGCTTCGGGCCATGCCGCGCAGTTCCTCGTGTTCCACACGCTCCTGGAGCCGGGTGACGAGTTCATCGCCGGGCGCCAGCTCTATGGCGGCTCGGTCAACCAGTTCAACCATGCCTTCAAGAAGTTCGACTGGCGGGTCAAATGGGCCGACGCCACCGACCCGGCCTCGTTCGAGGCCCAGGTGACGGACAAGACCCGCGCCATCTTCTGCGAGTCGATCGCCAATCCCGGTGGCATCGTGGTCGACCTCGACGCGATCGCCAGCGTGGCGCGCAAGGCCGGCGTGCCGCTGATAGTCGACAACACGCTCGCCTCGCCCTACCTCTGCCGGCCGAAGGACCACGGCGCCGACATCGTCGTCCATTCGCTGACAAAGTTCATGGGCGGTCACGGCAACTCGCTCGGCGGCGCGATCGTCGACTGCGGCAGCTACGACTGGCTCGGCAGCCGCCACCGCTACAAGACGCTGGTCGAGCCCAACGCTTCCTACAACGGCATGCGACTCGCCGAGACGTTCGGCAATTTTGCCTTTGCGATCGCGGCGCGGGTGATGGGCCTGCGCGACATCGGTCCGGCGATCGCGCCGATGAACGCGTTCCTGATTCTGACCGGGATCGAGACGCTACCGCTGCGGATGCAGCGCCATTGCGAGAACGCGCTCACGGTGGCCCGCTTCCTCGATGCGCATCCGAAGGTCGCCTGGGTCAACTATGCCGGGCTCGAGAGTAATAAGTTCCACGCGCTGGCCAAGCGCATCTGCCCGAGGGGCGCCGGCTCCGTGTTCACGTTCGGTCTGAAGGGCGGCTACGAGGCGGGCGTCAAGCTGGTGGCGAGCCTCCGACTGTTCTCCCATCTCGCCAATCTCGGCGACACGCGGAGCCTCGTCGTCCATCCGGCCTCGACCACGCATCGCCAGCTGACCGACGCGCAACGCATCGCCGCCGGCGCCGGGCCGGACGTGGTGCGCCTCTCCGTCGGCATCGAGGACCAGGCCGACATCATCGCCGACCTCGGGCAGGCGCTGGCGAAAGTCGGTTGAAGGGGAAGCGGATCGCCCGAGATCAGGCCGGCACGGCGAGCGTGTCGGTGTGGCCGACCTCGGCGCCGGTGCGGGCGATCCCGGCCCATGCGGCGAGCGTGGCCGCATCGATCCGGCCGGTCTCGCCGACCGCGGTCAGGTACCCGCGCGCCAGCTCCTCGACCAGCGCCGCCTCGCGCGAGGAAAGCCGCCACGGGCTATCGCCCTCCATCACGCTGTAGCCGGCGGCGCGGAACGCGTCGGCGAGGTGCGCGGGCGCGGTCGGCCCCGCGGAAGGCCCGAAGCCCTTGTCGCGCATCTGGTGGCCGTGGAAGGCGGCGACCATCTGGTTGTCGGCCGGATGGCGTGGCGTCCAGCGCTGGATGCCGTTGTAGGTCAGCACCGTGTAGAACACTGCCCGCCGCCGTGCGACCTCGCCGGCGAAGCTGCGGAAGAACGCCGGCGAGGCGAGATCGAACAGCGCCGAGGCGGTGACCAGGTCCGCCGTCTCGCCAAGTCCGGCGGCGAGATCGCGCGCGAGATCGGCTTGGCGAAAGGCGACCGTGATGCGGCGTCCGTCCTTGGTCAGCTCCAGCCGGTCGCCGACCACCTGCGAGCTGTCGGCCCAGCCGCTGAGTGCGCCGCGTGCCGCCTCCAGCAGCCGGGGATCGTAGTCGACCAGCGTCCACGCCTGCGATTGGCCGAGCAGCGGCGCGGTGCCGCGCAGGTTGGAGCCCGTGCCCGAGCCGAGGTCGACGACGTCGAGGTGCGCGCGCTGGCCGAGCCGCGCGGAGAGCGCCGCCGCCAGCTCGCTGTTGCGTGCGCGCATGTCGGCCGGCTCGCGCAACGCCAGCCAGTCGGCGCTGAATCCGCTCATGCGGGAATCTCCAGGATGACGGCGGCGATGCGCCGCGCGGTCTCGTTCCAGGTCGGCAGGCGCCGGCCCGCCTCCCACGCCGCATCGGCAAGGCGCGCGCGCACCTTCCTGTCGGACATGGCGATGACGAGCGCGCGGCCGAGCGCCTCGACGTCACCGGGCGCGACCTTGATCGCCGCGGCGTCGGGCACCGTCTCGGCGGCCGCGCCGCCGGTCGTGCAAACGATCGGCAGTCCGCGTGCCATCGCCTCGGCGAGCACCATGCCGTAGCCTTCGAACAGCGACGGCATCAGGAACAGGTCGGCCGAGGCGTAGAAGCGCTCCAGCGTTGCCGACACGACAGTGCCCGCGAGCGTGATCTTGTCGCCGAGCCGGTGGCGCGTGATCGCTGACTTGAGCTCGGCCACCGCTTCCGGCGCCCGGTCGGTGGCTCCGGCAATGGTCAGACGCCAATCGAGGTCGCCGAGCGGCGCCAGCGCCTCGACCAAAATGTCGTAGCCCTTGCGCGCCGAGACCGCGCCGACGGCGAGCAGCTGCAGCGGCGTGCCGGTGCCGGTGGCGCGCTGTGCCGGATCAGTGCCGGGCTCGGCAACCTTGATGCGCTCTGCTGCAACCCCGAAATCCGACGCCAGCAGCCGCGCCATTGCCGGGCTCGTCACGATCACGTCGCTGGCGCGCGAGAGCGCCTCCGTCTCGAGCCGCCTCAGTATGGCCGCGCGCTCGGGGGTCAGGCCGGCCTCGAGGCATAGCGGATGATGGACCAGGGCGACGATACGCCGGCCAACGCGGTCGAGATGCGTCGTCGGCATCGCGCCGAAGGCGAGGCCGTCGATGACCAGCGTCGCGTCCGCCGGCGTGGCGGCGAGCCGGCGCACCGTCTCGTCGAGATCGGCGGCGCTCGGGCTCGGGAACGAGCCCGGCAACTGCAGTGCACGGGCCGCGATGCCGTACGAGCCGAGCAACTCCAGCACGCGTCGGTCGTAGGCATAGCCGCCGGTCGGCGTCGCCAGATCCCCAGGTATGGCGAGGATGGCTTCAGCCACGAACCGGTCCCTCGTAGGAAGCGCGTGCAAGGTCGGTCTCGTGCAGCGTCACGCGGATCTTGTCGAGGCCCCTGCCGTCGGCGCCGAGCCCGCCGTCGCGCGCCGCGCGCGCGATCTCGTCGAAGATGTGTTTGGCCAGGAACTCGGTCGTCGTCAGCTTGCCCTTGAACTGCGGCAGCGCGTCGAGGTTCTGGTAGGCGAGCGGCTGCAGCGTCTTGTGGAGCACGTCGAGCGCGGCGCCGATATCGACGACCACGCTCTCCTTGGTCAGCTCTGCGCGATAGAATGCGACATCGACCACGAAAGTTGCGCCGTGCATGTGCTGGGCGGGGCCGAAGAACGGGTCGGGCAGGCTGTGGGCGATCATGATGCGGTCACGGACTTCGACGGCGAACATGGAGGGGGCTCCGGTATCTGTTGTCAGCGGTAGCGGATGACTGGGGCGAGAGCAGGGGCGTTGAGATCGAGCAGCGCCGGCAGGGCCGCAGCGGCGTCCGCGAACGCGATCTCCT
Organism: Pseudomonadota bacterium; assembly: GCA_040752215.1. Classification (GTDB taxonomy): domain Bacteria; phylum Pseudomonadota; class Alphaproteobacteria; order Rhizobiales; family Hyphomicrobiaceae; genus JBFMEX01. The sequence goes on along the minus strand of JBFMEX010000015.1, from coordinate 57,928 downwards.
TGGCCACCAGCACGTCGAGGGCCGGATCGGTCAGCAGATTCAAGGCGGCTTCGAGGCGGCGGCGGAAGTCCCAGCGGGAGCGGCGGTTGGCCGCGACGCGGCCGACCTGGGACGAGACGAGCTTCAGTCGCCGGCTGTGGAATGGTCCGCCGAGCGGTGCTTCGATGTGCTTGTCGCCGTACCAGCTGAGCTCGACGATCGTCGCCTCGTCGCCGGCAGCAGCGATGGCGGTGGCGAGCCCCGGAGCCGAGGCGCTGGTGTGGAATACGATGTCGGCCTCGAGGGGGGCGGTCTCGGGTATGGCGAAGCGCGCCCCGAAGCTCTCGACGATCGGGCGGCGGGCCTCGAGGATGTCGACCACGGTCACCTCGGCCCCGGGCAACCGGGCGGCGATGTGCGCGACCAGCAGCCCGAGCACGCCGGCACCGACGACGACGATCCGGTCGCCCGGTCCGGAGCCGCCGTCCCAATGGGCGTTGAGCGCGGTCTCCATATTGGCGGTCAGCGTCGCCCGGCGCAGCGGCACGCCGGCGGGCAGCGGCACCAGCATGGTTGATGGCGCAACAAACATGTCCTGATGAGGGTGCAGGCAGAACACGTCGCGGCCGAGCAGGTGGTCCGGTCCCGCCTCCACGGTTCCCGTCGCGCAATAGCCGTATTTGACTGGAAATGGAAAAGCGCCCTTTTGGAGAGGGGCTTTCATGCGCTCCCATTCGCTTCTGCCGACCAGGCCGTTCAGTATCAGCCGCTCCGTGCCGCGGCTGATGCCGGAGAAGGCCGTCCGCACCCTGGCCTCGTCCGGCTTGGGTGGCCCGAGCGTCTCGGGGCGAAGCTCCACCTTTCCGGGGCCTGCGTACCAGAGTGCGCGGGCGACGTGTGTCGTGCCGGCAGATCGCCGCATCGTCATGCCGCCCGTCCTTGGATAGAGAAGCGCGCGGCCGCTGGCCGCCCTTTGAACGAAGAACCCATGACCGACCGTCTCGAGACCCCTGCCATGCCGGCGCTTGCTGCCCGCGACGAGAGCCTTACGACACCGACGGGGCTACAGGCAAACGCCGAGCTTGCCCGCCGGCGCGGCGTCGTGATCGCGCTCAACGTCGCGACCTACCTCGCCATGCTCTATGCCGCCGCCCACATCCTCGGCTCCGGGGGATGGACCGCCACCGACATCGTGCTGCTCCTCTGCTTCGCCATCGGCACGCCGTGGAGCGTGCTCGGGTTCTGGAACGCGGTGATCGGCCTCTGGCTGCTGCACGTCCACAAGGACCCGGTAGCCGCCGTGGCGCCGTTCGCCGCCGCTGGCGAGGCCAAGACGCCGATCGCGATCGAGACCGCGGTGCTGCTGACGCTGCGCAACGAGGAGCCGGGCCGCGCCCTCGCCCGCCTCAAGGTCGTCAAGGCCAGCCTCGACGCGACCGGTGAGGGCACGCACTTCAGCTACTTCATCCTATCCGACACCAACAATCCCGAGGTGGCCGCGGCCGAGGAGGCCGGCATCGCCGCCTGGAAGGCGGCCGATCCCGATCGCGACCGCATCGTCTATCGCCGCCGCACCGAGAACACCGGCTTCAAGGCCGGCAACGTGCGCGACTTCTGCGAGCGCTGGGGCGCCGGCTACGAGCTGATGCTGCCCTTGGACGCCGATAGCCTGATGAGCGGCGAGGCGATCGTGAAGCTGGTGCGCATGATGCAGGCGCACCCCCGCCTCGGCATCCTGCAGAGTCTCGTCGTCGGCATGCCGTCGGAGAGCGCGTTCGCGCGCATCTTCCAGTTCGGCATGCGCCACGGCATGCGCTCCTACACCATGGGTCAATCGTGGTGGGTCGGCGACTGCGGGCCGTTCTGGGGCCACAACGCACTGGTTCGGATCAGGCCATTCGCCGAGCAGTGCCACCTGCCGATGCTACCCGGCAAGCCGCCGCTCGGCGGCCACGTACTCTCGCACGATCAGGTCGAGGCGACGCTGATGCGCCGCGCCGGCTACGAGGTTCGCGTGCTCCCGTTCGAGAACGGCTCATGGGAGGAGAACCCGCCGACGATCCTCGATTTCGCCAAGCGGGACGTGCGCTGGTGCCAGGGCAACATGCAGTACGTGAAGCTCCTGGACCTGCCGGGCCTCGAGCCGATGAGCCGGTTCCAGCTGGTGTGGGCGATCCTGATGTTCGTCGGCATCCCGGCCTGGACGCTGATGATCGCGCTCTCTCCCATCGCCGCCTACGAGGCGCGGGCGATCGCCGACTATCCGACGGCGCTGGCAATCGGCCTCTACGTCACCTACTTCGCCATGTATCTGGCACCGAAGATCGCCGGCCTCCTCGACGCGATGTTGACCAGGGGCGGCGTCGCCGCGTTCGGCGGCCCGCTGCGCTTCGCGACCAGCGCCGCGCTCGAGCTGGTGTTCTCGTTCCTGCAGGGCGCCGTCTCCACCATCCGCACGACGATCTTCATGATCGGGCTCGCGTTCGGACGCTCGGTTGCGTGGGGCGGGCAGTCGCGCGACGCCTACGGCATCTCGCTTCGCTCCGCGCTCGAGAGCTTCTGGCCACAGACGCTGTTCGGGATCGTCGTGTGCGGCGCGCTCTATGCGATCTCGCCGACCGCGTTCTACTGGAGCCTGCCGCTCACCGCCGGCTACCTGCTGGCGATCCCGTTCGCCGTCGTCACGGCGACCCCCGAGCTCGGCCGCCTCATGAAGCGCCACGGTATCGCCGGCATCCCCGAGGACTTCACGCCGCCGGCCGAGATCCGCACGATCCAGGGGACCTGAGGCGCCATGCCGACAGCCAGGTTGCTCGACGAGTTGAAGCGCGAGCCCTCGCTGGCCGCGCTCCGCCGCTCGCTCGAGGTCTACTACGGCGACGCGGCGCGTGAGTCGGCGATGGATGCGCTCTACGCGCGCTTCGTCGGCCGCGGCGGTCTGGCCTTCGACATCGGCAGTCACGTCGGCGACCGAATTGGCGCTTTCCGCCGCCTCGGCGCGCGCGTTGTCGCGCTCGAGCCGCAGCCCGATTGCGCGCGCGTCATCCGCGCCATCTACGGCTGCGATGGCGCCGTCGCGCTCGAGGAGGCGGCCTGCGGACCGGCGCCCGGCACGCTGACGCTGCACGTCAACAGCGCCAACCCGACCGTCACCACCGCCTCCCGCGGTTTCGTCGCCGCCGCCGACGGGCAGGGCGGCTGGGAGGGCCAGGTGTGGGATCGCGAGATGGTCGTGCCCGTCACCACGCTCGACGCCCTGATCGCGCGCCACGGCCGGCCGAGCTTCGTCAAGATCGACGTTGAGGGCTTCGAGCGCGATGTGCTCGACGGCCTTTCGCAGCCGGTGCCGGCGCTATCGTTCGAGATCACGACCATCCAGCGTGATGTCGCGCTCGCCTGTCTCGAGCGGCTGGCGGCGCTCGGGCCCTACCGCTACGATCTGGCGCTCGGCGAAAGCCAGCAGCTGACCTTCGGGCACTGGGTCGACCGCGAGACGATCGCCGCCCACATCCTCGCCTTGCCGCACGAGGCCAATTCGGGCGACGTTTACGCCGTTCTCGGCGCACCCTGACGCGGCACGCGGCAACGGGCACAATCCACCCCGACAGGAGCACCCGATGCGCTTCATTGCCCGCTCTGCCATGTGGCTCGCCCTTGTCGGCATGCTAGCACCGTCGGCGGTGGTCGCGGCTTCCCGCGGCATGCTCGCCGTGGAGGTGACCAACCGCTCCGAGCCGGTGCTGTGCGCGGAGAAGGACAACGTGACGCTGACCTTGGCCTCGCCGGCGGTCCGGGCGTTCCACGTCGAGGCCGCACATCCCGCCTACCTGCCGACGGTCGCCGCCGACAGCTTCGAGCCCGACTGGACCGCCTGCGAGTTCAAGGGCGAGGCGGTGGCCGCCGGGCCGCCCGAGCGCATGACGATCTACGAGGACATCGAGCTGTGGGTGGTGGCGCACAAGGGCCAGTCGTTCTGGCGCGAGGCCAGGACCAAGGTCCGCATCGGCGACAAGGTCTACGCAGGGCTGCACTTGCTGCAGGTCTGGGTGATCCGGCCGATGGGTGGCGAGGAGGTGCTGGTCCTCTATCCGCAGGACGGCTACTGGCGGCTGCGGCCCAAATCTCCGCCCGGCCGCGCCCCGACCGCGTTCGGTTCCTCGTTCCTGATCGGGCCGGTTGCCGAGGACAAGGGGCGGCCCGTGGTCGACCTCGCAGAGGTCGCCTTCGATCCCAAGACGCGCACCTTCACGCTGGCGTTCGCCGCCGGCGGCAGCGCCCGCGTCGTGCTCGCCGAGCTGGACGCTGAGCGCCACCGCCTCGAGGTGACGCTCGACAAGCCGATTGCCGGCACGCCGTTCGCAGCGCTGCGCTCGATGTTCGTGACGCGCTTCAACAACGATGCCGCCGAGGTCGGTGTGCTGGAGCAGGGCGCCGCCGGCTGGCGCGAGGAGCCGGTCATGCAATTCAAGGGTGCCAAGGCCGCGACCGACGTCTGGCTCGGGCGCACCGCGCTCTCGCGCCACAACACGTCGGCGCCGGACATGGTGCTGGGCGGGTTCTCGGACGGTTCCAGGCCGGCACGCGACGCCGGCAGTCCAGCCAAGCGCTGACGCCGCTACCAGGAGAGATAGGCCATCGCCGCGCGTGCTGGTGGCGATCCGGCCGCGAGCAGCCGGGCAAGCCCCGCGGCATCGATCTCCTCGCCGCGCATCGTCTCGGCGCGATGGATGCCGGAAGCCACGAACAGGGCGTCGATGCCGGCGGTCTCCGCGGCCTTGAGGTCGGTGCGCACAGCATCGCCGATCGCCAGCACGCGCTGGCGCGGGACGCTCTCGGCGCGCAACCGCTGCGCGACCGCCAGCGCGGTCTCGTAAGCGATCGGATACGGCTTTCCGGCCCAATAGACGGCCCCGCCCATCGCCGCATAGGCCTCTGCGATCGCACCCGCGCACAGCAGCAGCGTGCCGCCGACGTCGACGACGAGATCCGGGTTGGCGCACACGAACGGCAGGTCGCGCGCGCGCGCGCGCTCCAACAGCGGCGCGTAGGTCTCGACGGTCTCATTGCGGTCGTCGTCGAGGCCGGTGCACACGATCGCCTCGGCATGGGCGAGCCCGACCTCGGTGGCGGCAAGGCGGGTGAAGAATGCGGCGTCGCGGTCCTCCGGCCCGATCCAATACAGGCGCTCGTAGCCCAGCTCGGCAATGTGCGAGAGCGCGATATCGCCCGACGAGACGATCGCGTCCCAGGCCTCGCGCGGCACCCGTTTGCCGTCCAGCATGCGGGCCACCTCTTCGTTCGGCACCGGGGCATTGGAGACGAGCACGACCGTGCCGCCGCCGGCGCGAAAGCGGCTCAGCGCCTCGCTCGCGCCCGGGTAGGCGGTGACGCCGTCGTGCACCACGCCCCACACGTCCGAGAGCACGACATCGTAGGCGGCGAGCAGCGGGCCGGCGCCATTTAGGACCGGCGGCGGGCGATATGCCTCCGTCTTGGGCAGTCCGGGGAAATTGGCAGGGACACGGCTCGACATTGCGCCGGTGGATATGTGGTGCCGGCTGAGGGATTTGAACCCCCGACCAACGGTTTACAAAACCGCTGCTCTACCACTGAGCTAAGCCGGCTCGGAAGGGCGCGGATGCGGTGAACTGGCACCGCAATCCGAAGACGGCGCCCTTATATCCCAATTTGCCTCACGCCCGGCAATCGTTTTGGGACGGCTGGCCGTCGCGTCGTCGCTGCCGCTTCCGCCCATCGAGAGGACGCGACTTGGCACGGAAATTGGAATAACAGACTTGCTCTGTTCGCGGACTTGCTTTGCTCGCAACATCTGTTAAAGCAAGCCCCCTAAGTAAGCAAAGGAGCATATCTTTTTTCGGTCGCTCCGCTGTGTGGGACGGGGCGATGGCAAGTGGAGGCTGGTGTGAGTTGTGTTGCTGATGACCGGCGGCCAGCGTTGCTGATCCGGTCCGGTCTCGTGGTGGGCGAGTTCGCCCTGGCGACCGCATCGATGGTCGGCGTGTTCACAACGATCGTGGTCGCGTCGATGCTGACGGGATGGGCCTACCATCTCGCCGCCTATGATCAGCCGGGATCGCTGACCTGGTTCGCGGCCGTCGGAGTGCTGGCGGCGTTGCTCTTCACGCTGCCATTCGTCCATCGCGACGAGTATCGGTTCGAAGCCTACACGCCGTTGAGCCGCCGCCTGCGGAGCATCTTCACCTCGTGGAACTATGCCTTCCTCGGCCTTGCCTTGCTCGGTTTCCTGACCAAGACGACGGGCGAGTTCTCGCGCGGCTGGCTGCTCATTTTCTATACGGTCGGCCTCGTGGCCATCATCGCCGTCGAGCTCGCGATCCTGCGCCTGCATCGCAGTGTGCGGACCAGCGGCGTGCTCGCCGGGCGCCGTTTGATGGTCGTCGGCAGTGAGCCGCTGATCCGCGAGTTCTTCGCCGAGGCCGAGCGTCGCGGCGGGATCGACAGTCTCGGTCACGTGGCGGTGTTGTCGACGGTGGTTCTCCCGGTCGCCCTTTCGGGCACTGCGCCGGAGCGCGGCGCGCCAACCGACCCCGGCCTCGCCGAGGCGCTCGAATGTGCCACCAAGGCGGCCCGCCAGGTCTCGGCCGACAGCATCCTGCTGCTGACCCCGCTCGACGACCGCCGTCTGGTCGAGGCCGCGGTGCAATCGTTTTCGCGCCTGCCGGTGACGGTCCACATGAGCCTCGGCAGCCTGCTCGCCGGGATCGACGGGCGCCAGCTCTCGCGCCTCGGCGACCTGCCGGTGCTGACGCTGACCGAGCGGCCGCTGAGCCCGCTGCAGGCGGTCTACAAGCGGCTGTTCGATCTCGTGGTCGCGACCACGGCCCTGCTGCTGCTGGCACCGCTGCTCGCGGGCATCGCCGCCCTGATCAAGCTCGACAGCAAGGGGCCGGTGTTCTTCCGGCAGCGTCGCAGCGGCTACAACTTGAGCGAGTTCCGGATCTGGAAGTTCCGCACCATGTCCGTGCTCGAGGACGGCGACGCCTTCGTCCAGGTCCGTCCCGGTGATGCCCGCGTCACCCGCGTCGGCAAGTTCCTGCGCCGCTGGAACCTCGACGAGCTGCCGCAGCTGTTCAACGTGCTCGCCGGCGAGATGTCGATCGTCGGGCCGCGTCCGCACGCCGTCGCCCACGATCGCGAGTTCGAGAAGCGCATTGCGGCCTATCCCCGCCGGCTCAACGTCCGGCCCGGCATCACCGGCTGGGCGCAGGTCAATGGCTTGCGCGGCATGACCGATACCGAGGAGAAGATGTCGCGGCGCGTCGAGCACGACCTCTACTACGTCGACAACTGGTCGTTGATGCTCGACGTCTACATCGTTCTACTGACGGCCGCCTCGCCGCGCGCCTTCCGTAACGCGTGCTGATCGGCGCATAGTCGCTCGACGCGCTCGATCTCACGGCGCGCGCCTGTGCCCGGCAGGCCCGCCGCGAGGGGCACCGCCCGGCGCATCGGCGCCGATCTGAAGAATGAATTGGACACGCGCCCGCCCGAGGAGCCGGCTTCGGCCACACCAAGATGATCGAACGACACCTCGGATATTACCTTGGCTCCAAGCTGATCGCGGCGGTCGTCAACCTCGTCGCGATGGCGCTGATGGTGCGCATTGCCGGCCCCGAGACCTACGGCGCCTACCTGCTGATCCTCGCCGTCGCGGTCATCGTCTACGCTCTCACCATGCAATGGCTGCGGTTCGCGTTCTTCGCCTGCTTCCGGCAGGAGAGCGCGTCGGCGCTCGTCGTCACCTATCTGGCGGCGCTCGGCATCGGTTTCGCGCTGACGGCCATCGTCGCGGGTGCGCTCGCCGGGATCGGTCTCGTCGCGGCGGATGTCGCCGCCGGTGTCGGCGCACTGGTGGTCGGACTGGCGAGCTACGACGCCCTGCACGAGATGGCGCGCACCCGCCTCGAGGCCCGTGCGGTCGCAGTCGGCGTGCTGACCCGCGCGTTCCTGATGCCGACGCTCGGCGTGGCGGCGCTGCTGGTGTTCGCGACGCCGCTTTCGCTCGCCGTCGGCGTCAGCCTCGCCCATGTCGGCGCCGCGGTACCGCTGGTGCTCAATGTGGCTCCCGAGATCAAGGGATCGCCCTCGCGCGCGCAGGCGGAGCGGCTGTGGGCCTATGGCCGTCCCTTGGTGCCGGCGTTCGGGCTCGATTCGCTCGGCAACAATCTCGACCGCCTGTTGCTGGCCCGCTTCGCCGGCGTCGGCGATCTCGGCCCATACGGCGCCGTCGCCGACCTGGTCCGGCAGGTGATGATCGTCGCCGCCGAGGCGATCTCGGGCGCCTACATGTCGATCGCACGGGCCGCTGCAGTCGAAGGCCGCCACGACGAGGCAGGCGCCGTGCTCGGCCGCGCCTTCCTCGCCTACGTCACTTTCACGGCGTTTGCCGCGCTCGCCATCCTGCGCTTCGACCGGCTCCTGATCGACACGTTGTTCGGCTCGAGCGTTGGCGCGACCGTCGAGCCGGTGCTGGCGCTGATCGTCGCAACCGGCGTCACGATCGTGTTCCGCGGCTATTTCTTCGGCCAAGCGCTCTATCTCATGGAGAGCTCCCACATGCTGCTCGTCTCCAACGGCGTGCACACGGTCACGGTGGCGATCACCGGACTGCTGCTCGTCCCGGAGCACGGCATTCCCGGTGCGGCGGCGGCGCTGCTGGCCGGGTCGCTGGCCGCCACGCTGGTCTACGTCTATGCGTGGCGCAATCACTACGTGCTGGACCTGCCTTACGCCGAGGCAGCGCAGATCCTCGTGCTCGCCGTCACCGCGTTCCTCGTCAGCGGGATGGTCGAGCGCACGTCCGGCCACGGCGTGCTCGCCGTGACCTTCAATCTCATGGTGTTCGCGACCCTCGCCCTCGTCGCCGCGCGGCGCTTCGACATCCTCTCGTTCAACAGCCTCGCCAGCGTGGCCTGGCGCATGATGACGGCGAGGGGGCGCAGCCAGTGAGCACGACCAGCTTGAGCCAACAGCCTCCCCACTCCGTCGCGGCGGCGATTGGCGATCGCGCCCCGGACGCCGCGACGCGTTTCGCCGGCAAGCGGGTGCTGATCCTGATCCACTCCGACGAGGGCGGCGGCGTCGAGTACCTGGCGGGTGTCATGCGCGCTGATCTCGAAGCGCGGGGCGCGCGGGTGGACGTGCATTTCCTCTACGCCAAGGGCGAGCAATCCAGGTTGCGCAAGCTCGGCGGTGTCGCCACGACGGCATGGGAGATCCTCCGGCGCCGGCCCGACTTGCTCGTGACCTACCAGCCGACCGCCTCCACCCTGGCGGGACTGGTCGGACTACTGGCGGGCTGTCGCGCCCGCATCGTCCATCAATCGAACATGCCGGGCGACAGCGATCCGATCGCTCGTGTTCTCGACCGCACCTTCGGCACGGTCGGCCTCTACTCGGTGATCATCGCCAACTCGAAGGCGACCGAGGCCGCGTTCGCCGATTATCCGGCCGCCTACCGGCGCCGCATGACGCGCATCGAGCACGGCGTCGCCTGCCCTCCCGTGAGCCGCGATCGGCAGACGGTTCTGTCCCGGCACAGCATTCCCGACGGCGACCGGGTGCTACTGGGCGCCGCCCGCCTTACCGCCCAGAAGGGGCTGGCGCGCGTCATCGTCGCGCTCGCCTCGCTGCCGGGCGTGCGCCTCGCCATCGCCGGGCAGGGGCCCGAGCGCGAGCGGCTCGAGGCGCTCGCCGATCAGCACGGCGTCGCCGACCGGGTCCACTTTCTCGGCTATATCGATCGCGCCGAGCTCGCCGAGCTCTACGCTGTCTGCGATCTATTCGTCTTTCCCTCGGACTGGGAGACGTTCGGGCTCGCCGCGGTCGAGGCGGCGATCCTCGGCGCACCGATCGTCGCCAAGGACCTGCCGGTGCTGCGCGAGGTGCTGTGCGTGGATGGCGTGTGCCCGAGCGTGTTCGTGCCGAGCACCGAGCCCGGCGTCTGGGCGCAGGCGATCTCCGGGGCGCTGCTCGATACGAGCTTCACCGCCAGGGCACGGGCGTTCGCCGAGGCAGTCGCCGACAAGTACGGCGAGCCGCGCATGCTCGCCGAGTTCGCCGAGGTCGCGCAGAGGTTGATCGGATGACGACGCTGATACTGCTCGCCCACCAGGACGACGAGCTCGGCATCATGTCCGAGATCGAGGCCGCGCTGGCACGCGGCGATCGCGTCGTGTGCGCCTACCTGACCAGTGGCGCCTTTGCCGGCGTCAGCGCCGAGCGGCGCAACGGCGAGAGCCGTGCCGCGCTGTCGGCACTGGGCGTTCCGCTCGGCGACATCCGCTTCGTCGGCGGCGAGGCGGGCATCGGCGACGGTCAGCTGGTCGAGCGGCTCGACGCCGCACTGGCCGCGGTCATTCGTCTCGCCGACGAGATCGGCGATATCGACCGCATTTTCCTGCACGCCTGGGAAGGAGGCCACCAGGATCACGACGCGGTTCATCTGGTCGGGCTGGCGTTGGCGCGTGCGCGCGGCATCCTCGCCGAGACGCGGCAGTTCCCGCTCTATCGCTCGCCGGGCGTCGACGGGCAGATCGCCTTCAAGGCGCCGCTTGCCGCGAATGGCCCCGTCGAGCGCCACCGCATACCCGTACTGGCCCGGCTCAGATATCTGCTGGCGCTGCGCCACTATCCCTCCCAGCTCAGGGTCATGGCCCAGCTGGCGCCCCGTTTCGTGTGGGATTTCATCGTCGACGGCTGCCAGAAGCTGCAGCCAGTGTCAGAGGGGCGGGTCAGCGAGCGCCCGAACGAGGGCACCATGCTCTACGAACAGTGGGGCCTCTATACCTACGAGCGATTTCGTCAGGCGGCGATGCGCTTCGTCGAGGCCAGGCTCCCGGCGACGTCGGAGGCTCCGTCCCGCTTGAGTGCGAGATCGGCGAATCGCTAACCGCGGGGGCATGGAGCTTGCATGACTCCTGTGGCGGCTGCCGCGCGCAGCGGGAAGCGGTGACATATTGACCTCGGATGGAACGATGCCTCGCCAACACCAGCATGCCGGCGTGGCCGCGGTTGCGGGTGGGAGCTGGCTGCCGGCCGCGCTCGTCGTCGCCGCCGTGCTGTTCAATGCCGCGCTGGCGATTGTCAACGGCAACGTGCGACCGCTCTCGCAAGGCATCATTATCGCTGTCGAGGTCGCGATCGCGCTGGCCGCGCACGCAGTCGCCCTCGCCAACTACCGCCGCGAGATGACTCCCTGGTATCTGTTCATCATCGCCATCGGCCTGTTCGCGGTCGTGCGCATGATCACGCTCGGCGTGTTCGAGGTGAAGTACTTCCGCGACCTGTTCCTTATTCCGACCTTCGTCGTGCTCGGCATGGTGTCGAGCCGGCATCACATGATCCGCGCCATGCTGGTCATCACAGCGGTCGTCGTCGCCGGCATTCTGCTCGAGGCCATCGACGTCGACACCTTCTCGCGCGTGTTCGAGGTCAAGAGCTACTACGTCAACACGCGCGGCCTCGTATTCGAGGAGTTCACCAACGCCAGCTCGGACCTGTTCATCAGCGCGACGCGCCCGGAGGCGCGCTTCTTTCCGTTCTTCGATCTGCATCGGCTGTCGTCGGTGTTTCTGGAGCCGGTTTCGCTCGGCAATTTCGCACTCGTCTTGATGGCATTCGCGCTCGCCTTCCGGCGACACCTCCCGGGGCGCGCCCGCGCATTCGTCGCGCTTTCGATCGTGCTGATCCTGTTCGCCTGCGACGGACGCCTGTCTGCGGTCGCCTCGTTGATCATCCTCATCGCTGCGGCGTTTGTCCGCTACTTGCCGGGCAATATCGCGCTCATCTATCTGCCGCTGATCGTCATGGGCGCGGTCGGCGCCACCGTCGTGCTCGACCTCGAGGGCGGGCCCGACGACTTTCCGGGCCGCATCGCCCACACGGTCGATCTCTTGGGCCAGCTCGGCCTCGCAGACTGGCTCGGCGTCTCCAACCGCCTGCTGGAGCCGGCGGAGGACAGCGGCCTCGTCTATCTCATCATTACCCATTCCTTCCTCGGCGTGCTGCTGTTCTGGGTGTTGAACGTGCTCGCGATCGAGGAGCGCACGCTGGAGCAGAAGACATACAAGAACGCGCTGTTCCTCTATCTCGCGCTGACGATGATGGTCAGCTACTCGTTCACCAGCATCAAGACGGCCGCGCCGCTGTGGTTCATCTACGGGACGCTGCTCGCCGTGCCGGCGGCGTTCGCCCGCGAGCCGACGCCGTCGCGCCGCAGACGGCCGACACTGCGCCCGTCGCCACCTGCGAGCGAGCCGGGCGCTCGCCCGATTGCCGCGGAGTAGCCACATGTTGCCTCGCCCGACCCGCCGCGCAGTCCTCGCCGCACTGCCGGCGCTGGCCGGCGCCATGCGGAGCACCCCTCTGCGCGCCGCCGGTGGTCCCGGCGTCCTCGGCCGGAGCGGTCGCCGACCGCTCGCAGGCGTCAATCTCGCCGGGGCGGAGTTCGGCGAGGTCGTCCCGGGAGTGCACGGCAAGGACTTCATCCATCCCGGTCCCGCCGATTTCGACGGCGTCGCCGAGCTGGGGTTCTCCCTCGTTCGACTGCCGTTCCTGTGGGAGCGCCTCGAGCCGGATCTCGACGGCCGCCTGGATCCCGAGGAATGGCGGCGGATCGAGACGGGCATCGAGGCGGCCGAGCGCCGCAGCCTCGCCATCGTCCTCGATCTGCACAACTATGCGCGCCGCCGGATCGGCGCCGATGGGTTCACGCAGCCGCACGTGATCGGCTCGCGCGAGGTGCCGACGCCCACCTTCGCGCGGCTGTGGGCCGAGATCGCGCGGCGGACCGCGGCGCGCCCGCACGTCGCTTACGGACTGATGAACGAGCCCTACGACATGCCGATCGACGACTGGCTCGGCATCGCCAATGCGGCCATAGCGGCGATCCGGGCGGCTCCGGCCGACAACCTCGTACTGGTGCCGGGTGTGGCGTACTCGGGTGCGGACACTTGGTACGAGGCCTCCAACACGCAACTCGCGGGGTTGATCGATCCGGCCTCGAGCCTCGCCATCGAGGTGCACCAGTATCTCGACGCGGATGCGTCGGGTAGCAACCCCAAGGCGTTCGCCGGCACGATCGGATCGGAGCGCATCGAGGCGTTCCAGGAGTGGGCCCGCGCCCGCGGCCTCAAGGCGTTCCTCGGCGAGTTCGGCGCCGGTGCGGACGACGTCAGCCTCGCCGCGCTCGCCGACCTGCTGACCGAGATCGAGGCCAATCCGGACGTGTGGATCGGCTGGTCGGCGTGGGCAGCCGGGCCCTGGTGGCCGGACGACTATGGCCTCAAATTGTCCCGCGACGCGGGAGGCAGCTGGCCACGCCAGACGCGTCTGCTCTCCGACTTCGCCCTTGGCAAGCCGGGGCGGAGCGGGCTGGCGCCGCGCGCAGCGATTGCAGTCGATCTCGCGCGCAAGCACGTACGCGGCGCCGCCTCTCCGTCGGACGTATTGACGATCGAGCGTCCAAGCTCGGCGGGCGGTCCGCGCCGCAGTGGTCGCGTCGAGCTGTTCGCGCGCGACGAGCCGCGGCTGACCGACCTGGGACTGCTGATCGAGCGGCCCGGCCGCGACCTGCTGGCCGGTCGGCTCGGCGAGACCGAGTGGCGCGAGCTCGCGCTCTCGCCCCGCCCCGGTCCGACCGGCGCAGCCGACATGCGGCTGATGCCATTGGGCGGACGCCTGCGGCCGGCGCTCGCCGTCGAGCAGCCGGGCTGGCATTCCCTCGGCCTCTGGGTTCGGGCCGATCCCTTGCATCCGGCGCGCCTCACGCTCTCTGTTGGGAGCGCTGCCGCGACCTTCGATCTTGGCACCGGCTCGATCGAGCGCGCTGAGATCACGGCGGCGATGAGCGGCGCCGGGGACTTGCGCTGGCTCGCCCTGTCCTGGTACTCGGCGGAGGCGGGCGTTGTCACTCTGGACATGGCCTGCGAACCCACGGATGGGGGCCGGAGCGCGGGCCAGGCGATCGAGATCGCAGCGCCTTCGTTCGAGGCCGGCCCCTCGCCGACGCATCACGTGGCGCCCGAGCGGGCCGGCGATGTCGTGACGCTCGCCGGTGCGGCCGCGCACCTCGTCGCAGCCGATCGGGCCACGGTGCTGATCGAGACCCGCCGTCTCGCGCCGGCGCCGGTGCTGCGCCCCTTGCTGGCCACCTCCGCCACGGTTCTGCTCGGCGCCACGGGCGAGGGGGCCTTGGCGACGGGTCTCGGCGATGGTTGGCAAGGCACCAGGAACGAGGCCGCGGCAACGATGGTCAAGCGCCGCTACGCCATCGCGATCGACCGGCGCGCCGGGCGGGCAATGCTTGCGGCGACCGGAGCCGAAGCCGCGGAGATGAATGTGCGCGAGGAGGAGGCGAATGGGCGGTGGCGGATTGGCGGCTTCGGTGCGGATGCACTCGACGGCCACGTCACCCGCATCGCGCTGTTCGCCGAGGCGCTCGATGCGGCGGCTCTGGCGGCCGCGGTCGCGTGAGCGGCGGCACTCCTACAACTTGCGCGCCCGGGCCAGAACGCGCACGAACAGGATCGCGAACGTGCCGAGCGCGCCGATCACGAAGCCGAAGCCGGCGAGCAGCGGCGTCGGCGGGGGGAACGCACGGGCCTGCTCGGCGCTCGCCGCCGCGATCACCTGCACGTTCGCGGTATTGAGGCGCGCCTGCTCGCCGGCCTCCAGCGCTCGCGTCACTGCTTGCTGGTAGATCGACCGGTTGGCCTCCACCTCGCGCTCGATCTCGCGCAGGCGGATCTGGGCGTTGTTGGCGCTGTTGACCCGCTTGCGCAGGTCCTCGAGCTGGCGCTCGAGGGCGGCCTCCGTCTCCTTGGCGCGCTGATGCTGGATGGCGATCGACTCGCGGATGCGAGCGAGCTCGCGATTGATCTGCACCACGACCGCGCGCTCCTGGTCGGCGACATCGCGCATGTCGGGATGGGCCGGCATCAGCTGCGCGCCGAGGCGGGCCTTGCGCAGGTTGACCTGCGACAGCTGCACCCTGAGCTCGCGCATCGTCGGCGAGGCGACCGCTTCCGGCACCCGCTCGAACTCGGCCGCCGAGCGCGGCGAGCCCTCAAGACGCGCCTTGAGGCGGGCGGTCTCGACGCGCGCGGAGACGAGCTGCGAGTTGAGATCGGAGAGCTGCTGCTCGGAGACGATCTGCCCGCGCACACCGACGAGGTTGTTCTCCTGCGTGTAGCGGGCGAGCCGCTCCTCGGAATCGTGCACCTTTCTGCGCAGTACCTCGACGCCGGCGTCGAGGTCTCCGCGCGCGCGGTTGGCGACGCCGGCGCGCTGCTCGGCGACCTCGCCGAGATAGGCGGCGACGATCGCGTCGACGATCGCCCGCGCCTTCTCTTTGCTCGAGGCGGTGGCGGCGACCGCGAGCACGTAGCTGCGATTGATGCGATAGACCTGGACCGCCTTCTTTAGCCGCTCGAGCGCGGCCTCCTCGGCCGACCTCTGCTCGCTCGGCAGCTCGACGTCGGGGAGGAGGTCGCTGAGCAGGGCGGCCAGGAGCGCCGACAGCGCCCCGCGGGACTTGTTGAACTCCGGATCCTCGGCCAGCTGCAGCTTCTCGGCGGCGCGGCGCAGCACCTTCTCCGAGCCGAGCACCAGCGCCTGGCTCTCGACCTGGGTCACGTCGATGTTCTGCGCCTCGGCGCTCGGTGCCAGCTGGTTGTCGAGCACCTTGAGGTCGCGCGGATCGACCAGGAGCTGCGCCGTCGCCTTGTAGCTCGCCGGCAGCGCGAGCGCGGTGGCCGCTGCCAGCATCGCCACCAGCGCGCCGATCGTCGCGAGGCGCCGTGCATTGTCATAGGCGATGGCGAGGAGGCCCGGCATCGCCTCCATGGGCTCGCCATACGGCCTATGGTCGCCGGCCTCGTTCGGTGCGATCGGTCGCGTCATTTCGGGGCTTCGCCTTGCTCAGGAGTGGGAGCCTTGTCACATGCGGATCTGCCGCGGCGGTGGGCGGGGCGGTCGTTCAGCAGGCGACGCAACAAGCATGCCAGCGGCGGATATGGGAGTGCACCGGCGAATGGCGCCATCCACTCGTTCGTTAATCATAGAGCGTGCGCTGTTCCGTGGACATTGCGTTCCAGAAAAGACAATTTCCGCGGGGTGCCGTCTTGTGCCGCCGTCGGCGGCCGGACGAGGATGATCAGGCACGAAATCTGCAGTGCTTGACGACAGCCGTCACAACGGTTGCGGCGCTTGAGCCGCGCCGAGGAAGTCTGCTTCGGCAGGCGAGGCACCACGGGCCATTGTGAATTGGAGATCGGCAGGTCGACTGGCATGGGCAACGAGATCGTCACCGATTGGGACAACGAGAAGATCGCCACCTTCGGCAGCCGGCCGATGCGGTTCCGCCATCGGGCCCACGAGAGCGGCCTGTTCAGCGACGACGCGTTGGCGCGACTGATCGAGCGCTCGCCGCGCGAAAATTACTATGTCAACACGATGGACATCGCCTCGAACGACCGTCGCACGCGCCGCGAGGGCGAGTTCGGCGGCGCCAGTGGCGCGGAGGTGCTGGAGGCCGTCCGCAGCGGCCACATCTGGGTCATGCTGCTCTACCCGGAGAAGGTCGACGGCCGCTACGGCGAGCTGCTCGAGGCGATCTATGCCGAGATGAGCGCCAAGGTGCCGCACCTCAAGGTCAAGAGGAAGAAAATCTCGATACTCGTCTCGTCGCCCAACATTCCGGTTTTCTACCACTGCGACCTCGCCGGCCAGACGCTGTGGCAGGTGAGGGGCGAGAAGACGGTCTACGTCTATCCCAACCGCGAGCCGTACCTGCCGCAGCCCAACCTCGAGCGGATCGTGCTCAACGAGGCGCACGAGATCTCGCTGCCCTACGACAGGGCCTGGGACGCCTCGGCCGAGGTCTTCACGATTGGTCCCGGCGACATGCTGCACTGGCCGCTCAATGCCCCGCACCGGGTGCAGAACGGCAACTGCGTCAACGTCTCGTTCACCACCGAGCATGTCACGCCCGAGGTCAGGCGCAACTATGCCGTCCACTACGGCAATGGCATCCTGCGCCGTGTGCTCAATCTGCAGCGGCTCTCGCCGTCGACCAGCGGCCCCAACTACTGGACCAAGCTCGCGACCATGGCGGCGGCGCGTGCGCTCTCGCTGCAGAAGGGCCGCGAGCAGGTGTTCAAGGTCGACTTCGAGGTCGATCCAAAGGCGCCCGGCGGCTTCCGCGACATCCCGGCCCACGAGTTCCGCAAGTAGTCCCGGCGTGAGCGCATCCCTGGCCAGCCTTGCTCCAGCCGTCGACGCCGCCGCGATCGAGGTCGAACTCGTGACGTCGATCGACGGGATGCGCGCGCTCGAAGGCGCATGGCGTGCGCTCGAGATGGTGTCGGCGGGGCCGGGCTTCTTCCAATCGTTCGCGTGGTGCGGCCACGTCGCCGAGGTGCGGGCCGCGGCTAATCCGGGCGGCTACAAGCCGCTGGTGGCGATCGGCCGCCGCGACGGCGAGGTCGTTGCCTTGTGGCCGCTCTCGTTGCAGCGCTCGCTCGGCAGCTGGGTCGTCCGCAACCTCGACGATCCGTTCGGCCAGCTGGCCGGCGTGTTGGCGACCGAGGCCGGGGACGGCGAGGCATTGGTCGCCGGAGCGCTCGCCGAGATCGCCCTGAGGCGGCTCGCCGGGTCGGCCTTTCTCGAGCGTATCCCGGTCGGAGATACCCTCCATCGCGCGATCCTCGCTCACCAGCCGCGGCTCGTCCCGGCGGACGCGGCGGTGACCCTCGACCTCGCGCCGTTCACATCGTTCGAGGCCCTGAGGCGCAGTCGCAATCGAAAGTCGATGAAGAACCTGCGCAATGCGAGCAACCGTCTGCGCGCAGCCGGCACATCGGCGGCCCGTGTGCTCCGAAGGGGAGCTGCGCTCGAGGCCCTGATCCGGCGCGCCTGCCTGCGCCGTCGCGCATGGCTCGACGCACGCGGCATGTCGAGCCCGGCATTCCGCCTCGCCGAGCATTCGGAAATCCTGCGCGGCGGTGCGAGCTGGGGCCTCGATGCGGAGCGCATCGGCTTCGAGCTGTCGCTCGAAGGAAAGCCGATCGCCGAGCAGTGGGGCTTTCTCCATGGCGGCTGCTACTACGCCTACATGTCGGCATTCGACCCCGCGTTCGAGCACCTGAGCCCCGGAAAGCTGCAGCTGGCCCGCGTGATCGAGGAGGTGATGGCGCTCGACGCCGAGAGCATCGAGATGCTCACGCCGGCGAGCGACTACAAGCTCGTGTGGAGCGACGCGACGCGCGAGCTCGTCAATGCGACGCTCGCCTGGAGCGGCGGCGCGCGCCTGCGGCATGCGGTGTGGGATGGTGGCGTCAGGCCGGCATTGAAAGCGGCCTACTACGCGCTGCCGGCGGGGATCGCGGGCTTCATCTCCGGATTTCTGCACGCGCATGCAGGCGACGCCGACCGCTTCGGCCGCTGACTGCCGCCCAGCGGCGAATCGATGCGGCGAGACGACCTCGCACCGAATGAGAGGGCCGCACGCTTTGCCACGCCTCATGGGGCGCGGTGAAAGGAGGCGGCCCGTGCACCATCAGCGGCTGCCGGCAAGCCTCTGGCGCAGCGGGTCGACCAGCGTCAGGTCGGCGAGCAGCAGCGCACACTGTGCGTAGCGGGCGCCGAGGCGGCGCGGGTTGGTGGCGAGACGCCACAGCCACTCGAGGCCGTGGCGCTGCATGAAGCCGGGCGCGCGCACCTGTGCGCCGACGATGAAGTCGAGCGCAGCGCCGATGCACACGAACCCGGCATCGACACCCTGCGCGACCGCTCGCGCGGCAAAGATCTCCTGCTTCGGAGCGCCGAGCGCGAGCAGGACGAGCCGCGCGCCAGACGCCTTGATGCGGGCGATCGCCGCGTCGGCCTCGGGGCCGGTCGGATCGAAATTCGCTCCCGGAGAGGAGGAGCCGACGATATCGAGACGGCCCTCGCAACGGCTGGCGAGCGCTCGCCCGGCGCGGGCAAGGACGTCGTCCCGGGAGCCGTAGAGATAGAGCGCAACCCCTGCCTCGGCCGCGGCCTCGACGAGCGGCACCAGCAGATCCGCGCCCGCGGTGCGCTCGATCGTGCGGTTCTGCAGGCGCGCAAGCGCAGCGACCGGCGCGCCGTCGGCGGTGACGATGCGAGCGGCCGCATAGGCGCGGCGGAAATCGTCATTGCGTCTCAGTTTGACCAGGTGATCAAGATTGAGCGTTACGACCGAGAAGCCTCCACCGCGACGGGCGGCGGCAATCGTATCTCGCACCGCGTCGGCCATGGTCGCGGTAGTGATGGCCCAGCCATCGACACGAGCCAGCGACGCCGGCGCGCGGCTGATCTCGACCTCGCTCATCCCTTCGGCAACTCTGGCGCTCACCGTACTGTCCCCGATACTGACACTGATTAACGCAGGCTTGACCTTCCTAGCACGGAGGGCGTTGCCTGTGGAACGCTTCCGGGCAGGGCAGACGGGTACGGATGTTCCGCTCCGGGCCGCTCGCCAGCGGCATTCGCAATCGGCGTGCCAGCCGACAGGCCAAGCGTCGCCACTCTCGTTAACCATGACGCGCTTGCACGGTTAGCCGAACCTTAGTCATTTGCAGTCTAGTGTGATGATCGAGTAGCCCGCTGCAAGCCTTCCTGCCAGCATGCCTTCCTGCCAGGTTGCGGGGCGGACCTCTCGATCTGAATCACACTGGGTCCTTGATGTTGCCAGTGCCGTTCAGATCGCGAAATTCGTTCGACGCGCGCCGCAGAAGGTGGCGAATTTCGCGATCACGATACTGGATCGAGTCTGGCACGCTGCGCCGCGCATCCACGAGGAGTTCCGTCATGCGTCTTGAGACAACCGTTCCCGCCCTTGCCATGCTCGCCGGCGCCCTGCTCACGATGTCCGAGCCCGCCGCCGCCTGGCATCGCGATCGCACGCCGGCCGGCTACGGCCAGACCGGCGTCGTGCATCACCACGTCTACTACCCCCGCTACGTGCACGTGTATCACGTCAATTCCGGCACCGACCCCTATGCCTATCGCTACGTGCAGCCGCGCTACTACCCCTATTACAACTCGGGCTATTGGCGTCCGGCTCATCTCGTCCGCAAGCACCGGCCGCACTTCCGCCTGCCGCGCTATTATCAGGCATGGGGCTACCCCAAGGGCAAGGTCGAGTACCAACCCGTGGACGTGCGCTCTCGCGACCACTGGTGAAACGAGGCACGCGACGGACGCCAATCGCAATCGAGGCATGGCGCCGGAGCGGCGTTCATGCCTCATTCATGTTCGTGGCGCGAATACTTCACCCAGGGGATACGAGGCGGCCCGCCGCGCCGGTGAGACGGCAGGTGGGGGTCCGGATCGAGCCGCACCGGCGGCCACGACTTGGGGATGAAGTCATGCTGAAGACAATCGCACATGCGCTGCTGGCCGCCGCGCTGGCGCTCGGTGTCGTCACGACCTCGACGGGGCCGGCAGAAGCCGGGCGTGGCGGGCGGATTGCCGCCGGCGTCGCCGCCGGGATCATCGGCCTCGGCATCCTGGGTGCCTACGCCCACTCGCGCCACCGCTATTACGACAGCGGCTACTACGGCTACGGCGGCTGCTATCGCGGCCCGCGTGAGTGCGGCTGGCACGGCCGCTACTGCTACGAGAACAGATGGGGCGACACGGTGTGCCGCGGCGGGCACTACTCGTGCACGCGCCGGACCTATTGCGACTGAGCCGATCCTCACCGGCCTTCTGCGGAGAACGGCTGGCGGTGACCAATTCAGTCGTTGCGGCGGGCGGCCCGGGCTGACCGGGCCGCCTGTTGCGCTCGTGCGCATTGCCGATTTGCCGCAGTGATCCAGGTCACGGTGCGCCCTACGTAGATCTGATATCGGCCACTCGACGGGGCGCCCCGAAAGCGCGGCCCATAGCGTCGATGCTCGGCGAGCCAGGGAGGCCCGCGGGATGCCACGGCTTGTGCGATTTCTCGGGCTGCATTGCCTGCTCGGCGCGGCGTTCGGCGTCGTGGCGGCGGCGGCCGTGATCATGTCCAACGTCGCCGGCCTCAAGGATCTGCTCGAGACGAGCAACGAACCGGCGCTGGCGCTCGGCATGCTTTACTTCATGTTTGCGCTGACGTTCGCCAGCCTGTCGATGGGAGCTGCCGTCATGCTGCTGCCCGACAAGGACGACGAGCAGGACGGGCCGCCTCCCTAACGCGATCCCGACGCACGGCCACGGCGGCGCATGGCGGCGAGATGCAGGGTCACGGCGGCGGCATTGGAGACGTTGAGGCTGGCCAGCGCGCCCGGCTCGTTGGCGATCCGGCAGAGCCGCGTGCAGGTCTCCCGGGTCAGCTGCCTGAGCCCCTTGCCCTCGGCACCGAGCACGATCGCGACCGGTGCCGTGAAGGGCTCGTCGTCCGCGAGGTGCTCGGCCTGTGCATCGAGGCCGATGATCGTGAACCCGTGTCGCTTCAACTCTTCGAGGAGCTTGGCCAAATTCTGCACCGGCAGCACCGGCACCAGCTCCAGCGCGCCGGAGGCCGCCTTGGCCAGTGTCGCGTTGATCGGCGGGCTGTGGCGGCGGGTCATGACGAGCCCCGCCGCACCAAACACGGCTGCCGAGCGCAGCACCGCGCCGACGTTGTGTGGGTCGGTGACATGGTCGAGCACGACCAACGGCGCTCCCGCTGCGGCGCGGCGCACTAGCGTGTCTACCTCGGGCTCCTCCAGCGGCTCGACATCGAGCAGCACGCCCTGGTGCACGGTATCGGCCCCGAGCAGGCGGTCGAGGTCGCGCGGGCTGACGCACTCCACCTCGATGCCACGCGCGGCAATCGCCGGCGCCAGCCGGTTGGCGGCGTTCTCGGTCGCCCGGATGCGGCGGACCCGTCGCGCCGGATTGACGAGCGCGGCCTCGGCGGCATGGGTGCCGTAGACGA
This sequence comes from Pseudomonadota bacterium, assembly GCA_040752215.1. Lineage (GTDB taxonomy): Bacteria > Pseudomonadota > Alphaproteobacteria > Rhizobiales > Hyphomicrobiaceae > JBFMEX01. The sequence continues at coordinate 35,979 of JBFMEX010000015.1, read as the reverse complement.
GGCCGCGGGTGTCGTCCTCGGGGCGCGAGGGGGAGGGGCCGCGCGGCGGCGCGGGCCGGCGCCTCGGGTGGTCGCGTTTCATGGGCAAGTCACTGGTTGCAGAACAGGGTTGGGAAGGGCGGCGCCCGCTCGTGCGCGGTCTCGATGCGTCAGGGCAGGACCCGCTCGTGACGGCCGGCCTCGCAGAGCGCAGTTGCCATGAGCAACCGGAGCCCATCCTGCCGCTTTTGGCATTGACATCCAAGGGGGCCGCTCCATAACTACGGGGAGGCCCTGCGCCGTCGCGCGGGGCGCTTTCGTTTGCGTTGCGCCCGGGTGTCCGGGCGGCAGATGGAGGGGTGCCCGAGTGGCTAAAGGGGACGGACTGTAAATCCGTTGGCTTCGCCTACGCTGGTTCGAATCCAGCCCCCTCCACCATATTTGTTGGCCCGTGACGACTCGCGTTCCGCGAGCCGGCCGTCACGGGCGGACCCTCGTGGCGGCCGGCTCCGCGGAGCGGAGTCGCTACGAGTAGAGACTAGCAGAGACGAGCTTGCGCTCGTGGCGGCCGGCTCCCCGGAGGGGAGTCGCCACGAGCAACCAGAAATACTGCGGGTGTAGCTCAATGGTAGAGCAGCAGCCTTCCAAGCTGAATACGAGGGTTCGATTCCCTTCACCCGCTCCATCCGCTTCCGAGATTGCGATCCTCTCCGGTCCATGAGCCCATCCGCCGTGCCGTCCGGCCTACGCCTTTAGCGCGGGTGCGGTTGCGCCCGGCCGGCGGCTGCGTTAACACCGTCGGGTCCCTTGGCAGAGTGCGCCGTCCGCCCCCTCGGGCGGGCCCGAAAGGCCGTCCATGAACCAGCTCTTTCTCGACTATCTGCCGATCGCTGTCTTTCTCGGCGTGGCGCTGTTCATCGGCGTCGCCTTGATGGCGGCGCCGTTCCTGATCGCGGTGCAGAACCCGGATCCCGAGAAGGTCTCGGCCTACGAGTGCGGCTTCAATGCGTTCGACGACGCGCGCATGAAGTTCGACGTCCGCTTCTACCTCGTCTCGATCCTGTTCATCATCTTCGACCTCGAGGTGGCGTTCCTGTTTCCGTGGGCGGTGGCGTTCAAGGACATCGGCGCGCTCGGGTTCTGGTCGATGATGATCTTCCTAGGCGTGCTGACCATCGGCTTCATCTACGAGTGGCGCAAGGGAGCGCTCGAATGGGATTGATCACCCCGCCGCAATTTGCGTTCGAGACCGCCAAGGAAGGGGCAGGCGGCGGCTCCGGCCTCGTCGTGCCCGGTGATCGCGGCTTCGCCGAGATGAGCAACCAGCTCGCCGACAAGGGCTTCCTCGTCACCACCACCGACGACCTGATCAACTGGGCCCGCACCGGCTCGCTGATGTGGATGACGTTCGGGCTCGCCTGCTGCGCGGTCGAGATGATGCAGGCGTCCATGCCGCGCTACGACGTCGAGCGGTTCGGCTTCGCGCCGCGCGCCAGCCCGCGCCAGTCGGACGTGATGATCGTTGCCGGCACGCTGACCAACAAGATGGCACCGGCCTTGCGCAAGGTCTACGACCAGATGCCGGAGCCGCGCTACGTCATCTCGATGGGCTCGTGCGCCAATGGCGGCGGCTATTACCACTACTCCTACGCCGTGGTGCGCGGCTGCGACCGCGTCGTGCCGGTCGACGTCTACGTGCCCGGCTGCCCGCCGACTGCGGAGGCGCTGGTCTACGGCATCCTGCTGCTGCAGCGGAAGATCCGCCGCACAGGAACGATCGAGAGGTAGGCAGCAGGCAGCAGGCAGCAGCGTCGCCCCTACTCACCACTCACGACTCACCACTCACCAGGGTGCCCCATGGACGAGACGCTCAAGGAGCTCGGCGACTACATCGGCGGTCGAATTGCCGGCGCGCTGCTGGCAAGCAAGGTTGCCCACGACGAGCTGACGCTGACCGTCGCCCGCGGCCAGATCCTGCAGGTGCTGAAGGTGCTGCGCGACGACGCTCGCTGCCGCTTCGAGGTTCTGATCGACATCTGCGGCGTCGACTGGCCGGCGCGCACCAGCCGCTTCGACGTTGTCTACCATCTGCTGTCCCCGCGCACCAACCAGCGCATCCGCGTCAAGGTCGAGACCGACGAGGCGACGCCGGTGCCGAGCGCGGTCGAGGTATTCTCGGCCGCCAACTGGTACGAACGCGAGGCCTACGACATGTTCGGCATCCTGTTCTCGGGCCATCCGGACCTGAGGCGCATTCTCACCGACTACGGCTTCCAGGGCTATCCGCTGCGCAAGGATTTCCCGCTCACCGGCTTCGTCGAGGTGCGCTACGACGATGTCGAGAAGCGCGTCGTCTACGAGCCGGTGAAGCTCAGCCAGGAGTTCCGCAATTTCGACTTCGAGAGTCCGTGGGAGGGCGGCGCCTACGCGCTCCCCGGCGACGAGAAGGCGAGCGGCAAGCCGCTGGCCGGCAAGGCGTGACGCGATGAAGGACACCCTGCAGCCCGGCGCCAGGTTCCAGCTCGCCTACACCGTGCCGGCGAGCAAGACCGTGCCCCATCTCTATCCCGAGGCGGTGGAGTTCGCGACCATGCCGCGCGTGTTCGCGACCGGCTTCATGGTCGGGCTGATGGAATGGACCTGCATGAGGGTCTTGGAGCCGCATCTCGAGACCGACGAGGGCAGCCTAGGCGTGCACATCGACGTCTCGCATGTGGCCGCCACCGTGCCCGGCCAGACAGTGACGGTCGATGCCGAGTGCACTTCCGTCGACGGGCGGCGTATCGGCTTCACCGTGCGCGCCCACGACGGCATCGACCTGATCGGCGAGGGCCGGCACGAGCGGGTCGTCGTGCACTGGGCCAAGTTCGAGGCGCTGGTCAACAAGAAGGCCAAGCTGGCCCGGGTCGGCCCCATGCTGCGGCGCAGGGCGTGAGTGGCCGGGCAACAGGCAGGCGGTAGGCGAGGGAAGGGCGATTCGATGCCGGAGACGGAAATCCGCCAGTTCAACATCAACTTCGGGCCGCAGCACCCGGCGGCCCACGGCGTGCTGCGCCTGGTGCTGGAGCTCGACGGCGAGGTGGTCGAGCGGGTCGATCCGCACATCGGCCTCCTGCACCGCGGCACCGAGAAGCTGATCGAGCACAAGACCTACCTGCAGGCGATCGGCTACTTCGACCGCCTCGACTACGTCGCGCCGATGAACCAGGAGCACGCCTTCTGCCTCGCCGCCGAGCGCCTGCTCGGGCTCGCGGTGCCGAAGCGCGGCCAGCTGATCCGCGTGCTCTACTCCGAGATCGGGCGCATCCTCTCGCATCTCCTCAACGTCACCACCCAGGCGATGGACGTCGGCGCCCTGACGCCGCCGCTGTGGGGCTTCGAGGAGCGCGAGAAGCTGATGTTCTTCTACGAGCGGGCGTCGGGTGCGCGCATGCACGCCAAGTACTTCCGCGTCGGCGGCGTGCACCAGGATCTGCCCGACGAGCTCGTCGAGGACATCCGCGCCTGGTGCGATCCGTTCCTGAAAGTCTGTGACGACATCGAGGGCCTGCTGACCGAGAACCGCATCTTCAAGCAGCGGAACGTCGACATCGGCGTCGTCTCGCTTTCGGACGGGTTCGACTGGGGCTTCTCGGGCGTCATGGTGCGCGGCTCGGGGGCGGCGTGGGACTTGCGCAAGGCGCAGCCCTACGAGTGCTACGGCGAGCTCGACTTCGACATTCCGATCGGCAAGAACGGCGACTGCTACGATCGCTACCTGATCCGCATGGTCGAGATGCGCGAGGCGGTCCGGATCATGAAGCAGTGCTGCGACAAGCTCTTGTCCGCCGAGGGCCGGGGCCCGTGCTCGGCCGAGAACCGCAAGGTCGTGCCGCCGAGGCGCGGCGAGATGAAGCGGTCGATGGAGGCCTTGATCCATCACTTCAAGCTCTACACCGAGGGCGTTCACGTTCCCCCCGGCGAAGTCTACGCCGCGGTCGAGGCGCCGAAGGGCGAGTTCGGCGTCTATCTCGTCTCCGACGGCTCCAACAAGCCCTACCGCTGCAAGATCCGCGCGCCCGGCTTCCCGCACCTGCAGGCGATGGACTTCATCAACCGCGGCCACATGCTGGCCGACGTCTCGGCAATCATCGGCTCGCTCGACATCGTGTTCGGGGAGATTGACAGGTAATAGGAGCTTGCTGCACGCCGCCGATCATCCGACGATGAATCGATCATCGTAGGGCGGCGTGCATATTGTGCGGGATGAGGTCGGCCGAATTCCTTCAGCGCATTCTCGACGCCGCTCGTCACATCCTGGGCGAGGTCCCTGCGTCGTCCGCTCCCCATGCCAATCGCAGCGGCATGGGGAGAGCGTATCGCGCTACTTCCCGCTCTTCTGCAGCTCCTCGAGCTTGGCGTTGGTGACGGTGTTGCGTTGGAGGGCGGCATCCTTCTCGCCGTCCATGCCGAACGCGACCGCCATCAGCTGGCTGTAGAACACGACCGGGATGTTGTAGTCGGTGCCGAACTTCTTGTTGATCTGGTCCTGGTACATCTCGACGTTGGTCTGGCACAGCGGGCAGGGCGTCGAGATCACGTCGGCGCCGGCCTCTTTGGCGTCCTCGAGGATGTTCTTGATCAGGTGCAGCGTGCGGTCGGGGCTCATCACCGCGACCGAGCCGCCGCAGCAGGCGGTCTTGTGCTGGAAGTGCACCGCCTCGGCGCCGAGCGCCTCGGTGAAGTTGTCGAGGAACGCCGGGTCGTCGTAGGTATCGTACTCGCCGCCGGCGACCGTATTGGCGAACGGGCGCACGGTCTGGCAGCCGACGTAGCCGGCGACTTTGAGGCCCGTGAGCGGCTTCTTGACCTTCTCCTTGATCTTGTCGACGCCGACCTCATTGACGATCACCTCGCACATGTGGCGGACCTTCAGGTCTTCGTCGTAGGAGAGATCGCCCGCCGCCAAGGCCTCGTTGACCTTGCGGCGCATGTTGACGTCCTTCTTGATCTTCTCGTTGCCGGCGTGCGTGTTGAGGTAGCAGGCGGCGCACCCCGTCACGACGTCCTGCTTGCCCTGGCGCTGCGCGTTGGCGAGGTTGCGCCCGGTGAGCGCGAGGTTGGGCAATTGCCCGCCGCCGATGTGACCGACCGATGCGCCGCAGCAGTTCCAGTCGTTGAGATCCTCGAGCTCGATGTCGAGCACCGGCGCGATCGCCCTGAGGCTCTCGTCGAGGTGGCGGGCGGAGCCTTCCGACGAGCAACCTGGGTAGTAGGTGAACTTCTTTTTCTCGGTCATGGCGCCACCTCCTAATGCATGCCTTCGCGCTGCTCGATCTCGGCGGCCTTGGCGAGGATCGACTTCAGCTGCTTCTTGCCCTTGATCTGGTGCGGCAGACCGATGTGCATGCGACCCTTCTTGATGAAGCCGAGCGCGATCTTGAGATTGTCCATGCCGCGCTTGTAGCCCTCCTTGAAGCCGAACGAGAAGTAGTAGAGGGCTGTGACGAGGCGTTCGTCGGTCTTGCCGAAGGTCCTCGCCGACCACCAGAACGACTTGGCGAAATTCTTGTTCTCGTTGCTCTTCTGCACATAGCCGAGCTCGACGGACTTGGCGGCGAGATCCTGTAGAATGTAGGTGACCGGAACGCCGCGCGGACAGCGCACCACGCAGCGGTAGCAGCTGGTGCAGTTCCACTGCGTGTTGGCCGTCATGACGTCCTCTTTCATGCCGGCGCGGATCATCATGAACAGCTTGCGCGGACCATAGTCCATCTGCACCCCGATCGGGCACGAGCCGGAGCACACGCCGCACTGCATGCACAGCGCCATCTTGTCTCCGCCGTTGATGTTCTCGTAGACCCACTTGGCGAAGCCGAGGTCGTACTTCTTCGAGGTGTCCGGGGCTGGGACGGTCATGGGCTCGCTCTTCCTCCGATCAGTTGCGGGGCCCGCTCGCTGCGCTTGCCGCGCAGTCCGGGCACGTGTCCTACGGCACCGGTACCGGCGCCGGCTCGGCCGTCGTCACCGGGCGCGTCGAGTAGCCGAGCTCGTCGGCCTTGCGGCCGAGGTCCTTCAAGATGTGCGCCACCGGCACCTTGCGCGGGCAGCGCACGACGCAGAGGTAGCAGAGGCCGCAGCCGTGGATCGACGACGACGTCATCACCTCGTGCACCATGCCGGCGCGGATCATCTGGAAGACGAGCCTCGGCCCATGGTCGTAGAGATGTGCGGCGCGGCACGAGCCGGAGCAGGCGCCGCACTGCATGCACAGCGCGAGCTTGTCGCCTCCCATGACGTTCCGTGCGACCCATCGCGCGAAGCTCTGGTCGTAGAAACGCTTGGTGACGGGCAACGGCTCGAGCTGCGCCGGCATCTCGATCTCGCTCCACCTTCTCAGAACCCCTTCATCGGGTTCGGGCTCATGCCTCCGATCAGCTCGGAAAACTCGTTCAGCACTTTCGGGATGCGGTGGCTGTCGGCGATCGACACCTCCTCCATGGTCACCCGTTCCTTCTCCAGCATCAGGCTCTTCAGCGTCTCGCCGACTTTGGAGAGGCGCTCCTTGGCGATGCCCGAGCCCTTGACGAAATGGCACTGGTAGTCGTCGCCGGACTTGCAGCCGAGCAGCATCACCCCGTCATAGCCCTTCTGCAGCGAGGTCGAGATCCACTGCAGCGTGACCGAGCCGAGGCAGCGCACCGGAATGATGCGCACGAACGGCGACCATTGCGAGCGCGCGATGCCGGCCATGTCGATCGCCGGGTAGGCGTCGTTCTCGCAGGCGAGCACGAGGATGCGCGGCTTCTCCGAGAACTCGTCCGGGATCTCGTTGGCCTCGATCATCGTATTGACCATCTGCGGATTGTAGTTGTCGAAAGTGATGGTCTGCACCGGGCAGGCGCCCATGCACGTACCGCAGCGACGGCAGCGCGCGGGGTTGATGATCGGCCGGCCCTGCTCGTCCTCATCGATGGCGCCGAATGGGCATTCGACCGTGCAGCGGCGGCATTTGGTGCACTTGTCGTGGCCGACCTTCGGGAACGAGAGGTCACCGACGCGCGGGTGCACCGAGGATCCGGCCTTCGATCCCTCGATCGCCTGGATCGCTTTCAGCACCGCGCCGGCGGCGTCCTCCGCGCTCTCGGCCATGTCCATCGGCCGGCGCACGGGACCGCAGGTGTAGATGCCGGTGCGGCGCGTCTCGTAGGGGAAGCAGATGTAGTGGCTGTCGGAGAAACCGTCGGCGAGGATCGGGATGTGCGGGCCCTGCCGGTACTGCAGGTTGAGGATCGGCCCGCCCGGCGGCAGCCCCTTGTCAATATGCGGCCAGCTCTTGCCCTCGCCATTGGCATAGCCGGCGACCTTGATCGGCGCGACCGGATTGATGTCGTCCTTGAGCTGCTCTGCGCTCTTTTCCGGCTCGACGGCCGGCAGGTCCGGATCGGTCGAGTTCGGCACCATGCCGGTCGCCAGCACGATCATGTCGAGGCCGGCGAGCGGCACGTTCTGGCCGAGCAGCTCGTCCTCGTAGGTCAATGTCATCGAGCCGCCGTCGACCTTCTGCACCTTTCCCTTCATGAAGATGACGCCGGCCGACTGCGCCTCGCGGTAGAACTCCTCCGCGGTGCCGGGCGTGCGCATCTCCTCATAGACGATGAAGGCGGAAGCCTCCTTGTCGCCGTTCACCACCTGCAGCGCCTGGCGGATCGACACGCCGCAGCACACGCTCGAGCAATAGGGAAGGTGGTTGGGGTCGCGTGAGCCCGCGCATTGCACGAAAGCGATGTTCTTGACCGGCTTGCCGTCGGACTTGCGCTTCAGCCCGCCCGCCTTCAGCATCGCCTCGAGTTCGATCGCGGTGACGATGTCGGGCGAGGCGCCGTAGCCGAGGTGCCCGAGCTTGCTCGGATCATAAGGCCGCCAGCCGGTGGCGACGACAATGCCGCCGACGGTCTCGGTCGACTCCTGCCCGGCGGTCGAGAGCGTGACCGTGAACGCACCCGGCTGGCCCGCGGTCTTGGCGACGATGGTATTGGTCTTGACGGTGATCTGCTTGTTGGTCGTCACCTCGGCGACGAGGGCCGCGATATCGTTCTCCCTGACCCCGCGGTAGGGCGGATCGTGCGGCATCAGCGCCGACCACTTGGTGGCCCAGCCGCCGAGCTTGTCGCTCTTCTCGACGAGCAGCACCGGATGACCGGCGCGGGCCGCCTCGCGCGCGGCCGAGAGGCCGGAGACGCCACCGCCGAGCACCATGACCGTGCGCGAGTGCTCCTGCACGGTAGCGGGCGCGAGCGGCTCGGTGCGGGACAGCTGGGCTAACCCCATGCGCACCTGGTCCGCGGCCAGCATCTGCGTGTCCTCGGCGCCGGCCGGCTGCGACCAGGCGACATGCTCGCGCAAGTTGGCGCGCACGACGGTGGCGCCGTCGAAGCGGAACTTCTCGGCCATCACGCGCGGCGAGCAGGCGGCGATGCACACGCTGTTGACGGTGCCGTCGGCGATGTCCTTGCGCATTTGGGCGACGCCCTCGTCCGAGCACAGTGCCTTGTGCTGGACGCAGTGCGGGGTGCGGAACTCGCTCTTGGCGACCTGCTCTAGCGCACCCACGTCGACGGCCTCGCCGATGCCGCATCCCTGGCAGAGGTAGATCCCAGGCTTCTTGTCAGACACTGCTGTTTCCTCACCTATTCGCGCCGACCCCGGCGGGCAGGCAGTATTGAGCTTCCATCGTCACGGTGGTGTCCCCCTCCCCCTCGGGGGAGGGGGCAGGGGTGGGGGGACGACACGCACGAAACGCCCCTAGCGTTGTTCGACCTCTTCCACTGCACCAAGCGCGGCCAAGATCATCAGCACGACGCCATCCAGATCGTCCCTTACATCGGAGTTGGCAAACCGGAGCACCTTGAAGCCTTTCCATACGAGGTGTGCATCCCGCTCCGCGTCGCGCTTTCTCTCTCGAGGCAGCGAGTGGTGGTAACCGTCGATCTCGACGAGGAGCCTTTGGGCGAGGCAGGCGAAATCGACGATGAAGCCTTCGACGGGAGCCTGGCGCCGGAAATGGCAGCTTTGGTGCCGCAGACGCCGAAGCTGCTGTCAGAGCCGCCGCTCGGCAACCGTCGGCATTCTTCTGAGTGCTCGTGCCCTCTCATCGACCATTCTCCAAGCTCTTCACCCCACCCCTGCCCCTCCCCTCGAGGGGAGGGGAACCGGCCGGGAATCAATTCACTCGTCATCCAACGTGCCGCCTCGGTGCTCCATTCCAATAAGACCTACAGCGCCCTGACGGCCTGCACGGCCTTCAGCGCCGCGGCGGTGGCCGACTGCACGGACATCGACACGTCGAGCGGACCGCTCGCCACGCCGCACGAGTAGATGCCGTCGCCGTCCTTGGTCTTGGCGACGAGGAAGCCGTAGTCGTCGACCTCGAGGCCGAATTCCGGCTTGTAGCCGGCGACCGCCTCCGGCTGCATGCCGGTCGCCAGCACCACGAGGTCGTAGGGCTCGGAGTAGATCTGCCTCTCGATGGTGCGCTCGCCGTGCAGCACCGGGCGCCCGTCGTCGCCGACGCGGATGTGGGCAGGCTTCGACTTGATGAACTTGACCTGCGGGTCCGAGCGCACGCGATTGTAGAAGCTCTCGAGCTTGTCGTGGGCGCGGATGTCGATGTAGTAGATGTGCACCTCGGCGTCGGCGTACTGCTCGCGCACGTAGGCGGCATGTTTCAGCGAGCCGAGGCAGCAGATGCGCGAGCAATAGGGCAGGTGGTTGAGGTCGCGGCTGCCGGCGCACTGGATCAGCGCGACCTTCTTGGCCGGCTCGCCGTTCGAGGGGCGCAGGATCTTGCCGTGCGTCGGCCCGTCGTGCGCGGCGAGGCGCTCCATCTCGACGTTGTTGATGATGTCGGGCGAGTGCTCGGAGCTGTACATGTCGAGCTTCCTGGAATCGTACGGCTGCCAGCCGGTCGCCCAGATGATCGCCCCGGCGTTGATCTCGAACGTCTCCTCCTTCTGGTCGGGCTCGATGGCGCCGTAGCTGCAGGCGCTCTTCAGTTTCTCGCCCTCACCGGCGGCGATCGCCTCGGGTGCGATCACGTAGCGCATCGGGAATGCGTGCTCGTGCGGCAGATGCGCGGCCTTGACCTTGTCGAGACCGTAGTTGAACGGATTCGGAACGAGCGTTTCGGTGGCCTTCGCACAGTCGCCGCACGACGTGCACTTGTCGTTGACGAAACGCGGGTGGCGCTTGACCTTGAGCGTGAACGCGCCGCGGCCACCGCTGATGCCGACCGGCTCGCACATCGTCAGCACCTTGAGCCGCGGGTTCTTGCGGATGCGCTGGTAGTTGATCTCCAGCCCGCAGGTCGGATGGCACAGCTTGGGGAAGTAGCGGTTGAGCTTGGTGACGCGGCCGCCGAGACTCGGTCCCTTCTCGATCAGAACGACGTCATGCCCGGTCTCTGCCGCCTCGAGCGCCGCCGTGATGCCGGCGATCCCGCCGCCGATGACGGCGATCGTTTGGCTCTTCGGACCACTGGGTGCGCTGTCGAGCGGCATCCGTTCCTCCCTGATTGTTGTGCAGCGGGTGCCTCGAGGGGCGCGCCAAATCGACGCCACCACGGGGTCACCTATTCTCATATGCGCATTTTTGAATAGAAACTAGACCCAGGCTATAAGACAAGCTGTCACCGCCCGAGACAACAACAGCCAGCACGGGGTCCGTTCGGAACTCTCAATCGTCCGATAGGCCTCACTATACGCCGGGCAGCAGCGAAGTGGTGCAACTTTCGGGAGGAGCCGAGCCGTGCCCAATCTGATCAAGCCGCATGGTGCCGACGAGCTGAAGCCGCTATTCGTCTATGACGTGCGGGAGAACGATCGCCTGCAGCACGAGGCGCGCGAGATGACGTCGATCGTCGTCAGCTCCGCCGCCGCCGCCAACGCGGTGATGATGGGCGGCGGCTACTTCACGCCGCTCACCGGCTTCATGGGCAAGGCCGACGCGATCTCGGTCGGCGACAATATGAAGCTGACCAACGGACTGTTCTGGCCCGTTCCGGTGCTGAACCTGGTCCGGAGCGCCGCCGGGATCGAGGCCGGCGACCGCATCGCGCTGCGCGACCCGAACGTCGAGGGCAACCCGGTGCTGGCGGTGATGGACGTCGCCGCGGTCGAGACCTTCACCGATGCCGAGCTGCAGAAGCTGTCGGAGCAGATCTTCCGCACCAAGGATCTGAAGCACCCCGGCGTCACCACCTTCCTCGCGCAGGGCAACGTGGCCCTCTCCGGCCCGATCAAGGTGCTGAATTTCAGCTACTTCCAGACCGAGTTCCCGGACACGTTCCGGACTGCGGTCGAGATCCGCAACGAGATCGTCGAGCGCGGCTGGAAGAAGGTCGTCGCGTTCCAGACCCGCAACCCCATGCACCGTGCGCACGAGGAGCTGTGCCGGATGGCGATGGAGCGCCTCGGCGCCGACGGGCTCGTCATCCACATGCTGCTCGGCAAGCTCAAGGAGGGCGACATCCCGGCGCCGGTGCGCGATGCGGCCATCCGCAAGATGGTCGAGGTCTACTTCCCGCCCAACAGCGCAATGATCACCGGCTACGGCTTCGACATGCTATACGCCGGTCCGCGCGAGGCGCTGCTGCACGCCGTGTTCCGCCAGAACATGGGGGCGTCGTGGCTGATCCTCGGTCGCGACCATGCCGGCGTCGGCGACTACTACGGGCCGTTCGATGCACAGTCGATCTTCGACGAGATCCCGAAGGACGCCCTGCTGATCGACACCTTCCGCGCCGACAACACCGCCTACTCGAAGAAGCTCAACAAGGTGGTGATGATGCGCGAAGCGCCGGGCCACGCGAAGGAGGACTTCGTGGCGCTGTCGGGCACCAAGGTGCGCGAGATGCTGGGCCAGGGCATCGCTCCGCCGGCCGAGTTCTCGCGTCCGGAGGTGGCGCGCATTCTGATCGACTACTATCAGGCGCTCGATTCCGCGAAGGCTTGAGGCGCGGCCCCTTGCGATCGCAGGCCGGCGCTCTCAACTGAGACGGCACGGAGGTCCCGCACCGGGCGAGCCGGGGGCGGGGCCTTTGCCATCATGTGCCCCTCGATCCGCGGAAGTGCGAGCATGGCCGACGTAAGGAGCTATCGCTACTACGTTCGCTCGCCCGACGGGCGCGCCATCTTCGGTCTCGACAAGCTCGAGGCCGCGAGCGCTGCGGCGCTCGAGTACGGCGTCGGCGCCTGCCTCGTCGATACGATGGCGCAGGCCTACTTTCCGATGGTGCAGGAGGTGAGGCGCAGCGAGGCCGGCGGCAAGGAGCTGGTCTTCGTGCCGCTGGGCGGCTGGGACACCGGGCGATTCGGTCCCGACCGCGATCTCATCGAGGGCATCAAGAAAGGGCATCCGGCGATCGTGCACGCCTACCTTGCCAAGGGCGCGTCAGCGAATGCGCGCGACGAGAAGGGCGGCGCGGCGCTGCACTGGGCCGCCGCGCGCGGCAATGCGGCGATCGTCGCGCTGCTGATCGATCATGGCGCCGACGCTGCAGTGCTGGACAGTGTGGGCCAGACGCCGCTCGACGTGGCCCGCAAGATGGGGCGCGTGGAGGCGGCCGAGATGCTCGAGCGCAAAGGTGCGACTTAGGCGCGCACGATTCTTGAAGCGACGGCTATGTGCACTGCAACGAGTCCGCGGAAAGTGCCGGAAAACGAGCGGCGCCAGCGTCAGCCAACCCATAGAGCGGCCCAATCGGAGGATCGAATCTTCCCATCGGCCGCGGCATGCTTACCGCTGGACAGACGAACATTCGTGCCCTCTAATATGATCCGACGTGAGCCGTAACGGAGGTCGTTTCGGCTGCGCCCATCAATTGATTTTGGTGCCGCTGACGAGGCCCGGCAACTCTGGGTCTCGCTGGGGACGATACGACAGGGAGGACTGTGAATGCCGACTTTCGTGCACACGGACAAGTGCGACGGCTGCAAGGGCGGTGAGGTGACCGCCTGCATGTATATTTGTCCCAACGACCTGATGAAGCTCGACACCGCGCGGATGAAGGCCTTCAATCAGGAGCCCGACCAGTGCTGGGAGTGCCAGTGCTGCGTAAAGGCCTGCCCGCAGCAGGCGATCGAGGTTCGCGCCTTCGCCGACTGGGTTCCGATGGGCGGCGCTGCCATCCCGCTGCGCACCGACAACGCCATCATGTGGACGATCAAGTTCCGCGACGGCGAGATCAAGCGCTTCAAGTTCCCGGTCCGCACCACGCCGGTCGGCTCGATCAATCCCTACGGCAACAAGCCGGAGCCGGGCAATCTCAAGGACCAGCTGTTCTTCACCGAGGCCGGCAAGACGCTGCCGACCCCGGCGGCCTGACGACCTGCGCGGGCCCTCTCGCGCATTCGATCAATCCTCATCCTTCCGAGTGAAGCGGCTCGGACCGAGCCGACCGGCTGTCCGGCGGCGCCGACCGCATGAAAGGAACGAACTCCAATGGCAGGTACTTTCGGTAATCCGGAGATTGTCGAGCTCGAGACCGACATTCTCATCGTCGGCGGCGGCATGGCCGCGTGCGGTGCGGCCTTCGAGGCCAAGCGTTGGGCCGGCAGCGACGTCAAGGTGACGCTCGTCGACAAGGCGGCGATGGATCGCTCGGGCGCGGTCGCGATGGGCCTCTCGGCCATCAACACCTACCTCGGCGAGAACACGCCCGAGGACTACTGCCGCTACGTCTCGGCCGACCTGATGGGCATCACCCGTGACGATCTCGTCTACGACGTCGGCCGTCACGTCGACGACTCGGTGCACCTGTTCGAGGAGTGGGGTCTGCCGATCTGGAAGGAGATGGACGGCGGCAGCCGCGTCGACGGCGCCAGCTGGCAGAAGGCCGGCGGCAAGGCGCTCAAGGACGGCGGCAAGCCGGTCCGCTCCGGCCGCTGGCAGATCATGATCAACGGCGAGGGTTACAAGACCATCGTCGCCGAGGCCGCCAAGAAGGCGCTCGGCATGGAAAACATCTACGAGCGCGTGTTCATCGTGAAGTACATCCGCGACGCCAACGAGCCCAACCGGGTCGCGGGCGCGGTCGGCTTCTCGGTGCGCGAGCACAAGCTTTACGTGTTCAAGGCCAAGGCGATCCTCAACGTGGCCGGCGGCGCGGTGAACGTGTTCCGTCCGCGCACCACCGGTGAGGGCATGGGCCGCGTGTGGTACCCGGTGTGGAACGCCGGCTCGACCTATGCGATGGCGGCCGAGGTCGGCGCCGAGCTGACGATGATGGAGAACCGCTTCGTTCCGACCCGCTTCAAGGACGGCTACGGTCCGGTCGGCGCGTGGTTCCTGCTGTTCAAGTCGAAGGCGACCAACGCGTTCGGCGAGGACTACGTAGTCAAGAACAAGGACATGCTCGCCGAGTACGCGCCCTACGACAAGGCGTTCGTCGTACCTTCGTGCCTGCGCAACCACGCCATGCTGAAGGAGATGAAGGAGGGCCGCGGCCCGATCCTGATGGATACGCCGACCGCGATGAAGGCCTTGGGCGAGAAGATGACGCCGAAGGAGGTCAAGCACCTCGAGGCCGAGGCCTGGGAGGACTTCCTCGACATGTGCATCGGCCAGGCCGGCGTGTGGGCGGGTCTCAACATCCGTCCCGAGCAGTCGGTGTCCGAGCTGATGCCGACCGAGCCCTACCTGCTCGGCAGCCACTCCGGCTGCTGCGGCATCTGGGTGTCCGGTCCTGAGGACATCGCGCCGGCCGAGTGGCAGTGGGGCTACAACCGCATGACGACGGTGAAGGGCCTGTTCACCGCCGGCGACGGCGTCGGCGCCTCCGGCCACAAGTTCTCCTCCGGCAGCCATGCGGAGGGCCGCATCGCCGGCAAGTCGATGGTGAAGTTCTGCCGGGACAACAAGGACTTCAAGCCGGCCTTCAAGGACGACATCAAGACCATCACCGAGGAGATCTATCGTCCGGTCCGCACCTACTTCGAGCACAAGGACAAGACGACGGCCGAGGACATCAACCCGTACTACATCACGCCCCGGATGCTGCAGATGCGTCTGCAGAAGATCATGGACGAGTACGTGGCCGGTGTCGCGACCTACTACCAGACCAACGGCAAGATGCTCGAGCGCGGCCTGCACTACCTCGGCATGCTGAAGGAGGACAGCCTCAACATGCGCGCCAAGGACCTGCACGAGCTGATGCGCGCTTGGGAGAACTACCACCGCATCTGGACCGGCGAGGCGCATCTGCGTCACATCCTGTTCCGCGAGGAGAGCCGCTATCCGGGCTTCTACTACCGCGCCGACTTCCTGAAGCTCGACGACGCCAACTGGAAGGTGTTCGTCAACTCCCGCTTCGACCCCGACAAGAAGGAGTGGGAGATGAAGAAGGTGCCGCACAAGGACCTGGTGCCGAAGACCTACGGCGCCGCCAAGCACTGAGCGGTCCAGGCGCAGTATCGAACGTAGGGGGAGCGTCGCCACGGCGGCGCTCCCCTCGCATTTGAGGTAGAGTTGCGCCACAAGCATCGTCTCGTGCCGGCACGGCCCCGGCACGCCCCGTACCCAATCGAGGACCCCGTCATGTCCGATCCGAAGACCCCCTACGACCCCGAGAACGAGGACGCGCCGAAGATTCCGGAGGACGAGGTCTACTCCGAGCAGGAGCGCCAGCGGCGCGCCGCCGAGGCGGACATGGAGGTGCAGATCATCGACGCCGTGCGCGGCTCGGGCTCGGGTCCCGTCACGCCGGTCAAGCTCACCAACGACAGCCGCTTCTGCTTCTCCTGCCACAAGGGCGTGTCGTGCTGGAACGAGTGCTGCCACAACACCGACATCACGCTCACCCCCTACGACCTCCTGCGCCTTGCCCGCCACTTCGAGACGCGTCCGTCGAAGCTGGTGCAGATGTTCACCGCGCCGGCGATCCACGACCAGTCGGGCATGCCGATCGTCAAGCTGAAGATGGTCGACAAGGGTGGTGCCAAGAAGCCGTGCGTGTTCCTCGACGAGAAGGAGGGCTGCACGGTCTACGAGGATCGCCCCGCCGCCTGCCGCTATTATCCGCTCGGCCTCGCCGCAGTGAAGATGAAGGGCCACGAGGAGCCCGAGGATTTCTACTTCCTGGTCCGTGAGGCACACTGCAAGGGCCACGAGGAGACCAAGGAGCAGTCGGTCGGCCAGTTCCGCGCCGAGCAGGGTGTCGAGGCCTACGACGAGCAGAACCGCGGCTGGATCCACATCCTGATGAAGCTCGCCTCGTGGAAGTTCATGGGCGGGCCGTGGGGCAAGGAGCCCGAGGATCGCGTCAAGAAGCTGTTCTTCATGGCCACCACCGATCCCGACGCGTTCCGCATGTTCGTGTTCAACTCCTCGTTCCTCGAGAAGTACTCGATCGCGCCCGAGATGCGTGAGGAGCTCGCCATGAACGACGAGACGCTGCTGCGCCTCGCCATGGACTTCATGCGCCACGTGCTGTTCAATGAGCCGACCATCTCGCTGAAGGAGAGCGTGCTGCACGACGCGATCGCCAAGGCGCGCGGCGGCGTTGGCGGCGCCTGACCCGAGGGCATGACGCTTCTTCGCCCCGGCGCGGCGACAGGGCGGCAGCGGCAACCGAAAGCGTGACCTTCGCGCGGCATCTCAGGACGCTGTGCGCCGCGCGGCGCCCTGCAGCTGGCGGCCGGCGGCGCCCGGAGGCTTGACGCCGCACCGTTCCATCGGCAGCGCGGTCGTCGACCAGCCGTCCTTGGTCACCGTCACGACATAGCGGCGGCAGTCGGGCGCCGCGCCGACCACGAAATGGACCTGGAACAGCGCGCTCTTCGGCTCCCGTTGCCGCGGCCAGATCAGCTTGTCACGGTCGCCCGTCTCGGAGATCGCCTTGTCGATGGCGATACGTGCGTTGCGGTAGTCCGCGTCGGTCATGCGCGAAAGCAAGACGCGTGACAGCTGCGGGTGCAGGCCGGCAGCGAGCGCGCGCTTCTGGTAGGGATCGGCGGGATCGATCTCAGGCGGGGGCAGGGGCGCGGCCGGCAGCTCGTCGTCCGTAGGCGCGCGCGAGCCCTGCTCCTCGTCGGCGGTTTCCGTGGATCCCGCATCCGCATCCTTCTCGAGTGAGCCCCGCATCGCGGCCGGCGCGCTTGGCATCGCCACGCCGGCTTCGGCCCCGGGAGCAGCCTCGAATTCCCGGCTCGGCAACGGCGCGACCACGGTGGGCAGTGCAGTGGCCAGGGCGGCCTTGTCCGGCGTCGCGCTCTCGTTGCGCGCCTGCCGAAGTGCGGCCAGCGCGCGCTCGAGCATCACGCCCGCTGTCGGGCGCCACCATGCCTCGGTCTCGTAGAGGCCCCATCCGGCGAGCGAGAGGACGCTCACGATAAGGAATGCGCCAGCCATGCTGCTGCCGCGCCGCCGCCGCGGCGCCGAGATCGGCTCGCCGGGGTAGAAGTCGCCAAAATCGTCGGATTGGAACGCGCGCGCCATGCGGCGCACATCGTCGATCGCAGTGTCTCCGTCGTAGTCGTGATTGTCGGTCGCGTAGCTGCTGCGTCCGGCCATGGCTCACCCCCAGTCCTGCGTGAGCCCTCCCCGTTGTATGGGCGCCATCAAGACACGGCAAAAGAATGGCAAGGCGCCTATTCGCGACGGCGTCGGCGCGCGTTCCGGCCGGTCGGCGTGCGAGACGGTGTGCGAAAGCGGGGCGGCCGTTAACCATTTGGCAAGCATTTGCGGGCAGGATTCGCGGAGGGCCCTACGGGTCCATAGGTTTCGAGGGAGCTGCGTCCGTGACCGACATCGCCCGGCGTTCCGACCGCCGCTCCCGGCATCCGCTGTCCCGCTCGTGGGTCGGCGCGGCGGCGCTGCTCGCGGTGCTGACTCCCATGCTCGTGACCGCCGGCGAAAGGGCGTCGCCGGGAGAGCGCAAGACCGGCCCGCAGACGATCGCGACGATCGTGCTCAGGCCAACCACCACCCCCGACGCGCCGTCGGCCGCCGGGCGCCTCGTCGCCCACGCCGTCACCACGTTCGATCTCTCGAAGTTGGCGGCTGGTGCATTCGGCGATCAGGACGAGAGCGCGCGCTGACTGCTACGCGGCGTCTTCTGTTGGCGCAATCTCGCGCGCCCGGCTCATCGTGGCCCGACCGGCACGTCGAACGAGCGGCCGTCGTCGGCGGCCGGGTATGAGAAGTGCCACCACTCGCGCGCGTATCCCTCGAACCCGCGGCGCGCCATTGCAGCGGCCAGCACGCGGCGCCAGCGCGTCTGCTCGGCAGTGAGATCGCCGTGGCCGGCGTGGCTGCGCTCGTCGAAGCAGTCGAAACCGGTGCCCATGTCGACGCCGTGGTCGCTCGTGCGTGCGCGTTTCTCCGCCGTGCACGGCGCGGGCGGCGCCGACGGCGGCGTGGGCTTCGCCGTGCCGAGATTGCTCGCCAGCGCCAGCGTCAGATCGACCGCAATTCCACGCGAGTGACCGGAGCGCGCGGCGATGTAGCCGCCGCGGAGCAAGTCGCGCTTGGCGAGGCGCGGAAAGTACGACTTGTCGCCCGCCGAGGCGTCGCGCGCAAAGGCCACGAAGGCGGCGACGGCGCGCACTGGCCGGTAGCAGTCGTAGACGATCAGCGCGAGCGGCGGATCATGGGCGGCCAGGTCCTGAGCGACGCGCGCCAGCGCCTCGGCCACGGAGCGGCGCAAGAGGCACTCGGCGGCATCGTAGCCCGGGACGCGGGCGCCGGTGAAATTGTCCGCGCCGGCATAGCGGATCTCGCTGCGGATGCCGGGGGCGATTTCGGCGAGGTGCACGAGCGGCGTCGATTTCTCGCCCGCTTCCGCCGGGGCCGCCGCCGTGGCGAGCAAGAGCGCGAGCAGAGGTCCGGTGCGGCTCCGGCCGGGCGTGGCCGCGCCGCTGGAGGCCGCGTTGCAATCGTGTCCCTTCGCAGTATCCTGAGCCGTGTGCCGATCGGCGCCGCGCGGCGGGCAGGGGAGGGGACATGGAACTTTGGCTCGGCGGTGACCGTCGGTGGCGGCCCTTGACCATCGGTCTTGGTATGCTGGTGGTCGTGCTCGCGCCGTCGCCGCCGCGGGCGCAGCCGCGCTGCGTGTTCCTCGAGTGCGGACCTGCCAATGCCCCAAATCCCAATCCCCCCGTCGCCCCGGCGATGCCGCACGTCGCATCGGGCCTCGCGCCCGCTCTCGGCAGCATGGCACGCCCGCGCGTGGCCGGCGAGGTGTGTCAGGCCGCGAGCGGCCTCGAGTACTGCGCCAGCTCCGTTCTGGCCCCGCAATACGGTAACACATACGGTCCGGCGAACCTCGTCGACGCCGATCTCAAGACGGCCTGGGTCGAAGGCAGGCCCGGCCACGGCGAGGGCGAGAGCGTGGTGGTCGACCTCAAGGGGGCGCGCGAGGTGATCGCGCTGCAAGTCATGAACGGCTACCACAAGAACGAGGACCTGTTCCGCAAGAACAGCCGGGTGCGTGAGGCCGAGCTCCGCTTCTCCGACGGGACGATCGAGAAGGCGCGGCTCGCGGATGCGCCGGGCGTGCAGACGATCGATCTCGCGCCGCGCAAGGCGGAGTGGGTGCGCTTCACCATACGCGCCGTCTATCCGGGCACCAAGTATTCCGACACCGCGGTGACCGAGCTGAGAATCGTGACCAGGGACTGAGATGGCGATGAGGCGCGGCGACATCGGCTGCATCGACCGCCGGCGAGCCACGCTCGGACTGTGCGCCTGCATGATGGCGCCGCGGGTCGCGCACGCGGGCCAGGCGAAGGTCGCGAGCCTCAAGCAGATCAAGGGCTGCTTCGTCGACCGGGAGAACGCCAATCTAGTGCTCGGCTCGCGCATGGTCTCGGGCGACCTCTCCGGCCTGCCCGAGGAGGTGCGCGCGATGATGCGCACCACCGGCAATCCCAATCTCGACGTGATCTTCGACGCCGCATTGCAGCGGCTGGCGAAGACGTTCGGCGTGTGGCCGAAAGTTGGATTCTACGACGATTCCGACGAGCCGAACGCGATCGCCGTGCGCTACGAAGGCGCGAGCGGGCCCGAGTTCGCGGTCGTGTTTGGCCGCAACTACTTCACTAAGCTCTACGCCTACGATCCCTCCGGCATCACCATCCTGCAGACCGCGGCGCACGAGTTCGCACACGTCTGGCTCTATCAGACGGGCAAGTTCGAGGAGGTGCGCGGCGGCCAGCCGACGGTCAAGCGTATCGAGCTGCACGCCGATTTCCTGTCCGGCTACTACCTCGGGATCAGGAAGCGCGACAACCCCGAGGCCTCGTTCTGGGCCGCGGGCATTCGGCGCTGGCAATCGGGTGACAACGAGCTGCGCAACCTGCACCACCATGGCACGCCGGACGAGCGCCTCGCCGCGGCCGAGGCCGGCTTCAAGCTCGGCTACCAGGACAACGTCGCGGCCAAGGAGGCGTTCGCGGCGGCGTCTGCATTCGTCGCGCGGCTCTGAGCACGAGCAAGACCTCAGTCGTCGTCGTTGCTCGGCTTCAGCGCCGGCTCGGACTCGCCGGAGAAGGAGCGCGACTGGCGCTCGGCGGATTTCTCGGCCGCCTGGCGCGCACGCTCGGCCATGAACGTCGCCAGCGCCGACTTGAGCCCGTCGAGGTCGCGCATGTGAACGTCGATCTGGTCGTTGGGTAGGCCGATGCCGGCGCCACGCAGCAGGGCGAGGATTGCCAGTCGGACTTCGGACGCGCTTGTCCGCGCCCGGCCCCGGTTGGCGACGGTCGCCCGCAGCACGAAATGGAGCGCGCCGTTGGTGAGCTTTCCCAGCTCGACCTCGGCATCGGCGCCGAGGTGTGGATTGCCGGCCGCCGCCTGGCGCAGCAGGGCGACGACATGCGCCGGATCGCTCGAGGCCGGCACCGGAACCTCGATCTCGATCGTCTCCGGGGCGCCGATCGGAACACCATCCTGCAGCAGGGGCGCCAGCCCGCCGACGAGCGGGTCGAGCAGCGGTCGCAGTGCGACGACGAGGGCGAGCAGGATCGCCCCGGAGAGCACGGCGACGAACATCGGATCGAGACTGCCAACGAGACCGGCGGCGATCACGGCAACGGCGAGCGCTCCCGCGACGAGGGCCACCAGGACGGCGAGGATCAGCAGCAGGCGAACGATGACGGTCATTCTTCGGGCCGGTGCGTAGGGGCCAGTCGGCAACGTGGCGGTGGCCGCGTGTCGGCGCACCAGCTTCGCGACGGCGCGCTATTGATCGCCGCCGGCCTGGCCGAGCGCGCGTGGCTGGCGGCTGAACACGGCCGCCGGCGGCTCGACAACCTCACCACCAGCGGTCCGCCGGGAGCTGATACCGGTCTCGATGACCACGTCGACCGGGCCGCCCGTCATGATCAGGTGCTCGACATTGTCGCGGCGGATCAGCACCAGCCGGCGGCGTCCGTCGAGGCTCGACTGCTCGACGATGTCGAGGCGACGCTCGGGCTTCGGGCCGAAGATGCCGGCGGTCGGCGAGGTGCCGTTGAGATGGGCGCGCACCAGCAACGCGCCGCCGACGACGGCGGCCGCCAGCAACGCGACAATGACGAGGTAGAAGAGAATGTCCATCGCTCCGCTCCGTCGAAGCCGTTTGTCCGGGCCGTCTTTCGCAGTCAGCCGCACCCGCACCGCCTGCGATCGCCGACAAGCGCGCACCCTCGCTTCGAGTCTCGCACGTATAGCGCGGAATTCACGTCAATTTAACCCTGATGATCGAACTGTTGACCGGCAGGCGGCGATGGCACACCCGAGCCATTTGGCTCCGCCTGAGCCGGCCGACCGGGAGCCTTGATCCGGCGCCGGAATCGAGACCCGGAGGCCGTCGCAAGCCTCGAGCAGAGTGGTGAGTTCGCTTGTCGCGTATCAGCAACACGCCGTCCCCGTCAGTCCCTCTCGCCCCGAATCAGTTAGCCTCCCCGGCCATGAGCGGGATCGAGGCGCGAGAGCTTCAGCCGATGGCCGGCGATCCGCTCGCTGCGATCAGGCCCGGCGGCGGTCTTGCGACCATCCTCGCCGTGTTCGTCGCCGCGAGCGCGGTGGTGCTCGCCCTCATCACGTCCGGCTCGGCCGAGCCGCTGCTGCTCACGCTGCTCGCCACGCTGGCCATGCTCGGGGTGTTCTTCGTGTTCGGCGTCGCCGCCGGACACATCCGGATCGGAGAGCGCACGCCCGAGGTCGAGATCATCAAGTCGGCGACCGACCACGCGCCGGAGGCGATGCTGATCACCGAGCGGTCGGGTCGCCCGCTCTACGCCAATGCCGCGCTGGTCGATCTCGTCGGGCGCTCCGACACGGGCGAGATCGGCTCCCTAGAGACCGCGCTCGGCAAAGAGGCCGGCGTGTCGGAGTCCCTATTCCGGCTCATGCGCGCGGCAGCGGCGGGGGAGCGGCACCGCGAGGTCGTACAGACGCGGATCGTACGGCGGGGTCGCGAGCAGCTCGCCTGGCTCGGGATCGAGGTCGATCACCACACCATGCCGGGCCAGGAGCGCGATCTCGGCCCGCTCGTCGTCTGGCGGATCGCCGACATCACCGCCGAGCGTGAGCGCGAGGGCCGCCATCTCCGGGAGATCGAGGAGACGCTGGCCGTCTACGACCGGATGCCGGTCGGCCTCGCCGCGGCCAATGCCGACGGCACGATCACCACTCTCAACGCAACGCTCGCGAGCTGGCTCGGGCTGGCGCCGGGCGCGAACGCCGGGCGCAACATAGCCCTTGCCGACGTGCTGTCGGGCGACGGCGCGCAGCTCGTGGCGGCAACGATGCGACGCGGGCTCGAGAAGCCTCAGGGCCTCGAGCTCGACCTGATGCGCGAGGATGGCCGAATCGTTCCGGTGCGCCTCGTCCTTTCGGGGGCCGGGCACGGCGTCGTCGTGATCGCCGCGGTCAACCGCGAGCGCGAGGAGACGTTCGCACCGCAAAGCGCCGGTGCGGACCAGCGTCTGCAGCGGTTCTTCCGCTCGGCGCCGTTCGGCCTCGCCACCGTGGGCGCCGATGGCACCATCACCAGCGCCAATGCGGCCTTCGCCCGCATGATCCTCGACGGCCAGAGCGTCAAGGGCGAGCCGGCCGTCGACGTGCTGTGCCGCAGCGCCGACGCGGAGACCCGGGCCACCGTCGGCGCGAGCCTCGCCGACGTGCTGGCCGGACGCGCCAACGTGCAGCCGGTCGAGATCACCGTCGGCGAGGGCGAGGCGTTCACGCGCCGCGTGTTCATGAGCCCGCTCGGACGCGGCGAGGGCGCGCGCGAGGCGGCGATCCTCTACTGCCTCGACACGACCGAGCAGAAGCGGCTCGAGGCGCGGTTTGCGCAAAGCTCGAAGATGGAGGCGGTCGGCACTCTGGCCGGCGGCATCGCCCATGACTTCAACAACGTGCTGACCGCGATCATCGGATTCTCGGACTTCCTGCTCGAGAGCCACAAGCCGGGCGATCCCGCGCATCGCGACATCATGAACATCAAGCAGAGCGCCAGTCGCGCGGCCGGGCTCGTTCGCCAGCTGCTCGCCTACTCGAGGAAGCAGACGCTGCAGGTCGAGGTGCTCGATCTCGGGGAGCTGGTCAGCGACTACGCGCCCCTGCTGACGCGCTCGATCGGCGAGCGCATCGAGCTCAAGATCGCCACCGGGCGGGACCTGTGGTTCGTCAAGGGCGACAAGACGCAGATGGAGCGCGTGCTGCTGAACCTCGCGGTCAACGCCCGCGACGCGATGCCGGACGGCGGCCGCATTACCGTGCGCACGCGCAATGTGACCGAGCGCGAATGCCAGAAGCTCGGCCATCTCGGCCTCGCGGTCGGCGAGTACGTGGCGATCGAGGTCGAGGACACCGGCACCGGCATTCCGGCCGACGTGCTGGCCAAGATCTTCGAGCCGTTTTTCACCACCAAGGGCGTCGGCAAGGGCACCGGCCTCGGCCTCTCGACCGTGTACGGCATCGTCAAGCAGTCGGGCGGCTTCGTCTTCCCCGAGAGCACGGTCGGCAAGGGCACGACGTTCCGCATCCTGCTGCCGCGCTACATACCCGAGGCGGAGACGGAGACCGACCAGGCCCCGCAGAAGGCCGCCAGGAAGGAGCGGCCGGCGACCGACCTCACCGGAACCGGCCGGGTGTTGCTGGTCGAGGACGAGGACGTCGTCAGAAGCTTCGCCGTGCGCGCGCTGAGGAGTCGCGGCTACGAGGTGCTGGAGGCGGCGACCGGCGTCGAGGCATTGGAGGTGATGGAGGCGAACCAGGGCCGGATCGACATCGTCGTCTCCGACGTCGTCATGCCGGAAATGGACGGACCGACGCTGCTCAAGGCTTTGCGCCGGAAGAATCCCGACCTCAAGATCATCTTCGTTTCCGGCTACCCGAACGACGCGTTCAAGGCCAGCCTCGGCGAGAACGAGCAGTTCGCGTTCCTGGCCAAGCCGTTCTCGCTGCCGGAGCTGGCCGCGAAGGTGAAGGAGGAGCTGGCGCGGTAAGCGTGGCCGGCACCCGCGCCATGCGGATCTACGTCGATGCCGATGCCTGTCCGGTAAAGGAGGAAGTGGTGCGCGTCGCCACGCGGCACGCCATTCCCGTAGTTTTCGTCGCCAACAGCTGGATGCGGCTGCCCGAGAGCCCGCTCGTCGAACGGGTCGTCGTCTCCGACGGGCCGGATGCCGCCGACCACTGGATCGCCGAGCGGGTCGGGGCCGGTGATATCGTGGTCACGCAGGACATCCCGCTCGCGTCGCGGACGCTGTCGGCCGGCGCACGCGCGCTGAGCCCGCAGGGCAAGGCGTTCACAGACGCCAACATCGGCATGTCGCTCGCCATGCGCGATCTGATGAAGGACTTGCGCGAGGCCGGCGTCATGGACAGCCGCAATCCCTCGTTCACGCGCGCCGGACGGTCGACGTTCCTGCAGACGCTGGAATCGATCATCCAGGCGCTGAAGCGCGGGCGTTGAGGGAGGCAGACGCAGTCACGGCGGCAGGAAGATCATGCGCACCAGCTCGCGGTAGAGCATCAGCTGTCGCGCCAGCGCCTGGGGATCGTGCACCACCTTGGCGAGGATGATGCCGCCGTCGGCGATCACCGACAGCATGTCGGCGAGATCGTCGAGCGAGACGTCGACGCGCGGAGGATAGCGCGCGGCGATACGCTCGAGGCGCTCGCGGAAGCGCTTGCGCCAGGCCAGCACCGCGGCGGTGTTGAGGTCGCGGACGTCGCGGTCGAACAGGCGGTCCTGGTAGCAGTACGACGCGACGAGACAGCCGGGGTGGCCGCCCGGCAGGTCGGACATCATCTCCGAGAGCATCTTGAGGCCGACGAGGAAGCCGTGCAGCGGATCCTCGTTGAGCGCGTCGGCGCGGCCGAAGAGATCGTCGAACAGGCGATCCTCGCGTGCGATGTAGCGCTGCAGCAGGGCCTTGGCGAGCGCGCCCTTGTCGGGGAAATGATAGAAGAAGCCGCTCTTTGTGATGCCGACCGCGGCGATCAGCTCGTCGATCGAGGTGCCGGCGAAACCCTTCTCCAGCACCGCGGCCTCGGCGACGTCGAGGATGCGTTCGCGGGTGTCGCTTGCTCTGCGCTGGGCGACCTCGGGCATGTGGCACTCCTGCGCGCCCCCTTTGCAGTCCACCCTACCACGAGTGCAGTTGACAGGCGCAAACTGCGCCTGTGCGATCATCGGTGCGGAATGCGCAGTGGTCGGAAACCGCTGAAGGGTCGGAAGTATTCCAAGTGTCGCGCGGCTGCACCACGGGTCGGCTGGAGGAAAGCAGGCGCGGCCGGCATGCTCCGCACCGCCATCCCCGGCGCAACCGAGAAGGAATGCACGACATGAGACCCAAATATCGCCACCGCCTGCCGCAGCTCGACGGCGGTCTGTTTCTGACCGACGGCGGCCTCGAGACCACGCTGATCTTCCACGACGGCTGGCAGCTGCCGATGTTCGAGTCGTTCGTGCTGATCGAGAGCGCGCGTGGCCGGGCCGCGCTCGAGGCCTATTTCGACCGCTATCTGCCGCTGGCGCAGGAGCATCGAACCGGCTTCGTGCTCGAAAGCCCGACCTGGCGGGCCAACCCGGACTGGGCCCTGAAGGCCGGGATTGGCCGCGACCGACTGGCCGCGATGAACCGCGACCTGATCGCCCTGATGGTCGGCATCCGCTCCCGCTACGAGACGGCGGCGGGCCCGATCGTGATCAGCGGCTGTGTCGGTCCGCGCGGCGACGGCTACGATGCCGGCCGGCCGATGGGCGTGGACGAAGCCGAGGCCTACCACGGCTGGCAGATCCGCATCCTCGCCGACACCGCAGCCGATCTCGTCTCGGCGATCACCATGACCAACGTTCCGGAGGCGATCGGCATCGCTCGGGCCGCCCGTGCCGCCGACCTGCCGTCGGTGATCTCGTTCACGCTCGAGACCGACGGCCGGCTGCCTGCCGGAGACATGCTCGGCGAGGCGATCGAGGCGGTCGATGCGGCGACCGGCGGAGCGCCGGCCTACTACATGATCAACTGCGCGCACCCGATGCATTTCGAGCGTGTGCTCGCGGAGGGCGGGGCGTGGACGCGTCGGCTCGCGGGGCTGCGCGCCAACGCCTCGCGCAAGAGCCACGCCGAGCTCGATGAGGCAACCGAACTCGACAGCGGCGACCCCGAAGAGCTCGGCCGAGCCTATGCCGCGATTCGGCGCCGGCTGCCGCAAATCCGCGTGCTCGGCGGCTGCTGCGGCACCGACCACCGCCACGTCGCGGCGATCGGCGCGTCGTGTGCGCACATGGGCGCCAACGCTGCCGCCTGAATGGCAGCAGGTCGGCGGCGTGTCTCCTTCGGCGCACACGGCGGGGAGGCGCGCCGCGACGTCTTGCCAGTGCCTTCGCTGGGCGTCATTCTCGCACGACGCCGCAACGGTCGTCCCGATCGATGCGCGCGGCGGGGGGACGGAACTCATGGCGGGGCGGATCACGCGGCGCGATTTCCTCGACGGCGTCGCGCTCGCAATCGCCGCCGGCCTCGCGCCAATCGAGGCGCTCGCGGCCGCTGGGCCCGCGTCCTATCCCCCCGCGCTGACCGGGCTCAGAGGCTCGCACGACGGCGCGTTCGAGATCATCCACGGGCTCGCCCGGGAGGGCGTCAGATACGACATTGATCGCCTCGCCGACGAGGAGGAGTACGACCTCGTCGTCGTCGGCGCCGGGCTCGCCGGGCTGACGGCGGCCTGGCTCTACCGCGAGCGCCACCCGCGGGCGCGGATCCTGATCCTCGACAACCACGACGATTTCGGCGGCCATGCACGTCGTAACGAGCTCATGGCCGGCCGCCGCATGCTGCTGAGCTACGGCGGCTCGGAGAGCCTCGTCTCACCGCGCACGGAGTTCGGCGGCTCGGCCAAGCGCATGTTCCGCGCGCTCGGTGTCGACCCCGAGCGGTTCTACGACGAGCGCGTGTTCCACCGCACGCTCTATCCGCGGCTCGGCCTGTCGCGCGGGGTGTTCTTCGCCCGCGAGGCGTTCGGGCGCGACGCGCTCGTCACCGGCGATCCGCTCATGCTCGGCTTCGACGAGTTCGCACCGGCCTCGCCCAACAGCCGGCCGCTTGCCGAGTTCCTCGCCGACTGCCCACTCGGCGATGCGGCACGGGCGGCGATCCTCGAGCTCGACACAGGCAAGCGCGATCCGCTCGCCGGAAAGTCGCGCAAGGAGAAGCTCGCGATCCTCGAGGAGACGAGCTATCGCGAGCTGCTCGACAAGATTTGTGGCTTCCCGAGGGAGGCCAGCGATTTCTACCAGGGCCGGCTCAACGACAACTGGGGTCTCGGCATAGACTGCATCCCGGCGCGGGAGGCGATGGCCTCGGGCCTGCCGGGCGCGAAGGCGCTCGGCCTCGCCAAGGAGATCCCGGGCCATGACGCCGAGCCCTACATCCATCATTTCCCCGACGGCAATGCCTCGATCGCGCGGCTCATCGTGCGCGCGCTGGTGCCTGCGGTGGCGCCGGGCAAGGGCATGGACTCGATCGTCACCGCGCGCTTCGACTATGCCAAGCTCGATCTGAGGAGCGCGCGCGTGCGCGTCCGGCTCGATGCGACGGCGGTCGTGGTGCGCAATGCGCACGGCGGCGTCGCCGTCGGCTATGTCAAGGGCGGCAAGCTGCATCGCGTGCGCGGCCGGCGGGCGGTCGTCGCCACCTATGCGATGGTGATGCCGCACATCGTGCCGGAGCTCGGCTCCGAGGCGAAGGCGACTTTCGCGCGCAACGTCAAGACGCCGCTCGTCTACGCAAAGGCGCTGATCCGCGACTGGCAGTGCTTCACCCGGCTCGGCGTGCACAACATCGCGCAGCCGATCGGCTTCCTGTCGACGGTCAAGCTCGACTATCCCGTCTCGCTCGGCCGCTATCGCTTCCCGCGCGACCCGAAGGAGCCGATGGTGGTGCACATGGTGCACGTGCCGCTGAAGCCGAACCAGGGGCTCGACGCTCGCGACCAGTGCCGACTCGGGCGGCAATGGCTGCTCGAGACGCCCTACGGCGACATCGAGCGGGCGATCCGCTCCGACCTCGGCCGCATGCTCGGCCCCGGCGGCTTCGAGGCTGAGCGCGATATCCTCGCGATCACCGTCAACCGCTGGTCGCACGGCTACTCGTATGCTTCGAGCAGCCTCTACGACGACGTCGAGGCCGACGCGAAGGCGGCCAAGGCGGCGAGACGGCGGATCGGCAATGTCGTGCTCGCCAACTCGGATACCGGTTGGGACGCTTACGCGCATACCGCGCTCGCAGAGGCGGCGCGCGCGATCGGCGAGCTCGGTTGAGCACTCGTTTCGTCCCGGCCGGGCCCACCCCTGTCGTCCCGGCCGAGCCCCTGATGTTGTCATCCCGGCCGAGCCCCCTTGCGAGCGCCGGGACCCAGAGAACTGCCGCCGACGCGAGAGGGGATATCGAGCCTTCGGCGCCCCTTACGCTGGGTCCCGGATCGGCTCTGCGGCGAAGGCGCCGCTCCGCCGTCCGGGATGACAAGTAGCAGCGCGCTCACGGCCAGCGCTTCAGGCTGCCGGCGGGGAAGGTCCACTCTGGCGTGACCAGCGGCCAGGCGAAGGCGGCCGGGTACCACGGCGAGCCGTCGGCGGCGGCCGGGCTCTTCAGCACGTGCACCTCCTGCGCCGGCATGTAGCTCTGCAGCAGCAGGAAGCGGCGTTCCTTCGTCTCGGGATGCTCGACCAAGTCGGCGACCAGCACCGCGTGGCCGGGAAATCCGCCCTTGATGAAGACGTCACCGATGGTGAGGTCCTTGGGCTCGGCCGGCCTCAGTTCGCGCGCGAGGCTGTAGGTGCCGGCGTAGGCGAACACCCGCGTCATGTACTTGCGGAAGCTCGCGTAGTCCTTCGTGGCGACCGACTGGAAGCGCAGCCGCTTGCCGTCGGTATCGTCGAACGCGATCTCGCTCGTCCGGCCGGCGGCATAGAGCCATTCGGCGCGCAGCCGCATGATCGCGTCGGCGCACTGCTGCAGGTCGCGATTTCCGGTGTCGATGTCGATGACGGCGGCGTGCACGTCCTGCCGCCACTTCCGCGCGCCGGTGTAGAGCAGCACCGGTGCGCCGTCGGGCTTCATCGGCAGCGCGCGCAGCCACTCGGCCCAGCTGCCGGGCGCGGCGGGCACGCGCACGAATCCGACGGGCGGCGCAATGCGCCCGGCGAGCGTGTCGGAGGCGGAGGGCGCCGCGGCGCGATGCCACGCGAACCGCGGCTCGGCGGCGACGGCGAAGCCGGGAAGGATCGCGAGGAGGGCAAGCACGATGGACTTCAGCGGATTCGACATCGTGTCGGCGCTCCCGTCGCGGCGTCGACGCGGCGCAAGGTCCGTCGGCGCAGGGTACGCCGCAAACCGCCACGCGAGGCACGACAACAATAGAACGCCGCGATGGCGCCGAGATGGCGCGCCGAGGCGAGCTTTCGGAGAGCGCATTCAGAATTGTCCCAGGGGACGGGAAACGACAGAGCCCGGCGGGGCCACTCGGGGCCCCCCGGGCTCGCCGGGTTCGCGGTGCGGGCATCTCGATCGTGGGCGACCGGCCTGGTGCCTCGCAATTGGGGTGCCTCGGTGCGAGTGCTGGCCCCGGTGGAGGTCCTTCGTGCGCTTGGTGCTGCCCGTTTCTGCCCGACCTGTTTCCTCAGGTCATCCAAGATCTTCCATCTCGCCCGTCCAATCCGTCCGAGCCTCGCTGCACGTCACCTAGGCGCGTGCGCAGTTATCGCCCGAATAGAATCGGCGACCGCTCCAGGATTCTGGGCTGGTCAGGCCTAGTTGAAGATCAGTGCAAATGATCGGATTGTCGGAACGGCCACTCGGAGGAGAGCACCTCGACGGCTTCTTCGCTCGGAGTGGCTAGCTTTGACCCGGCGGCGACATTTTCTTAGACCTCCTTTCGAAGGATCGAGGAAGTGTGCGCTTCGCGCCGCCGGCTGTCAACGCGAAAGCCGCGTCGAACGCAGCGCAGGGCATTCGACCATCGGCCGCCCGCGCTCACCATCCGTTCCCGTGATGGGGCGAACCCGCAAGGCGGGTGAGAGACTTGCCGCAGGCGAGGCAGCCCGTGGCGGCAACGCTCGATCGCCCCTCCGGGTCCCGCGATCATGGCCGGGGCGAGCTCTTCTCCGCCAGGGTGAGGACGTCGGTGGTGGAGCAAAATGGCTAGCGCCGCTCGCGGGAGATCCCGCACCGAATGCGCTTCGCTCACCTTGCACTCGGAGCACTCGGACGCGCGCGTTGGACAGAGCGAGGACGGCGCGTCGTCGCGCGCAAACGTGTAGCATGGCTCGTCAGCGGGCGTCGGATCGACGCGAGCGAGCATTTCCGGCGGACAGGCACAAGTCTCGGTCGAGGTGCATGGCGGGGGTGACGGCGGGCGAGAGCGAGTGGCGGCCGGAGGCCGCCGAGCCGAGCGGAACTGCTGGGCCGATCAGGCGCGCGCTCGCGGCGATCGAGGCCGAGCGGGCGCGCTGGCTCAATTGG
The DNA here is from genome assembly GCA_040752215.1 of Pseudomonadota bacterium. Lineage (GTDB taxonomy): Bacteria > Pseudomonadota > Alphaproteobacteria > Rhizobiales > Hyphomicrobiaceae > JBFMEX01. Next base: position 5,008 of record JBFMEX010000015.1, on the reverse strand, counting down.
GTGCCGGTGCTGCTGGGGCTTGGTATTGCCGGCTATTTCACTGCGCCCGCCGAGCCCCCGCTCGCGGTCGCGCTCGCCGGCCTCGCCGCCGCTGTGGCCGCACGCCTCGCCGTGCCGCGCACCCTAGTCGCGGTTCTGCTCATCGATATGCTGTTGCTGGTCGCCCTCGGCTTCACGCTCGCCAAGCTCAGGGCCGATCGCGTCGGAGCGCCGGTGCTCGAGCGCAGCACCGGCCCGGTGGAGGTGAAAGGCTACGTGGAGCTGGTCGAGCCGCGCGAGAGCCGTGGCGAGCGGATCACGATACGAGTCGCCGCACTCGGCGATCTGCCGGCCGAGAGACGGCCGGCCCGCGTCAGGGTGAGGACGTCGGCTGCGGCGAGCGGGGTCAGGGCCGGCGACGCGATCCGTGTCAGGGCCCGTCTCGCGCCACCGGCCGCGCCGGCCATGCCGGGCGGCTACGATTTCGCGCGCCAGGCCTGGTTCATGCGGCTCGGCGGGGTCGGCTACGCCGTCGGTCGCCTCGAACGGGACGCGAGCCTGCCGCCGCCGCCGCTGGCGCTCGCCATCGCCGCTGCCATCGAACGTGTGCGCCAAGTGATTGGCCGACGGGTCGCCACCGCGCTCGACGGGCAGACAGCGGCGATCGCCAACGCGCTCGTGACCGGCGAGCGCGGCGCTATCTCGGAGGCGACCAACAAGGCCTACCGCGACTCCGGCCTGTTCCACGTCCTGTCGATCTCCGGCCTGCACATGGCGGTGATGGGCGGCGCCGTGTTCTACGCCGTGCGTCTGCTGCTCGCCGCATTCCCCGCGCTGGCGCTTCGCTTTGCGATCAAGCGCTGGGCGGCAGCAGCGGCGATCATCGGCTCGCTCGCCTATCTCGCCATCTCCGGCTGGACGTTCGCGACCGTGCGCTCCTTCATCATGATCGCGATCATGCTGACTGCGGTGCTGCTCGAGCGTCCCGCCCTCGCGATGCGCAACGTGGCGATCGCGGCGCTGATCATTCTCGTCGCCTACCCCGAAAGCCTGCTCGACGTCGGCTTCCAGATGTCGTTCGCGGCGGTCATCGCCCTCGTCGCCGCCTACGAGGCGTTGCGCGAGGGGAGCGCCGAGCGCGCGCGGCGCGGCTTCTCCGCGCTCACCCGCGTCAGCTTGTTTCTCGGCGGCATCGTGCTCTCCACGCTGGTCGCCAGCGCCGCCGTTGCCCCGCTCGCGCTTTATCACTTCCACAAGAGCCAGCTGCTCGCCGTCGTCGCCAACCTGCTCGCGATCCCGGTCTGCAATACGATCGTCATGCCGGCGGCGCTCGCGACGCTGGTCGCCATGCCGTTCGGTCTCGAGGCACTGCCGCTCGCCGCGATGGGGTTCGGCATCGATCTCATGACCCGTGTGGCGGAGTGGGTCGCGGCGATGCCGGGGGCGGTGGTGCGCCATCCGTCGATTCCGACGTCGGCATTCGCACTCATGGTGGCCGGCGGCCTGTGGCTCGCGCTCTGGACGGGCCGCTGGCGGCTCGCCGGCCTGGCGCTGGTCGCGATCGGCGCTGCATTGACGCCGCTCGGCGTTCGGCCGGACATTCTCGTCGGGAGAGACGGCGCGCTGGTCGCCGTCCGCGGGACCGACGGCCGCCTCGCCGCGATCGGCAGCGCCGCATCCGACTACGAGCTGACCCGCTGGCTCGAGCAGGACGGCGACGGGCGCGCGGCGGCGGTCGTGCGCGCCGACCCGAGCGGCGTCTCCTGCGACGCTGTCGGCTGCCTCGCACGCGCGAGGGGGATGCAGGTCGCGGTGCCGCGCCACGCGTCCGCTCTCGCCGACGATTGTGCAGCGGCCGATATCCTCGTCCTCGACGTGCCGCGGCCGAGGGGATGCACGCGCCCGCGCCGGGTGGTCGATTTCTTCGACGTGCGCATCGCCGGCGCGCACGCGCTCACCATCGCGCCCGATGGTCGCATCCACGTCGAGACCGTCGCCGCCGGCCGGGGCAATCGACCATGGTCGCCGCCGCATCCCTGGGCGGCGATGCGCGGCGTGGTGGATGCCACGCCGAGCGCATCGCAACGCGCGGCCGAAGGGCCGGGCAGCGACGCGAGGCTCGGCACGGGCGACGGCCGCGCCGCGCCGGCATCGCATCGTCCGGCCCGCGACGCCGACACCCGGGTGGAGGCCTTCGCAGCGCCGCCGGGACTTGCTACCGCGCGCTCCGCCCTGCGCCCGGAGATCGAGGACGACGACGTGCCTCAAGGCTTCCCGGACCAAGAGGACAGCCCTGTCTTTGCCGGCGAGCGATGAGCCTCAATATCGCCGGATGAGCCCGACGAGGCGGCCCTGGATGTCGACCTGATCGGGGCCGAAGATGCGCGTCTTGTACTCTGGGTTTGCGGCCTCGAGCGCAATGGTGGTGCCCTTCTTGCGCAGCCGCTTCAGCGTCGCCTCCTCCTTCTCGACCAGGGCGACGACGATGTCGCCGTTCTCGGCCTGCTCGGTGCGGCGGATGATCACCACATCGCCGTCGTGAATGCCGGCCTCGATCATCGAATCGCCCTTGACCTCGAGCGCGAAGTGCTCGCCGTTGGTCAACAGGTCGGGTGGGCAGGCGATGTCGTGGGAATGCTGTTGGATGGCGCTGATCGGCACGCCGGCGGCGATGCGCCCCATGACCGGCACCGAAACCGTGCGGCTGTCGACGATCGTCGACGGCGGTGGCGCCAGCTCGCTGCTCCGGCCGCGACTGCCCTCGATCACGCTTGGCTGGAAGCCGCCGCGCCGCGGCGCAAGCTCGCTCGACTCCGGGAGCTTGATCACCTCGATCGCGCGGGCCCGATGCGGCAGCCGGCGAATGAAGCCGCGCTCGACCAGCGCGGTAATGAGGCGGTGGATGCCGGATTTCGACCTCAAGTCGAGTGCGTCCTTCATCTCGTCGAACGACGGCGGCACGCCACTCGCCTGCATGCGCTCGTGAATGAACAGCAGCAGCTCTTTCTGTTTCTGCGTCAGCATCGTTCCTCCGCCGCCTTGCCTGACCATCCGCCGCGCAAGGGGCGCAAAGGATGGTTGCTCGGGCTGTTCTCGATCGGGTGAGGCCCGCCGGGCGGCGAGCCTGTACAAACCATGAACGTACCGTAACCGTTCCGCAGGTGTTCCGCAAGTGGCCGATCCGCCACGGCGTCAGAAATCCATCGGCAGGATGTCCACCGCGTCTCCTGCGGCTGCGGCGGGCGCGCCGGCTGCGCGCACGATCAGGCAATCGGCGCGCGCCAGCGGCGACATCAGCGAACTGTCCTGCGAGGGCACCGGATCGACGAGCGGTGCGCCGCCGGCATCGCCGCCGACCAGCGTCGCCCGCATGTAGTGCTGCCGCGGCCCATTGGCGGAGATCGCGCGCGCGAGTGCAGCCTTCCCCAGTCGCTCGGGCCCGACCGCGCGGCCGAGCAGGCGGGCGATCAGCGGCACCACGAACACGCGCATGCAGATGAGTGCGGAGACCGGATTGCCGGGCACGCCGATCACCCGCTGCACGCCGAGCCGACCGAACATCAGCGGCTTGCCCGGCCGCATGGCGATCTTCCAGAAGTCGAGCGCCATCCCGTGCTCCTGCAACACGGGTGCGACGAGGTCGTGGTCGCCGACGGAGGCGCCGCCGACCGTCACCAGAACGTCGGCGCCGGCAGCCGCGGCGATGCAGCGGGCGAGGTCTGCGCGCGTGTCCTTGGCGATGCCGAGGAGGCGCGGCTCGGCCCCGAACCGGCACGCCATGGCGGCGAGGCCGTACGGGTTGGAGGAAACGATCTGGCCGTCGCCGGGCGCGACACCGGGCTCGACCAGCTCGTCGCCGGTGGCGAGGATCGCGACCACCGGGCGGCGGCGGACGGAAAGCCGCGCGTGCCCCATCGCGGCGGCGAGCGTCAAGTCGCGCGGGGTCAGCACGTGCCCGGTGCGGAGCAACTCGGCTCCTGCGCTGAAATCGCCGCCTCTCGGACGCACGTGCTCGGGATCGACCGCACCCTCGCGTACCGTCACCGCATCGTCCTCGCGCGCGGTGTTCTCCTGGATCACGATGGCGTCGGTGCCGGCGGGCAGGGGGGCGCCGGTGAAGATGCGCACCGCCTCGCCCGCCGCGATGCTGCCCGCGAACGGGTGGCCGGCGGCGGCCTCGCCGACGACACGCAGCCGCGCCGGCAGCTGTGCGACGTCGGCCGCGCGCACCGCGTAGCCGTCCATCGCGGAAGCGTGGAACGGCGGCTGCGTCAGCCTGGCGGCATGGCCGCACGCCAGCACGCGACCGTCGGCCTCTACGAGGCCGACCTCCTCGGCGCCGGTCGGTGCGACATCGGCGAGGATGCGCGCCAGGGCCTCGGCGACGGTGAGCATCGCCATGTCAGCGGCCCTTGCGCTTGGCTGGCGGATCGGCGCGCCACGTGCCGGAGCGCCCGCCCGCCTTCTCGAGGAGATGCACGCCCTCGATGCGCATGCCGCGATCGACCGCCTTCAGCATATCGTAGACGGTGAGGCAGGCGACGGAGACCGCGGTCAGCGCCTCCATCTCGACTCCGGTCTGGCCCGTCACCTTGACCTCGGCCGTCACCCGGATGCCGGCGGGGTCGCGCTCAGGCGCAAGGTCGACCGTCGCCTTGGTGATGGCGAGCGGGTGGCAGAGCGGAATGAGCTCGTGCGTGCGCTTGGCGGCCATGATGCCGGCGATCCGTGCGGTTGCCAGCACGTCGCCCTTCTTCGCTGTGCCGGTCTCGACGAGCGCGAGCGTCTCCCGCGCCATGGCGACGAAGCCCTGGGCGACGGCGTGCCGCTCGGTCACCGCCTTGTCGGACACGTCGACCATCCGCGCCGCGCCCTTCTCGTCGAGATGCGAGAGCTTGCCGGTCATGCCGCCTCCCGCGCCAGCAGCGCGCGTGTCGCCGCGGCGACGTCGTCCTTGCGCATCAGGCTCTCTCCGACCAGGAACGTGCCGACACCCGCGCGCTTCAGCCGCGCGATGTAGGGGGGGGTG
>JBFMEX010000014.1:10343-122059 GCA_040752215.1 Pseudomonadota bacterium | reverse complement strand
TCGCCGCCAACGACGGCGTCGGCACTAAGCTCAAGATTGCCATCGAGACCGGCCGTCACGGCACGATCGGCATCGACCTTGTGGCGATGAGCGTCAACGACCTGGTGGTCCAGGGCGCCGAGCCGCGGTTCTTCCTCGACTACTTCGCCTGCGGCCGGCTCGACGTCGAGGTGGCCCGCGAGGTGGTCGCGGGCATTGCCGCCGGCTGCAAGGAGGCCGGCTGCGCGCTGATCGGCGGCGAGACGGCCGAGATGCCGGGCATGTACCCCGGCGGCGACTACGACCTCGCCGGTTTCGCGGTCGGCGCCGCAGAGCGCGGCGAACTGCTGCCGCGCGCCGACATCACCCCGGGCGACGCGCTGATCGGGCTCCCCTCCTCGGGCGTGCACTCGAACGGCTACAGCCTCGTGCGCCGTCTGGTCACGGAGGCGCGGCTCGGCTGGGACCACCCGGCTCCGTTCGCCGAGGCCCCCTCCTCCCTGGAGGGGGAGGGTCGGGGAGGGGGGGACGGCAGAACGCAAGACGGCGCCGATCCCCACGGGCGGCCATCGGGATCGCCCCCGACCCCTCCCCACAAGGGGGAGGGGAGCTGCGCACCGACGCTCGCCGAGGCGCTGCTGACACCGACCCGGATCTACGTCAAGCCGCTGCTGGCAGCGCTCGCGGCGACCGGTGGAGCTGGCGAGGCCGGCGCCATCCTCGCGCTGTCCCATATCACCGGCGGCGGCCTCAGCGAGAACCTGCCCCGCGTGATGCCCCCAAACGTTGCCGCGGCGATCGATCTGACGAGCTTCCCCGTCCCTGCCGTATTCGGCTGGATCGCCGGCGCCGGCCGGCTGGGCGACGCCGAGATGCTGAGGACCTTCAACTGCGGCATCGGCATGGTCGTCGTGGCGGCCAGGGCCCGCGCCGGCGAGGTGATGGCGGCGCTGACCGCGGCTGGCGAGAACCCGCTCATGATCGGCGAGATCGTCCCGCCGACCGGCGAGCGCTCGTCCGCCAAAGGCAAGGGCGAGGCCTGGGCGGTGGCCTACGAGGGCAGGTTGCGGCTGCGCTGACGGCCCGGTCGGCAGGCCGTTTTCGCCCACTGCCCGAGGCCGCCGCTGCGTGCTATGCCCCGCGCCATGAACGAAACCGAACGTCCTGCCCACCCGCCCCGCAAGCGCGTCGCCGTCCTGATCTCCGGCCGCGGCTCCAACATGATGAGCCTGGTCGAGGCCGCCCGCGCCCCCGACTACCCAGCCGAGATTTGCCTCGTCGTCTCCAACCGGCCCGATGCGGCCGGACTGGCCTGGGCCAAGGCACAGGGCATCCCAGCCGTTGCCCTCGATCACAAGCTATACTCCGACCGCGCCCATTTCGACGGTCAGCTGCATGCCCTGCTGACCGCCTCGCGTATCGAGATCGTCGCGCTGGCCGGGTTCATGCGCCTGCTGACGGCCGACTTCGTCGCCAAGTGGACGGGACGGATGATCAACATCCACCCCGCGCTACTGCCCGCCTTCAAGGGGCTCGACACACATGCCCGGGCACTCGCCGCCGGCGTCCGGATCGCCGGCTGCACGGTGCACTTCGTCAGTGCCGGCGTGGATGAGGGCGCGATCATCGCCCAGGCCGCGGTGCCGGTGCTGCCGGCCGATACGCCGGGCACGCTGGCGGCCCGTATTCTCACGTCCGAGCACAAGCTCTACCCGCTGGCGTTGCAGCTACTGGCCTTCGGTCAAGTGCGGCTCGACGGTGACCAGGTATGGATTGACCAAAAGGTTAACCACAAGCTGGCGCTCATCTCGCCAATACCTTAGCTGCGCGATAGAAGAACTGGCGGCAATTCTGGCTGTCCCGCGCCAAAGTGAAGCGGTCGGGCAAGCAACGATAGACATCAACGGACGATCGGGTCGATAAACTCTGCCCTACGACAAAAAAAGAAGCCGGCCAGTGTCCCCCGCGTTACAGCCGGCCGTGACCATCCCGCAGTACAAAGTCCCGGGATGAGGCTCACGCCCTCGTTCGCCCAGGGAGCGAGACGCCGCACGCAAGGTGCTGGCTCGATCGAACGACATTCCGCACGACGCCCGGCGGCCGTGCCTGCTCTGGCCTGGAGAAAGAGCATCATGACGACTGCAACAGAGATGGCATCATCGACCGCCTCGTCCGACCTCAAACACGTTCAGGCGCTCGGCGACGAATCGAGCGTCTGGTTCAAGCTCTCGGCTTTGGCCCGCGGCGAGGCCGACAACCCGATGCGGCTGCTGATGGTGCTGGCCGAGCGCTATGGCGGCGTCATCCCGGTCAGCATCGGCAGCCAGCGCATCGTCTTCATCAGCGAGCCCGAGCACTTCAAGCACGTGCTCGTGACCAAGGGCGACGCCTACATCAAGTATTTCGACGGCCTGAAGCCGATCTTCGGCAAGGCGATGATCACCCACGACGGCGCCTTGTGGCAGAAGATCCGCATGCCGCAGCAGCCGGCCTTCCACCCCGACGTGTTCGCCGACTACGTCCCCTACTTCATCGAGGCCATCAAGACCAAGATGGCGGCCTGGAACGAGCTGGCGCGTACGGGCGAGACGGTCGAGATGGTCGAGCAAACCTGGACGCTCGCCGCCGACATGATCTGCAAGGCGCTGTTCGACCGCGACATGCCGTTCAATCCCCATGTCGTCTTCAAGTACGTGAAGACATACACTGACGTGATGGAGCACAAGGGCATCCGCCAGCGGAAGCTCTCGGGTGGGGATTTCTCGATCGGTGACGAGGATGCGGCCAAGGCGGTCGATGCCTGGGTTTCCGTCCCTCCCGCCGTGTTCGCCGCCGAGCCGCGCGAGCACCGCGAGAGGACGCTGCTGAAAATGATCGAGGCCGCGGTCGCCGATCCTTCGATCCCCGAGTTCGACCAGCAGCAGGCGATCGACGAGATCAAGCAGTACCTGTGGGCCGGCACCGAGACGACGGCGCTGACGCTCGCCTGGGCTCTCTACCTCGTCTCCAAGCATCCCGAGGCGGCCGAACGTATCCGCCGCGAGGGTGAGCAGGTGTGCGGCGACCGCGATCCGACCGGGGCCGACTACTCCCAGCTCGTGTACACGCGCTCCGTCGTCCAGGAGACGATGCGGCTCTATCCGCCGGTGTGGGGCCTCATTCGCGTCGCCAACGAGCCGGACACCATTGGCGGCAAGGAGATCAAGGTCGGCGACCGCGTGGTGCTGTTCGGCTACGGCGCCCACCACAACCCGCGCTTCTGGAACGACCCGGAGGCGTTCATCCCCGAGCGCTGGTTCGACAAGACGTTCAAGAAGCAGGTCAAGTACAGCTACATTCCGTTCGGTGCCGGCAAGCGCTCGTGCATCGGCGGCGCCATGAGCCAGGTCGAGAACACGCTCGCGCTGTCGATCCTGCTGCGCCGCTTCCGACCCGAGTACGTCGGCTCCGAGCCGCCCGGCATCAATGCCACCGTGACGCTGACACCCAAGGGCGGGCTGATGTTCAAGATCCGCGAGTTGAGCTGAGTTCCGCGCAGCCGGGCAGCACCGCCGGCCCGCGCTCAATATCTGCGATGCAGGCAGGCGTGGACCCGTACGAGATTGCGACTCTGCAACGGCAGAGCGCCGTCGCGCTCAACGTGGCCGATCGCCGTCTTGCAACTCATCCAGTGATATCCCGCGTCGGGGTGTACGACCAGCCGACGCGGGCGCATCTCGGGGGCCAGCAGCACGGACAGATACTGCGTCGTCGAGTGCCACGACAGCCGGTTGACCGCGACCGGAACCCGCTGCGAGGAGACGAACCGCGCGTCCCCTAGCCACGGATCGGCGGTAGGCCGGGTGGCAAGCTCGACGACGGCGGTCTTGTAGGCCTTCCACGCCGCGACGAACTTCGCGGTCTCGACGCCGTGCACCAGCATCACCAGCCCCAGCGCCCCGGCGGCGGCCATCGGCGGCACACTCCGGGCGATCCGGCTCGCGAGCCGCGACACGGAAGTCACCAGCGGCGCCGAGGATGCGTCGTGATGCACCACGCGCAAGATCGACACGAAGCCGAGCACAGGCGTCATGAGCAGCAGCGCCGTCCGCAGCGCGTAGCGCTCCTCGCCGTGAAGTGCATGATCGAGCCAGAGCCAGTAGACGACGAACCCCGCCGCAAGGATCAGCGGGACAGCAAGCGCGCTCCCCCAAGCCTGCTTGTTGCGAAGCGCCATGCCGGCCACGATGCTCGCCGCGACCGCAGCCGTCATCAGCCCGACGATGGGCGTAGCGAGGGCGGTGATGTCGATGAAGCTCCATGCGGCCCGCGCCAGCACGGCGGCGAAGTAGGCGTCCGGACGCCATATGAGCTTGATCGACGCCCAGATCGCGATCGCCACCAGCAGTGCAGCGGCGGCTCGGAAAAGCTGATGGCACCACGGGCCGTTCAGCAACATCGCGCCGACGATCGCACCGGCGAGCACCACCGCGCCCTCGTGCGTGTGCACCAGCGCCACCATGGCGGCGGTCAGCAGAATTGCGCTTGGAGCACCACGCGCGGCGCATTGGGCGAGCGCAAGTGTCGGCCAGAACAGGCTGTGCGCGATCCACATCTCGGTCGGGAAGCCGAAAACCAGCGGGCACAGGCACGCCGTCGAAAGACAGGCGAGAGTGAACAGGCTGCGCTGGCGCGTGCGATCGGCCAGCCATGTTGCCACCAGCCCCAGCAGTGGCGCGGAGAAGAACAGCAGTCCGTAAAGGGCGACACCGCCAGCGGCGTCCCGCGTCAGCGCGACGTAGGCCTCGGCCGGCACATGCGCGAAGAGGTAGACGAACAGCCGGCCCGAGATGTTGTGCCAGTGCGCCTCCCAGGCCGACTCGGCAGCGACGCCGTAGGAGAACACCGAGCCGTCGGCATAGAGCTGAAGCTCGGCGCCGACACCGACCAGGATGAACAGGATGGACCAGACGAGGCCCGCGGCCCGGACCAGCGAGCGCAGCAGATTGTGCTCCTGAAGCGCGGCTGCGTGGGCGTGTGCCCCCGCGGCGCGCGACGCACTGGCGCCCGTTCCCTGCTGGACGAACATCGTGCTGGCTCTCCGGCCCGCTTCTCCCGCGGCCGTTTCGCGCCCACGTCCGCCGATGCCAATTCCAGCCTATCGCCGCGGCGGGCGCAAGGTAGGTAGCATGCGCCGCAACACGCCGTCCCGGCGCACGAAATGGTGGTAGAGGGCCGCTCCCACATGGGCGCCGATCAGGCCAATAAGTGCAAAGGCGCCGTAGCGGTGCGCGGCCAGCACCGCGGCCGATGCCTCGCGATTGGGCTCCAGGATCGCCGGAATGCTGAACGACCCGAACAGCACCACCGCCGGGTACAGCGACACGCCGGCCCAGCCGAGCAGTGGAATGACGATCAGCAGCAGGTAGATCCAGGCATGCACCAGATGCGAGGCCTCTCGCTGCCACGGCTCCAGGCTCGGCTCGTCGGGTGGTGTTCCGACCCAGATGCGGTAGCCGAGGCGGAAGAGCACCAGCGCGAGCAGCAAGAGACCGAGCAGCTTGTGTCCGTCGTAGAGCGAAAGCGCCTCGGCAAATCGGACGACGAGACTGCCCTCGGGCCCCTCGTAGACCATCAACAGGCCGGCCGCGATCTGTGCGATGACGAGGCCGGCCATCAGCCAGTGCAGCCGCCGCGCCACCGTCCGGTACACGTGCACGCCCGGCGTGTCTGAATGCGGCATGGTCGACCTCCGTCGGTCGTGGCGGTGAGACTTGTTGATCGAGTCTAAATGCTGACCGGACGTTCGTACAGACTGCGGCAACCAACCTGAAACCGCGCGCCAACCGGAGCGAAGAGTTGCAAGGGACCGCTCGCCGCCGGGACGACGTCGCGCATTTCAAACCGCCGCCGTCTTGCAACGCGCGAGCGGCCTCGCCACGTCCAAGGCGGACCCGATGCCGGTCCGGCGCACAACCCTGGTCCCGAGCCCGCTGTCGCGCGGCTGGTTTCTTGACCCGATAGCACTGGGATCCGACATGAGTGACGAGCCCCACGAACTCGTCTTAGCCCGCACCCTCGACGCCCCGCGCGACAAGCTGTGGCGCTGCTGGACCGAGCCCGAGCTGCTGAAGCGATGGTTCTGCCCGGCGCCGTGGCATGTCTCCGAAGCCCGCATCGACCTGCGCCCCGGCGGCGAGTTCTACACGCTGATGAACGGTCCCGACGGGGAACGAATGGGAGAGCCGGGCGTTTTCCTCGAGGTGGTAGAGCCGCGGCGCCTCGTGTTCACCGACGCGTTCGCTCCCGGCTGGAGACCGTCTGGGAGGCCATTCATGGTCGCCGAGGTCCTGCTCGAGGACACCGGCGACGGGAGGACCCGCTACACCGCCCGCGTCATGCATTGGACCGCCGCTGCGCGCAAGGAGCACGAGGAGATGGGCTTCCACGATGGCTGGGGCAGGGCAACCGACCAACTGGAAGCGCTGGCCAGAGCATTGTGAGAGAGGGGGCCTTCATGAACGGCGAGGCCAAGGTTCGTACGTGCCTGTGGTTCGACCGGAACGGCGAGGAGGCCGCCAGGCTCTACGTTTCGCTGCTGCCCGGCAGCAGGATTGAGAGCACGTACTCACCCGACCCGTCGAAACCTCCGCTCATCATCGACTTCTTGCTTTGCGGCACGCCCTATCAGGCCCTCAATGGCGGGCCGATGTTCCAGCACTCGGAGGCCGCCTCGATATCTGTCCTGACCGACGACCAGGCCGAGACCGACCGGCTCTGGCTCGCGCTCACCGCCGACGGCGGTCGCGAGGTCCAATGCGGCTGGCTGAAGGACCGGTTCGGCGTGTCCTGGCAGATCGCCCCGCGGCGTCTCGTCGAGCTGCTGACCGATCCCGATCCAGCCAGATCCGGACGCGTCATGCAGGCGATGCTGCAGATGGTGAAGATCGACATCGCCGCTCTGGAGGCCGCGGCAGGCTGAGGCAACATCGACCGACATTCCCACCAGCGAAAGGAGCACCCCATGAGCTACGTCGATGGTTTCGTAATCGCCGTTCCGACCGCTCGCAAGCAGCAATTCATCGATCATGCTGCCAAGGCCGACAGCGTGTTCCTGGAGCTCGGCGCAACACGCATCTTGGAGTGCTGGGGCGACGACGTGCCCGACGGAAAGCTGACCGACTTCCGCCGCGCCGTGCAGGCGAAGGACGACGAGACGGTCGTGCTCTCGTGGATCGAATGGCCCGACAAGTCGCAGCGAGACGCTGCAATGGGCCGGATGGAAGAGCTGGCGAAGTCCGACGACCGCATCAGCCCTTCCGCCAACCCGATGCCCTTCGACGGCAAGCGGCTGATCTTCGGTGGCTTCGCGCCGGTGGTCACGCTGCCCCCCGGCAACACTGCGGCCATCCGGCCCTACCTCTTCTTCCGCGGCCGCTGCGAGGAGGCGATCGAGTACTACGAGCGGGTCCTCGGTGCCGAGGTGATCACGATGATGCGCTACCGCGACAACCCGGACGCTCCCGGTCCCGATCAGGTGCCCGCCGCGCTCGCCGACAAGATCATGCACGCCAGTCTGCGTATCCACGGCACCAGCATAATGATGTCGGACGGCATGAGGAGCGGACCGCTCGACTTCGCATGCATGTCGCTGGCGCTGTTGGTGCCGACCGAGGCCGATGCCGATCGGGTGTTCAACGCGCTGGCGGCGGAGGGGACGGTCGAGATGCCGATCGGCAAGACGTTTTTCTCGCCGCGTTTCGGCGCCGTCACCGACAAATTCGGCGTGTCGTGGATGGTTGTCACGGAGCCTCCCCCGCAGTCCTGACGCGAGCCTACGGGCGGGGTTGCCGGCGCCGAGCTGCCTCCAGCGCGTGCCCTTGCCGATGGAGGATCGAATGCGCCGGCCTGCATGCCCTCACGGCTTCACGGGGCACCACATGCGCCTGCCGGTCTCGACCGCGCTGATGCCCGGTGTCGGACTGGATGCCCGGAACTCGATAGCGGTCTCGTTCGCGCACTTCTTCTTGTTCGTGCCCAAGGGCCGGACGTCCGCATAGAGCGTCTTCATAGCGATGGTGTCGCTGGCGGCGCCCCCGGCCGCCTTATCGGCCTGACCGGCGTAGGTCGTCAGCAAGGCTGCGACAGCACAGCCGGTGCACGCCCTATACCCACCTCGACCGCCAAACGGCACGACAGACAGTCAGGCCAAGAGGACAGACACTCCATCTCTGAACCACTGCTTGGCCTCCTCGTCCTCCGTGCGCGCACGCATCATCCGCGTCGCGGGCCCTCTTCCACCCACTTGTGCGGAATTGGGCATACGGTCCCCAAGCCGAGTCCACCTTGCGCGATCCCGAGCCCGAGAAGCTCAGCCGCGCCCACGCGAGTGAGCCATCAGCGCTCCAGTCGAAATGACGGCGAGCGCGATCAGCAGCATCACGGTGGTGAAGCGATCGAGGGCTCGGATCGCGAACGGGCGGGCGGGATATCTCATGCCGGACATGGCGGTTACTCCTGAAACCAAAGGTTCGCCTCCAATCCCTTGGTCGCCGCGACGGCGCCGAAGGTTCGAGGCGATCGCTACTCCCCTCCCCCTTGCGGAGAGGAGCCGGGGGTGGGGGAATCCCGACGACCGACGCGTGTCGTCCCTACGACCCCGACGCCGCCCGCGCCATCGCCGCGAGGCCCTCGGCTGTGGTCTCGACCGGCTGCCAGCCGGTTGCGCGCAAGCGGCCCGTATCGACGACGAGATCGCCGGCGAGACGATCCCAAAGGTCGCCCATACCAATCGCGGCGAGCGCGACCCGCATGGGCGCCAGCGGGACGCGCACCAGCCCCGGCGGGCGCCCAAGGCCGGCCCGCAACGCGGCAATGATCTCCGCGACCGAGACCGGCTCCGGATCGGCGACGAGATAGGTGCCGCCGACCGCCTCGGACTCGATCGCGTGCGCAACCGCGGACGCGAGATTTGCGACCCCGAGCAGCGAGCGGCGATTGGCGAGCGCGCCGAGCGGCAGCGGCACCGGCAGTCGCGCAAGCCGCAACAGCGACCCAAGATTGCCTTTGACACCCGGCCCGTGCACCAGCACGGGGCGCAACGCCACGCCGCGCGTCGCGTTGCCCGCGAGCACCTCTGCGACAGACCGCTCTGCCGCGAGCTTCGAGCGCCCATAGGCGTCGCTCGGCGCCGGCGCGTCGCCCTCGCTCAACACCCGCGCCGCCGCCGGCCCACTCTGCGCGCGCACCGACGACATCAGCACGAACGACGCCGCGCCCGCTCGCCGGCTCGCTTGCGCCAGTGTCGCCGCCGCCTCGGCGTTGACGGCCATGTAGATCGCCTCGGGGATCGCCCGGCTCGCATGCGCGATGCCGGCGAGATGGACGACGTCGGTGATGCCGTCGAGCAGCGGGCCGAAGTCCGAACGGACCGCGAGATCGGGCAGCGCGATCCGCTCCAGCCCCGGCGACGGCGGAGCCGCCTGCGGATTGCGGCTCGCCGCCCGTACGCGGAATCCGCGCGCCAGCAGGCGGCCAATCAGATCGCGCCCGACGAACCCGCTCGCGCCGCTAACGAGCACGTGTCTCTCGCCGGCTCGATCCATGGTCCTGCGATCCCACTCCTCAGCTCGCGAAACCGAGCACCGCCAGCAGTGTCCGGTTGACGTCGCGCTCGTCGAAGCGGCGCTCCGCCTTGTGCCGGCTCGCGCGCGCCATCGACGGCAAGAGGTCGGGCCGCTTCAGGAAGCTCGTCATGGCCTCGGCAAGCTTGCCGACGTCCGCCACCGGAACCAGGCAGCCGTTGACCCGGTCGTCGACCGTCTCGCGGCATCCGGGGGCGTCGGTGGTGAGGATCGGCCGGCCCGCCGCCATCGCCTCGAGCACCACCCGCGGCATGCCCTCGCCGTGCGAGGGATAGACGAAAACGTGCGCCCGTCCGAGTGCCGGCCGAATGTCGGCGAGCGGGCCCAGGAACTCGATTGCATCCTCGTAGGCGCGCAAATCCGCCGGATCGAACCCGCCCGGTCCCTCGCCCGCTGGCCCGGCGAGCAGAAACGTCGCTTCCGGCGCGCGCTCCTTCACCCGCCGCGCCGCCTCGCAATAGTCGATGACGCCGCGCGTGCGGTCGAGCGGCGCGACCATCAGGAACACCAGACCGGCCGCGATCGGCGGCAGCGGCTGCACCTCGAACTGGCCGAGATCGACGCCGGAGCCGGCCACCACGGTCACGTCGAGGCCGGCGCGCAGGAGGCCGGAACGCGCGAGCGCGCGCGCGTCGTCGCGGTTGTGGGCAATCGCTGCCGTCGCCGCCTTGAACGCCTTGGCGTAGCGCCGCGCCGACAGCAGCCGGCCCTCGGCGCTCGCCTCGGCCGCCTTCTGGCTGAGGCCGGTGACGGCGACGACGATCTCCCGGGCACCCGCGCGGCGGGCGGCGAGCGCGGCATGGATCATCGTCCGCGCCCCATAGCAGACGACGACCTCGGGTCGCCAGCCGGCAAGCACCGCGCCGATCTCTCTCGTCAGCGTCCAGTCGGCAACCGGCCCGATGCCCTTGAGACCCTTGGGTGCGATATCGAATGTCGCCCGGTCGATCCCGGCGGCGGCAAGCGTCGCGGCCTCGTCGGGGGTGAACTCGGGCGCGACGAGAAGCACCTCGGCGCCGCGCGCCTTCAGCTCGCGCGCGATCGACCCGCGCAGCCTGATCAGCGCACGCGAGCGGTCGGCAACGAAGGCGACCCGCCTCGAGCTGCCGACGGAGCGAGCCTCGGCCATGTCAATGCAGGGTCCGCGACACGGGCGTCCATGCCTCCGGCTCCGCCGTGCCTGCCGCGGCGCATATCGGCTCGCCGGCCCCGTAGCCTTCGACGCTGCGCGCGAGCGCCGCACGGATCGTGTCGCCGTCGCGCGCCTTGATTGCCGCCTCGATCACGATCAGCTCGCGCGCGAGATCGGCCGGCGCCAGGTACGGCTCATGCGATCTCAGGATGCGCGGATGCTCGGTGCCGGTCGTATTGGCGCCGATCAACAGCTCCTCGTAGAGCTTCTCGCCCGGTCTCAGACCGGTGTAAACAATAGCGATGTCGCCCTCGGGATGCTCCTCGCTGCGGAGCTCGAGGCCGACCAGACGGATCATCAGCCGCGCGAGATCGTCGATCTTCACCGGCTCACCCATGTCGAGCACGAACACCTCGCCGCCGCTGGCCATCGCGCCGGCCTGGATGACGAGCTCGGCCGCCTCCGGGATCGACATGAAGTAGCGGATCACGTCCGGGTGGGTGACGGTGACCGGCCCGCCCTCCTTGATCTGCTGCCGGAACCGCTTGACCACTGAGCCAGAGCTGTCGAGCACGTTGCCGAACCGCACCATCGTGAACACGGTGCCGGAGCCTTCGGACGACGCCGCCTGCAGGATCAGCTCCGAGAGCCGCTTGCTGGCCCCCATCACATTGGTCGGCCTGACTGCCTTGTCGGTCGAGATGAGCACCACGCGCTCGACGCCCCGATCGCGCGCCGCATCCGCAATCACCTTGGCCCCGAACACGTTGTTGTGAAGCCCAACGGCCGCGTTGCTCTCGACCATCGGCACGTGCTTGTAGGCGGCGGCGTGGTAGATCGTCTGCACCTGGAAGCGCTCGATCGTCTCGCGCACCAGTGCCTCGTCGAGCACCGAGCCGAGCACGGCATGGATCTCCGGCGGCACGTGCTCGCCGTCCAGCGCCGCGACCACCGCCACCGTCTGGCGCACCTCCATCTCGATCTCAAACAGCGCCGCCTCGGAGAGGTCGAACAGCACGATGCGACGCGGCGCCTGCTTGAGGATCTGGCGCACCAGCTCCGAGCCGACCGAGCCGCCGGCACCGGTGACCAGGATCGACTTGTCCTTGATCGAGCGCTCGAGCAGCTCCTTGTGCGGCGGCACCGGGTCGCGCCCCAGGAGATCGCCCACGTCGACCGGCCGAAGATCGCTGACGCCGACCCGGCCCGAGGTGATGTCGTCGATGCCGGGCAGAATCTTGACCTCGACCGGATAGGCCTCGAGCTCCTTAATCACGCGGCGGCGCTCGCGCCGGTTGCCGTCGGGCAGCGCAAGCAGCACCTCCTTCACGTCCTCGCGCTCGATCAGCCGGGCGATCTTCTCCGGCCGGTAGACCTTGAGCCCGCCGACGTATTGGCCCCACAGCGTCGGCGCCGAATCGAGGAACCCGACCGCCTCGCGCTCGCCGCCGCGCCGGAGCGCGTCGAGCAGCTCGACGCCCATCTGCCCGGCGCCGTAGATCAGCACCGGCCGGCGCTCCCTGTCGACGCCGGCGCGTGGCAGGCGGATGCCGGCGCTCTTCAAGAGCAGGCCGGCGGCATGGCGCGTGGCGATGATCGCCAGCACCGAGACGAGGCCGTAGGTGATGATGACGGTGCGCGGCACGCCGAGCTGGCCGCTCATGAACACAACCAGCGCCCAGATCAACACCGACAGCGTCATGCCGAGCATGATCTTGCTGTGACCGCGATAGCCGAAATAGCGCGTGACGATGCGGTAGAGACCGAGGTGGGCGAATGTCGCCAGGGTGATCACCGGCGCCAGCAGCAGCAGGAGGCCGACGCCCCAGCCGTCGGGCACGTAGAGCGTCGCATAGCGCAGCGACATCGCGCCCCACAGCACCGTGGCGAGGATCAGGAAGTCCAGCACGACGAGGACGAAGCGCTTGTGGTAGCGCGGCAGATCGAGCAGCGATTGCCGCCACCGCGCCAGCACGCCATGCCGTCGAGCCGACTGGGTCAACTGCTCCCCCCGGAGACGGCGCCGAGCCGTCCGTGCGATCCCTGACACGAGGCTGCCCTACCCCGCATCGCGATTCTTTACAATGACGGCGGCCCGTCAACAAGACCGGGAGCGGATTGTGCAGAGATTTCAGGCGCCTTGGATTGCCGGAGCGGGCCGGAGCCGGGCGGTCCCCCGTTCTCGGCCAGCCAGTCGATCAGCCGGTAGCCGATCGCGATCGCCAGCGTTCCGAAAACGATGGCGCCGACCATGTTGGCGACCAGCACCCCCTCCGCGCCGCCCCAGCGGGCGCCGATCTCGACGAACGGAATGGTGCCGATCGTCGCCCGGCCCCAGTTCAACATCGTCGAGTAATGCGGCCGGCCGAGCGTGTTGAACACCGCATTGGCGACGAATAGCGCACCGAGGAATACGAACAGCGGCGACAGCCACACGCAGAACAGCGCGATCAGGTCGGTCGCCTCAGCGCTGGCGCGGAAGCTGCGGGCGAGCGGACCGGCGAGCGGGATGAGCAGCAGCCAGGCGACAGTCGTGAACGCCGCCGTCACCGCCAGCGCCAGACCGAGCGTGGTGCGCATGCGGTCGAATGCCCGCGCGCCGTAGTTCTGGCCGATGATCGGACCGACCGAGCCCGACAGCGCGTAGATCGCGCCGAACGCCACCGGCAGGATGCGGCCGATGATCGCCCAGCCGGCGACGGCGGAATCCCCGAACGGTGCCATCGCCGCGGTGACATAGGCATTGGCGAAGGGGGTCGCCACATTGGTCAGGATCGCCGGCACCGCGACATTGGCGAGCCGCGGCCCGTCGGCGAGGAACGGCCGCCGTCTCGGGCGCATGTAGAGTCCGTGCACGCGCATCACGCCGTTGAGCCCGACCGCCAGCACCACCGCGCGCGACATGAGCGAGGCGATCGCCGCGCCGTGGATGCCGAGGCCGAGCGCAAAAATGAAGATCGGATCGAGCACGATATTGGTGATCGCGCCGGACAGCGTCACGTGCATGGCCCGCTTGGCGTCGCCGGCCGAGCGCAGCACCGCCGACGACGTCATCGCCAGGGCCAGCGGCGGCAGGCCGGGCACAAGGATCATGAGGTACTCGGCGGCCAGCGTGTGCGTGCGCCCGCTCGCGCCGAGCAGCGTCAGCAGCCACGGGATCGCCAGCCACACGCCGAGCGCCATCACCGCCGACACCCCGGCCGTCCAGAGGTGGGCGTTGGTCGACAGCCGCCGCGCCTTGACGACGTGTCCGGCACCGAGTGCCGGCGCGACGAGCGCGGTCGCGGCGATGGCGAGGCCGATGCCGATCGAGATCGTCAGCAGCAGCACCGAGCTGGCGTAGCCGACGGCGGCGATGACCGCCTCGTCGCCGAGCAGACCGAGGAAGAAAATGTTGGCGAGATCGCCGACGAATATGGCGACGAGGCCGGCGGCGCCCGTGCTCGTCATCACCAGGATGTGGCGCAGCAGCGAGCCGGTGACGAACACGGGCGTGGCGTTACGGCCCTGGCGCGGGCGGGGTTCCATTGCTGCCCTTTCGACGTGCCGGCCCTGCGCGGCGCCCGGCGCCTTCAAACGCGCTTGCGCGCCCGGATCGCCGCGGCAAGCGTGCCCTCGTCGAGGTAGTCGAGTTCGCCGCCGACAGGAACCCCCTGCGCGAGGCGCGAGACGGCGACGCCGGTGCCGGCCAGCTGGTCGGATAGGTAATGGGCCGTCGTCTGCCCTTCAACCGTGGCGTTGAGCGCCAGCAGCACCTCTTTCACCGTCCCGTCGGCGACGCGCTCGAGAAGGCTCGCGATGTTGAGCCGCTCCGGGCCGATCCCTTCCAGCGGCTCGATGTGTCCGCCGAGCACGTGGTAGCGCGCGCTCACCACCTGCGCCCGCTCGAGCGCCCAGAGATCGCCAACCTCCTCGACGACGACGATCAGCGAGGCGTCCCGGCGAGGATCGCGGCAGATCGTGCACGGCGACAGCGTATCGACGTTGCCGCAAGTCTCACACACGACGATCCTCTCCACCGCCTCGGCGAGCGCGGCTGCGAGGGGCTTCAACAGATCCTCGCGCCGTTTCAGCAGCGCCAGCGCCGCCTTGCGCGCCGAGCGTGGCCCCAGCCCCGGCAACCGCGCCAGGAGCTGGACCACACGCTCGATCTCGGGTCCGGCGATCTTCTTCAATGAACGGCTCCAGGGTGGCGCTGTGGAACGCGCCGTATCGGGATTCGCGCCCGCTCGCCACTTCGGCTGGCGCAAGCGGTCGCTACCCGCCGCCCTGCCACACCTTGATCACCTCGAACGGGTGGATCAGCATGATGACGTTGAGGGTGAGGTTGTCGCGGATGTGCGCGGCAAGGAACAGCTCTACCGCCACCAGCGCGCCGACCGTCAGCGCCACCGGCACGCGCCAAGCGATCAGGAACCCGGCCGCCATCGCCACCGTGTCCGATACCGAATTGACGATGCTGTCACCGAAATAGTCGAGCGAGATCGTCGCCGAGCGGTAGCGCTCGATGATCAACGGGCTGTTCTCCACCACCTCCCACGCGATCTCGACGCCGAACGCCAGCAGCAGTCGGACGCCGATCGAGAGGCGCGGGAACAGCAGCCACAGCACGAAATAGAAGATGAACCCGTGCAGGATGTGGGAGAACGTGTACCAGTCGGCGATGTGCTGCGAGTTTTCCGAGCTCTGCACGATGCCGTGCCACAGCTTTACATAGCCGCACTTGCAGATCGCGATCCGACCCATCGCCCACAGCACCGCCGCCTGGGCAAGGAGCGCGAGCAGCGCCGCGGCGGCGATTGCCGGCATCGGCGGCCCGGCTGCGACTTCACCCGCCTCGACATCGCCCCGCCGCATCATGCAGGTTTCCCTCAGAACAGCTTCATGCCCGGCGGGATCGGCAGGCCGCCCGTGACGTCGGCCATCCGGGAGGCCATCTCGGCCTCGACCTTGCCGCGCGCGTCCTGGCTCGCGGCGACGATCAGGTCTTCGAGGATCTCCACCTCCTCCGGCTTCATCAGCGAGGGATCGATGCGCACGCGCCGCATGTCGCCCTTGCCGTTGAGAGTGACCTCGACCAGACCGCCTCCGGAGCGGCCGACGATCTCGGTCGACTCGAGCTCGGCCTGAATCCGCTGCATGCGCTCCTGCATCTCGCGGACCTGCTTCATCATTCCCATCAGGTCTTTCATGTCGATCCTCGGCTCGATGCGGCGCTGAGCGCCGGACGATGGCTGAAGGCGTCAACCGGTGCCGGTGTCGTCCTCGCGGGCTCCGGCGATCTGGCGCACCTCGGCGATTTTCGCATCGGGAAACGTCTCGAGCAGGGCGCGCACCGCCGGGTCGGCCTTGAGCTGCTCGATCTCGGCCGCCTGCTGCTCGCGCCGCACCACTCCGATCGGCGGCTCGCCCCGCGCCTTCGACAGCATCACCACCCAGCGCCGGCCGGTCCAGCGGTTGAGCTTCTCGCGGAGCTCGTTGGCGATCTCGGCCGGCGCGCCCGGCATCAGGAATATATCGATCGCGCCGGCGACGGCATCGAATTTGACGAGGCTCACGTGCTCCTCGAGGTGGACCTTGAGCCGCGCGTCGCGCTTCGATCCGGCGAGCGCGACCGCATCCGCGTAGCTCGCGACGCGGGCGTAGTCCTCGCCCTCGGCGTCGACCTCCTCGCCTTCGAGGCGACTGTCGTCGAGCCCCTCGAAGCCCTCCTCGGCCTCGCCCGGCGCGGTGAAATCTGGGCTCGCGGCCGACGCGTCGTGATCGGCGGTCGGACCCTCGCTCGCCACCGCGGAGCCTTCGCGCGCGGTGCGCTCGGGCCGCGCCCGCCCGCTGGTCGTGCCGCCGCCGAGCGTCCGGATGATCTCGTCCGGCGACGGCAGGTCGGCGGTGTAGGCGAGGCGGATCAGCACCATCTCCGCCGCGGTCGCCGGGCTCGGCGCGCGCGACACGTCCTCGAGCCCCTTGACCAGCATCTGCCAGGCGCGCGCCAGCAACGGGATCGACAGCCGAGCGGCGAGCGCGCCGGCCCGGCGCTGCTCCTCTTTGGACAACGCGTCGCTGCCGGCTTCGCCGACGACCTTCATGCGCGCCGCCGCGTGCACCGCCTCGGCCAGATCGGTGAGCAGCTGCGCCGGCTCCGCCCCATCGTGATGCAGCCGGCCGAATGCCTCGAGCGCCGCCCCCGCCTGGCCCGCGAACAGCGCGTCGAGCAGGTCGAAGATGCGCCCGCGATCGGCGAGGCCGAGCATCGCGCGCACTCCGGCGAGGTCGACCGTCCCGTCGCCCATCGCGATCGCCTGATCGAGCAGCGACAGCCCGTCTCGCACCGAGCCCTCCGCAGCGCGTGCGATCAGCGCCAGCGCGTCGCGCTCGGCCTTCGCGCCCTCGGCGGCGGCGATGCGCTCGAAATGGGCGATCAGCTCCGGCACGTCGACGCGGCGCAGGTCGAACCGCTGGCAGCGCGACAGAACGGTGACCGGAACCTTGCGGATCTCCGTCGTGGCGAAGATGAACTTGACGTGCTCCGGCGGCTCCTCGAGCGTCTTCAACAGCGCGTTGAAGGCGCTTTTCGAGAGCATGTGCACCTCGTCGATGATGAACACCTTTGTGCGCGCGACGAGCGGCTTGTAGCGCGCGCTCTCGATGATCTCGCGCATGTTGTCGACGCTGGTGTTGGAGGCGGCGTCCATCTCGAGCACGTCCGGGTGCCGGCTCTCGATGATCTCGGCGCAGTGCGGCCCGAGCGTCGGCATGTCGACCGTCGGTCCGCCCGGCTCGTAGTTGAGCGCTCGCGCCAGGATTCGCGCCGTCGTCGTCTTGCCGGTGCCGCGGACGCCCGTCAGCATGTAGCCCTGGGCGATGCGCCCCGACGCGAACGCGTTGCGCAGCGTCTGCACCATGGCGTTCTGGCCGATCAGGTCCTCGAAACGCAGTGGACGATACTTGCGCGCCAGCACCACGTAAGGTTTCACGGGCGCTGCCCCTCCGCCCGATCCTTCGCCAGCGGTGGTCGTGCGCTTCGCCATGAGTCCGAGGTGAGGGTGTCCGAGGTGAGCTGGCCGCGAAGCGACGGCGCGCAACGCAGCACGGCGGCCTGCCGACGGACGCTACACGTCCGGCTCACCGCCGGGGGGCATAGGACAAGGCTGGCGAACGACCCGTGGCCTGATCGTTAGGGCTGCTTCGTTCCCGACCTGACCCGGTTGGCGAGGGACACGTCCGCCGCCAGCCCGGCGGGACTATGCCGGCTCGGAGCCGGGGATGCAAGCACGCGGCGCCGCCTCAGTCACCAAACCAGCGTTGCGCCAACGTCCCGAAAAAGGCGTTGGCGCCGACCCTGAGGTTGCGCACCGCATAGCCGCCCTCCTGCACGAATAGGGTCGGCAGGTCGAGGGCGGCAATCGCCTCGGCTATCCTGCGCAGGCCCGAGGTCGATATTGCGAACGAGCCGGTCGGATCGCCCCTCATGATGTCGAAGCCGACCGACACCACGAGGTAGCGCGGCCGGAACCTGCCGACGGCCGCCAGCGCCTCACCGAGCACTCGCATATAGCGATCGTCGTCGACCGGCGGCTCCAGCGGCCAGTTACGGTTGTAGCCAAGACCTGTGCCTTCCCCGCGCTCGTCCGCGTAGCCGGAGAAGTTCGGGTAGGCATGCGAGGGATGCCCGTGAATGGAGAGCGTCAGCACGTCGCTGCGGCCGTAGAAGATGTCTTGCGCGCCGTTGCCGTGATGGTAGTCGATATCGAGCAGGGCGACGCGACCGCGCTCGGATAGAAAATGGGCCGCGATCGCCGAGTTGTCGAGGTAGCAGAAGCCACCGTAGATGCGTCGCTCCGCATGGTGCCCGGGTGGCCGGGTCAGTGCATAGGCGAAGCGCTCGCCGTCGCGCACGATCTCCGCCGCCGTCAACGCGACGTCGACTGCCTGGCGCGCGGCCGTATAAGCATTGGCAGTAAGCGGAGTGAACGTGTCGGCGCAGAAGTAGCCGGCGCGATCCTCGAGCGCCTTGGGCGCACGCTCGGGCCGGCGGATCGGAAACACCTCGGGATAGACGATCGCCTTCGGGCCGAGGCGCGCGCAGACGGCTCTGAGATACGCCACGAGCCGCGGATCGTGCACCGCCAGGACGTGTCGGTCGGGGTAATGCCTCGCCGGCACCCGCTCGGTCGGCACGCCCTCGAGCCCCTTCAAAATCTGGCGCACGCGCACCGGCCGCTCGACGTACCCCTTCTCCTTGAGGTGATGGATCTGATGTCCTTCGCTGACGACGATCTTGATCGGCCGAATGCGCGAGGAGTGTTTGTGGGATGCCGCCGCGCCGGGACGCTCCCGACGGGCGCGCAGCCGCACAGGGTCGTCGCGAAGCGAGCGCGCGATGCCGAGCACGAATGGGTCGCGTGGCGAATAGCCGTATTGCGCCTCGAGGATCCGGCGCATGGCCCGGCGCGCGTCCGCCCGATCGAGACGCGGACCCCGACCCAGCGGATCGTACATCAGCATCGTGAGGCAGTGGGCGTTGCGCGGATTGGGCTTGCGGTCCCAGTCCGAGCCCTCGATCACGCGCACGCCGTAGCGCTCGTAGAACCGTATGCGCGCACGGTTGACCTGCAAGCGGGCTTGATCGTCGAGCTTGGCGGGGTCGTCGGGCGGAACGTCGAGAAATAGGCCGAGAGCGCGTTTGGCGATCAACAGCTCGCGCGTCGCCTCGTAGAGCGCGCCGCCGATGCCGCGGGCCGAGCGCTTGGGATCGGACGCGATGTACTGGAGGTAGCCGAAGCGAATCGCGGAGAAATAGAATACGAAGCTCAACCCCGTGACCCGCGCGCGGCGATCCTCGCTCAGCAACAGCAAAGGCTCGAAGCCAATCTCGCCGCGCTTCCTAACCAAGCGCTCGATGCGCTCGATCGCCTCCGGCTCGTGCGGGAATGCCTCCCGGAACAGATACCGCGCCTCGTCGAACGCCAGCCGATCGCCCTCGGCACTCAGATCGTGGATACGTCGAAACCGGATCATGGCGAATTCTCGTGAAGTGAGGCGACAGCATCGACAACATCTTCTAAGAGACCTCTGCCGTTCGCGCCATCCGAAGGCCGCGCCCTCCCGACCGATCCACACTGAGCCCTTACCATGCACCCGACCCTCGGCGCCGCCACCCTGCTCGATCGTCTCGCCCATCGGCGCGGCGACGCCGCATTGCTGGATCGCCTGCGTCACGCCGGCGAGGCGCGCTTCATGGTGCTGGTCGACGGCAAGCCGGTGATTCGCTCGAACCCGGATCGAACGGTGACCCGGCTCGCCTGGCACTCGCCAACAGAGTTGGCGGTGCTGGGTGAGGCCCTGGAACACGCCCTGTTTCTCGGCGTCGAGCGGCCTTGCGGTGCCGGGCGCTTCGCCCTGTCGCTTTGCGGACCCGAGGCCGAGCGCGTCCTCGGCGTGCTCACGCCAGCGGTCGACCTGCGCTCGCTCGCGACCCAGGGCGTGATGCCATCCGACGAGCTCTCGCTCGCCGGTCAGGCCAAGGCACTCTTTCACTGGCACGAGGACAACCGCTGCTGCGGGCGCTGCGGGGCCCCGACCCGACCCACAGACGGCGGCTGGAAGCGCGCCTGCACGGCCTGCGGGCATGTCACGTTCCCGCGCCTCGATCCCGTCGTCATCATGCTGGTCAGCGACGGCGAGCGCTGCGTGCTGGCGCACGAGCCGCGGTTTCCCGAGCGCATGTACTCGACGCTCGCCGGCTTCGTCGAGCCGGGCGAGGACATTGCCGCCGCTGTCCGGCGCGAGACGCGCGAGGAGGTCGGGCTCGAGGTAGTGGACGTAGGCTTCCATTCCGCCCAGCCCTGGCCGTTCCCGCATTCGCTGATGCTCGGCTGTCTGGCCCGCGCGCGGCCCGCCGAGCTCATCGTCGATCCGACCGAGATCGCCCACGCCCGCTGGCTCACGCGCGCCGAGGTCGGGTCGATGCTGGACGGCACCCACCCGGAGGGGCTCTGGGTGCCGGGCCCGCAGGCGATCGCCCACTGGCTGATCCGGGCGTTCGCGTACTGCGATCCGGCCACAACGAACGAGCGTCCTCCGCCCGCGACAAATCGGTAATTGCGGCGGATCGCGACTGCTGTAGGCTCATTCTCATGCATCAGCTGAGACGCGGGCCTGTCCGTCGCCTCGCCGCGAGCCTCGGGCTCGTCGGCGCGCTGCTGCATGTGGTCCTGTTCTCGTTGCAGGTCTCTGCGGCCTCCGCCGCCGAAGGCGAGGCCTCGCTGATCCGCACCATCGCCCACGCCTGGTGCGGTCCGGCGCGGAGCGCCGACACGAGCGCCCCGGTCACCGAGCCCTCCGAGACGCGCGCGGGCAGCGACTGTCCGCTATGCTCGGCGCTCGCTCCTCTCGCTCTCGCGTCACCAGCTTCGACCTTGCTCGCGCTGCTGCGCCTCGAGATCGCCGGGCCCTCGCCGCCGGCGCGTGCAGATTGCGCGGCCCGGCCGGAAATCCGCGCCGAGAAGAGCCGCGGCCCGCCTCTCTCCAGCCTGCTCTGATCCGAATCCGCGTGCCGAGCGCCCGTGTGGTGGAGCCCACCACGTCCGCTTCGCCACGCTCGCTGATCCGAAGACTGGAAGGACGTTCCAATGACCACCACTTTGCTTCGCGCGCGCCGGCGCGCCGGCGAGATCGCGTTCGCGCTCGCCCTGTCGCTCGCCGCCGCCGCATTCGCCACCGCCGCCCGCGCCCAGCACACGGACGCCCACGTTTGCTGTCTCCGCCCATCGAACCCGCTATAGTCCCTGACCAAAGGAGCCGCCCCATGAAGATCACCCCGATCCGCGCGAGTGCCGCGCTGCAAGTTGCGGCGACCCTCATCACCGCAACCGCATCGCTCGCCGGCGACTACAAGGCCGGCGATTTGAAAATCGGCGAGCCGTGGACGCGCGTCACGCCGCCGGGGGCCGCCGTCGCCGGCGGCTTCATGACCATCACCAACACCGGCAAGGAGGCCGACCGCCTGCTCGGCGGCAGCGCGACCATCTCCAAGCGGCTCGAGGTGCACGAGATGACCATGGACGGCGGCATCATGAAGATGCGCGAGCTGGCCAAAGGGCTCGAGATCAAGCCGGGCGAGACCGTCGAGCTGAAGCCCGGCAGCTTCCACGTGATGTTCATTGAGCTGACCACGCCGCCGGCAATCGGCACGCCGGTCAAGGGTCAGCTGAAGTTCGAGAAGGCCGGCACGGTCGACGTCGAGTACAAGGTCGCCCCGCTCGGCGCCAAGTCGGCGAGCGATCCCGCCGGAAAGGTGGACGCAGGAGGCATGGGTCACCATGGCAAGCACTAGCCCACTCGCCAGCGTTCGCCGCTATGCCTGGATCGCGGCCGCAATTGCGGCCGTGATCGGCGCCGCGGTGCTGCTCGGCGAGCTCCGGCGGTCCGCACACAACACCACATTGCCGGGCGCCGCCCGCATCGGCGGCCCCTTCACCCTGACGAGCCACGACGGCAAGCGCTTTTCGAGCGACAGCCTTGCCGGCCGGCCGCATCTCGTCTTCTTCGGCTTCACCCACTGTCCGGACATCTGCCCGACGACGCTGCTCGAGGTCACCAATCATCTCGCCGAGCTAGGCCCCAAGGCCGACCAGCTGGCGGCCCTTTTCATCACCGTCGATCCCGCCCGCGACACGCCCGAGCACCTCGCCCGCTATCTTTCCGCCTTCGATAAGCGCATCATTGGTCTGACCGGAACCGAGGCCGAGACCGACGCCGTGAGGAAGCTTTATCGCGCTTATGCCGAGAAGGTGCCGGGCAAGGACGGCGACTATACGATGAACCACACCGCCAGCGTGTACCTGATGGACCGCAGCGGAGCCCTCGCCTCGACCATGACGTTCGAGGAGAGCGAGGACGTGCGAAGGAAAAAGATCGCCCGCCTGCTCGATCGCTGAGTGTGGCCGCCGGGCATTGCGCCGGCGCGGAACGGGACCCTATATGGTCACATGAGCCGGCGCCCCGCTCGCCGCGGGCCCCGGGGCGTGGGCGCTTGCCCCCCTCGTGCAACCGAGGAATGCGTCATGACCAAATCCATCACCGTCAACGGAGCGCGGCGCGAAATTGCCGCCGACGGCGATACGCCGCTGCTCTGGGTGCTGCGTGACGAGCTGCGGCTGACCGGCTCCAAATTCGGCTGCGGCATGGGACTGTGCGGCACCTGTACCATCTACCTCGACGGCGCCCCGACGCGCTCCTGCATCACCAGCCTCGCCGACGCCGCCGGCAAGGAGATCACCACCATCGAGGGCCTGAAGGGCAAGACGGCGGATGCAGTACGGCAGGCCTGGCGCGAGCTGGATGTGGTGCAGTGCGGCTATTGCCAGTCGGGCCAGATCATGGCCGCGACCGCCCTGCTCGAGAGCAAGCCGGAGCCGACCGACGCCGACATTGACAGCGCGATGGAAGGCAACGTCTGCCGCTGCGCCACCTATCACCGCATCCGCGCCGGCATCCACCGCGCCGCCGAGATCCTGGGAGGCTGAGCCATGCGGAGCGACAGGTATGCCCTACCCACCGAGCCGGCCGACGCGACCACGCGGCGCACGTTCCTGAAGATCGCCGGCAGCGGCCTCGTGCTCGCGCTCGCGCCGCTGCCCCTGCCGTCCGGCGCCGATGCCGCCGCTGCATCCGGCCGAGGCTTCGCGCCCAACCCGTTTCTCATTATCGCGCCCGACGACACCGTCACCGTCGTCGTCAAGCACCTCGACAAGGGTCAAGGATCCGCGACCGGGCTCGCCACCCTTGTCGCCGAAGAGCTCGACGCCCGCTGGGAGCAGGTCCTGACCGAGTTCGCCCCCGCCGATGCCACGCGCTACAACAACCTGCTGTGGGGACCGATGCAGGGCACCGGCGGCTCGACCGCGATCGCCAACTCGTTCTTGCAGTATCGCAAGGCGGGCGCCACGGCCCGCGCGATGCTTGTCGCCGCCGCCGCCAAGGCGTGGGGCGTGCCGGCCGCCGAGATCACGGTCCAGCAAGGACGCCTGGCCCATGTCTCGGGCAAGTCGGCGACGCTCGGGGAGATGGCCTCCGCCGCGGCCGAGCAGAGCGTGCCGGCCGAGCCTGCGCTGAAGCAGTCGAAGGACTTCGTCCATATCGGCAAGCGGTTCCAGCGCGTCGATAGCGTGGCCAAGACCGAAGGTCGGCCGATCTTCACCCTCGACGTCCAGCAGGAGGGCATGGTGGTCGCCGTCGTCCAGCGCCCGCCCCGCTTCGGCGGAAGGGTCGCGCGAGTCGACGCCGCGGCGGCGAAGGCGATCAAGGGCGTCGTCGACGTGCTGACGATCCCGGAAGGCGTGGCCGTGCTCGCTACGTCCACGTGGCCGGCGCTGAAGGCCCGTGACGCATTGCGGATCGAGTGGGACGAGAGCGCGGCGGAAAGGCGCGGCACGCCGGAACTCATGACCGAGCTCTCGGCGCTGCTCGACAGGCCGGGCACAGTGGCGCGCAAGGATGGCGACGCAGGGAAGGCGCTCGCCGGCGCCGCCAAGGTGATCAAGGCAGACTTCGAGTTCCCTTACCTCGCCCACGCGCCGATGGAGCCGCTCGACGTCGTCATCCGCTTCGACGGCGCGAAAGCGACGCTGTGGCTCGGCTCGCAGATCCAGACCATGGACCAGGCGGTCGCCGCGGCGATCCTCGGCCTTCGGCCGGAGGAGGTCGAGGTCAATACGCTGTGGGCCGGCGGCTCGTTCGGCCGGCGCGCCACGTTCGGCTCGCCGTTCGTGGCCGAGGCCGCGCACATCGCCAGGGCCTACGCCAAACCGGTTCCGATCAAGGTCATGTGGACGCGCGAGGACGACATTCGCGGCGGCTACTATCGACCCGCGTACAGGCACCGCATCGAGGTGGGCCTCGACGGCAGCGGGAAAATCGTCGCCTGGCGCAACCGCATCGCCGGCCAGTCCATCATGACCGGCACGCCGATGGCGCCGCAGATGGTGAAGGACGGGGTCGACACGACCTCCGTCGAGGGTGCGAGCACGCTGCCCTACGCGATCCCCAACCTCGAGGTCGAGCTGGCGACCCAGACGACCGGCGTGCCGATCCTGTGGTGGCGCTCGGTCGGCTCGAGCCACACCGCGCACGCGACCGAGCATATGCTCGACATCATCGCACGCGAGACCGGACAGGATCCCGTCGCGCTGCGCCTGTCGCTGCTCGCCAAGCATCCGCGCCATAGGCGCGTGCTGGAGCGCGCCGCCCAGATGGCAGGCTGGGCCGAGCCGTCCCCCGACGGCATCGCGCGCGGCGTCGCCGTTCACGAGAGCTTCAACTCTTTCGTCGCCCAGGTGGCCGAGGTGCGCCTCGACGGGAAGGGCGGGTTCAAGGTGGAGCGGGTGGTATGCGCGGTCGATTGCGGCATCGCGGTCAACCCCGACAACATCGCCGCGCAGATGGAGGGCGGCATCGGCTATGGATTGGGCCACGCGCTGCGCGACGCCATCACGTTAAAGGACGGCGTAGTCGAGCAGTCGAACTTCCACGACTACGAGCCGATGCGGATTTCCGACATGCCGACGATCGAGGTGCACATCATCGCCTCGACCGAGCCCCCGACCGGCGTCGGCGAACCGGGTGTCCCCCCAATCGCGCCTGCCGTCGCCAACGCGCTGCTGGCGGCGACCGGCGTAAGGACATTGGCGCTGCCGTTCACGCGGCAAAGGTATGCGAAGGGATAATGCACTCGGGCGAAAATTCGGCCTGCGCCGCCTCTGGCCGCGCGTGGCGGCCGGCTCTCGGAACGAGAGTCGCCACGCGCCAGGAAAATCAATACCGGCGCTCCGTGCGCCGCTGGACATAGTCCGAAGCGTTCGCGCGCCGGCAAATTCCCACGCCCGTCATCTGCGCCCTAATCCACCGCCACCTTGGCGAGCTTGGCGAGCGTGTCCGCCTCGCGGGCGACGGCGGCCTCGACCAGGCGGCGCGTGCGCTCGGGCATTGGCAGGGCGAGCGCGGCGGCGTGCCCCTTGGGCGACATCTTGCGCAGCGTCTTGCCGAGGATATCGACGATCTTGTCATCGTCGTAGGCCGCGTACTTGGCCAGGAACTCGTCGAGATAGTGTTCGAGGAACACGACGTCGACGACGTTCTCCAATGCCTGCGAGTCGCGGTCCTTCTTCAGCTGCTCCTTCTTGACGATGGCGACGACGTGAGAGATGTCGTCGTCACCGTAGCCCGCGTCCCGCATCAGCCGGGTGACGAGTTCGCCGTGATGCTCGCGACAAGCCTTGCGCCACTGGTTGTAGCCGTCGCGGCCCTCGGCATAGCGGTTGCGCGGAATGTCGAAGCGGCGGATGTGCTGGGCGCGAGCCGCGATGCGCAACAGCTCGGAGGCATCCGGATACATCGACGTGAGGCGCGCGCTCATGCGCTCCGAGTAGACCACCTCGAAGGGCCGAGGGGTGCCGCCGACCACCGTCTGGCGCGGGTCGTCGGCGTTGGCGGCGTCGATGGCCTTTGTCACCGCCGCAAAGCGCGGGGTTGTCTCGCTCATCGCATGTCTCCCGAATTGTGTTCTCGCGGCGGTATCTCCGGCGCTCAGTAGCCGCCCTTGCGGCGGCTCTCCGGCAGGCCGGCGATGCGGCCACCCTGCTTGGAGGGATCGAGCGGGAAGAGGTCGTAGACGTCCTTCTGCGACACGTCCCGGCCCCACGCCTCCGACATCGCCTTGACGATGTGGCGCGTGTTCGGCTGGGTGCCGTTGTTGTCGAAGTACTCCTCGCGCAGGTACCTGATGAGGTCCCAGTGCTTGTCGGTCAGCGTGATGCCCTCGAGCGCCGCCATGTGGTTGGCGAGCGCCTCGGACCACTGGGTCTGGTCCACGAGAAAGCCGTTGGCCGTGGTCTCGATCGTCTGACCCTCGAACTCGAGCGCCATGTCGTTTCTCCCTGAGTTCTGCGCTACGTCGAAACGGCAACGCCGCTCAGCGGACGCTGCCGAAGCCTTTGTCGGTGGAGCCGGGCGGCGGCTCGAGGCCGGCGAGCTTGCAGCCTTGCGTGATCGGCCCGCCGGGCAGGATCTGATAGAGGTGCTTCATGCCACCCAGCTTGGCGAAGCGGGCGGCGAGCGCATCGTGCAGCATGGAGACCTTGGGATCGGGATCCTCCTTGTAGGCGCCCTGCAGCACGCGCACGACCTCCCAGTGCTCCTCGGTCGGGTCGATGCCGGCCGCGTTGGCGATCGCAACCGCGCCCGCGCGGCTCCAGCCGTCCGGTGCGTTGGGAAACTGCGGATCGCGCCCCGGCATACCGCCCTGCGTCAGCATGTAGTCGATGATCTCGTCCTTCTTCGATGTCATCCGGTCAGCTCCCAGCAACTCTTCTCACCAACCGGGCGTGGCGCGCGCTCCGGGCCGTTCTCACGAAGTCCACGAACCGCCCCGCCCAGCGATTGCGACTGGTATCGCGCATGTGGCTGAAGGAGGCGAGCATATTGCCGACGACGATGCCGTCGTGGGCTCCATCGATACCGTAGCCGCGGGCGACGCGATAGGCGAAGCGCGCGCCCGGGTCGATGCCGGTCAACGCCGCGTGGTGGAACTCGTGCGCGGGAACGAAACCATCTGCACCGCCGGAAGCCGACCACGGGGCCTCCCCCGTCGGCTCGAGCCGCACGAGGCCGCGGCCCTGGGGCGTATCGTGCATCTGCGTCTCGGCCGGTACGATACCGACCATTTCACACCGCTCGCCGTGCCAGGCGATTGCTCGCGATAGATACATGAGGCCGCCGCACTCGGCATAGATCGGCAGGCCGGCATCGGCAGCGTGGCGGATCTCGGCGCGCAACGCGGAGTTGGCCTCGAGCTGGCGCATATGCGTCTCGGGGTAGCCGCCGCCGATGAACAGCGCATCGGCCTCGGGCAGCGCGGGCGCGGTCAACGGGCTGAAATAGGTGAGCTCGGCGCCGGCACGCGCGAGCGCCTCCAGGTCATCGGCGTAGTAGAAGCAGAACGCGCTGTCCATTGCGACGGCAATTCGAACATCGGCGCGGGAGGGTGCAGGCAGTGGCGCGGGCGACGGCAGCGGCGCGACAGCGCCGGCGGCAGCGAGCAGCGCGTCGAGATCGACGCTCGCCCCGATCACACGCGCAAGGTGGTCGATGCGGTCGTCGCTGCGTCCGGCCTCGGCTGGAGTCGTCAGGCCGAGATGGCGCTCGACCACCTGCATGCCGGCGTCGCGGCCGATGCAGCCGAGGATCCTCGCGTCCGAGTAGCGCTCGATGGCCGCGACAAGCTTGGCCTGCTGGCGAGCGGTCGCGATCCGATTGAGGATCACGCCTGCGAAGCGGACCTCGGGGTCGAACGCGATCATGCCGTTGACGATCGGCGACACGCCGCGGGTCACGCCCTCGGCATCGACGACCAGCACGACCGGGGCCTCGAGCAGCTTCGCGAGCGCGGCTGTCGAATCGCTCCCCTCGAGATCGACACCGTCGTGCAGGCCCATGTTGCCCTCGATCAGGGCGACGCCGCCGGCGGGACCGCGCGCGGCGACGCTGGCGACGATCTCATCGTGCGACTGGGTATGGAAGTCGAGATTGTAGCAGGGCCGGTCGCTGGCCCGCGCGAGCCACAGCGGATCGATGTAGTCGGGGCCCTTCTTGAAGGTCTGCACAGCGTGGCCGCGAGCACGGAGCGCGGCGGCGAGGCCGACAGAGACCGTGGTCTTGCCGGACGACTTGTGCACCGCAGATACGACAAAACGCGACACCGCGGCCCCTCTGCTATTCGGCGGGAACGGCCGCGCCGTGGGCGGCCCCATGGGCCGAGGTCTGCCCGGCGACCGCGCGCGGCCCGACCGGGAGGAACGGCATCAGCTTGAGCGCAATGCCGGTCGCCAGCATGGCGATCGAGATGCCGCCGAGGCCGAGCAGCAGCTCGGGCAGCGTCGGGGTATAGGGAGCCACCTGACCATCGAGGAACGAGCTGCTCTCGATCATGCCGGGAAAGAGGCGCATCGGATAGGCCTGACCGCCGATGATGGTGACGTACATGAAAGCGAGGCCGCCGATCAGGAACAGAACCGAGGCGACGACAATGACATTGCGGCTGTCCTTCTCGCCAGCGAACGTCAGCAGCGCCATCGGCAGCAGGGTGCCGATCAGGATCTGGCCGAGCCAGAACAGGGTCGTGTAGATGCCGCCTTCGAGCAGCATGAAGCGCTCGGCGTCGCGGTGCTCCGCCCAGTAGATCTTGGTGATGTGCTGGATGACGGTGAAATAGAGCGTCGCCAGCGCGAAGATGAACAGCAGGTTCTTGACGGTCGCCACCATCTCCTCGGTCATCAGCTGCTGGCGCATGGCCCTGCAGACAGTGACGAGAACGAGCACGGTGAAGGCGAGACCCCATAGGAACGAGGCGGCGATGAACAGCGGCGCCATGACCGCGCCGCTCATGGTGTCGCGGGCGACCAGGAAGCCGAAGATCGAGCCGGTGCCGGTGGTCAGCACGAGGCGCCACACGAACGCGAGCCAACCCATGCCCTTGATCAGCGACGCATTCTGCGAGGCGCGCCGATCCATCATCGCAAATAGGTAGGCGGCAACGATGGCGATGAAGCCGGTGTAGAGATAGATGTTCCAGGCGAAGATCGATTTGAAATTGTAAGTCGTCATTGCAACGATCAGCCGGTCCGGACGGCCGAGGTCGAGCACGAGCACCGCGAGACCGCCGACCAGCAGAGCGATGGCGAGGATGCCGGAGAGACGCGCGTATGGCTTGTAGGTGAGCTTGTTGAACACCGACGACACCGAGGCGAGATTGAGCGCGCCGGAGGCCGAGACAATCAGGAACACCGCGAACACGTGCGGCAGGCCCCACACGATCCGGTTGTTCATGCCGGTGACCACGTGGCCGTGGTGCTCCATGTAGTAGGCGGCACCGAGCGCCAGCGCGATCACCGCTGCATGCAGGCCGAGCAGCCCCCAGAAGAATGGGCTGTGGTCCTCGAGCTTCTGAAAGGCGATTTTTGCCATCACATCTCTCCGGAGCCGGCCGCTCTTGCGGTGACCTCCTAGATATTTCGATAATAGATGCCCGGCTCGCAGCCGAGGTCGGCGCGCAGGCGCGTCGTGCGGTAAGTGGCGACGCGCTTGGCGATCTCGCTCGCCGGATCGTTGAGATCGCCGAACAGCATCGCGCCGCCGCCGCTGTCGGCGCAGGCTTCCGCGCAAGCGGGCTTGCCGCCAGCGTCGACGCGATGCACGCACATGGTGCAGCTCTCGACGGTCCCCTTGCCGCGCGGGGCGAAGTCCTTCTGGTCGATCAGCGGCTCGTGCACGAACGAGCGGGCGCCGTAAGGGCACGCCATCATGCAGTAGCGGCAGCCGATGCAGATGTGCTTGTCGACCAGCACGATGCCATCGGCGCGCTTGAAGGAGGCCCCCGTCGGGCAGACGTCGACGCACGGCGGATGCGCGCAGTGCTGGCACATGACGGGGGCGGCGAAGCCGGAGCCGTCCTTCGGGTTCTTGACCGATACCTTGCGGATCCACTGGGCGTCGGTCGGCGTCAGACTGGCGGTGCTCCAGCCGTTCTCCTTGGAACAGGCGGTGACGCAGGCGGTGCAGCCGTCCGAGCACTTGGCGACGTCGATCAGCATGCCCCAGCGCGTCTTGCCCGTGACGGCCTGATCCAGCGGGCGCGCAACGGCCTCCTCGGCGCCGAGCATGGTCAGCGTCACGCCGGGCGCCAGTACGGTCACCGCCGCCGCCGCCGCGCCCTTGAGGAACACGCGCCGCGAGGCGACCGCGTCCTCGCGGGTCGGGTGCAGGAAATCCTCGGGGGCCTTCGTCTCGGCAGTCATCTCGACTGGCTCCTCGAAAGGTAATGAGCGAGCGCCGCGGCCTCGCTCGAGCCGCGCGCGGGCGGCGCCCGGCCGGTCTTGGTCGGCTCGCCGGGGCGCGAGGCATGGCACTCGAAGCAATCGACGCTCACCGCCGCATAGTCGTGGCACGTCCGGCAGAAGTGCTTCGGGTCCTCGACCGTCACCGCTCTGCCGTCGGCGCCCTTCACTTGGTGGCAGTCGATGCACTCCTTGAGGCTGAACTGCTTGGTGCGGATGCCGTCGTGGACCGTGTCGTCGCGCTGATGGCTCAAGACCGACATGTGGTAGCGGCGCATGAAGCTCGTGTCGGCGACGCACTTGTCGCCGCGGCCCTTGGCCGGCACCGGCGCGATCGTCGAGCGCACCCCTTCACCCGCCTTTCCCGCCCCGCCGCCGGCGACGAGCGCCAGCAGCGCGACCGCGAGGCCGGCCAGAAGCGGCAGATATCGGCGGGTTGCCATCATGCCTGTTGCCTATTCGCCGAGGCCCATCTGGATATAGCCGGTCGGGCACACATCCTGGCAGATGTGGCAGCCGACGCACATCGAGTAGTCGGTATAGACGTAGCGGCCGACCGCGCGGTCCTTCTTCGGCACCCGCTTGACCGCGGTCTGCGGGCAGAAGATCACGCAGTTGTCGCACTCGAAGCACATGCCGCAGCTCATGCAGCGCTCGCCCTCCCGCTTGGCCTGCTCCTCGGTGATCGGTGTGATGCGCTCCTCGAAGTTCCCGAGCACGCGGTCGGCATCGATGTGGATCTCGTGACGCTGCGTGCGCGCCTCGTAGGGGAAATGGCCCTTGAACAGCTCCGAGTGCGGGATGATCTGCGTGGTCGAGCGGTCCTCATAGTTGTGAATCGCGAACTTGCCCTCCGAGGTGCCGCGCTTCTGCTGGTGGTCGTACTCGACCGGATCGAGGCCGCGCTGGTGCAGCTCGTTCAGCAGGTTGAAGTGATGCACGTCGACCTTGGGCCGCTTGTCCACCGGCGAGCCGGCCAGATAGTGGTCCATGGTCTCGGCGGCGATGCGCCCGTGGCCAATGGCCGTCGTGAGCAAGTGCGGACGCACGATGTCGCCGCCGGCGAAGTGCTTCTCCTTGCCCTTCACCTTGAACGTCTGGTCGATGTTCATGAAGCCCTTGCCGCCGTCGAGGCTGGCAAGACCTCCAGAGAGATCGCCCATCTGGCCGATGGCCGAGATCACCATGTCGCACTCGATCTCGAACTCGGTGCCCTCTTTAGCCTGTGGCACCATGCCCTTCATCGTGCACTCGCACATCTTGAGCGCGCGCACCCGGCCGGCCTCGTCCTTCAGCACCTCGAGCGGCATCACGCCACCCTTGATGTCGACGCCCTCGCGCAACGCATCCTCACGCTCGCGCTCGGCCGCGGTCATCTTGTCGATCGGGAACAGCGAGGTCAGCGTCGCCCGGACACCCTCTCGCGCTATGGTACCGGTGACGTCGTGGGCGGCGAAGCCCAGGACGCCCTGGTCGGCGATGTCCTTCCTATGCTGCGTCTTGATGTGGCCAAGGCGGCGCGCCACCGAGGCGACGTCGATCGAGGTGTCGCCGCCGCCGACGACAACGATGCGCTTGGCGGTCGAGAACACCCAGCCCTTGTTGAACGCGTCGAGGAACTCGACGCCGGAGAGGCAGTTCTCGGCATCCCAGCCGGCGACGGGCAGGCCGCGGCCCTTCTGCGCGCCGACCGCCCAGAAGATCGCGTCGTAGTCCTTCTCCAGCTGCTCGATCGTGATGTCCTCGCCGACCTTGGTGTTGAGGCGCAGCTCGATGCCGAGCGCGGTGATGCGGGCGATCTCCGCGTCGAGCTTCTCGCGCGGCGTGCGGTAGCCGGGAATGCCGTAGCGCATCATGCCGCCGAGAGCGTCGTTGGCCTCGAAAAGGGTCACGGCATGGCCGTTGAGGCGCGAGAAGTAGGCGGCGGTGAGACCGGCCGGGCCGGCACCGATGATCGCGATCCGCTTGCCGGTGTCGACCCCGGGCTTCGGCAGGGCCGACTTGTTGTCGATCGCCCAGTCGCCGACGTGGTGCTCGACCGCGTTGATTCCGACGAAATCGTCGACCTCGTTGCGGTTGCAGCCGTCCTCGCACGGGGCCGGGCAGACGCGGCCCATCATCGCGGGGAACGGGTTGGCGGCGACCATGCGCTGGAAGGCGTATTCCTGCCACGCCATGTCCTTCGTCGGCGGCTTGTCCATGCCGCGGGCAATGGCGAGCCAGCCTCGGATCTCGTGACCCGAGGGGCAGCTGCCCTGGCACGGCGGCGTGCGGTGGACGTAGGTCGGGCACTTGTAGGAGTGGTCGGCCTGGAAGATCTTCTCCTGGAGATCGTCCCAGTTCCACATGCTGTCGCCGCCCTTGAACTTGCGGAACGTGTGCTTGGTGGACTTCACGACTTCGTTCATGATCGCTCTCCCAGTAGCCGGGGCGGAGGGCGTCCCGGCGACCTTGTTTCGAATTCCTATTCTGCCGCTGGCCGATCGAGAATGATGGCGTTCGAAACGAGCTGATGCACGCTCACGATCGCCTCGCGGTCGAACCCGTACTCGGGCAGCACCTTCGAGAATTGCGCCTTGCAGATCGCGCAGATCGCCGCCATGTGGGTGACGCCGTTTTCGTCGGCGACCTGGCGCAGGGCACGCATGCGCGGC
The DNA here is from genome assembly GCA_040752215.1 of Pseudomonadota bacterium. GTDB lineage: Bacteria > Pseudomonadota > Alphaproteobacteria > Rhizobiales > Hyphomicrobiaceae > JBFMEX01. Next base: position 88,782 of record JBFMEX010000014.1, on the reverse strand, counting down.
TGCGCGCCCTTGATCCGCAGGTCCATGAGCTCGTCGGTCAACAGGCCGCCACCGCCGCCGCAGCAGAAGGTAGCCTCGCGGATCGTGTCCGGCGCCATGTCGACGTAGTGGTTGCAGACGGCTTTGATGATGTTGCGCGGGATCTCGAACTGGCCGCCCGGCTTGTCGCCCATGCGCGAGGCACGCGAGACGTTGCACGAGTCGTGGAACGTCAACCGCATATGGTCGTTCTTCGACTTGTCGAACCGGAGCTTGCCGCTCTCGATCAAGTCCCAGGTGAACTCGCAGATGTGCTGCGGCACTGGAAAGCGCTTGTCGAGAAAGTCGAACGGACCAGCGAGCGTGTTGAGGAACGAGTAGGCGACGCGCCAGGCATGCCCGCACTCGCCGATGACAAGGCGCTTGACGCCGAGATCCTCGGCCGCCTTGCGGATCCTGAGCGAGACCTGGCGCATGTTCTCGTAGGAGCCGATGAACATGCCGAAGTTGGCGGCCTCGGAGGCATGCGAGGAGATGGTCCACTTGACGCCCGCCTGATGAAACACCTTGGCGTAGCCGATCAGGCCCTCCATGTGCGGCGAGGCGAAGAAGTCGGCCGACGGCGTCACGAGCAGGATGTCGGCGCCCTTCACGTCGAGCGGCAGCTTGACGGGGACGCCGGTATCCTCCTCGATCTCTTCCTCGAGGCCCTCGAGGGTGGCCTTCAGCGCCTTCGGCGGCAGGCCGAGGTTGTTGCCGACCTTGAAGACCTTGCCGATGATCTCGTTGGAGTACTTCTGGCCCTTGCCGATGTGGTCCATGATCTCGCGCGCGGCCATCGAGATCTCGGCGGTGTCGATGCCGTAGGGGCAATAGACCGAGCAGCGGCGACACTGCGAGCACTGGTGGAAATAGCTGTACCAGTCGTCCAGCACCTCTTCCGTCAGATCCTTGGCGCCGACCAGCCATGGGAGGTACTTGCCGGACAGCGTATAGTAGCGCCGGTAGACCTGACGCAGCAGGTCCTGGCGCGCGACCGGCATGTTCTTCGGATCGCCGGTGCCGAGGAAGTAGTGGCACTTGTCGGTGCAGGCGCCGCACTTGACGCAGGAGTCGAGGTAGACGCGCAGCGAGCGGTACTTCGTTGTAAGCTCGCCAAGCTTCTCGATCGCTTTCTCCTTCCAGCCCTCGACAAGCTCACCCGGATAGCCGAGCGGACCCTGGTGGTCGGGTGCCGCGACGTAAGGCTTGCTCGCCTTCATGCAGCCGGGCAGCAAATCCGGAATCTCGAGCGGATCTGGATGGATGAAATCCTCCACGCCGGGCTTGCCGTCGTCGGCATCGGGCGTCGCGGTCGCTGTGTCGAGCATGCCGTGCCTCCTCCGCGCTCAGCCCTTGCCGCCGGACGCCGACAGATCCTCGAGCCGGCGGGCCCAGGCCGCGAGATGGCGGCGCTCGCGCGGATCGTCGACCTGATTGCGGCTCGGGCTGAAGAACACGCCGGGCGCGTGCAGGAGCTTCGAGAACGGGAATACGATCATCAGCGCCGCCACCAGGCCGAGGTGAACGAGCAGCACCGGGTCGGCCGGCAGCGGCTGGATATTGAACGTCATCAGGCCGATGAAGAACGCCTTCAGCGCGACGATGTCGGTGTGGGCGACATACTTCATGACCAACCCGGAGACGCCGATGCCGACCAGCAGGGCCAGCATCAGGTGGTCGGACGGCGCGCTGATGTAGCGGATGCGTGGCACGACGATGCGCCGCGCCCACAGGCCGAGCAGGCCGGCCACCATCGCGAACCCGGCATAGATGCCGAACGGCTGCGCGAGCTTCACAATCGTCCAAACGGGATCGGTGAAGTAGCGCAGGTGGCGGACCAGCACGAGCAACAGCGCTGCGTGGAACAGCCAGCCGAATATCCAGATCCACTTGTTCGATTTGAACAGGCTTTCGAACAGCACCACCTCGCGCGCGAGGCGGAACGCCACGCCGGAGCGCGTCGTCGGCGCCGGCGTGGTCGGAATCTTCAGCGGAGCGGGTGTCTTGGCATACTGCCAGATGCGCATGCCGAGCCCGCCGACGAGCGTTGCCGTCGCGACGTAGAACAACACTGCGTACACCGTGGTCAGCATCCGCCGCCCCGCCTCACTCGTCAAACGTGGACCCGAAGGGCCCGATCAAGGAATGCTTGCGCGATTCCGTGCGGGAATCAGACGCAACCGGTCGGCTTCGGCAGACCGGCGATCTTGCACGCCTGCTTGGCCGGGCCGTAAGGGAACAGCGAGTAGAGGTACTTCTGGTCGCCCCTATCGTTGCCGAACTTCTTCTTCATCTCTTTGACGAGGATGCGGATCGCCGGGGCAATCTGGTACTCCTCGTAGTACTCGCGCAGGAAGTCGACAACCTCCCAGTGCTCGGGGGTCATCTGAATGTTCTCGCTCTGCGCGATCAGCTCGGCGAGCTCCTTGTTCCAGATGCTGAGGTCCTTCAGGTAGCCTTCCTCGTCGTGCTCGAAGGCATTGCCGTGCAGCATGTAGCTCATGTTTGTTCTCCTGCTCCTTGAACGCTTGTAGTCGAACTCGCTCCGGCTCCTCAGAGCCAGGAATTGGTCCGGTCGTGCGACGCCGCCAGATCGACGAAGCCGCCGTAGTCAACGACCGTCACGCCATCGATCAGGTCGGATTCCTTGAGGCCCCGGGCCGCCAGATCGGGCCCGAGGACGAATAGCTTGCAGGCTCCCGCCACACTGGCGAGCGCGCCGGCAAAAGCGCCGCCCTTGCGCGCGCCGACGACGCCATCCTCGATCATCAGCACGGCGTCGCCCGGCTGGAGGTGGCCGAGGCAGCTCATGAACGTCGAGCGCTCGAACGGCGACTTGTTGACGGTATGCAATGTGGACATCAGTTCCGCTCCCGTCAAAAGCTCAGCACGACGTCCTGCTCGCCCATCACGGCGGCGAGCGACTTGCGATCAACGACCGTCAGCAGCGGCTTCTCGGCGTAGTCCTCGTTCTCGTCCTCGTAAACGAGCTCCATGAGGTCGTCGGCCGAGAGGCCGCGCTCGTCGAGCGATTCCTTCTCGACGAACACCTTGGTGACGCCGTAGTCGCCGAGCGCGCGGTAGGTCGGCGCGAAATTCTTCATACCGATGGCCTTGGTGTCCTGGTCCTTCATCAGCTGGTAGACCCCATCATCGATGAACGCGAGGCTCACGTCCTGCTCGAACGCGGCGCCGATCAGCACCACCTCGAGCGACTCGAGCGCGTAGATCGAGCCGTACGGCGCGCGCCGATTGATGTAGAGGAACTTCTTCTTCTTGCTGCCTTCAGACATGCCGCCCTCAGTCTCCGAACACGACGAGGCGATCGGCCTCGATGCCAGCCTCGATCAGCTGGCCGAGGCCAGAGATGCGGAAGCCCGGCGCAATGTTGTTGGCGTCCTTGCCTTGCCGCTTGGCCTCGTTCTCGTCGAGGATGCCGCGGCGCTGCGCGGCGGCGATGCAGACGACGAGGTCCAGCTTGTACTTGGCGCCGAGATCAGACCACATCTGCTGCAGATTGCGATCGTCCTGCGGTGGCACGGTCAGCCGGGTACCGTTGTTGACGCCGTCATGGTAGAAGAAGACACGAAAGATCTCGTGGCCCTTCTCCAGCGCGGCCTTGGTGAACGCGAGCGCCGTGTCTGACGCTTGGTGCGTGTACGGCCCCTCGTTCACGAGCACAGAGAACTTCAATTCCCGCCTCCATTCGCGTCCGCTCCGGCCAACGCCCTGATTTGCGCGGGCCGGAGCGAGCATTTCCGAGGTCGACGCTCAGAAGTGGATGTGCGTCGACATGTTCATGTTGTGGCGCGCACCGGTCCACGTATCGAGGTGATGCTTGGTGAAGGCCAGGCCCGTCTCCTCGAAGAAGCGCGGCCAGCCGATGCGGTCGATCCATTCGCCGAGGCGCTCGAAGTCCTTGCCGCCGGCCTTGTAGGCGTAAAGGATCTTGCGCACGACCTCCTCGACCTCCGGCCAGCGCGGCGGATTGTTCGGCAGGTTGGCGACGACCAGCTTGTGGAACGCCGGCTTGGAGCGGGCGTTGGAGTGCTTGCCGCCGACCCAGATGGCAATCTTGGTCGAATCGGCGCCGTTGATCTGCATCGGCGGGCACGGCGGGTAGCAGGCGCCGCAGCACACGCACTTCTTCTCGTCGACCTCGAGTGACGGCTTGCCGTTGACCATCGCCGGGCGGATGGCCGCGACCGGGCAGCGCGCGACAACGGCCGGGCGCTCGCAGACGTTGGCGACGAGGTCGTGATTGATCTTCGGCGGCTTGGTGTACTGGACGTTGATGGCGATGTCGCCCTGGCCGCCGCAGTTGATCTGGCAGCACGAGGTGGTGATGCGAACGCGGTTCGGCATCTCCTCCTTGATGAACTCCTCATGCATCATGTCCATCAGGCTCTTGACGACACCGGAGGCGTCGGTGCCCGGGATGTCGCAGTGGAGCCAGCCCTGGGTGTGCGAGATCATCGACACCGAGTTGCCGGTGCCGCCGACCGGGAAGCCGGCCTCGTTCAGCGCCTTGATCAGCGCCGGCACCTTCTCGAACTTCGACACCATGTACTCGATGTTCGAGCGCGTGGTGAAGCGCACGAAGCCCTCGCCGTGCTGGTCGCCGATGTCGCACAGCTTGCGGATCGTGTAGACGTCCATCTGGCGCTGCGTGCCGGCGCGCACGGTCCAGATCTCGTCGCCACTCTTCGCGACGTGATGCAGCACGCCGGGACGCGGGCGATCGTGCCACTCCCAATTGCCGTAGTTCTTCTTCATCAGCGGGTGCATGAACGGGAACGGGTCCGGCACGCCGCTCTCGATCGGGGGCCGCGGCTTCTTGGCTTCGGTCGCTGTCTGGCTCATCCTGAAATCCTCACACTGTCGCTGGCGCCACGGGACAACCCAGGCGACTTACGACCTCTTCCTCTGTCCAACTGGGCTGGCGGGCGGCCGCACACGGCGACCGCCCGAGCCGCCGCCTCACTCGGCGGCGACCGGTCCCTTGACCTTGTCCTTGTGCAGCTTGCGCTCGAAGTACTTCTCCGCTTCCTCGGTGAAGTCGTCGGTACGCACGTAGCAGGAGGTGCGAGGATGGCGGACCATGTTCGGATCCGGATCCACGCCGATCGCCTCGAGGAAGGTCGGCAGGCCGATACGGTCGATGGTCTCGCCGACGCGCTCGTGCTCAAGAGCGTTGTCGGCGAAGAACTCGAGCACCGTGCGCGCGAACGCCTTCAGCTTGTCGTAGTCCTCGTCGGTCTTGAGCGACATGAACGGAATGACGACCGTGCCCATCAGGTCGCCAACCTTCAGCGAGCGCTTGCCGCCGATCAGGATCGACGCACCCTTGTCGTCGCCCGGAGAGAGCGCCTTGGTCATCACGTTGAGGCAGTGCATGCAGCGCACGCAGGCCTTGTTGTCGACCTCCAGCGTGTTGTCGTCGTTGAGCGACAGCGCACGCGTCGGGCACATGGCGATGACGTGGTCGATGGTGTACTTGCGGCCCTGCCTCGCGACGTAGGCCTTCACCTCCTCCTGGTCGACCTTCATGTCGTCGCGCCACGTGCCGATCACCGCGAAGTCGGCGCGATGGATGGCGTTGACGCAATCGTTGGGGCAGCCGGAGAATTTGAACTTGAACTTGTAGGGCAGCGCCGGACGGTGCATCTCGTCGAGGAACTCGTTGATGACCTCGCGGTGCGCCTTGATCTCGTCGTAGTTGGACATCTCGCAGCGCGCGTGACCGACGCAGCTCATCGAGGTGCGGAGTGCCGGGCCGGCCCCGCCGAGATCGAAGCCCATCTCGTTCAGGGCGTCGAACGCCTTCTGCACGTTCTCGGTGGTGGCGCCCTGGAACATGATATCACCGGACTGGCCGTGGAAGGCGATCAGGCCGGAGCCGTGCTCCTCCCACAGGTCGCACATCTGGCGCAGCAGGTCGGTGGTGTAGTGATAGCCCGCCGGCGGCTGGACGCGGAGCGTATGGAACTCCTTGGAGGCGGGGAACTTGTCGGCGACCTCGGAGAAGCGCGGGATGACGCCGCCGCCGTAGCCGAATACCGAGACCGTGCCGCCCTTCCAGTAGCCGAGCCGGTTCTCGTAGGAATGCTCGAGCTGGCCGAGCAGATCGTTCATCATCGGCGCGTACTGCTTGCCTTTGCTGTCGCGCAGCCGCTTGAGGCCGGTGATGAAGCTCGGCCACGGGCCGCTCTCGAGCTCGTCGAGCATCGGCGTCGCGTGGCGATTCGTGCCACCCTCGCCGGTCGCCCCGCCGCCGTCCGCGGACATGCCGATCACGAAATCGGCCCACGACTTGGCTGAGAAGTCCGAGTTCGCCATTTCACTCCTCCCGAAAAGCCCTCTCGTGAGGGCGTCCTCTTTCGCGTCGATGCCCCATCCGCGCCACCGCTCTCGTCGTGGACCGGGCCCTGCACCAGTAGCTATGCCGCCAAGCGCCGAGGCAGCACCCACCGCTCGTCACTGCGGGACGTAAAGGAATGCTATGCCAACTTCCGGGTCATATCAACACTCTTGAATATGAGGCTTTGCCGTTGTTGACTGGCGATGTTGAAAACAACCCTGCGCCTAACCTTTCGCACCCGCAGCATTACGGCCTGCCTCGACAGACTATCGGCATGAAAAATCGCAATACTCGGGATTATCTTACCGCAATGCACCATGGCTTGGCCGCCGGCACGGGGCCGGGCTCGAGGCGGGACGCGGACCGCTGCCCCAGGTCGCACCCCGAACGGATTGAATGTGCGGGGTCCGGAGGCTCACATCAGACAGAGCGTTCATTTTTTTTCAGCTATTTCCGAGCCCGTAGCTGAGGATTCGATGCTAGAGACCGCCACGACCGCGTCCCTCGCCACCCCCGACCCGAGCCCATTCTCGCTGGACGCGGCTGCGGCGTATTGTCGCTGGCGGGACCGCAAGCTGGCCGAGGCGCCGGCGTCGCTCGACGAGCTCGAGGTGCCGGTCGCCGACCTCGAGCGGCCGACTGCAGTCGAGACGGAGGCGATCCTCGACCTTTGCCGGCGCGCCAATATGGCCGTGTACCGCGCCGCCGAGCCGGTCGCAGATACGATCGAGGCGCGCGCCAAGCTGATCGCGTTCGCGCGCCACTTCGGCCTCGAGCACTACGAGACCCACCGCTCGGCCGACGTCGACGGCATGGTCGCACTCGAGGTCTCGGATGCCCCGAGCCGTGCCGACTTCATCCCCTATACCAACAGGGCGCTCGGCTGGCACACGGACGGCTACTACACTTACGAGGGCCCCTCACGGCTGATCCGCGCGATGCTGCTACACTGCGTGCGCGCGGCCAGAGAGGGCGGAGAGAGCGCCCTCGTCGACCACGACATCCTTTATATCCGCCTGCGCGAGGAGAATCCGGCCTACATTGCCGCGCTGATGCACCCCGAGGCCATGACCATTCCGGCCCATATCGAGGACGACGGCCGCGAGCGGCCTGCGAACGTCGGGCCCGTGTTCGTCGTCGATCCCGATACGGGCGCGCTCAACATGCGCTTCACGGCCAGGAAGCGGAACATCGCCTGGCGCGACGACCCCGTGACGAACGCCGCCGTCGCCACGCTCGAGCGCATCCTCGACACCGACCCGCTCGTGCTAAAGGGGCGACTCGATCCTGGCCAGGGCGTCATCTGCAACAACGTGCCCCATCTGCGCACCGCGTTCGTCGATGCCGAGGGCGAGAACAAGGGGCGCCTGCTCTACCGCATCCGCTCCTACGACCGGGTGCGCGACACCCGCACCGGAATGTGAGCCGAACTACGACCAGCATTCAGGGAGAGAGACGGCCGTGGCACTCGTCAGCGACCTCATCATCCAGAACCCGCAGATCAACTCGTTCGCCGACTTCGAGAGCCTCGTTATCGCGCGCGCGCGCGACGGCGAGATCTTCCTCGTGTTCGACATCAAGCCGGACTTCCCCGACACGCCGCGCGACTGGCAGTGGCGGCTCGAGTCCGTGTTCAACCGCCAGGACAAGTTGTCGGCGCCGCTGCGCAAGGAGGGAGCGTGAGCGAGATCGCGAGGAAGCGGCTGGCGACGATCGCCGCGCCCTATCGGCGCGAGGTGAAGCTCGACGAGGTCACCCTCGAGGGTGACATGCGGCTGCTACGCACCGTGATTCGCGAGGGCCACCGCATCACCCAGCTCGACATCGACGCCGCAACGGCCGAGAAATGGGGCACGACGCTCGTTGCCTGGGCGCGGGGCGAGCACGCCGGCGAGGCCACAGACGACGAGTCGCCCGCTGCCTGACGCGGAACGGAACGCGCAGAGGAGCCGCATGGACCAGCTTCCGGTTTTCATTGATGTGCGCGAGCGGCGCATCGCCGTCGTCGGCGGCAGCGTGCAGGCGGCGCGCAGGGCGGAAATGGCGCTGAGAGCCGGCGCGCGCGTCACGGCATTCGCGTCCGAGCCGTGCGGGGAGCTGGCCGAGCTCGCCGCCAATCCGCGCTTCACGCTGGTCTCCGAGCCCGCTACGGCCGCGGCGCTCGCCGGCCACCTGCTCGTCTTCGGCGTGCTCGGCGGCGAGGAGGAGAGCCGGCACCTCGTCGAGATGGCGCGGGCGGCCGGCGCACTGGTCAACGTCGCCGACACCGCGGAGCTGTCGGATTTCATCATGCCGTCGATCGTCGACCGCAGCCCGCTGGTGGTGGCAATCTCGACTGCCGGCACGTCGCCGATCCTCGGCCGCATCATCAAGGCGCGCATCGAAAGCTGGATGCCGGCTGCCTATGGCACGCTGGCGCGCTTCATCGGCGCGTACCGCGAGAAGGTCAATACGCGGCTCGCCGGCGCGACGGAACGCCGGCGGTTCTGGGAGCGGGTGCTGGAGGGAACGCCCGCCGACCTGCTGCTCGCCGGAAATGACGAGGCGGCATTGGCTGCGATCGACGACGCGTTGGAACAAGCGGCGCACGGAGCCGAAGCGGGCCCTCCGCTCGGCGAGGTCTACCTCGTCGGTGCCGGCCCGGGCGACCCCGACCTCCTGACCTTCCGCGCGCTCCACCTGATGCAGCGCGCCGATGTCGTCGTCCATGACCGCCTGGTCGGCGAGGAGGTGCTTCGTCTCGTTCGCCGCGAGGCCGAGCGCATCTATGTCGGCAAGCTGCCGCAGGACCACATCGTGCCGCAGGAGGAGATCAGCCGGCTGCTGGTCCGCCTCGCCCAGGCCGGCAAACGCGTGCTGAGACTGAAAGGCGGAGACCCGTTCATCTTCGGGCGCGGCGGCGAGGAGATCGAGACGCTGGCCGAGCACGGCATCCCGTTCCAGGTCGTCCCGGGCATCACTGCCGCTGCCGGCTGCGCGGCCTACGCGGGCATCCCGCTCACCCATCGCGACCACGCGCAGTCGTGCATCTTCGTCACCGGCCACGGCCGCGCCGACGGCAAGCTCGAACTCGATTGGAAGACGCTTCTGCAACCGCATCAGACGATTGCCGTCTACATGGGTCTGCAGCACCTCACGAGCCTGAGCCGCGAGTTCATTGCCCGCGGCGCCGACCCCGACCTGCCGGCTGCGGTAATCGACAACGGCACCCGGTCCAACCAGCGCGTCGTCACTGGCACTCTGGCGAACCTGGCCGAGCGCGTGGCGGAGGCCGGCCTTCCCGGCCCGGCGATCATCATCATCGGCACCGTCGTCTCGCTGCGCGACAAGCTCGCCTGGCGCTCGGCCGAGGCGGGCAAGCGCGCCTTCAAGGTCGACCAGCCGGTTTGACCCTCCATCCTCGCGGGAGTGACCCCAGTCCACAACCGACGATTTGCGCCCCACCCGGCGGGCAAAAGGTGCTATGGCAACGCCCGCTCAATCAGGGAGAAAGCCGTCGACGTGGACGATCAGCTCCAGAAAGATAGTGAAGCGCCAGCTGCCGAGGCCATCGCCGCGCGCCCCGCGCCCGGCCGCGACGCGATCGCGCGCGAGGTTGCGCGCCGGCGGACGTTCGCGATCATCTCGCACCCCGACGCCGGCAAGACGACGCTGACCGAGAAGCTGCTGCTGTTCGGCGGCGCGATCCAGCTCGCCGGCCAGGTCAAAGCCAAGAAGGACAAGCGCAACACGCGCTCGGACTGGATGGCGATCGAGCGCGCGCGCGGCATCTCGGTCGCGACCTCGGTGATGACGTTCGAGTATGCCGGCACTGTGTTCAACCTGCTCGACACGCCGGGCCACGAGGATTTCTCCGATCACACCTACCGGACGCTGACCGCGGTCGATTCCGCGATCATGGTCATCGACGCGGCCAAGGGCATCGAGGCGCGGACACTCAAGCTGTTCGAGATCTGCCGGTTGCGCGACATCCCGATCATCACCTTCGTCAACAAGCTGGACCGCGAGAGCCGCGAGCCCCTCGAACTCCTGGATGAGATCGCCAGCACTCTGGCTCTCGATACGGCTCCGATGGTTTGGCCGGTCGGGCGCGGGCGCGACTTCCGAGGCACGTTCGACCTCTACGAGCCGCGCATCCGGCGCATGGATCAGGACCCCGCCGGCACGCCCGTCTCGGGTCCCGACGATGCGATTTTCGAGACGCTGCTGGAGGCCGACGACCTCGCCCGCTGGCGCGACGAGATTGATCTCGTTCGCGGCGCGTGCACTCGGTTCGACCTCGAGCAGTTCCGCCACGGCACGTTGACGCCGGTGTACTTCGGCAGCGCGCTGCGGAATTTCGGTGTGCGCGACCTCTTGGACGTGCTCGTCGCCCATGCACCGATGCCGAGGAGCCAACATGCCGCGACCCGCACGATCGAGGCGACCGAGGCGGCGATGACCGGGATCATCTTCAAGATCCAGGCCAACATGGACCCCAATCACCGCGACCGCATGGCGTTCATGCGCGTGTGCTCAGGCCGGCTGACGCGCGGCATGAAGGTCAAGCTCGTGCGCACCGGACGCGTCTTCCAATTGCAGGCGCCGCAGTTCTTCTTCGCCCAGGACCGCTCGCTGGCCGAGGAGGCCTATGCCGGCGACGTGGTCGGCATTCCGAACCGCGGCATGCTCCGCATCGGCGACGCGCTGACGGAAGGCGAGGACGTGACCTTCCTCGGCATCCCGAGCTTTGCACCCGAGATCCTGCGCCGCATCCGGCTCGAGGACGCGATCCGCGCCAAGAAGCTCAAGGATGCGCTCGCCGAGATGGCGGAGGAAGGCGTCGTGCAGCTGTTCTCGCCCGTCGACGGCACGCAGCCGATCGTCGGCGTGATCGGCGCCCTGCAGCTCGACGTGCTCGCCGACCGGTTGCAGAACGAGTACGGGCTGCCGATCGGATTCGAGAGCGCGCCGAGCGACACGGTGAGATGGATCACCAGCGACGACAAGACGGAGCTCGCCCGCTTCATGGAGAAGCACCGCTCGCAGACCGCCCTCGATCGCGACGGCGCGCCGGTGTTCCTCGCCACCTCGGCCTTCAACCTCGAATGGACCGCCGAGCGCGCGCCCGCCATCCGCTTCGCCGCCATCAAGGCGACGAGCTGAGCCGCTACCCGTGCGTGGCGGCGGCTCCTCGCGTCGCGACCAGCGTCCGCCCCTCACCCTGACCCTCAGCCCGTATTTATGAGGAGAGGGGATTTCGCCGCTCAATCGCAGACCGTACGGTACTCCTTGATCACGCGGTCGGGGCAGATGCCGGTCGGCTTGCAGAAGGCGGAGATGCGCTGGCCCCAGACCGGCTCGCGACGGCAATTGCGCTGGCGCGGCGGCTTGCCGCTACCGCCGCTGCTCGCCACCGGCGGCGAGCTCGGCGGCGTGTCGGACGGCGCCGCGCCTCCGCTGGCGGCGAGATGGAACCCGCTCTTCCACAGCGTCGCCATGTGCTCGAGCGCCTGCTCGACGCGCGGATCGTCGTCGGCGATGGTCGTCGGATAGAGGAGCACCAGCGCCTGGTGGCCGTGCGCCGTCTTGTAGGCGACCACCGTCAGGTAGATCTCGGCGCCGTCCTTGTCGCGCAGGAGAACCGCCTCCTTGAACAGGCTGCCCTCGCGCAGGACTCCGGAGCGCGACGACACGGTCGCCTCCTTGCCGATCGCCTGATCGACGAGGCTCGCGAGCCACTGGCCGGGCCGGCGCTGAAGCGGCGCTACCACCGGCAGCAGGTACATCACCCCGCCGAGGGAATCACTCGGCGAGGCGAGCAACAGTCCGTTGGGCGAGGGGTTGGCCGTCCAGCCGGGAAGGCCCGGCACATCGGCAGTGGCGGGAGGCGAGGCCGCGAGAAGACAAACGAGTGCAGCAACGATCGAAGCAATGGCCTGACGCATGACACACTCCGCGCAAGCGAGCCGCACTGTCGACGCCGGACGATCGGCAGACTAACAGTCGTCGCCAAGGCGCGCCAGCGGCAGCAGCTCGCTCATCGGAAATGCTTCGACAGCTTGAGGCCCTGCGCCTGGTAGTGGCTGCCCATGTCGCGGCCGTAGAGGATCTCGGGGATCTCGACCATGCGCTCGTAGACGAGGCGGCCGACGATCTGGCCGTCCTCGAGGATGAACGGCACCTTGTGCGAGCGCACCTCGAGCACCACCCGCGAGCCCCTGCCGCCGGCCGCCGCGTGCCCGAAACCCGGGTCCATGAAGCCCGCGTAGTGGACGCGGAACTCGCCGACCAGCGGGTTGAAGGGCATCATCTCGGCGGCGTGCGTCGGCGGCACGTGCACGGCCTCCTTCGATGCGAGGATGTAGAACTCGTCGGGATCGAGGATCAGTCGGCGCGCCCTGCTGGCGGCGATCGGCTCCCAGTACTCGTCGATGGCGCAGGAGCCCGGTGCGTCGATGTCGACGACGCCGGTGTGGCGCTTGGCGCGGTAGCCGACGAGACCGGAGCCGGCACCGGCCAGGTCGACCGAGAGCGCGATGCCGCCTTTGATGTCGGCTACCGCCCCGGCGACCAGCGTCTCGCGCGCGTTGAGATCGGCCAGCGCAGCGTCGCCCTCGGTCGGATCGCCGACGCGGAAGCGCAGCTGGGTCAGCTTGGAGCCCTTGCGCACGACGACCGGGAAGGTCTGCGGGCAGATCTCGGCGTAGAGCGGACCGTGATAGCCGGCCGGCACCAGGTCGAAGGCGTTGACGCCCTCGGCGATGACGCGGGTGAAGACATCGAGGCGGCCGGTCGAGCTCTTCGGATTGGTGGCGCCGGCGATCGAGGCGGGAAGCACGAGGCTCTCGAGCAGCGGCACGATATAGACGCAGCCGGTCTCGAGCACGGCTCCACCGGTGAGGTCGAACTCGTGCAGCTTCAGATCCGCGATCCGGTCGGCGATTGCAGCGCCGGGGCCGGGCAGGAAGCTTGCCCGCACGCGGTAGGCCTTGGCGCCGAGACGGAGATCGACGCTCGCCGGCTGCAATTGGCCCTCGGCCAGCGGCTCGGCGAGCCTCAGCGCGCGGGCGCTGACGAGGGCGCGGATCGCCTGCGTCGGCAGGATGCCGTTGGCCACGGCCCGGCCGAGCGGAGCCTCGGCCTCGGCCGCGTCCGTCGCCGTCGCCTTCGCTCTTGCCGTCACCTTCGCCATCGGCCCCACGTCCCTGCTTCCCCGGTCCGATCCAAGGCAATTCAGTTCCTGTCCCCGGCTCTCCCTTCCCTCTCCCGGGACCGGAGAGGGTGCCCGAAGGGAGGGTGAGGGACGAGCCGCTGGCAAGGCCGGTGTGGCGAAGCCCCCATCCGCCCCTTCGGGGCACCCCGGATCAGGTCCGGGGCAAGCTCTTCTCCCCATCGGAGAAGGAAGGCGCCAGCGCAGCCGAATGAACTGAATCGCCCTGCGATCCGATCAGGGCTAGCCCATGAGCCCCTTGACGCCAAGAGCCGATCGGGGCTAATCCCCCCTCGTTCCGTGGTGATTTGGCCGGCCGGCTTGCAGCCACGTTAAACAACTCGCTAAAGGGCCGCGCGCAAACCCTGGCAACGGGCGCACGGCTTTAGGGCCGCGCCGAGCAGCGCCGGGGTTTTTTGTTGTCCGGGACCCGTGGCCCGGTAGACACGGAGACGCGCAATGAGCACGACCGACCGCAAGACGCCCGACCCCGCGAGCTGGCGGCCGGAGACGCGGCTCGTGCACGGCGGCGCCATGCGCTCGCAGTTCGGCGAGACCTCGGAGGCGCTGTTCCTGACCCAGGGCTTCGTCTACGCCAGCGCCGAGCAGGCGGAGGCGCGGTTCAGGAACGAGGAGCCGGGCTACCAGTACAGCCGGTTCGGGAATCCGACCGTCACGATGCTCGAGGAGCGCATCCGGCTGCTCGAGGGAGCCGAGGTGGCGCGGGCGACGGCGACCGGCATGGCAGCGGTAACGGCGGCGGTGCTCTCGCGCCTCGGCGCCGGCGACCACATCGTCGCGGGCCGCGCGATGTTCGGCTCGTGCCGCTATGTCATCGAGGACCTCTGCCCGCGGCTCGGCATCGCCGCGACGCTGATCGACGGGCGCGATCTCGATGCATGGCGCAAGGCGATGCGGCCCAACACGCGGGCGGTGTTTTTCGAGACGCCCGCCAATCCGACCCTCGAGCTCATCGACATCGCCGCCGTGTCGGAGATCGCGCACGCGGCGGGCGCGATCGTCATCGTCGACAACGTGTTCGCGACGCCCATGTTGCAGCGCCCGCTCGAGTTCGGAGCCGACGTCGTGGTCTATTCGGCGACCAAGCACATCGACGGCCAGGGCCGCTGCCTCGCCGGGCTCGTGCTGTGCTCGGCCCAGTTCCTCAAGGACCACCTGCAGGACTTCTTGCGCCAGACCGGACCGGCGCTGAGCCCGTTCAACGCCTGGGTGATGCTCAAGGGGCTCGAGACGCTGCCGATCCGGGTCAAGGCCGCGACCGAAGCCGCCGCCCGCCTGGCCGACCACCTCGCGGCCCAGGACGGCGTCGAGCGCGTATTGTATCCATGGCGGGCAGATCATCCGCAGGCAGAACTGGCGCGTCGGCAGATGCTCGGCGGCGGCCAGATCGTGACCTTTGACATCGCCGGCGGCAAGAGAGGCGCGTTCCACTTCCTCAACGCGCTCGAGATCATTCGCATCTCCAACAACCTCGGCGATGCCAAGAGCCTCGTCACGCATCCGGCCACGACCACCCACCAGCGGCTGAAACCCGAGGTGCGTGCCGAGCTCGGTATCGGCGACGGCATGATCCGCCTTTCGGTTGGTCTCGAGGCGGTGGAGGACCTGATCGAAGACCTCGATCGGGCGCTCCGGACGGCGCGGAGCGCCTGAGCGCGATCACCCATTGACCCGGCACCGCCGGCGCTTAGATTGCGTGCCCATGCGACCACAGAGCAGCAGACCAGGCCAGAGCACCGGCTACGAGGCATCGACGCGCAACATCCGCGTCAGCGTCTCGCCGCAATACATGGAGGAGCAATCGTCGCCCGACGAGAGCTACTTCTTCTGGGCCTACACGGTGACGATCTCCAACGACGGCGAGGAGACGGTGCAGCTGCGCTCGCGGGTGTGGCACATCACCGATGCCAACGGGCGGCGGCAGGAGGTGCGGGGTCCGGGCGTCGTCGGCCAGACGCCGGTGATCGCGCCCGGAGAGTCGTTCAGCTACACCTCCGGCTGTCCGCTCGAGACACCGTCGGGCATCATGTTCGGCAGCTACCAGATGTCGAACACGCGCGGCGAGCTGTTCGATATCGCGGTGCCGGCGTTCTCGCTCGACAGCCCGTTCGCGATCCGCAGCGTGAACTGAGGCGACATGAACTCCTCCGCCACAGGCTCCGCGGCGGCGGCAATCGCGCTGCTCGAGCGCCTCGTGGCGTTCGACACCACCAGCGCCAATTCCAACCTCGCGCTCGTCGGCTTCGTCGAGAACTATCTCGCTGGGTGCGGCGTCGCAGCGGAGCGCATCGCGAGCGAGGACGGCGCTAAGGCAAGCCTGTTCGCGACGATCGGACCCCAGGGTGCCGGCGGCGTCGCATTGTCCGGCCACACCGACGTGGTGCCGGTGACGGGTCAAACCTGGAGCAGCGACCCGTTCAGGCTCGTCGCGCGCGATGGCCGCCTCTACGCTCGCGGCACCGCCGATATGAAGGGCTTTCTCGCCTGCACGCTGGCCGCAGTGCCCGACCTCGTCAGCCGCCGGCTCGCGACGCCCATTCACATCGCCTTCTCCTACGACGAGGAGATCGGCTGCGTCGGCGTCCGAGGAATGATCGGCAGGCTCGGCACGCGCCTCGTCCGGCCGCGCATGGTGATCGTCGGTGAGCCGACGCGGATGAGCGTCGTCGATGCGCACAAGGGTCCGGCGCGCTGGCAGATCACGGTCAAGGGCCGGGCCGCGCATTCGAGCATGGCCCCGCTCGGCGTCAACGCGGTCGCCTATGCCGGTCGGCTGATGGGCGAGCTGGCGCGGATCGAAGCCGAGCTCGAGCAGACGGCGCGCGACGCTCGTTTCGACCCGCCATACGCCACACTGCAGATCACTGGAATCGAGGGCGGCACAGCCTCCAACATCGTGCCGGTGTCGTGCCGGCTCGGCTTCGAGGTTCGCGCGCTGCCGGGGCTCGACCTGGCGGCCATCGAGCGACGCATCGTCGATTTCGCGGCACGCGAGTGCCTGCCGGAGATGCATGCGGTCGCCGAGGAAGCCGACATCGAGATTCGTCGCGTCAACGAGGTGCCGCCGTTCGTCGCCGCGGCGGGCTCCGAGGTGGTGGCGCTGGCGCTGAAGCTCGCGGGTGTGAACGAGACGCACGCGGTCTCGTACGCGACCGAGGCAGGCCTCTACCAGGACGCCGGCACGTCGGCGGTGGTCATCGGTCCCGGCGATATCGCCCAGGCGCACACCGCCGACGAATGGATCGCCATCTCCGAACTCGAGCGGTGCCAGGCTTTCCTCGGCAGGTTGGCCGACTGGGCCGAGGGGTGAGCGCTCAAGCCGAGGCGGCGCGGGCGACCTCGTGCTCGTCCAGCGTCGGCGCCACCTCGGGCACCACGGTCTCGTCGTCCGGCAGCAGCGCGAACGATGGCTCCTCGCGCGGCGTCTCGCTTGGCAGCAGGCTCTGCAGCAGGCGCTCGGCGGAAGTGAGCCGCTGCGAGATCACCTGCGAGACCAGCGTCTGAACCCCGGCGAGGACCGCGGAGCCCCCGCTCGCGCGCCACAGTTCGAGATCGGCCGAGCGGGTGGCAACCTGGGCGCGGGCGGCGTCCTCCGAGGAGACGAGCGCGACCTTGCTGCAATGGGGCCCGGCCTCGACGCTGAGCCGCGCCGCGAGTTTCCTCTCGTCGCGCTCGGAGGCGAGCACGTCGCGGAACGTCACCGCCAGCAGGCTGCGCGAGCGCATGCGGCCCGGGAGGCCCTGCCAGACGCGATGCTCGCTCGCCTTCCATGCCTGCGTCGCCGAGGTGCACCAAACCGCGACGTGGGCCGTGCGGCTGGCGGCGAGCGCGCGCCGGTCGAGTTCCTCGTTGCCGGTGGCGAGGCCCGGCGTGTCCAGCAGCTCGAACGCCTTCAAGCGCTCGAGCGGCATCCACAGATGCAGCAGCTTGGCATTGTCGAACTTGACCCGCTCGTGATCGAACCACGAGATTGGCCGGCGCACGCCGTCGGTGAACTCGAGCTCGAGGCGGGCCCGCGACGCGTAGCGCACCAGGATCGGCAGGCCGGTGTTGGCTTCGACATTCGTCGGCAGCACCCGGGCGCCGAGCAGCGCATTGGCGAGCGTCGACTTGCCGGTGTTGAACTCGCCGATGACCGCGAGGCGCGGCGGCCGCGAGAGACCGCGGGCGAGCCGGCCCGCCAGCCTGGCGACGTGGCGGCGGTCGCCTGATCTTCCCAGGTGGACGGCGGGAGCGACGATCAGGCTGGTGCCGGTGGCGATCATCTCGGTCATGACGGCCTCTTCTCCTCGGCGTCGGCGGGTTGCAGGACGTTGAGCAGGCGCTCGAGCTCGACGACGAACCCGGCGCAGGTCTCCTTGCGCTTGGCGCAGTATTGCGCGCGGGCGAGCTGCTCGCGCTCGAAATCCTCGAGCGTCGCATTGCCGCCCGGAATGCCGAGCACACCATCCTGCTCGCGCGCCAGCTCAGTGCGGCGCTTGGCGATGGTGTCGATCAGTGTGTCGCCGACGGCAGAAGCCTGCACCAGCGTGCGGCCGACCCGCTTGCCGAGCTGGGCCTCGGCGTCTGCGACCAGCTCGTCGACGACGGGGAAGAAGTCGGCGCGGATGAGACGCTTGAGATCCAGCGCCCGCTCCTGAGCATCGGGCTTGGCGGCAAACCACTGCCGCCACCAGGAGATGCCGAGATCGAGCACGACGGTGTCAGTGAGACGGGCAACGCTCGGATAGGGCTCGCCTTGGCCGCTGGTCTCGACGATGAACCGGCTGCCGTAGCCCGGCAACTGCGAGTCGATGATCGACTTCAGCTGCGGATAGAGGATGCGCTCGATGTGCTGGAGCTCGGCGTAGACCTCGCGGAAGGAGGTGACGTAGGCCTCCTCCAGACGGTGGCGGAGCGGCATCGCATCGCAGACCCACGACCGGCCGTGCTGGCGACGGTCGAGGGCGACGATCATCAACCGCGCCGCCTCCTCCGAGAACTGGGTGACGATGCGGCGCAGATCCTCGCGTACGCGGCCCATGCTCTGGGCGATCATCGAGCCGAGCTGGGCCTCGATCTGCTGGAAGGACTCGCGCAGCTGGCGGGCGCGCTGCTCGAACAGGGCGAGCGAATCCGCCTCCTGCTTGATCTTGACGCCGACCGTCTCGGCCTTGGTGCGCTTGGCCTCGAGGATCTGGCGGATCGAGCGCAGCTCCATCTCGGAGGAGATCTCCGCCGAGCGCACCAGCTCGAGGAAGCAGGTCGTGATCTGCCTGAGCAATAGTGCGCTGGCACCGTTGCTCATCAGCCGGGTCACGGTGGCGGCCACGGCCGGCAGCCCGGAGCCCGTATGCAGCGCTACCGCGATCCGCGAGCGCTCGACGCTCGACAGGTGGGGCGAGGCCACGTCGATCGTGGCCGGCAGGCCGAACTCGCGTAGCGCGGCAATGGCCGAGGGCTTCAGCGTGCGTGCGAAATCGGTCTTCTCCGACTCGAGGCTAAGGTTGGCCCACCACGCGCTGCCGGTGACGACCGGAATCTGGAGCTGGGGAAACTCGACCCGCAGGCGCTCCTCGACGCTCGCCTTGATCGCGGCGGCGTCGGCGACCGGATCGGCGAGCTGATCGGTGCGATTGATGAAGACGACGATGCGATCCTTGTGCAGGCCGTTGAGCAGCCGCAGCATCGAGATGTCGGTCGCCGACAGCGGCTGGCGGGCGGAGATCACGAACAGGTAGATCTCGGTGTCCTCGAGGCTGCGCCTCGTGATCTCGTCACGGACCAGGAACGGATCGTTGGTGCCGGGCGTGTCGATCAGCGTGACCGGGAACGCGAACGGCCCGTCGGCAAGGGAAAGCTCGGCGGTGCGGGTGATGTCGGAATATTGGCGCCGGGCGCCGGTGGCGCTCTCGGTGTAGTCGTCGCCGGCGCTGATGTAGTCGCTCAACAGATCGGGCGTGATCTCGGTATAGCGATGCACCTGACCGAGCAGCTGGTGGAACTCGGGCCCGAGCCGGCGCTCCGCCCGCTTGCGCATGACCTCGAGCTGGGCGCGCAGCAATTCGGGCTGGAACTCCGGCACCAGGCGCTCGGTCAGCTCGCGCAGGCGACCGCCGCCCTCGGCGAGGCTCTTCCACTCCTCGGTCGAGAACAGGCGGAAGGTCGCGGCATGCCCGTCGGGGCTCGGCGGCCGGCCGAAGCTCAGCTGCGTGACCACCGCGGTCCAGGGATTGATATCGGTCGGCAGCAGACCCGGCTTCTGCGCCAGCGCGTTGATGAAGGTGCTCTTGCCGGCCTTGATCTGGCCGATGACCGAGATCCGGCAGGTGCGGCTCTCGAGCAGCCGCTGGCTCTCGACCAGCAGCGGCTGTGCGTGCTCGTCCAGATAGTCGCGCAGCTGCACCGCGAGCCGCATCAGACGGCTGCGGACATCCTCGAGCGGGCCGCCGATCTGGTTGGCGGACTTGGCTCTGGCCACCGGCCGGTCAGCTCCGATGGTGCCCGGCAAATCCGTGGGTAGGTCGAATCCCATTACGCAAAACCTCGGGACAGTGTGTCACCCAACGCTACACATCGCCGCCCACGCAACGGCTCACGCACTTCCCGCAGTCGTGGTCACGCTCGCACGCGACCGCTTCCGATCGCCGCGCCTCGGCGCGACGAGTCTCTCTCCATGCCGATCATTCGAGGGAGCTGCTGGTGCCCGGTCTGGTGGCGCCGCGTTTGGCGGCGAAATCTCCACGATCGACGCGCGACCAACCCAATCCCCCCGGATCGCCAAACCACGATCGTGATGCAGTCCGGCGCGCGCTCCGCGCTCTCGCGGCGACCGGACGATTCGGCCCCTGTCGCCAATTTGCACCACGCAACATCTGTTTCCCAAAAGTCGGGGACAATCAAGGCAAATTTGTGGGTACGGCGCGTCTTACGGGGCGACCCTGCCGGATCGGCGCTCAACTGCGCGGCGAGACGCGCTCAGCCGCGTCCGGGGTGGCCCGCCTCGTAGCGCGACACATGGCCCGCCAGGTCGACGTACTCGGGGCAGGCGGTGCCGCAGCGGCGCGCGATCTCGGCCAGCTCGGCCTTGGCGCGATCGACCTCGGCGCGGGCGAGATGGGCCTCGCCCAGGTAAGCGCGAGCGACCGCATAGTCGGGATCGAGTGACAGGGCGCGAGCATAGTATGGCAGCGCTCCGTCGACATCGCCGAGCCTGCGGGTGGCGAAGCCGATGTAGGTCAGGACCCGGGCGTCCGGCACCTTGGGCAGGCGCAGGTAGGCCAGCGCCTCGGCATAGCGGCCCTCGCGCGCCAGCCAGTAGCCGGCGTAGAACGCCTCGGCATCGGAGAGGCCGTCGTGGGCGGCGCCGACGCAGGCCTGCCAGGCGGGAGTGCCCTTCGCCTCGCCGTCGCAGGCGGAGCTCTGCGGCCCCACGTCCTTGGCGGCGAGCCCCGGACGCGGCGCCAAGGCCAGCCCTGCCGCGAGCCCGAGCCATCCGGCGGCCAGCACGATCGGAGCGAAGTGACGACCGGCGTCGGTCATGGGCACCTTCCAATTGGCATGAGCAAAAGTCCGCGTCCGCCGCGTGACGGCCACATCGGCGCAATTCCTATCCGGGACGGAGCGGATCGTCCACGGCCAAGTCGGCCGGCGCCATTGCCGGCCGCCGAAGCCATGCCATCATTGCCCGCCAGGCTTGCCGCGCTCGGCCGCGTCGCAGGCGCCACGGACGCCGCGTCCGAGCTCATCCTTCATTGCAGCGACCGAATCTCTTTGCAGCGACCGAACCGACCGGGGACCTCATGTTCGGCTGGAGAAAGCGCAAGGACGGCTTCGAGTGGCACAAGTACGTGCGCACCACGATCCTGGTCCGACGCGAGCACCGCCGCCAGCGACTGGACGACGCCCGGGAAGCGGCGGCGGACGGGCTGAAGGCAGCACGGCTCAAGGCGGCAAGGGGAATGGCCGAGGCCGGTCATGTCGCCGCCGAGGGGCTCAAGGCCGCCGGCAGCAAGGGGGCCCACCTCGGTCGCGCGGGGCTCGCGTCCGCGAGCCGGGGCGCGAGCGGCGCGCTCTCGGCGCTGGCGTCCCTGCCGGGCCGGGTCGCGGCGCGCCTCGGCCCTCACCTGGGTCCGATCGCGGCGCGGCTCGAGCCTCTCGCCGAATGGTTGCGCCGCCCCGCCGTCACCGTGCCACTCGCGGTGGTGGCGACCGTGGCCGCCGTGGCCGGGATCGGGCGCGCGATCTCGTTCGGGCTCGATTCCGATACCGTCACGGCGCTCGCCGTCGCAGCATGCGCACTGACACTCTTGGTGCTGCCGCGAATGGCCGGCGGCGAGCAGGCCGCGGGCGGCGGTGACGACGCAACGCGCGTCGGCGTCACCCGGCGCGTGCTCGGCCAGCTGGCGCCGAATGGACAGGGCGTCGTCGGCGCGGCGGCGCTGGCCGGCGTCGGGCTCCTGGCCTGGGCGGCCCTCGGGCCGCCGGTCGCGACCACGCCGGATTCGACGGTCACCGCACACGGCGATAGTGGGAGCGGGCAAGGACGGCGGGGGGCGCTCGCTGGGCGGGCGCTCGCGGTCGCGGGCGATCGGCTGCGCGTTGCCGGCACGATGCTGCGCCTCGACGGTGTCGAGGCCCCCGATCGCAATCAGTCGTGCAAGCGCGCGAGCGGAAAGCGCTGGCCCTGCGGCCGCGAGGCGGCACAGGCGCTAGGACGGCTCGTTCGCAATCGGCGGGTCGAGTGCGACCGCGTCGGAGTCGACGCCGACGGGCTGGTGCTGGCGCGCTGCCGGATCGAGGGAAGCGACATGGGCGCCGAGCTGGTGCGCAAGGGCCATGTGTTCGCGGTATCGAGCTACTTCGCCCGCTACGCGAGCGAGGAATCGGAGGCGCGCGCGGCCAAGGCCGGCGTTTGGCAGGGTGAGGCGCTGAGGCCGGCCGCCTATCGCGCCAAGCTATGGGAGGAAGCCAAGCAGAAGGCGCCCGCCGGCTGCCCGATCAAGGGCCAGGTCTCCCGCCAGGGCCGGATCTACGTCCTGCCGTGGTCCGACCGCTATGCCGGCATCGCGGTCAGCGAGAAGCGCGGCGAGCGCTGGTTCTGCAGCGAGGCGGAGGCGCAGTCCGCTGGCTGGAAGCCGGTCGGATCGTCGTGAGCTTGCCGCGGCACCGGCCGGCTCCGGGCACAGAAAAGCCCGCGGCCGGGGGACAGACCGCGGGCGAGAAGTCGCGACGCCGAGGGGGGATAGGGGATAGAGGTGTCGGCGCCACGTTCGGACTTCGCCATTGAATACGACTTTAGGCTAATAGGCAAGTATTTCGACGAAGGAGCATCGCCGAAACGGCAATGTCGCGCCGTGGCAGCGCGGCAGTCCTTCGGCATCTGGTGCAGCGTCTCGAGCAGCCTCCCGGAGCCACTACCACGCGAGCTCGAGCGGGCTCACCGTAAGCGTCGCCGGGCCTTCCGCGGCCTGCGCCGTCTTGCTGCCGAGCCCGGGTTGCTTGACGTAGCCGATATCGGCCAGCACGCCGGACAGGGTCAGCGACCCGTCCGTCCGCCACTCGACGTGTGCGTCCTCGATCCTCGGCTTGCCATTGACCCACAGCCTCAGCACGCCGTTCTTCTCGCCCGGCGTATTCAGCACGACCTCCTGCTCGATCGCGGTCCAGCGGCCCGGCTTGAGCGTGAAAGCCCGCATGCCGACGGCGGCACCGATCTGGCGCTGCGCGGCACCGGAGTACTGCGCATTGACCTCGCCCTCGCCCTTGTTGCGCCAAATGACACGAGCGGCGATACCCTGCGCGGCGTCGGGACGCTCGCCGAGCGTCGTGCGCTCGCCACCGTAGATTCCCGGCAGCACGCCCTGGCGGCGGAAATCGAAGCCCTCGGGCACCAGCACCTGGTAGCGCAGGCATGCGGCATTGACGCCGACCAGACTCTCGGGACGCCAGTCGAACGACAGGCCGGCGTCCTCGGCCCCGTCGGCGAGCTTCACGTCGAGCACGGCCGGCGCCGGCGCCGCCTCGGCGGCGCGGATCACCACATTGTGCAGGAAGCCGCGCTCGCTGCGTCCGGCCTGCGCCTGCAGCTCGATCGGCGACCTCGGCTCGCCGCCTTCGTTGGCAAAACCGAACACGGCGGCCTCGCGGTAGCGCGCAAAGCAGCCGTTGGCGTCCTCGTCCTCGGTCAGCAGCGGCCACAGGAAGAACCCGGCGAGCGTGACGCCGATCAACGCGCCGGAGCCGTTCACGAGCATCATGAACTTGTCGGACTTGGCCATCCTCGTCTCCAATCCTCCGCTCAGCCGCGGAACGCGCGGTTGACGTTCCTCATCAACGGGTCGAGCAGCTGGTCGAGCAGCGTGCGCTGCCCGGTCAGCAGCAGGATCTCCGAGCGCATGCCGGCCTGCAGCGCCATGCGCTCGGCGATGCGAGCGCGCGGCTCGTCGAGCTCGACGCGTGCGACGAAGTAGGGCTGGCCGGTGCGCTTGTCCTCGACGCTGTCGGCGGAGACCCACGCGAGGCGGGCCTCGAGCGGGCGCTGCTCGCGCCACGACAAGCCCGATAGCCAGACCTTGGCCGGCATGCCGGGCTTTACGCTCTCGATCTGGTTGGGCGCGAGGCGGCCCTCGATCACGAGGCGATCCTCCTTGGGCACTAGGTCGAGCAGCGCCGCGCCGGGCTGGACGACCGCGCCGGTGCCGGCAATGCGCAGCTGGAGCACGCGGCCCGCGACCGGAGCCCTGACCTCGGCCCGCGCGCGCTCCTGCGCGGCGACGGCGATGCGGGCGGCGAGGCTCGCCTCCTCCTTCTCGATCTCCGCGACCTGGCGCTCAATCGCCAGCACCTTGGAGCGGGCGGCGAGTTGACGCCTCTGCAGCTCGGCCATGGTCGCGGCCTCCTGGCGGGCGAGATCGAGCTGGCGTGCGGAGGCCTCGGCCTGGGTCATGAGCGCCGCCACTTGCTCGTCGAGCGACTGGGTGTCGAGGCTGATCAGCAGCTGCCCCGCCTCGACCTCCTCGCCCTCGGCGACGTGTATGCGCGCAACGGTGCCCCCGCGCTCGTGCTGAACCGGTTTGGTGCGGGTCTCGACGATGATCGTGCCCGGCAGTCCGACGCCCTTGTCGATCGGCGCCAGCGCGGCGACGGCGAGCCCGATGCCGAAAAAGGCGACGACAACGGAGAGGCCGAGCGCGATCGGCGCGCGCACGTCGAGGCGCGGCCCCTTCTTGGCGGCATCACGCGAGAATTTGTCGGTGCTCATGACCGCTCCCTCAATGCAAGCCGGCCTGCTCGGCGGCGGGCTCGAGATGCGCACTCGCCGCGCGCGGCTCCGATTTGCGCGTCAGCTCGGCAGGCGGGGCCACCGCCTGGATCACACCGCCGTTGAGGACGGCAACCTTGTCGGCGATCGCCAGCAGGCGCGGATCCTGGGTTGCAATCACGAGGCTGATGCCCTCGGCCTTGAGATCGGCCAGCACGCGGCGAAGCTGGCGCAGCCGCGCGCCGTCGAGCCCGATCTCCGGCTCGTCGAGTACGATGACGCGCGGGTCGCCATGCAGCGCGCGCGCCAGAGCCACTGCGCGGCGCTCGCCGAGCGAGAGACCACCGCCGCCCGGACCGATCTCGGTGTCGTAGCCTTGCGGCAGCGCGGCAATGATCTCGTGCACGCCGGCGCGCAGGCCGGCGCGGGCGACCGACATCAGGCACACGTCCTGGAAGCGCGCGATGTTGGCGAGCACGCTGCCCTCGACGAGACCTGGCTCGTCGGGAAGATAGCCGATGGCCGGCCGGCCGCCGTGGCGCTGCCAGCTGGCGATCGGCACGCCGTCGAGCTCGGCCGACCCGGTGGTCGGCCGCACGGCTCCGGCGAGCAACTGGGCCAGCGTCGACTTGCCGGCGCCGCTCGGTCCGGCGATGCCGAGGCATTCGCCCGGCGCCAGCGAGAGGCTGGCCGCGCGTAGCGCCGGGGTCTTCCGGCCCGAATGATAGAACGTCACGTCGGCGAGGGTGATGCCACGGCGCGGCATCGTCGCACTCGGCTCGATGCGGATCGCCTTGACGTCGACCGGCAGCGCCTTCAGCCGCTGATAGGCGCGCCAAGCCGCCTCGGCCGCCTTCACCGCGCCGACCATCTGCTCGAGCGGGGCGAGCGCGCGGGCGAGCAGAATCGCCGAGGCGACGAGCGCACCGGGCGTGATCTGGCTGTCGACCACGAGCCAGGCGCCGACGCCATAGATCGCGATCTGCGAGCCGATGCGCACCGAGCGCGCAACAGCCTTAAGGAAGCTCGAGCGCTTGCCGAGCGAGTAGGCGCCGGCGACGTGGGCGCGGTTCATGTGCTCCCACTGCTCGGAGGCGCCCCTGGACAGACCCAGCGCGCCGGCGAGCTGCGCATTGTCGGCGATCATCGACCACCATTGGTCGGCGCGCTCGTTGGCACGTCCGGCCTCGCGCTGGAGACGCTGGGCGGCGAGGCTCTGAACCAAGGCGACCATCGCCAGTAGGATCGCCGCGGCGAGTGCAACCAAGCCGATGACTGGGTGCAGGGCGAACAGCGCGAGCAGGAAGATCGGCACCCACGGCGCGTCGAACAGTGCGGTGACGGCGGTGCTGGTTACGAATGCGCGGAACTGGTCGAGCGCGCGTGCATCCTGCTTCAGGTCGGTGGGACCGGACCCGGCGCGCAGTCCGTTCTCCAGCATGTGCTGGCCGAGTTCGTGGTCGAGCCACAGTCCGGCGCGGAGCAGCACGTTGTCGCGCGCGATCTCGATCAGCGCGAGGGCGAGGATCGAGACGGCGACGATCGCCGTCAGTATGAGCAGCGTCTCGATGCTGCCGAGCGGCACCACCGTCTCGAACACCTGCAGGGTGTAGATCGGCGTCGCCAGCATCAGCAGGTTGATGAAGCCGCTGAACAGGAACGCGACGAACAGTGCCCGCCGGACCTGCTTCAGCATCCGCCTCGAAGTACGCATTACGTTATCCCGCTCGCGGCCATCGGCCACGTCTCGAGGTTTCCCACCGTCGGCGAACGTTACCAATGCGGACTGAAGGAAGGCCTAACGTGTGCGGCGCGTTAACGCTTGGTCAGCACTTCGCCGGCCACCCCACGGAACGGCGAATGCCGGCGGCATGTCGCCACCGGCACCCGGACCCCGCTGCGTGTCGACCTGGGCCGTCACACGATGATCTGGCCGTTGCCTTCGAGGAACTCGAGGTCGAGATCGAACACGTCCCCGAGGAACACCACATCGACGAAGCCAACGCCCGAGCCTGCGTCGAGGCGGAGCATGGTGCCGTCCGCCGTCTCGGTGACGCGGATAACGTCGGCGATGTCGGCCACGTTGCCCGAGAAGAATTGCGAGAAATCGAGCCGGTCGCCGACGCCGAAGTCGGTGATGGTGTCGACTCCATAGTGGGTCCGGCCGGAGACCACATCGGACTTGGCGAGCTGGAAGGTATCGGCGCCCGCCCCGCCGGTGAGCACATCCGCCCCGCGCATGCCGCGCAGCACGTCGTCGCCGGCGCCACCGGACAGGAGATTGTCGCCCTTGTCTCCTCGCAGTGTGTCGGCGTAGGCAGAACCGACCACACCCTCGACCGCGATCAGCTTGTCGGCGCCGGCGCCACCCTTGCCGGTGCCCGAGCCGAGATCGACCTCGACCGCCCCCGTTGCAGCCGAGTAGTCGACGATGTCGACGCCGAGGCCGCCGTTGTATCGGTCGCTGCCGCTACCGGCGTGGAAGGTATCGTTGCCCGAGCCGCCGTAGACGTTGTCGTTGCCGGCGCCGTCGTAGAAGGTGTTGTCGCCGCCGTTGCCGGTCAGCACGTCGCCGTAGGCGGAGCCGATCACGCCCTCGAAGTTGGCGAGCGTATCGATGCCATCGCCGACGGCGGTGCCGAAGCCGAGATCGACGATCACGCCGACCGGGGCGCCGCTCATGTCGACGAGGTCGTGGCCGGCGCCGCCGTCGAGCGTGTCGTTGCCGGCGCCGCCGGAGATGACGTCGTTGCCGGCCCCGGCCTCGAACGTGACCGCCATGCTCTCACTGACGGAGGTGGTCACGCCGCCGGCGTCGGTCGCGGTCGCGGTGACGGTGACGGTGAAATCGGCAGGCGTCGCGACCTTGATCTCGAGGCCCGGCAGGTCGTCCGCTGCGAGCAGCCAGGTTCCGTCGCCCTGCACCGCACCGGCGGAAAGCGTCGCCCCGTCGGGCACGCCGCCGATCTCGACCGACAGCGTCTCGGAGCCGTCGGCGTCGTTGAGCGCGGCGGCGATGTCGAGCGCGACCGTGTAGCTCGTCGCACCGTCGCCATTGATGATGTCGTTGCCGCCGCCACCGGCGATGACGTCGTCGCCGGCTGTGCCGGCGATCACGTCGTTACCCGCGGTGCCGACGATCGTCGCGCCGACCGCCACCGGGGCCGGATCGGCGACAACCAGGGTCGGGGCGTCCGCGACCGCCTCGACGCCGATCCTGACCTGCTGCTCGACCGAGGCCCCATAGGCATCGGTGACGGTGACCGTGAACGCATCGGATCCGCTGAAGCCCTCGCCGGGCGTGTAGGTGAACGCGCCGGTGGCCGCGTCCATCGCCACGGTGCCGTGCGCCGGGCCAGTGCTGACGAGGCAGCTGAGCGCATCGCCGTCGGGATCGCTCGCCAGCACCTGACCGGTGACGGCAACGTCCTCCGTCGTGGTCAGCTCCTGCACGGGTTCGATGACGGGTGGCGCATTGAGCACGTCGTCGATCGAGACCGGCTTGCCGTCGAGCATGATGTTGAAGGTTTCGAAGCCGGAAACCGTGAGCCCGAGCGAGGCGAACGTGAAGGTCGGACCCGAGGCCTGCGCGGCATGTGCGGCCTGGCCGCCGGCCGCGCCGAGCTGCTGCTCGAGCCAGTCGGCGAACAGGCCGACGTCGCCGCGCACGGCGTCGAGGTCGGCCGAGGTCAGCACCAGCTCGAGCGCGTCGACGCCGGTACCGCCGAACAGCTGGTCGACGCCGGTGCCGACGCGGTAGCCGAGCGTGTCGTTACCGGCGCCGCCGTCGAGCAGGTCGTCGCCCTCTCCGCCGTCTAGCCGGTCGTTGCCGGCGCCGCCATAGAGCTTGTCGTCGCCGGCACCACCACACATGACGTCGTCGCCGCCGTCGCCGTACATGGTGTCGTTGCCGGCGCCGCCATCCATGCGGTCGTGGCCGCCGCCGCCGAACATACCGTCGTTGTCGTCCTCGCCGTACATCTCGTCGTCGCCGGCATCGCCGACCAGCGCATCGTTGCCGAGCCCGCCATAAAGGATATCGTTGCCGGCATCGCCGTAGACGTAGTCGTTACCGTCGCCGCCATCGACGACGTCGTTACCGTCGCCGCCCTTCAGCTTGTCCTTGCCGGCTCCGCCCTGAATGGAGTCGTCCCCGGTGGTCCCGGTGAGCTGGTCGTCGGCGGCAGTTCCGATGATCTCGGCCATGACTCGACTCTTCGTTGGACAAGGCAACGTCGCCCAAGCTAGCCGCCAGGCTCTTAGAAGCCGTTGAGAGGTTGGTTCGAATTTGACCAATCTCGCGTCGAATTGATCGCGAATGCCGCGCGATCGAGCCCAAGCCCGGCCATGCTTGCAGCTTCCTGAACGGCTGTGCCACGCCGGAGCGCGCGCCTCGGGCTCAGTCAAGCCGGCGGGAGTATCTTGCCGGGGTTCAGGATGCCGAGCGGATCGAGCGCCTGCTTCACGCGCCGCATCATGTCGACGCCGGAGCCGAGCTCGGCCGCGAGATACTCAATCTTGCCCTCGCCGATGCCGTGCTCGCCGGTGCAAGTCCCCTCCATGGCGATTGCCCGCACGGCAAGCCGGTCCAGAAACTCGGTGATCGCCGCCGTCTCGCGAGGATCGCGCGCGTCGAACACCGGGGTGGCGTGGAAGTTACCGTCGCCGACGTGGCCGACGATCGGGGCGGTGAGCCCGAGCCGCTCGATATCGGCGATGGTCTCGGTCACACACTCGGCGAGGCGCGAGATCGGCACGCAGACGTCCGTCGCCAGGATCGACTTGCCGGCCCACACCGCGCGGCTGGCCCAATAGGCGTCGTGGCGTGCCTGCCAGAGCCGGTGGCGCTCGTCCTCGCTCGTGGCCCAGGCGACGTCCTGCCCGCCCTCCGCCGCGGCGATCTCGCGGAATGTCTCGACCGCCTCGGCGGTCGCGGCACGGGTTCCGTGCAGCTCTACGAACAGAGTCGGCGTCTCGGCCAGCGACAGCTTCGAGTAGGCATTGACGGCACGGATCTGCACCGGATCCAAGAGCTCGATGCGGGCGAGACCGAGGCCGAGCTGGATGGCGGCGATGGTCGCATTGCAGGCGCCGGCGACGGTCGGGAATGGGCACACCGCCGCCAGCACCGTCTCCGGCAGCGGGTGTAGCCGCACGGTGAGCTCGGTGACGATGCCGAGCGTCCCCTCCGATCCGACGATCAGGCGCGTCAGGTCGTAGCCGGCCGCCGACTTGCGCGCCCGGCTGCCGGTCGACACCACGCTGCCGTCGGCCAGCACGGCGCGCAAGCGGACCACATTGTCGCGCATGGTGCCGTAGCGCACAGCGTTGGTGCCGGAGGCGCGCGTCGCCGCCATGCCGCCGAGCGTCGCCCCGCCTGCGCCCGGATCGACGGCGAAGAACAGCCCGGTATCGCGCAGATAGGTGTTCAATTGCTCTCGGGTGACGCCCGGCTCGACCGTGCAGTCGAGATCTGCGGTCGCGACCGAGAGAATGCGGTCCATGCGCGAGAGATCGAGCGAAAGCCCGCCAAAGGGCGCGTTGACGTGGCCCTCGAGCGAGGTACCGGCCCCGAACGGCACGATCGGCACGCGGTGCTCGGCGCAGATGCGGACGATATCCGTGACCTCCGCCTCCGACAGCGGCCAGACGACGGCATCGGGCGGCTCGGCCTCGATCCAGGTCAGCGTGCTGGCGTGCTGGCGGCGGATCGCCTCGCCGGTCGCGACCCGCTCGCCGAGCCGCTGGCGCAGGATGGCGACGACGGTCGCGACGGCGTCTTCGGAGCGCTCGTAGGTCGGCCGTCCAGCACTTGGTTGCATTCGGCTCCCCAATCTATCGGCAAAACAGCTTATCGGGCCAAGCCGCGCTGCACCACCCGCCGGGCGCACGTGAAGCCGGCGGCCCGACCCGCCGCCAGGCGCGGGTGTGTCCGCGCTGCATCTCTCGTCGCCGATCCCTGATCCGCAGGCTTCGAATACTTGCGTTTTCGCCGCGGCAGGGCTGCACTAGGACCCACTCGATCGGCCCCGGCCGTGCCGACCAGGATCCTAGGGAGTGCTCTCGATGTTGTTGAGACTAGTGCTGTCGGGCTTCGCCCTCTTCGCGACCGGAATGCTGACGGTTGCCGAGGCGCAGATCAACAAGGACGACAAATGGGTCCTGCTCGGTACCCGCGACGTCGACCTGACGCTGGAGAAGGACACGATCGACGTCACCAAGGCGAAGGGCAAGTTCAAGGGCCTTCGCCTGCAGGCCAAGAGCGGCAACATCGAGCTGTCGCGGGTGCAGGTGACCTATGGCAATGGCGCGGTCCACAACGAGGATCGCCGCATCGACCTCAAGAGCGGCGAGCGTACGAAACCGATCGACCTCAGGGGCGAGGAGCGGTTCGTCGACTCCATCGGCCTCGTCTACAAGACCCAGAGTGGCTCCACCAAGAAGGCCGTGATCGAGGTGTGGGGGGTGCAGAGCCCCGATGGCGCGCGCACCGCACGCCCGGTCGCAGGTCAGATCGCCACCAAGCCGACCGAGGCCAAGCCGACCGAGGCCAAGCCGGGCCAGGTCACGGCCGGCGGCGACGTGCTGTTCGGCACGCAGAAGGTCGGCTTCGGTGTCGACCGCGACGTGATCCGGGTCGGCGCCAACGTCGGCAAGTTCGACCGCATCCGCCTGCGGGTGCTCGACAACGACATCTTCATCAAGGAGCTGAAGGTCGTCTATGCCAACGGCGATCCCGACACGATCGCCGTCAATGCCGAAATCAAGCAGAACTCCCGGACCGAGTGGCTGCCCTTGAAGGGCGACCGGTTCATCAACGAGATCCAGATGAACTACCGCTCCAAGCCGAGCTTCAAGGGTCAGGCGAGGATCGAGGTACTGGGCGAATATGCCGAGGGCTGGCTCGGACCGGAGGGCGAGGGCCGCAAGTACAATCAGGGCTGGGTGCTGCTCGGCTCGCAGTCGGCAGGCTTTATCGGCTTCGACAGCGACACGATCCCGGTCGGGCGCAATCAGGGCGGCTTCCAGCGCATCCGCGTCACCGCCCGCGAGCGCGCGATCACTCTGAACGAGCTCCGTATCGTCTATGCCAGCGGCCAGGAGCAGGTGGTGCCGGTCAAGACCAAGGTCGAGGCGGACAGCACCTATGGCCCGGTCGATCTCGACGGCAGCAAGCGGGCAATCAAGGAGATCAAGGCCCGCTACCGGTCGCGCTTCATCGACGCGTCGGCCAAGGGCAAGGGCAACGCGGTGGTGGAAATCTGGGCGCAGCACTGAGCGCCGCATTCCCGCCTCGAACGGCAAAGCGAAACAGGGCTGTCGTTGACGGCCCTGTCTTTTTTTGGCCGGCGTGTTCGGTTAAGACGCGGTCGGACAGTTGCGCTGCGTGCCCGTCGCGGCAGCGGCGCCGAGGGGAGCAACAACGCGCAACCCGCTACGGAATCAGGGGAGAAGCGTATGTCGAGACGATGGTATCGGGCGCTTGCGGCACTCGTCGCGCTCGTCGTGGTGGTCGATCCGGCCGCCGCGCAGCGCCGTGACGGGGACGGCTATCGTGGTGGCGAAGCGAGAGGCGACTTCCGCGGTGGCCGCGACGGCGACGGGCGCCGGGACGAGCGCTACGGGCTGCGCAACGAGGATGTCGTCGAGCTCGGCCGCAACAAGGTCGACTTCGGCCGCGACCGCGACGTGATCCGCATCGGCGAGGCCGAGGGCACGTTCCAAAGCATCTTCCTCGAGGTCCGCGACGGCGACGTGTTCGTCAACGATATCGAGATCGTCTACGGCAACGGCAATCGCGAGCGGCTGGAGATCAACCGTATGCTGCGCTCGGGCGAGCGCTCGGTGCCCATCGACCTGCGCAAGGACCGCCGCTTGATCCGTGAGATCGACCTGAGATATCAGGCGCGGCCCGGCGAGCGCCGTCGGCCGACAGTGACCGTATTCGGCACTCGCCCGCCGCTCAGGATCGGCGACAAGGTCGGCAACTTCGACGTCATCGGCATTGCCCGCGTCGACGGTGGCGAGGACACGACGCGAGCCCGCCTCGACCGCGACGACGGCCGTATCGGTCGCATCAAGCTGCGCTCCACCGACGGCAGCTTGTTCGTGCGCGGCATGGACATCACGTTCGGCAACGGCGACGTCCAGCGCGTCGACATCAACCAGCGTCTCGGCGAGGGCGAAGAGACCTCGGCCATCGACATCGCCGGCTTCAATCGCAACATCCGCGACATCACAATCTACACGCGCGACCGTCGCCGCGGCGGCGGCGCGCGCATCGCCATCCTCGGCAACGAGCTGCCCCCCCTGATCGACATCCCGCACGACTGGATCCACTTCGGCACGGCGAGTGTCGGCCTGCACGTCGACAAGGACGCGATCCGTGTCGGTCGCGCGGAAGGACGGTTCAAGTCGATCCTGCTCAAGGTGTCGCGCAACGACATCCTGCTGCGCGAGGTCAAGATCGTCTATGACAACGGCGAGGTCGACACCCGCCCGGCCTGGCTCTACATGCCCGCCGGCAGCCGCACGCCGGCGATCGATCTCAAGGGTCGCGACCGCTTCATCCGCGAGATCCAGCTCACCTACCAGTCGCGGCCGGACCGCCGCGGCCAGCAGGCCGAGGTCGACGTGTACGGCGAGTACACCGACAGCTGGATGCGGGACAACGCCGCGATCTACGACATCCCGCGCGAGTGGGTGTCGTTCGGCACCCAGGGCTTCGACTTCGGCCGCAACCAGACCGCAATCCAGGTCGGCCGGCAGCGGGACACAAAGTTCCGCCGCATCGCGCTGATCGCCCGCAACAACGACGTCTATGTCTCCAGCGTGACGATCGTCTACGGAAACGGCTCGGTCGACAAGCGGGAGATCAACCGCTACCTCGTCGCCAACAGCCGCACGCTGCCGATCGAGCTCAAGGGTGATCGAAACATCGCCGAGATCAAGGTCGACTACCAGTCGCGCTTCAACTGGCGCGGAAGGCAAGCCACGGTCGAGGTGCTGGGCGAGCCGATCGTCGAGCGTGGGCGGGGCTTCGGCGCGGAGCCGGGCTGGGACCTGCTCGGCACGCACCGCGTGTCGATGCTCTTCAAGGACTACGATTCGTTCAAGGTCGGCGACCGCGCCGGGCGCTTCCGCTCGCTCAGGATCATGGTGCGCGGCGGCGACGTCAGGTTCTACGCCATGCGCATCGTCTACGGGAACGGATCGACGGAGGATCTCGTCATGTCGGGCGAGCTGCGCGACGGCCAAGCCTCGCAGGTGCTGGACCTCAAGGGTCGCGACCGGGTGATCGACCGGGTCGACTTCAAGTACCGTGCGAAGCTCGGCCTGAAGAAGCCGCCGGAGGTCGAGATCTGGGGCCGGCGCTGAGCGCCGGAACGCACGAAGAGGCGAGGAGGCGAGCGGGGTGCAGCGATGCGCCCCTTTCGCTTTGGGCCGCAGCCGCGCCGCGATCCTGCAGAACGGCTCCGCTGCACTGGCCAACGTCCAGTCGTCCTGGCATGATCCCGCGCGGGGGATGGGGACATGCGCGAAGCGCCGGACTTGCCGGAGCCATCATCGGTCGACTTGACGCGGACCTACGACGCGATCGTTGTCGGCTCGGGAGCGGCCGGCGGCATGGCCGCCTTTGCGCTCACCGCCGCCGGGCTCGACGTGCTGATGCTCGAGGCCGGGCGCCACGTCGACACCACCGAGACGCTGAAGTCGATGGAGTGGCCCTACGAGCACCCGCGCCGCGGCGCGCTGCCACCCGACCACTATGTGCTCGACGAGGGCGACTACAAGAAGCACAACCCCCCCTACGCGCGCCCCTTCGGCCGCTACACCAATGTGATGAACTGGCAGCAGCTCGGCGAAGGCCCCGACTACACCAAGGACCTGTTCGTCAACGAGCGCGAGCATCCCTACACCGGCACGCGCTTCTCGTGGGTGCGCTCACGCGTGCTCGGCGGCAAGACCAACGTGTGGGGGCGGCTGGCGCTCAGGCTCTCCGACTACGATTTCAAGGCGGCGAGCCGCGACGGCTACGGCGTCGACTGGCCGATCTCCTACGCCGACGTCGCGCCCTATTACGACAAGGTCGACCGGCTGCTCGGCATCTCCGGCATCGTCGAGAACCTGCCGTGGCTGCCCGACTCGATCTACCAGCGGCCGATGCGCCTCAACGCCGCGGAGGTGCACCTGCGCGAGCGGCTCGCCAAATCCTCGCGCGTTCTGACGCCGTTCAGGCTCGGCGTGACGACGGACGGCCTCGCCCACAATCCCTATCGCACGCGCTGCATGGGTCGCGGAGCGTGTTTCCGCCGCGTCGGCGGCTGTGACATCCACGCCGCGTTCGATTCCCCGACCGGGCTCATCTACCCGGCTCACGACACCGGACGGCTCGCCATCCGCACCGACTCGGTCGTGCACGAGGTGACGCTCGATCCCGGGACCGGCCGGGCGAAGGGCGTCGGCTTCCTCGATGCGCGAACGCGCGAATCCTACGAGGCCAAGGCGAAGGTCGTCGTGCTGGCCGCGTCCACGCTCGAGTCGACCCGCATCATGCTCGCCTCCAGGTCGCGACTGTTTCCGCAAGGCATCGCGAACTCATCGGGCCACCTCGGCCGCAATCTCGCCGAGCACGTGCTCGGGCCGCGCGTCGAGGGCATCTATAAGCCGCGCGTCGGCGGCGAGCGCCTGAACGAGGATGGCCGTCCCGGCGGCTTCTACATTCCCCGCTTCCGCAACCTGGACACGGCGAGCAAGTCGCGTGACTTCATCCGCGGCTACGGCCTCGAGGGCTCGAGCGGGCAGGAGATGTTCCCCGAGCAGGCGATCCTGCTGCCCGGCTTCGGCGCCTCCTACAAAAGGAAGGTCCGCGAATACGCCGGCGCGTTCATCTACATGTATGGGCTCGGCGAGGTTCTGCCACGCTACGAGAGCCGGGTTACCCTCGACCCGAAAGTGAAGGACATCTACGGGCTGCCGGTGCTCAGGTTCTCGTTCACCTACGGCGACAACGAGAAGCGCATGTGCCGCGACATGACGAGCGCGATGCAGGAGATCCTCGCCGACGCCGGCATCGAGATCACCAAGGTGCAGTCCGATCCGCTGGTCGAGGGCTCCTCCGTGCACGAGGTCGGCACGGCGCGGATGGGCAACGATCCCAAGTCCAGCGTGCTCAACGCCTGGGGGCAGGCGCACGATGTCGCCAATCTGTTCGTCGTCGATGGCGCCGGGTTCGTCTCCGCCGGTTGCCAGAACCCGACATGGACCATTCTCGCGCTCGCGTGGCGCAGCTCCGACCGGATCGTGAGCGAGCTCAGGGCAGGCAATCTCCGATGACCATCGACCGGCGCAAGCTGATCGTCTCGGGTGCAGCGGCATCCGCCGCCGCGGCCATCGCTGTGCCGTCCGCCCGCCTGCCCGCGGCGCCGCGGGCGGCAGCGACCGGCGCCGGCCAGCGCGCGTTCTTCTCGGCGCGGGAATTCGCGATCCTCGACGAGATCGCCGAGATGATCATTCCCGCCGACGAGAGATCGGGCGGTGCGCGCGCCGCCGGTGTTGCGGAGACCATCGAGCGCGGCATCGGCGAGAGTCGCGATCCCGAGTGGCGACAGAGCTGGCACGACGACCTCGCCGAGATCGACCGCCTGTCGCGCGTGATGCATGGCAAGGGATTCCTGGAGGCGAGCCCCATCGAACGCGAGCGGCTGCTCGAGCGGATCTCGCGCAACGAGGCGAGCCCCAAGGAGGCTGGCGAGTACGCGTTCGGCACCATCAAGTGGTCGGTGGCGGACGCCTACTATCGCACGCGCATCGGCATCCACGACGAGCTCGAGTACAAGGGCAATGTGATCCAGGACGAGTTCTCCGGCACCGAGGTCGGGGGCCGCTGAGCCGATGCGATCTTCACGCGCATTCGCCGCCGCCGTCGCCGCGTCGTTCCTCGCCGCCCCGGCCGGCGAGGCCGCGCGCAAGGCCAGGCCGCCGACGCCCACCGCGCGCGAAGTGCTGCGCAGCGCCAAGAGCTGGGGCTATCAGCTGCAGAACATCGACGTCGGCAAGCTGGCACGGTCCACCTACGACGTGCTCGTGATCGACGCCGGCGACGGCGGCTCCGGGCTCTCGCGCGCCGACATCGCTCGGCTGAAGCGAAAGAGCGACGGAGCGCGCCGGCTGGTCGTCGCCTATCTCAACGTCGGCGAGGCCGAGGACTATCGCAGCTACTGGCGCAAGGACTGGGGGGCGCACCCGCCCGACTGGCTCGGCGCCGAGAACTGCCGCTGGAGGGGCGACCACCGTGTCCAGCACTGGCGCGCGGAGTGGCGGGAGATCCTCTACCGGGGCCGCGGATCGGCACTCGCGCGCCTCCTCGGCCTCGGCGTCGACGGCGTGTGGCTCGACCGGGTCGACATCTACTACCACTGGCTGCCGCGCCGCTGGCAGGCAGCGCGCGAGATGGTGGAGCTGGTCCGCGAGCTCGCCGCGGCCGGCCGTGCCACCAATCCCGAGTTGCTCGTCATCCCGCAGAACGGCGAGGAGCTGCTGTCCGAGCCGACCTACCGCGAGGTGATCGATGGGATCGGCAAGGAGGACCTGCTCTACGGCGATCGCGGCAGCGACGTCGCCAATGCGCCCGAGCGCGTCGCCCGCGCCGAGCGCAATCTGGCGCCGGCGCGCACCGCCCGCCTGCCGGTGCTGGCGGTGGAATACGCACGCGAGGCCGCCCGTCGCGATGATGCGGCCCGCCGGCTCGCCGAGCGCGGTCATCTCGCCTACCTCGGCCCGCGCTCGCTCGCCTATCTCGGAAACGACGGCGAGCCGCATCCCGAGGACGGCGACAGCGAGCCGCTCCCCGCCGATGCCGACGAGGCGTGCCAGTAGCCCTCACCAGGCGGCTCGCTCAACCGAATGCACCGAAGTGGTGCGAGATGCCGGTGCCGATCTCGCGAATGAGCTCGTAGGCGCGCTCCATCGGCTCGAGAATCTCGGTCTCGAGCCGCCCATAGTCGTCGACGCCGTAGGGCCGATACGTCGCCTTCTCGTCATAGGCGGCACTGTCGGCCTGCGCCGACGCGCGGCGCGGGAATGCCTTGCGCATGAAGGCGATCACGTCCGGGATCTCGAGCGCCAGCGCGAGATCGAGGATCTGCTTGTGCGAGACGTCGTTCCGCGGCGCGAAGTGCGGCAGCTGCGCGGCGAGGATGAAGACGCGCATGGTGATGGCGAGCCGGATCGCCTGCAGGAGGTCGAGCTCGAGGCGGTCGTCGTCCGGGATCTTGCCGCCCTCGAGACCGATGTCCTCCAGGATCGCGTGCAGGTGGATTGCGTCGAGCCGCAAATGGGTGACGAGACCATTGATCGAGGCCGCCCGGCCATCGGAGAGGAGATGCGTCGCCAGCGCCTGGAACGCCGTCTCCAGATGCGGCTCGCGCCCCCAAGAGGCGCGCGACGCCCAGAAACCGGCATCGAACGGCACCGCGTTGGCGCCCATCGCGTTGAGGCTGGAGAGCTGCTTCGCCCGCGCGATCATCTCGATCAGCGGATGCAGTCGCGGCGAGCGCCGGGCGAGCTCGACGAAGCGGTCGCGGTCGGCACCGACGGCCGCGCCGAGGCCGGCGACGACGTTGGCGATGTAGCCGAACTGCTGCAGGATCGCGTTGTTGGGAATGGCGCGCATGCGCGCGGGATCGCCGCGATCGACCGCCGGCAGGTGCTCGCCCTGGCGCTTCACCGCACGCGATCCGGTCTTGAACAGCAGGTTGGGGCCGAATGCGCCGAGCACAGAGCGGTACCCCGGGTGCGCAAACAGGTTCTGCTGGAAGGCGCGCAGGCGGATCTGGAAATCGAGGCTGAGGTTGGTGTCGACATAGAAGGCGTCATGGCGGATCGGTTGCGCGGCCGCGTCCATGATGATGGTCGCCAGAGCGCGCGTCGACAGCGCTCGGTTGGCGAAGAAGATGTAGCCGTCGCCTCCCTGGAAGCTCGTCTCGTGCTTGATGGCGATGGCGCGATCGGCGAACCGCCGCCGCGCCTCGTCGGAGAACACGTAGCGCAGGCGCCGCGACAGGTCGCCCGGATGAGCGCCACGGCCCATCGACTCGCCGTGGGTCGAGAAGATCAGCGTCTCGACGTCGCCGAGACCGGCGCGGGCCTGTACCTCGGCCAGGCTGTGATGCAGGCGCTCGATGGCCAGCGTCGCCGCGATCTGGCCGATGAAGCGGCCGGCATCCGAGAACCCTGTCTGGATCGACATGCGCTTGCGCCGGCGCACGTAGTCGCGATATGCGGGCTCCTCGATCAGCCGCTCCATCAGGCGGGCGCCGTTCTCGAGACCCGATGGCGTCTCGAACAGCGGCGAGATGTCGACGATGTCCATCACGCCGAGCAGCTTGGCGAAGAACACCGCAATCAGCACGGTCGCCGGCGATTCGCATTCGGCGATCAGGAAGCGGATCGGCGTGTCCGCGTCGACGTGCTTCCTGATCTGGGCGATCAGCGCGAACTGGCGGATCGCGGTCGCGGTCTCGAGGTCGAGCGTCTCGAAGTTGACCGTCTCCTCCTTGACGGCGGCGATCATCTGCACGATGCGCGCCAGCGCCTGGCGCTCGGAGAGGTCGGTGGTCCACGATTCGTGCACGAAGGCGCGGAACGCGTTGTTGAGCTGGGCCGCGTTGATGCGGACGTGGATGTGGCTGGTGCCGAGGCCCGTCGTCTCGATCAGGCTGACGAGCGCAGCGATCGAGCGCTTGTGCTGGGGCTGATCGAGCGCGTCCATCAGCTGGCCGAGCAGGGCGACGAGCGGCTTGACCGACGTCAGGTTGTACCCGTCGGGGCGGGTGATGACGTTGGCGGCGCGGGCGAGCGCCGGGCCGCCCTTGCCGACGTTGGCCAGCGCCTTGACCTGCTCGTCGACGGCGGCGATGGCGAGATCGAGCTTGCCGGTGATCTGGCGGAAGATCCTGAGCGTCGACTCGGCCTCGCCGATACGGTGCTTGATGGTGAGGAAGCGCTCGCGGATGTCGATCAACGCCGCACGCTTCTCCTGCAGCTTCAGCAGGAAGGAATGGCTCCAGGCTATATCGGTGCGGCCGTCGAGATCGTAGCCGACCCACGAGGCGATTGTGGCGAGGCTCGGCCGCAGCTTGTAGGCGCGATCGCCGAACCGCTGGCCGGCAACGCTGAAGAAGGCATTCATCAGGTCGAAGTAGGCGTTGCGGAGGTTCTGCACGGCCTGCTGCGCCCAGGCGTGCTCGTAGGCGAGGTCGATACCTTCGTCGGGGCGATGGGGCACGCCGATCACCGCCTGCTCGGGCGGCGTGTTGGCGACCGCGATCTCGACCATGCGCCGCGACAGCGCCTCCGACAGGCCGAACGTAGGGTGCGCGGTGAAGACGACGCCATTGCGGGCGCGCGACCAGTGCTCGGCGAAGGCGGCGAGCGCGGCATCCGGCTCGAGGTCGGAGCGGATGCTGGCCTCGACGAACTCCGAGAAATCCTTGATCGTCGCGGCCTGGTCGACGTAGCCGATGCGCTCGCGCAGACGGCGGGCCCTCAGAACGCAGGCCTTGTCCATCAGCCGGCCGGCCAGCGCGCGCATGTCCTCGAACGTGATCTTGCCGGCCTCGAGCTGGCGCGAGAGATCGAATGCGACATTGACGATCGGGTTCAATGCCGGCCGGTCAGGGATGCGCGCGCGCAGCCGGCGCAGCTCGGCACGCAGCTTGTGCTCGTCGAGCAGGCCGGCGGTCTCGTCACCCTCGGTGTCGATCGGCTTGACGTGCTCCATCCCGGCAATCCTTCGAATGGCGGCGGCGCCCCGCGGACGGAGGCGCCGCCCGTTGCGATCAAGCAACCTTCTTCAACTGCGAGAGCACGCTGGCGATGGACGAGCCCATCTCGGAGGGGGTCGGTGCGATGGTGACCCCGCAGCTGCGCAGGATCTCGACCTTCTCCGCCGCCGCCTCGCCATACGACGTCACGATCGCACCCGCATGGCCCATGCGGCGGCCCTTCGGCGCCGAGAGGCCGGCGATATAGGCGACGACCGGCTTCTTGAAGTGGTCGCGGATGTAGTAGGCGGCCTCCGCCTCCTGCGGTCCGCCGATCTCACCGATCATCATCACCGCATCGGTCTCGCCATCGCGACCGAAGTGCTCGAGGACGTCCTTGAACGAGGAACCGTTGATCGGGTCGCCGCCGATGCCGACCGAGGTCGACACACCGATGCCGAGCGCTTTCAGCTGCGAGGCCGCCTCATAGCCGAGGGTGCCGGAGCGGCCGATGATGCCGACGCGGCCTGGCATGTAGATGTGGCCGGGCATGATGCCGAGCATGGCCTTGCCGGGCGAGATCGTGCCGGCACAGTTCGGCCCGGTCAGTATCATGCGGTTCTCGCGCTTGTAGCGGCGCATGTAGCGCTTGACGCGGATCATGTCCTGAGCGGGAATGCCGTCGGTGATGCAAACGCAATACTTGATGCCCGAATCGGCCGCCTCCATGATCGCATCGCCGGCGAACGGCGGCGGCACGAACACGATCGAGGCCTCGGCGCCGGTCTCGGCGACGGCTCCCTTGACGGTATTGAACACCGGGCGGCCGAGGTGAGTGGTGCCGCCCTTGCCCGGCGTCACACCGCCGACGACGTTGGAGCCGTAGTCGATCATCTCCTGGGCGTGGAACGTGCCGATGCGGCCGGTGAAGCCCTGGATCAGGATCGGGGTCTTCTCGTTGATGAAGATCGCCATTGCTCGTTTCCTCCCTGTCAGGCCGTGCCGCGCGCGGCGACGACTTTCTGCGCCGCCTCGGCCAACGTGTCCGCGCTGACGATGACCGAAAGTCCGCTGGTGTCGATGATCCGCTTGCCCTCCTCGACGTTGGTGCCGGCGAGCCGGACCACCACGGGGATCTTGATCTCGAGCTCCTTGATCGCGTCGACGACACCCTTCGCGACCCAGTCGCAGCGGTTGATGCCGGCGAACACGTTGACCAGGATCGACTTGACGTTCTTGTCGCGAAGCACCGCCTTGAACGATTTGGTCACTCGCTCCGGCGAGGCACCGCCGCCGATGTCGAGGAAGTTGGCGGGCTCGCCGCCGGCGAGCTTGATCATGTCCAGCGTCGCCATGGCGAGGCCGGCGCCGTTGACGATGCAGCCGATGTCGCCGTCCAGCCCGACGTAGGAGAGGCCGCGATCAGAGGCATACGTCTCGCGCGGGTCCTCCTGGCTCTTGTCTCGCAGCTCCGAAATCTGCGGGCGGCGGAACAGCGCGTTCTCGTCGAAGCTCATCTTGGCATCGAGGGCGACGACGGTGCGCTCCTTGGTGATGACGAGTGGGTTGATCTCGACCATGGTCGCGTCAAGATCGCGGAAGGCGCGATAGCAGCCGAGGATGGTGCGCTCGAACTTGTTGATGAGATCGGGCTCGATGCCGAGGCCGAACGCCACCTCGCGGGCCTGGAATGCCTGCATACCGACCGCCGGGTCGACGGTGACGCGGAGGATGGCATCGGGATCCTTGGCCGAGATATCCTCGATGTCCATGCCGCCCGCTGCCGAGGCGACGACGACGATGCGCTCCTGGCCGCGGTCCATCAGGAAGGAGAGGTAGAACTCCTTGTCGATGTCGGTTCCCTCCTCGATGTAGAGGCGGGAGACGAGCTTGCCGGCAGGGCCGGTCTGGATGGTGACGAGGCGCTTGCCGAGCATCTGGTCTGCGGCGTCCCAGATCTCGTTATCGGAGCGGCACAGCTTGATGCCGCCGGCCTTGCCGCGGGCGCCGGAGTGCACCTGCGCCTTGACCACCCACTTGTTGCCGCCGATCTCGTTGGCGCGGTAGGTGGCCTGCTCGGGGCTGTAGGCAAGGCCGCCGCGCGGGATCGAGACGCCGAATTTCGAGAGTAGCTCTTTGGCCTGGTACTCGTGAATATCCATGTCGGGCTCCTTGTCGGAAGGCGTTTCCTTATCGTTGTCCTTGCTCGTCTGTCTTCCGCGGTCAGCGCTTGCGCGCCGACTCTGCGGCCTTGATCGCGTCGGCGACGATCAGCACGTTGCGGGCCATGCG
The DNA here is from genome assembly GCA_040752215.1 of Pseudomonadota bacterium. Lineage (GTDB taxonomy): Bacteria > Pseudomonadota > Alphaproteobacteria > Rhizobiales > Hyphomicrobiaceae > JBFMEX01. The sequence continues at coordinate 45,886 of JBFMEX010000014.1, read as the reverse complement.
TTCCGAGGCGGCGTCGATCATCTTGCCATCGAGTGCCGCGGCCCCCTTGCCCTGCGCCTCGGCCTCTTTGAGCGCGGCGATGATGCGCTCGGCGCGATCGACCTCCTTGGCCGGCGGCGAGAACACCTCGTTGGCGAGCTCGATCTGCGAGGGGTGGATGGCCCACTTGCCCTCGAAGCCGAGCGCGGCGGCACGGCGGGCGGCGTTCTTGTAGTTCTCCGGGTCGTTGAAATCGCCGAACGGCCCGTCGATGGCCCTGAGACCATAGGCGCGGCAGGCGACGAGCATGCGTGTCAGAGAGGCGTGCCACTGGTCGCCCGGATAGTCCGGGTTGAGGCCGCCGATGACGACGGTGCGCGACCTGAGACTGGCGGCGTAGTCGGCGACGCCGAAGTGCAGCGCCTCGATGCGGCCGGTATAGGCGGCGATCGCCTCGACGTTGGCCATGCCGAGCGCAGTCTCGATCAGCGCCTCGAGGCCGACCTTGTTCTTGAAGCCCTTGGCGTACTCGATCTGCGAGCACATGACCTCGACCGTGTAGAGGTCGGCCGGGACGCCGACCTTCGGCACCAGGATCGTGTCGAGCTTGGAGCCGGCCTGCTCCATGATGTCGACGACGTCGCGGTACATGTAGTGCGTGTCCAAGCCGTTGATGCGAACCGAGACGGTCTTGCCCTTGCCCTTCCAATCGATGTCGTTCAGCGCCTGGATGATGTTCTTCCTCGCCTGTTCCTTGTCGGGCGGGGCCACGGCATCCTCGCAGTCGAGGAAGATGAAGTCGGCAGTGCTGTCGGCGGCCTTGTCGATCATGGTCGGGTTGGAGCCCGGCACAGCGAGCTCGCTCCGCTGCAGGCGCGGCTTTCGCATCGGGTGGAGAGTGTAGCTCATCGGTTTCGGTCCTTGCGGATTGGGCTTCGGGTGCAGGCAATCATCGACGGTCCGCCCCACGGCCGTCATGTGCCCCGCTGAATTGGAAGAACGGAAAGCGGCGCCCGGCGGCGCCGCATCCTCAGTCAAGCTGCCTTGGCCTTCGGCGCCTCGCGGCTCGTCGCCGACTTGGTCGCGGTCGAGCTGAAGTAGTCGGCAGCGGCACCCGTGCCGGAGCCGAGCTTGAGGCTGTTCATGCCGGAGTCGCGCAGCGCCATCTCGACCGCGAACAGCACGCCGCCGATCATCACCTCGTCGAGCGCACCCAAATGCCCGATGCGGAACACCTTGCCGGCGACCTTGTTGAGGCCGACGCCGAGCGAGGTGTTGTAGCGGTAGTAGGCGGTCTTCACGACGGCATTGCTGTCTATGCCCTCGGGGACGACGATCGCGCTCACCGTGTCGGAGTGCCACTTCGGCTCCTTCGCGCACAGCTTGAGGCCCCAGGCATCCACGGCCTTGCGCACGCCGGTCGCGAGCCGGGTGTGACGCGCGAAGATGTTCTCCAGGCCCTCCTCGGCGATGAGATCGAGCGAGGCCCTGAGGCCGCGGATCAGCTGGGTCGCCGGCGTGTAGGGGAAGTAGCCGAGATCATTGGTCTTGATCATGTCCTCGAAGGAGAAGAAGCAGCGGTTCATGTTGGAGGTCTTGTGCGCGTCGAGGGCCTTCTGGCTGACCGCGAGGATGCCGAGGCCGGTCGGCAGCATGAAGCCCTTCTGCGAGCCGGAGACGCAGCAGTCGACGCCCCACTCGCCCATGCGCATGTCGAGCGAGGCGACCGAGGAGACCCCGTCGACCATCAGCAGCGCCGGGTGCTTCGCGGCGTCGAGCGCCTTCCTGACGCCGGCGATGTCGCTGGTCACGCCGGTCGCCGTCTCGTTGTGGGTGGCGAACACGGCCTTGATCGCATGCGCCTTGTCCTTGGCGAGGATGTCGGCGTACTTCTCGAGCGGAACGCCGGTGCCCCACTCCTCGTCACAGAGCACGACCTCGAGCCCCAAGCGCTCGGCCATGTCGACCCACAACAGCGAGAACTGGCCGAAGCGGCTCATCAAGACCTTGTCGCCGCGATTGAGCGTGTTGGAGATCGCCGCCTCCCAGGCGCCGGTGCCGGAGGAGGGATAGATGAAGACGCGGCCGTCCTTCATCTTGAAGACCTTCTTCAACTCCTCGAAGATCGGCAGCGTGAACTTCGGGAACTCGGGCGAGCGCATGTCCTCCATGCGGAGGTTCATTGCCATCCGGACCTGTTCGGGAATGTTGGTCGGGCCGGGAATGAAAAGGTGTGGCGGCACAATCATAGCGTCTCCTCCGGTCTTGCTTCGTTCGCGCTTTTATGGCTGCCGGCCCGCGTTGCGCGTCGCTCGGTAGCGGGTGCGGGTCCTGCTGGCAGCGGTGTATCCGGCGGACTTCTGCGCTGTCCGCCGCCCGCACAATCGACTTTCGCGACCGCGGCTACAACACCCCGAGGGGCACATTCGGATCGCAGTCGGGTGGGGTCGAAATGACCCGCAACGATAGTCTCCGGCGCCCAATGGTTGGGGGAAACACCTACCCGTTCGGGCAGGACGCGTGGCGGCTCAGCGCACGTCCTTCGGCGCCGACATGTAGAGGGCGACCGCCATCGCGCGGTTCTTCACGGCCAGCTTGTCGTAGAGATTCTTGAGGTGATACTTGACCGTATTGCCCGAGATGCCGAACCGCGCAGCGATCTGCAGGTTGGTCCAGCCATTCGCCAACGCCGCCAGCAGCTCGCGCTCGCGCACCGTCAGCATCTCGAGCGGATCCTTGTTCAGCGCCTCGATGTCCACGTAGGGCAGGCACAATCGCCCGCGCGCGACGGTGGCGATGGTGTCGAGCAGCATGCCGGGGTCGTCGCTCTTGGAGATGAAGCCCCACGCACCGCCCTTCACGGCCTGGCGCAGCACGCTCGGCGAATCCTCGCCCGTATAGATGATCACCCTGGTGCCGAGGTTGCGCCGCTTGACCACCTCGAGCACGTCGGCGCCGGTCATGTCCGGCAGCGCCCAGCCGATGACGCCGATGTCGATGCGGCCGGTCTCGCAAAGGCCGAGGAACGCGGCGCCGTTGGCGACCACCTCGCCCACCGCGAAGCGTCCGTCGCGGGCGAGGAAGTCGGCGAGGCCGGCGCGCACGACTGGGTTCTTGTCGGCGATCGCGACGAGTGGACGAGCCGTCTCGGTGCGATGGGCGGGAGCGGCGGCGTTGGTCACGCTTCTATGTTCCCAGTTGTCGTGCACCCTGCGAGCCGACGCCGCGGTCCGGTAGGACCGCTGCACCGTCCGCCGTCCTCCGCCGGACGGGGCCGGCCCCTGCGGCACCCGCTGACCCGGGCCGCTGTACTTTAGACCAAGTCGTGGGCAAAACACTAGAATCGCGGCCCTGAAGGTTGCTGCGCCCACGCAGCGGGCAGCGGCCGGCCGGCTTTCGGACCGGCGGTCTACCGGCTCTTCACCCGCCGCGGAGGGTTTGCTTGACCCCGCGCGGCAACAAGGCAATGTGCGGCGGCTGAGGTCCTGTTCCGGCGGCAGCCCTCGTTCGCCAACCCTTCCCGAGATCCGATGGCCCGAGCCCTCCTCAACACGCTGCGCCTCGCCCGGGCCGGGGTTGTGCTGGCCGGCCACGGTGTCGACCTGGTGCCGAAGGGCATGAAGGTGCCGCTGGCGCTCCGCCTCGCCCGGGCCGCCACCGCCCCGATCCGCTGGCTGGCGGCGCCGTTCCGCGCGGGCGCGCCGCGCGACAAGCGGATCTCGGAGGCACTCGCCTCGCTCGGCCCCTCCTACATCAAGCTCGGCCAGTTCCTTGCCACCCGGGCCGACGTGATTGGCCCGGAGCTCGCCGGCGACCTTCGCAACCTCCAGGACCGGATGGCGCCGTTCTCGATCCGAGAGGCCCGCCAGGCGGTCGAGGAGGCCTTGGGCGGGCGGCTCGAGGACCATTTTGCCGAGTTCGGGCCGCCGGTCGCCGCCGCATCGATCGCCCAGGTGCACAGGGCGGTCGCGGTCGACCCGGCCGGCAACCGCCGGCAGGTGGCGGTGAAGATCCTCCGCCCCGGCATCGAGCGCCGCTTCCGCCGCGATCTCGACAGCTACTTCTTCGCCGCCCGCCAGATCGAGCGATTCCATCCACCCTCGCGGCGTCTCCGACCAATGGCCGTCGTCGAGAACCTGGAACGTACGACCGACCTCGAGATGGACCTTCGCCTCGAGGCGGCGGCCATGTCGGAGATGGCGGAGAACCTCGACCCGGCCGAAAACTTCCGCGTGCCCGAGGTCGACTGGAGGCGCACCGCCAAGCGGGTGCTGACGGTGGAATGGATCGACGGCATTGCGATCAGCGACCATGCCGGCCTCGCCGCCGCCGGCCACGACCTCAACGCGCTCGGCCTGACCGTGCTGCGGTCGTTTCTGACCCATGCCATGCGCGATGGCTTCTTCCATGCGGACATGCACCAGGGCAACCTGCTGGTCGACGCCGCCGGCAAGGTGGTCGCGGTCGACTTCGGCATCATGGGCCGGCTCGGCCCCAAGGAGCGCCGCTTCCTGGCCGAGATCCTGCACGGCCTCATCACCCGTGACTACCGGCGCGCGGCGGCGGTTCACTTCTGGGCCGGCTACGTGCCGCCGCATCACCCGGTGGAGGTATTCGCCCAGGCATTACGCGCGATCGGCGAGCCGATCCACGGGCGCACCGCGGCCGAGATCTCGATGGCCGATCTTCTGGGTCAGCTGTTCGCCTACACCGACGTGTTCGACATGCAGACGCGCCCGGAGCTGATCCTGCTGCAGAAGAGCATGGTGATCGTCGAGGGCGTGGCGCGCGGCCTCGACCCCAATCTCAATCTGTGGACCGCGGCCGAGCCGGTGGCGAAAGCGTGGGTCGAGGACAACCTCGGCGCTATCGGCCGGCTCAAGGAGGCGGGCGAAGGCGCCTCGACCCTGGCACGCGTGCTGGCCGATGTGCCCGATCTCCTGACCCAGGCACAGCAGACGTCGGTGGCACTCGCCGAGATGGCGAAGGGCGGGATCAGGCTGGACGAGGCGACCGTCGACAACCTCGCCGGAGCGCAGGCACGCCACGATCTGTGGTCGCGCGCGGCGCTATGGGTCGGCGCGCTCAGCCTCGCCGCGATCGCGCTGTCTCTGCTTGGCGCTATCGGCGACTAGAAGGCCTGCGCCGAGCGTCATCGCGCCCCAGCCTCGCGCCGCAGGTGGCCATCCCGGGTCTGGGCCGCTCATACGCACCGACCGCCATCCACCTCGATCGCGACGCCGGTAATGAACTCGGACGCCGGGTCGGCGAGGAAGAGGGCCGCGTTGGCGATGTCGGACGGCCTCGACATGCGCCCCAAGGGTATCGTGGCGACGAACCGCGCGCGATTCTCTGGCGTGTCGGGGAGCCCCATGAACTGCTCCAGCATGCCGGTCTCGCCGATCACCGGATTGATGGCGTTGACGCGGATACGCTTCGGCGCCAGCTCGGCGGCCATCGATTTCGTCAGCGTGATCGCCGCACCCTTGGAGCCGTTGTACCAGGTGAGACCGGGACGCGGGCGCACGCCCGCCGTCGACGCCGTGTTGATGATCACCCCGCCGCCGCGCCGCTCCAGCTCCGGAACGGCGGCGAGCGTGGCGAGATAGATCGCCTTCACGTTGACCGCGTAGATGCGGTCGAACTCCTCCTCCGTCACCTCGAGCAATGGTTTGTTGCGATGGGTATACCCGGCGTTGTTGACCAGGATATCGAGCCCGCCGAACACCTCGACCGCGGTGCCGACCATCGCCTCGACGTCGGCCTTGACCGTCACGTCGGTCCGCGTCGCCACCGCGCCTTCGCCGATCGCGCGCACGACGCCAAGCGCGCCCTCGCCATCGAGATCGGCGACGACGACCCTTGCCCCCTCGCGCGCGAACGCCTCCGCTATGGCGCGTCCGAAGCCCGACGCCGCCCCGGTAACGATCGCGATCCTGCCTGCGAGACGCATAGCGCTGCTATCCCGGCTCAGAGCACGCCGTGCGCCGGCATCACGCCCGCGGCAAGCTTGGCGGCTTCCGCCCGGTAGGGGCTGGCGGCGTAGGTGCCGAGCACCTTCACCTCGCTCGAGAAGAACGACAGCTCCTCGAGCGCCAGCTGCACTAGGCGCTCGGCCGGATGGCCCTCGATGTCGGCGTAGAACATGGTCGCGTTGAACGTGCCCTCGAGCTGATAGCTCTCGAGCTTGGTCATGTTGACGCCGTTGGTCGCGAACCCGCCAAGCGCCTTGTAGAGTGCCGCCGGCACGTTGCGCACGCGGAAAATGAAGGTGGTGATCACCGGCCCCTCTCCGGGGAGCGCATCCTCCGGCTCGGCGGCGAGGACGATGAAGCGTGTGGTGTTGTGGGTCTCGTCCTCGCAGTCGGCGAGCAGGATGTCGAGGTGATAGATCTCGGCCGCGAGCCGTGAGGCGATCGCACCGAGCGCGGGATCGCCGCGCTCGGCGACCATCCGCGCCGAGCCGGCCGTGTCGGCCTCGGGAATCGGCTGGATGCCGAGCGCCTTCAAGCGCTTGCGGCACTGGCCGAGCGCCTGCGTGTGGCTCATCACGCGCTTCACCGTCTGCAGCGTCGCGCCCTTCGGCGCCATCAGCTGGTGGCGCACGCGCAGGAAGTGCTCGCCGACGATGTAGAGCTCCGAGCCCGGCAGCAGGTGGTGGATGTCGGCGACCCGCCCGGCGACCGAGTTCTCGATCGGGATCATTGCATAGCGCACCTCGCCCGACTTCACCGCCGCCAACGCGTCCTCGAACGTCGGGCAGGCGACCGGCTCGAGATCCGGATGGGCCTCCTTGCAGGCGATGTGCGAGTTGGCACCGGGCTCGCCCTGGAACGAGATGCGAGCCGGGGTCGAGTGCTGTTGGTTCGGCATGCGGTATCGGTTCTCGGGGGCGAGGGGCGGAAGCCGAGCCAGTGAGGCGGCTCCGGCAGTGCGGCTCAGGCGCCGGCTGACGCCAGCATCCGGCGCGCCCGCTCGAGGTCGGCGGGAGTATCGACACCGAGCGGAACCGTGTCAACGATCGCGACGTCGATCCTGAGGCCGTGCTCCAGTGCGCGCAATTGCTCCAGCTTCTCGCGCAGCTCAAGGGGCGAGGGCCGGAGCGTCACGAACTGCTCCAGCGCCGGCCGGCGGTAGGCATAGATGCCGATGTGGTGATAGAGCGGGCCCTCCCCGTAGGGAGCGGTCGCGCGGGTGAAATAGAGCGCGCGCAACCGCCGCGGCCCGCCCGCCGGGGTGCCGACGACCTTGACCACGTTCGGATTGGTGCGCTCCTCGGCCACAGTGATCTCGGCCGCCAGCGTGGCGATGTGCGGCCCCTTCTCGGCGAGCGGCGCCAGGCATTGGGTGACGAGCCGCGGCTCGAGCGTCGGCAGGTCGCCCTGCAGGTTGACGATCAGCTCGGCATCGCCGTCGGGATCGACCTTGGCCACCGCCTCGAACACCCGGTCCGATCCGGAGGCGTGATCGGGCCGGGTCATGACCGCCTCGCCGCCCGCCTTGCGCACCGCAGCGACGATCTCCTCGGTATCGGTTGCAACCACCACACGCCCGGTCTCGGCCGCCATCGCCCGGCGCCAGACGTGGACGATCATCGGCTCGCCGGCGATGTCGGCGAGCGGCTTGCCGGGCAGCCGCGTCGCCTGCATGCGGGCGGGGATGACGATCATGGCTCTGGTCATGAGGGTGTCCGTGAGTGACGCGGCGGGCCGGCGGTGACAATTGGTCTCCCTCACTGGCACTAGAACGATCACAAGTCGAGTTGCAACGGGCGGCGAAATTTCTATAGTCGGCGGCCAATTCGGCGGGTGCGACGAGGCCCCCGCCTGGGGTGGCTTTGTCCGTAGGCGAGACGCATGATGGATTCCTTCGAGCTGACCAAGATCGCGGGCTGGGTGCTGACCGCCCTGCTGGTCATCTTCGGCACCAAGACCCTGGTCGGACTGAAACAGGCAGGCCACGGCCAGCAGCACGCCGGCTATACTTTGCCGCTGCCGACCGCCAATGCGGGCGCCGCCGGCGCTGCAGCACCGGCCGCGGCTGCCGCGTTCGACGTCAAAAAGGTCGCCGAGATGGTCGCCACCGCCTCGGTCGATGCCGGCAAGGACGCGTTCGGCAAGTGCAAGGCCTGCCACAGCATAGAGGCCGGCAAGCACGGCGTCGGCCCTTCGCTGGCCGGTGTCGTCGGCCGCAAAGTTGCCTCGGCGGCGGGCTTCGGCGGATATTCGCCCGCCCTCCAGGCCAAGGGCGGTGAATGGACCCCCGAGGCGCTGGTGGCGTTCCTGAATGACCCCAAGGCCGCGGTGCCGAACAACAAGATGACCTTTGCCGGCTTCAAGGGCGATGCCGGGGCGATCGCCTCCGTGATCGCGTTTCTGGCGACCGCCAAGTGAGCCGCCGCCGGTAACGCGAGCGTGATCGACATTGCCGATTTTTTACGGCCCCGTCACCTTGTCGGCGGGGCTGTTTGTCTATGCTCGGCGCCGAGCAGTGCTGCGCCGCGCCGAGCAAGCGCGTGCGTGCGTCGCCGTGCTATGACCACCGGTGTCTGGATCGCGAAACGCGTGGCCACCACCGGTCAGCGTCGAACGAATTTCGCGATCTGAAGGACACCAGGAGCCCGCCCAATCGAGGGAGCCTTCCAACCGATGAGACCGAATGCCCGTCCCGCCGGCCTGCTCGCCGTCGCCCTCCTCGCCCTCGCCGCGCTGGCGTTGCCGGCGAGCGGTGAGACGGCCAGGCGTCACCATGCGCTGTCGCTGCTCGGCCCGCCGGCCAAGGGGCCGGACTTCGATCACTTCGACTGGGTCGACCCCGACGCGCCGAAGGGCGGAATGGTGCGCATGTTCGACTTCGGAACCTTCGACAGCCTCAATCCCTTCACCACCCGCGGCAACCCGGCCGAGGGTCTCGGCCTCGTTTTCGATACGCTGATGACCTCGAGCCCCGACGAGCCGTCGACCGAGTACTGCCTCGTCTGCGAGTGGGTTTCGTATCCCGACGACTTCTCGTCCGTCACGTTCGGCCTGCGCGAGGGCGCCCGTTTCCACGACGGCAAGCCGATCACACCCGAGGACGTGATCTTCAGCCTCGAGGGCATGAAGAAGGCCGATCCGCAGTACGCATTCTACTACAAGAACGTCGTCGGCGCGGAGAGGACGGGCGAGCGCGAGGTCACGTTCCGTTTCGACCAGAAGGGCAACCGCGAGCTGCCGCTGATCGTTGGCCAGATCACTGTGCTGCCCAAGCACTACTGGGGCGGCAAGGGCGCCGACGGCGAGACCCGCGACTTGATGAAGACGACCATGGAGCCACCGCTCGGGTCCGGCCCGTATCGCATCAAGGGCTTCGAGGCCGGGCGCTGGATCAGCTACGAGCGCGTCGCCGACTACTGGGCCAAGGATTTGGCCGTATCCAAGGGCCAGTGGAATTTCGACGAGGTTCGCTACGTCTACTTCCGCGACCGCGTGCCGGCATTCGAGGCGTTCAAGTCCGGCCAGCTCGACATGTGGCAGGAGACCAGCGCCAACGCCTGGGCCACGCAGTACGACGTCGAGGCGGTCAGGAGCGGCCTGATCAGGAAGGAGGCGCTGCCGCACAAGCGCGTCGCGCCGATGCAGAGCTTCGCCTTCAACACCCGGCGCAAGCAGTTCCAGGATCCCCGAGTACGACGCGCGTTCAATCTCGCCTACGACTTCGACAGCGCCAACAAATCGCTGTTCTACGGCGCATACACGCGCGTCGGCAGCTACTTCGACAATTCCGAGCTCGCCGCCAGGGGGCTGCCCGAGGGCCGCGAGCTCGAGATCCTGAACGAGGTCAAGGACGGCCTGCCGGCGGAGGTCTTCACCACCGAGTGGAAGAACCCGACCGCACAGACCTCTAACGACCACCGCAACAACATGCGCGAGGCGATGAAGCTGCTCGCCGCCGCCGGCTGGACGCACAAGAATGGCGTGCTGGTCGATGCCGCGGGCGAGCCGCTGGCCGCCGAGTTCCTGCTCGTGCAGCCGGATTTCGAGCGCGTCGTGTTGCCCTACGTCGAGGATCTCAAGAAGCTCGGCATACAGGCCAGCGCCCGCGTTGTCGACAGCTCGCAGTACAAGCGCCGCGTCGACGGCTTCGACTTCGATCTCATCGTCCATTCGGTCCAGCAGTCTCACTCGCCCGGCAACGAGCAGCGCAACTACTGGGGCGCGGACGCCGCCGACCGCGAAGGCAGCCGCAACGTGATCGGCATCAAGAGTCCGGCCATCGACAAGCTGATCGACCGCATCGTCTATGCCAAGGACCGCGCCGACTTGGTTGCCGCGACACGTGCGCTCGATCGTGCGCTGTTGTGGAGCCACTACGTGGTACCGCAATGGCACTATCCGTTCGACCGCATCGCCAGCTGGGACATGTTCGGCCGGCCGGCGAAGCTCCCCTCGCAATCGGCCTCGTTCCTGCGCACCTGGTGGGTCGACCCGACCAAGGCCGCGGCACTGGCGCCGAAGCGCACCAATTGAGCGTGCGCGATGACGACAGCAGCCGGTCTGCCATCCCCCCCTCCTAGCCTCCCCCACCAGGGAGGAGGGACGCGTTGGCGCAAGTGGCGCTCGGGCCCGCTCGCTCGGATCGCGGCGCTCGCGCTCCTCGCGTTGCTCGCGCCCGACGGCTTCTGCGCCCCTTCGCATGCCGCCGAGGAAGTGCGTCATGGCCTGTCCGCGTTCGGCACGCTGAAGTACCCGCCGGACTTCAAGCACTTCGCGTACGTCAACCCCGACGCACCGAAGGGCGGGCGCCTGGCGCTGATCGGCTCCGGTGGCCGTATAACATTCGACAGCTTCAACGGTTACATCCTGAAGGGCGACGCCGCGCAGGGGCTCGAGTACCTGTTCGACAGCCTGATGGTGCGCGCCTTCGACGAGCCGGACGCCGTCTACGGTCTCGTTGCCAAGTCCGCGAGCGTCGCCGCAGACCGCAAGTCGGTGACCTTCGAGTTGCGCCCGGAGGCGCGATTCGCCGACGGCTCGCCCGTCACCGCCGACGACGTGGTATTCTCATTCGAGGCACTCAAGACCAAGGGACATCCCACCTATTCGATCTCGCTCAAGGACGTCGCCAAAGCGGAGGCGCTCGCTCCCGACCGCGTGCGCTATACCTTCGAGGGCGAACTCGTCCGCGACCTGCCGATGATGGTCGCCATGCTGCCGGTGCTCTCGAAAACCCACTATGCGACGCGCCGCTTCGACGAAACCACGCTCGAGCCGCCGCTCGGCTCCGGGCCGTACGCGATCGCCGACTTCAAGCCCGGAACCTACGTGCTGTTTCGCCGCCGGCCCGACTACTGGGCCAAGGACCTTCCCGTCAACCGCGGCCGCTTCAACTTCGACGAGCTGAAGTACGAGTACTACCGCGACCGCACCGCCGAGCTCGAGGCATTGAAGGCCGGCAGCTTCGACTTCCGCGAGGAGTTCACCTCGATCGATTGGGCGACCGGCTACGACATTCCCGCCGTGCGCGACGGCCGCCTGCAGCGCCTGACGCTGCCCGACGACAGCCCATCGGGCGCGCAGGGATTCTTCATCAATACCCGGCGCGACAAGCTCAAGGACCCCCGCGTGCGCCGCGCACTCGATCTCGCATTCGACTTCGAGTGGACCAACAAGAACCTGTTCTTCGACCTCTACAAGCGCACGACGAGCTTCTTCGAGAACTCGGACATGAAGGCATCGGGTCCGCCGGACGCCGCCGAGCTCGCCCTCCTCGAGCCCTTTCGCGACAGGCTGCCGAAGGAGGTCTTTGGCGAGCCCTACCTGCCGCCCGTGACCGACGGCTCCGGCACCGATCGGCGCTTGCTGCGCGAGGCGGCGCGCCTGCTTTCGGAAGCCGGCTGGGAGATCAAGGAGGGCAAGCGCACCAACGCCAAGGGGGAGCCGCTGGAGCTCGAGATCCTGATCTTCGCCCCGACCTTCGAGCGCGTCATCGGTCCCTACGTCGAGAACCTGAAGCGGCTCGGCATCGCCGCCTCGCTGCGCCGCGTCGATGCCGCCCAGTTCGAGCGCCGCGTCAAGGCGTTCGACTTCGACATCACCGTCCAGCGCTACGTCATGCGGCTTACTCCCGGCGTCGAGCTCAGGAACTACTGGAGCAGCGAGGCAGCCAGGACCGACGGCAGCTTCAACCTCGCCGGCATCGCCGATCCGGTTGTCGACGCGCTCGTCGCCAAGGTCATGGCGGCACATTCGCGCGAGGAGCTGCTCGCCGCGACCCGCGCCATCGACCGCGTGCTGCGCGCCGGCCACTACTGGGTGCCGCACTGGTACAAGGCCGCGCACCACCTCGCGTTCTGGGACAAGCTCGCGCGGCCGGCGATCAAACCCAAGTACGAGCGCGGCGTGATCCATACCTGGTGGTACGACGCCGAAAAAGCTGCCAAGCTCGCCGGAAAGTGATTTGGGGGAGCCTGCGCGATGGCCGCCTACCTGCTGAAGCGCCTGCTGCTGATCGTCCCGACGATGATCGGCATCATGCTTATCAGCTTCGTCATCATCCAGTTCGCGCCCGGCGGCCCGGTCGAGCGCATGATCGCCCAACTGACCGGTAGCGATGTCTCGATCACCTCGCGCATCGGCGGCACCGGCGGCGAGAGCCTCGGCGGTCCCGGCGGCCAGGGCCAGCTCGGCCAGGGCGCGGCGGAGAGCGTCAGCTCGCGCTATCGCGGCGCCCAGGGCCTCGACCCCGAGTTCATCAAGAGCCTCGAGAAGCAGTTCGGCTTCGACAAGCCGGCGCATGAGCGCTTCCTGCTGATGATGAAGAGCTACCTGATGCTCGACTTCGGCAAGAGCTACTTCCGCGACGTGTCCGTGCTCGAGCTGATCAAGGAGAAGCTCCCGGTCTCGATCTCGCTCGGGCTCTGGATGACGCTCATCACCTACCTGATCGCCATCCCGCTCGGCATCCGCAAGGCGATGAAGGACGGCGAGCCGTTCGACACCTGGACCTCGGGCGCGCTGGTCATTGGCTACGCGGTGCCGGGCTTCCTCGTCGCCGTTCTGCTGCTGGTCGTGTTCGCCGGCGCATCGTTCTTCCAGTGGTTCCCCTCGCGCGGGCTTACCTCGGACAATTGGAACGATCTGACGCTGGCCGGCAAGGTGATCGACTACCTGTGGCACTTGACGCTGCCGCTGATCGCACTCGCCCTCGGCGCCTTCACCACACTCGCGTTCCTGACCAAGAACTCGTTTCTCGACGAGATCCGCAAGCAGTATGTGCTGACGGCACGCGCGAAGGGTCTGACCGAGCGCCGCGTGCTCTACGGACATGTGTTCCGCAACGCGATGCTGATCGTCATCGCCGGCTTCCCGGCGACGTTCATCCATTCCTTCTTCACCGGGTCGCTGCTGATCGAGACCATCTTCTCGCTCGATGGCCTCGGCCTGTTGAGCCTCGAGAGCATCGACAAGCGCGACTATCCGGTGGTATTCGCCACGCTTTACATTTTTGCCCTGCTGGGCCTCCTCGTGAACCTCGTCTCCGACTTCGCCTACACGCTGGTCGATCCGCGGATCGACTTCGAGAGCCGGGAGGTTTGAGGATGGACGCGAGAGCCGACGCTTCCCTCGCCTCCGCGGCCACGGCACGCAGCGCGCTGCTCGGCGCGCTCGCCCGCCGCCTCGCGCTGACGCCGGTCAATCGCCGCCGCTGGCAGAATTTCAAAGCCAACCGCCGGGGCTACTGGAGCTTCTGGCTGTTCCTGGCCCTCTTCCTCGTCACGCTGGTCGCCGAGCTGATCGCCAACGACAGGCCGATCCTCGCCAAGTACAAGGGCGAGCTTCTGTTCCCGGTGGCAGTCGACTATCCCGAGAGCAAATTCGGCGGCTTCCTGGCCGTCACCGACTACAAGGACCCGGTGATCCTCGAGGAGATCGAGACCAACGGGTGGATGCTGTGGCCGCCGATCCGCTACTCCTATTCGACGATCAACAAGGACTACCCGCGCCGCAAGGGCCCGGGCGGCATCTGCCTCGGCTATCCGGCGCCGCCGCCGTGGGCCACCAAAGCCGAGCTGTGCGAGGCGCCACCCGATCAGCTCGCGCGCTTCCACGCCTTCGGCAACACCAACTGGCTCGGCCTGGACAACCAGGGCCGCGACGTGCTGGCGCGCGTCATCTACGGGTTCCGCATCTCGGTGCTGTTCGGCCTGGTGCTGACGATCCTCTCCTCGATCATCGGCGTCGCCGCCGGCGCAGTACAGGGCTACTTCGGCGGCCGCACCGACCTCTTCTTCCAGCGCGTTCTCGAGATCTGGTCGTCGATGCCGGAGCTGTTCATCCTGCTCATCATCTCGTCCGTGCTGGTGCCGGGGTTCTGGACGCTGCTGATCGTGCTGCTCGTATTCAGCTGGACCTCGCTCGTCGGCGTGGTGCGCGCGGAGTTCCTGCGCGCGCGCAATTTCGAGTACGTCACTGCGGCGCGCGCGCTCGGTCTTTCCGACGGCCGCATCATGATGAAGCACCTGCTTCCCAATGCCATGGTGGCGACGCTGACGTTCCTGCCATTCAAGCTGTCGGGCTCGATCTCGGCCCTGACCTCGCTCGACTTCCTTGGCCTCGGGCTGCCGCCCGGCTCGCCGTCGCTCGGCGAATTGTTGCTGCAGGGCAAGAAGCACCTCGAGGCGCCGTGGCTCGGGCTGACCGGCTTCTTCACCTTGGCGATCATGCTGTCGCTGCTGATCTTCATCGGCGAGGCCGTGCGCGACGCGCTCGACCCACGCAAGACGTTCAGGTAGGGCCCGCGATGGCATCGAGCAATCACCACACCGTGGCCGCCAACGGACCAACCCTCGTCCAGGTGCGCAACCTCTCGGTCGACTTCGCCCGCGGAGAGGAGGCTTCGCGCGCAGTGAAGCGCGTGTCGTTCTCGATCCGCGCCGGCGAGACGGTCGCGCTCGTCGGCGAATCCGGCTCCGGCAAGACCGTATCGGCGTTGTCGATCCTGCGCCTGCTCCCCTATCCGGCCGCCTCGCATCCCTCGGGCGAGATCTACTTCCGCGGTCGCAACCTTCTCACCGCCCCAGAGACGGCCATGCGCGACATCCGCGGCGGGCGCATCTCGATCATCTTCCAGGAGCCGATGACCTCGCTCAATCCGCTGCACACGATCGAGAAGCAGGTCGGCGAGACGTTGAAGATCCATCGCGGCATGGGCGAGGCGCAAGCCCGCGCCCGGGTCCTGGAGCTGCTCGCCAAGGTCGGAATTCCCGAGCCTGAGAAACGACTCTCCGCATATCCCCATCAGCTCTCCGGCGGCCAGCGCCAGCGCGTGATGATCGCCATGGCGCTCGCCAACGAGCCCGACCTGCTCATCGCCGACGAGCCGACAACCGCGCTCGACGTGACGATCCAGGCGCAGATTCTCGAGCTGTTGAGATCGCTGCAGCAGGAGATGGGCCTCTCGATGCTGCTGATCACCCATGATCTCGGCATCGTGCGCCGGATGGCCGAGCGTGTCTATGTGATGAAGGCGGGCGAGATCGTCGAGGAGGGGCCGACAAAGCGCGTGTTCACGTCGCCGTCGCACGCCTATACGCGCCACCTCGTCGCCGCCGAGCCGAAGGGACAGCCGCCGCGATCCGACGAAACCGCGCCAATCGTGCTCGAGACCAACGATCTGAAGGTCTGGTTCCCGACCCGCCGCGGCCTGCTCCGGCGCACGATCGATCACATCAAGGCGGTCGACGGCGTCACGCTGCGGCTTCGCCAGGGGCAGACCGTCGGGGTGGTCGGCGAATCCGGCTCCGGCAAGACGACCCTCGGCCTCGCCCTGTTGCGTCTGATATCGTCGAGGGGCCCGATCAGCTACCAGGGTCGGCGCATCGACGGCCTCGACTCCAAGGCGATGCGTCCGCTCCGGCGCGAAATGCAGATCGTGTTCCAGGACCCCTACGGCTCGCTCTCGCCGCGCCTCTCGGTCGGCCAGATCATCGAGGAGGGACTGCTGATCCAGCAGCCCGAAATGGGCTACGACGAGCGCCGCGACCGCGTCGGCCGTGCTCTGCAGGAGGTCGGTCTCGACGCCGCCGCCCAGGACCGCTACCCCCACGAGTTCTCCGGCGGCCAGCGCCAGCGCATCGCCGTCGCGCGCGCCATGGTGCTCGAGCCGAAGCTGGTCATGCTCGACGAGCCGACCAGCGCGCTCGACATGAGCGTGCAGGCACAGATCGTCGACCTGCTGCGTGAGTTGCAGAGGAAGCGCGACCTTGCCTATCTGTTCATCAGCCACGATCTCAAGGTGGTCCGCGCGCTCTCCAATTACGTGATCGTGATGAAGAGCGGCCGGATCGTCGAGGAGGGTCCCTCCGAGCAGATCTTCACTCGCCCGCGCGCGGACTACACGCGCGCGCTGCTCGCCGCGGCCTTCGATCTCGAGGTCGCACACCGCGCCGCCGTCGGCGCCTGAGTCACGCCTGCTCGGCAACGACCGTCAAGGCTTGCAATCGTCCCCCAATGCTGCATCGTGCGCGCTGATGCAGATCCAGCGAGGGCACCGATGACGACACGCAACAATCGCGGCGGGCAGCCATGAGCCCCGACGATGCCTTCCTCGCCCGGCTGCAGGCGACGATTGCCAGCCTGCGCTACTGGGTGCCGACGATCGCCGATACCGCACGTGCCGAGGAGCTCGATACGCCGGAGTCGTGGAAGCTCGCCGCTGCGCCGAAGGCCTCCGCCGCCTGCCCATTCGAGCTGCTGCTCCGCGGTGATCAGCGCTACGATATCCTCATCGCCGGCGAGGCGTTCGAGGACCTGCCGATCGAATCGCTCGACATGTTCGTGCCGCTGGTCGAGGCGATCGCCGCCGGCAACGTCCGCCAGCGCATCGCCACCTCCGCGGCGACCGGGACCGAGTACTGGATCGAGACCGTGGTCGCGCTTCGCCCCGGCGAGACCTGGCGCCAGCGCCGCGTGATCGCGCCGCTTCCGCACGGCGCCGATCCGGCCGACCTCGTCGTCACCGAGCGCCACTTCCTGCCCTACCGGCGGTGACGGCCGCCGGCAACACAGGTGCGTGCATTCGGACGGAGTCCGCAGATGACGAGATTCGTGCTAGGCGTGGTTGTCGGCGTATTGACGGCAGTCGGCTACGTCCGCTTCGACCTGGCGCTGCCATCCTGGCTGCAACTCCCCGACATGCTGCGCGGCAATCTCGTCTCCACGGCAACCGAGAGCGCGCTCTATGACCTGGACCCGGATCCCGCCGTCCGTACCCGCGCGCTGGAGATCTATTTCGCGAATCGCGCGCGGGAGGCCGCAATGGTCGACGCCGAAGCCGGCAGTCCGTTCATCCAGGCGCTCCACAAGTCGCGCGCCGTCCGCGAGGCCCGCCAGCTCACCGGCGAGTGGAGCGCCTCCAGCGAGGTGCTCACCAAGCCGGCCTTGCGCGAGGCCCTGGAGCGCAAGCTCGGCACGTCCGATACCGATGCATTGAAGCTTCAATTGCTGGCCGATGCCCTCGACCGCAAGCCGTTCCTCAAGAGCTGGCTCGAGCGGCACGCCGCACCCGTCACGCGCGACGGTCTGCCGGCGCTGCTAAAGCGCATCGCCGCACAGTGAGGCACCGAGCACTGGTGCTGCCCGCCGAATTTCGGCGACCTCGACGCGAGTGCCCCATGGTGCCCTATACGCCGAGGCTGGCGCCGTAGACGTAGACCGCCACGAATGCCACGAGCAGCGGCACCAGCGCGATGTGGGCGAGGCGCAGCGCGGCGCCAATGCGAGGCCAGCGGGCCACCAGCGGATTGACCCGCGCGATCGAGATCGCGATCATCAGGCTGACCATGAAGTAGTTGAACACGAACAGCCGGTCCGACAGCGTCGCGGTGTCGGAATCGAGCTGCGGCAGCGACAGATAGAGCGCCACCGCCGACAACAGCGCGGTCACCTGGATGGTGACGATCGCCTCGAAGTTGGTCTGCGGGATGAAGATCGACAGGTAGGCGACGATCAGGATGAAGCCGAGCGGAACCACGACGCGCAGGAAGTAGTCGGTCGTCTCGCGTGCCATCAGCCACGAGAAGCTCGCCTTGTAGAACGGCACGATGCTCGGCTCGTGCGTGTAGGCGTCGACCAGCGGCACGAAATCCTCCTCGTAGCCGACGTAGGCAGAGCTGAGCTGCCAGTCGTCCGACTCGACCACCTGGTCGCGCAGCTCGGCTGGCGGCGGCTGGATGATGAATGGCGTCGCCCCGCGCTTCGGCTGGATGTCGATCGAGAACCGCTGCCGGTCGAAGGGATAGAGCGCGAGGTCGGGGCGGAAGAGGAACCGGCCGGTGACCTTGTAGACCTTCATCGCGCTGGCATAGCCGTCGCTGCTGTTCGAGTCACGCACCAGCTCGATCGTCAGCTGGCGCCCGTTGGTCCTCGGATCAATGAACGCATTGGTGAACTCGATGCGGTCGATGGTGGCGTTGGGCGCGTCGCGCATCGAGAGATAGAACTCGGCCGAGAACGACTTCTCGTTGTCGTCGACCCGATGCGCCTTGATGAGATCGATATCGAGGTACAACGTGTCGATACGCCGCAACCCGCCGCCCTTGGTGCGCATCAGCTGGAACGGCGCGAGCTGCGTTCGCCCAAGCCCGCCCGGCAGGATGACGAGAAACGGCGTTCGCACCGCCGCGCGCGATCCAGGATCGAACGACCAATTCTCGAAGCTGCCCTTGTAGGCGGCCCGCCCGGGCGCATAGCCACGCGTCAGCCGTTCGGCGACGTGGGCCCTGAGCCGCTTCAGATCGCGCTTTTGCGCGGAGCTGTTGGCGGCCTCTGTGACGAGGCCGATCATGTCGGCGAACTGCGCCCCGAGGGCCAGCGCGCGCAGATTCGCGCTTTCAAACGGATCCGGCGCACCATTGGTCTGCGGCCGCTCCTTGCAGCTGCCGTTCTTCCAGCCGGGCGCCTCGGCGATCTTCGCGCCCTCGAACACCCAATTGACGTCCGGCGCGCTCTCGATGCGTCGGCGCATGCGGTCGTTGTAGAGCTCGGGGAGCCGGTCCCAGGCGAGTTGGTAGATCGGCTGCGGATACGCGTTGCGGATTTCCTCTGGCATGGTTGCGATGTTGCCGACGACGAACAGGGCCGGCTTCTCCCCGGCGCTGGCGAGCGCGCTCACCACCGCGCCGTTTCGGCTGGAGCCGATGCCGAGCACCACCATGTCCGGCTCCTTCGCCTTGAGATCGGCGACCGCGGCGGAGAGCGCGTCATAGGGTATCTCGTCCTTCTCCAGCTTGAGCCTGTGATCGGCGACGAGGCCGTCTGCTCCGATCTCCCGCTTCAACGCGTCGCCGAGCGTGCTGCTGTAGGTGAAGCCATCGAGTCCGATATAGGCGAGCCGCGTGTAGCCGAGCTGCCGAATCGCCTCGACCATCACCGGAATGCGCTCCTGGTCCTGCGAGGAGCGCGTCGTGAAGACGTTGGGGAGATCCTTGAACAGGCCGGTCACCGAGAGATCGGTGATGAACGGCGCGCCGCTGTCGACGATGCGCTTGCCGTGCGCCTCGAAAGCCGCCTTTGCCCGGTCGGAGCCGGATAACCCGACGACCGCCAGCAGCTGCGGATTGTCGAGTGCCGTCGCCACGTTGGCGACGCTTCTGCTGGCGTCGCGCTGGTCGTCGAGGAATTTCACCGCGACTGGCCGCCCGCCGATGCCGCCGCGCAAGTTGATGCGGTCCTGTTCCGCCGTC
The DNA here is from genome assembly GCA_040752215.1 of Pseudomonadota bacterium. Lineage (GTDB taxonomy): Bacteria > Pseudomonadota > Alphaproteobacteria > Rhizobiales > Hyphomicrobiaceae > JBFMEX01. The sequence continues at coordinate 26,184 of JBFMEX010000014.1, read as the reverse complement.
GCCATGGTCTTGATGGCGGCGACGTCGCCCGGATCGAAGCACACGTCCTTGCGCGAGGAGACCAGCACCGCGATGTCGAGCGGCGGTCCCTTGGCCGCTTCGGCCTCCTCGACCGCCAGCGCCGGTGGAGCAACCGCGACGGCGAGCGCCAGCAGTGCCGCCACGGCTGCCGCGGCGCGCCACCCATGCCCGGCCGGCCACGCAAGCGCGCCGCACGATCCGCCCATGGTCATGTGTCCCCCATCACCCGTCGAGCCCGCGACCCGGCCACTCCTCTCCCCGCCTGCGAGGTGAGGGAAACCCTGAAGCATGCCGGGTTTACTTGCCCACTACCGGCGGTCTGTTGGCATTTTGATGACGATAGCAGGTACCGAGGCCGGATGAATGCTGCGCCTCTGGCCGCAGCCCGGACGGCACCGGCGGTATCAATTGTCGATCTCGCCATCGAGCAGATCCGGCCGCGGAATCTCGACCCCGCACGACGCGCAGTGATCCGGCAGCATGGCGAGCGACTGGCGGCCGAGCGAGGCCCCGCAGCGCGGACAGCGCGTCAGCGACGGCATCACTGCCGCCGCCGCCACAAGCAGCGCAGCAAGCGCGAGCGCGACGAGCCCGAGCCCACCGATCTCGCCGAAAGCGAGCCGCCAGGCGATCAACGCCGCGAAAATCATGAGCCCCATGCCGACGAGACGCACGGCCAGGCGCTCGCGGCCGACGAGCGGCGCGGCCTCGGCCGGCGTGAGCCTCGCGGTGCCTTGGTCCGAGCCACCCGTCGCCATCGTCATCTCCTCTACGCCGACGCCGCCCCGAGCCGCTTGATGGCGCTGATCTCGAGCCCCGCCTTGGCGATCCGCTCGACCGCCTCCGGCAGCGTCTCGGCCACCACCGCCATGTGATGCGCGTTGGCGTGCAGCAGCATCAGCCCGTCGACCATGATGCCGACGTGCCCCTTCCAGAACACGAGGTCGCCACGCCGCAGTCCTTCCAGATCCTCAGGTATCAGCACACTGGTGCCGAGCTCGGCCTCCTGCAAGTCGCTGTCGCGCGGACAGTCGATACCGGCGGCATGCAACGACACCTGCACCAGCCCCGAGCAATCGAGACCTATCCGCGTCTTGCCGCCCCACAGGTAAGGCGTTCCGGAGAGCCGCTCGGCGATGTCGACGAAATCGCGCGCGAAGCGGTCCTTCGCGGCAATGTGCCGGGAGACGACAAAGCCGCCCTGTGCCAGCCGCGAGAAGCGCTCGTCGCCGTCCACCACCGTCAGCTCGGCGTTGAGGCTCGCATGCATCAGCGGCGGCGACTTGATGTCGGCCTCAGGGTAGATGAAGGTGCCGATCGACTTCACGCGATGCGTGGTCTCGACCACCTCGTTGGTGAGCGCTTCCGCCGGCAAATAGCCGACGTAGCCGTCGCGCTCGAGCTGCACCCACGCCCAGCGCTCGGCCACCTCGTAGACCATCACCCGCTCGCCGAGCAGCGCCTCGGTGTCGAAGCCCTGCCCCGCCACTGGTCGGCGCCGGAGCGGCACCGAGGGTCGCGCCACCTGCGCCGGCCTGCCGGGCGCGTAGCGCGGCGCGCTGACCCGGCCGTAGAGGGATTCCGCGGCGAGGTCTGCGCGGTAGGCATAACGCCGCGGATCGAGCAGCAGCGGCGTCGATGGCGGGTCGGCGCGCACCAGCGTCTCGTCGCTATCGCGGTTTCGATCGCTCACGATGTCCACTCCTTCCCCAGCGCCTCGAGCACCGCGCGCGCCGTCTGCGGCTCGCCCCCCTTCGGTCCGAGCGCGCGCGGCGCCGGCCGCCACCCGTAGAGATCGAAATGGGCGAAGCGTCGAGCCTTGCCCACGAACCGGCGCAGAAACAAGGCCGCCGTTACCGCGCCGGCAAAGGGTCCGTCGGAAACGTTGCCCATGTCAGCCACCTCGCTGTCGAGGTTGCGCTCGTAGCCATTCCACAACGGCAGGCGCCACACGGGATCGCCGATCTCATGGCCGGCCCTGGCCAGCGCCACCGCCAGCGCATCATCGTCGGTGAAGAGCGCCGGCAGGTCGGGCCCGAGCGCCACCCGCGCGGCTCCGGTCAGCGTCGCGAAGCACATAAGCCAGTCGGGCGCCTCCTCGTCGGCGAGCGCCAGCGCGTCAGCGAGCACGAGGCGACCTTCCGCATCGGTGTTCCCCACCTCGACCGTCTTGCCGGCCCGGCTGGTCAAGACGTCACTCGGCCGGAACGCGTCGCCGGCGATTGAGTTCTCGACTGCCGGGATCAGCACCCTGAGCCGCACCGGCAGGGCGAGCGCCATGATCATATGGCCGAGCGCCAGCACGCTCGCCGCCCCGCCCATGTCCTTCTTCATCAGCAGCATCGCGCTCGACGGCTTGATGTCGAGCCCGCCGGTGTCGAAGCACACACCCTTGCCGACAAGACTGACGCGCGGCCCATTGCCGCCCGAACCGTCCCACCGCAGATCGATGAGCCGCGGTGCCCGCATGCTGGCCCGTCCGACGGCATGGATCATCGGGAAATTCTGGGCGAGGAGCTCCTCGCCGGTGACGACCCGGATCTCCGCGCCGTGACGGGCGGCGAGATCGCGTGCCGTCGCCTCCAGCTCCGCCGGACCGAGATCGGAGGCCGGCGTGTTGATGAGATCGCGGCCGAGCCACACGCCGTCGAGAATGGCCAGCACCCGCTTGCGGTCGACGCCGTCCGGCCACACGAGCCGGGCCCGCGGCTCCGCGTCGGCTGCGGTCTTGTAGCGGCGGAAGCGATAGCCGCCGAGGCCCCAGGCCAGCGCCGCACGCTCGGCCTGCTCGGCCCCTTCGAGCCGGTAGACACCGGCCGGCAGACTGGCGGAGAGCCCTCCGACCAGCAGATCGGAGGAGCCCGACGGCTCACCCGCCCGTCCGTCGCCGAGACCGAGCACGACGCCGCCGAGGCCGCCGTCCGCCGCCGGCAGCAGCGCCTGCTTCCTGGCCGCCGGCTGGAAGTTCTGCGCCTCCAGCCAACGCCGCTGGGCATCCGTGGACCCGGGCCACTCCACCGGCGCCGCGCCTTGCCGGAGCAGCCGGATCGGGATCGTGGGCTGGCCAGCCTCGGGCTCGGCGAACAGATCGCCCGGCACGGCATGCGCAGAAGGATCGTGATCGCTCATGGCCCTCGCTCTCGTCGGCCGCCCGCCCGGCCGTTCACTCCGATTAGCCCAACTCGGCTCGCGGCGCAAAAACGGTTGCACGGAGCCCGGTGCCCGTTCACTCCGGCCATGGCTTAAGGCTTTGTTGACCGGCGTCCCAGAAAGCTACGCATAGAGGACATGATTCGTCCCGGGCGGGACCAGCGGGAGGCGGCAATGGCGGCGAAGGCGGGCAATTCCAGCACCGGGGAGCGGCGTTCGTCGACGGCGCTCGCCGCCGCGCTCGCCGCCAGCCTGATGATGTCGGCCTGCGCCCAGATCGGTAGCGGCGGTCCCGACCTGCTCGCGTCGGGCGTGCCCTCGCCGAAGACCGGCGAGACGCCCGAGCAGAGCCTCGCCCTGGCCACCACCTACTGGGGCAAGAAATTCTCCGAGAACCCGCGCGACCTGAAGACCGGCCTCGCCTACGCCAAGAACCTGAAGGCGATGGGCGACAAGCAGCGCGCGCTCGCCGTGCTCCAGCAGCTCGCCGTGCTGCATGGCCAGAGCCGCGAGCTCGCCTCCGAGTATGGCCGTCTCGCACTCGATCTCGACCAGGTGCAGATCGCCAAGGGCTTGCTCGAGGCTGCCGACGATCCGGCCAACCCCGACTGGCGCGTGATCGCCGCCCGCGGCACCGCGCACGCCAAGGAAGGCGAGTACAAGAAGGCGATCCCGTTCTACGAGCGCGCGCTGGCCCTCGCTCCCGATCACCCCTCGCTCCTCAACAACCTGGCACTGGCTCACACCATGAACGGAGAGGCGGTCAAGGCCGAGGAAATGCTGCGCCAGGCGAGCGCGTCGAGCGGCGCCAACCCGAGGGTGCGCCAGAACCTCGCTCTCGTGCTCGGCCTGCAGGGCCGCTACGACGAAAGCCAGCAGATGGCGGCCAAGGACCAGCCGGTGCAGGTCGCCGCCGCCGACACGCAGATCATCCGCCAGATCGTCAGGCTCGATCCCAAGTCCGCCCCGGGCGAGGCGATCGCGTCGGCCCACGTGGCCAAGGGCGGACCGGCGCTGAAGCCGTCCGCCGCCACGGACACCGCCGTCGTCGACGCCGGCGGCTGGGCCACCAAGGTCGCCGCGAGCGATCCCGCACCCACCGCCCCGCTGCTCAAGCCAGCGGCCCGCTAAGCGGGGACGCAAGGGCACAGCGGCGCCGATCCCTCCGCGCTGCGCATCACGCAGGCTCAGGATCGGCCAACATCATGTTGAGATAGAGCCGAACTCCCGAGGGCCAAGATGACGAGAGCCCCCCTTCACTTCCTCCCGAGCGGCCTCACCGCGCGCTGCTCGCTCTCGATGCGCTCGGCCTGCGAGGGCCAGCTCGCCGCCACCCAGTCGTCGGTGCCGAACAGCCAGTACCAGAAGCGATTGCGGCGGTAGTAGCGCTGCACCGTCAGCCTGTGCATCGTCTCCATGTTGCCAGACAGGCTGTCCATGCCGGCGGAGAGAGTCTCCAGCAGGCGCATCGGCTTTCCCGCCTCGGCCTCGAGCGAGGCCAGCCTGTTGGAGATCACGGATACGTCGCCGGAGGCGTCGAGCCGCCATTGGTCGAGGCTGCCGGCGAGCGTGTGCTGGTTCGTGCTGAGCTTCATCAGCGCCTCGTGAAGCTCTTTGAGGTCTTCGTTGTAGGAGACCTGCATCTCGCTCGCCTTCTTGGCGCCCTCGGCGAGCTGGGCCTCCATGGCAACGATGCGCCGGGCGAGCCCCTGGAAGCCGTTGTCCGCCTCCGCGTGGCGCGCACCGGCCCGCTGCGCCTCGGCGGCAATCGCGCTCGAGGCTGCCTTGATCTCGCTCGTCAGCGAGGCGTGCGCCTCGTAGATCTCGGTGCGATGCGCCCGCTCCGCCTCCTCGACCGCGCGCACCGACGCCGCGACGGATTCTAATGCGCGCTCGATCGCGCCGACACGCTCCGCGAGCCCGGCATCGACGCCGGTGTCACGGCTCAGCACCGCCTCCTCGATCAGCTCCAGCCGGCTCGCCAGCGGCGTCGGATCGAGCTTCGCCTGCAACTGGCCGAATTGCCTCTCGATCGACGTGAGGTCGACCCCACCGCGACCCGACTGCTCGAGCTGCTCGAGCCGAGCCTCGATGGTCCGCTCCAACGCGGCAATGCGCTCGACGATGAACCGGGCGATGCCCTCGCCTGCGCCCTCGGAGACGAGCCGCTCGATCGATTGCAACCGCTCGCCCATGCCGAGGCTGGCGCGGCTGGCCTCGCCGCGATAGCCGGAGATCTCGCCGGCGAGAGTGCGCACCATCTGCTCCAGCGCGGCGATGCGCGAGTTCTGCATCTGGTCGGTCATCGTCGCCGCGCGCTCGGCTGGCATGGGCGCCATCGCCGGCTCCTCGGCGAACGCGCGCGTTACGCTGCGGCGCGGACGCTCGCGCTGCCGCCGGGGCGGCTCGGCCGGCTCGCTGCGCCTAAGATACGCCGAGCGGCGCACGTTCTGCAGATCCAGCGGCGTCTCGCCGGCACCGGGACCGATGTTGCGCTCGAGCAGCGCGAGGCCGGGCAGATCCGGCCGAGCGAGCAGGAACACATCTAGCAGGTCGTCGATGCTCGCCGGCTCGTTGCGCCGGTAGGCCTGCTCGGCGGCGAGCCGCAGCGCTTCCTCCATCTCCGGCGAGCGCCTCGGGCTGCTCTTGCCGTTCGAGAAGCCGACCGGAACCTCGGCCGCGATCAGTGCCGCGCTGTCGCGCCGCATCGCCGCCACGTGCACGCCGCGCGTCTCGAGGCTCTCGATCGCCTCCTCGAGCCGGGTCAAGGCATGCAGCAGATGCTCGAGCCGCACCTCGTTTGCGCGATTGGCGAGGGCGATGTCGTAGGCGTGGTTGCAGCACGCGAGCAATGCTTCGTCGACCCAGATCGGTCCGCCGCGCGGCACATCGTAGCCGCGCCCGCGCGGACCATTTTCTGTTTGCGCGAGATCGGCCGGCGTCTCCGACCACGTTTGCGGGGTGCGCAGATCGATGTCCTGGCCCCTGTAGCCCATAGCCTTACTCTCCCTGCACGCGCGCTGCTCGAGCGCGCGCCACGACCGACCGACTGCCGGGCCTCGGCAAGGAACGGGGCCGCTTCCCCGCCCGCTCGGGCGCGGAATCCTGCCTGCCCGACGCGGCATGCTGTTGACTATGGCACTTTAACCTCTTCGGCCCCCCACCGCGAGGGGGGCGCCAACCAATGACGCGGTTTGGTCAATTTCTACCGCACCAGGAAAATCAACGAGTTGGTCGTGACGACTGCAGGCGGATCACACCTCGCCGAGCACCCCAACGTCGCCCGGCGCAGCTGCGCCGAGCCACCCGCCGTCACCCGAGAGGCGAAGCGCGAACTTTCCCCCCGCGAGCTGCTGCCCGCCGATCGCGTGTGTGACCTCCGCAACGGATGCGCGCAATCGAGCGGAGGTTGATTTCGAGCAACGACACGCTAGGCGCCCGGCTTGATCGTTAGTGGATTCGTTAGCTGAACATAACCAATAGCAACGGGAGGAGCACATGTCGTACTCAGGCAGCTTTGCGATCACTGGCCTCGTCGCCAGCATTCTTGCGCTCTCGGTTCCCGCTCCGGTGACGGCGGCGGAGACGGAAAGCGCGATCGCGCGCGGCGGGCGTCTCTACGACAAGTGGTTCGCCGAGAACAAGACGACCAAGCCGGGCGACGATCATCCGGCATATCCGCACAAGGGCGGCAAGTACGGTAAGGACGCCTCGTGGCGCTGCAAGGAGTGTCACGGCTGGGACTATCGCGGCAGCGAGGGCGCCTACGCCAAAGGTGGTCACGCGACCGGCATCAAGGGCATCCGCGCCGCCGCCGGCAAGGACCCCGCAGCGATCGCCGCCAGCCTGCGCCAGCCGCCGCACGCCTACACCGAGGCCCAGCTCTCGGCCAAGGACGCCGAGGATCTCGCGCTGTTCGTCGCCAAGGGCCAGATCGACATGACCGCCTACGTCGATGCGGCGACCAACAAGCCCAAGGGCGACGGAGCCAAGGGCGAGGTCTATTTCAATACGTTGTGCGCCGGCTGTCATGGCGTCGATGGCAAGAAGGTCGCCAATGCGCCGGCGCTCGGCTCAGTCGCAGACAACGGCTACGAGATGATGCACAAGATCCTCAACGGCCAGCCCGCCGAGGCGATGCCCGCCTTGCGCGCCCTCGACCACAAGATCGCGGCCGACATCGCCGTGCATCTGCAGACGCTGCCGAAGTGAGCCGACCCCGTCGGTTGGTCCGCATCGCTCGCCCTCACCGGGCGGGCGGCGCATCGGCGTTGGCGACCGGGGAGATGGCACGATGAGCACCCAACAGGCGCCGGCGACACCGCGCGTCGGCTGGCTGCGCCGGATGTGGCGCGCGGCCTGGGGTCCGTCCCGCTACGGGCTCGCTACGCTGCTGATCCTCGGCGGCGCCGGCGGCGTGATCTTCTGGGGTGGCTTCAACACCTTCATGGAGTACACCAACCGGCTCGAGTTCTGCACCGCCTGCCACGCGATGTCGAAACCGTTCGAGGAGTACAAGCAGTCGGCGCATTACTCGAACCCTTCCGGCGTGCGCGCAATCTGCTCCGATTGTCACGTGCCGAAGGAGTGGACGCCGAAGCTCATCCGCAAGATCAAGGCGACCGGCGAGCTGTGGCACCATTTCGCCGGCAAGCTCGACACGCCCGAGAAGTTCGAGGCGGAGCGGCCCGCGATGGCCGAACGGGTGTGGGCGACGATGATGGCCAACGACTCGCACGAGTGCCGCAACTGCCACAGCTATGGCGCCATGAACTTCCACAAGCAGACGCCACGCGCCAAGGAGAAGATGGAGGAGGGCCTCAAGAAGGGCCAGACCTGCATCGAGTGCCACAAGGGCATCGCCCACAAGCTGCCGCCGCGCGACGACTGATCGCGCGAGGCGTGCCGGCGGGTCAGCGCCCGCCGACTGGAGCCTGCACCTCGGGGCCTTCGTTGCGGGGATTGTTGAGCCGCGGGCTGATGGCGATAGTCTCCAGCAGCCCGTCGCGGGCCGGCACCAGCAGCGCCTCGGCGTCACGCGCCGAGCCGGAGCGGCAATCGAGCCAGAGTTCATACGCCTCCGGCGGCACGATCACCGGCATGCGGTCGTGCAGCCAGGCGAGACTGCGGCTCGCGGTGGTGGTGAGGATCGCCATGGTCTCGATCTCGCTGCCGTCGGGCCCGAGCCAGTGCTCCCAGATGCCGGCGATACCGAACGGACCACCTTTCGCCAGCCGCACCATGTGCGGCTGCTTGGCGCCCTGGGGGCCGGTCCACTCGTAGTACGCATCGGCCGGAACGAGGCAGCGGCGGTGGCGCATGGCGGCGCGGAACGACGGCTTCGAGACCGCCGTCTCCGAGCGCGCGTTGATGAGGGTCGAGAACGTCGCCGGGTCCTTCACCCACGACGGAATGAGCCCCCAGCGGACCAAAGCGAACTCGCGCTTGCCGCTCGACGCCGTGCGCACGATCGCCACCGGCTGCGTCGGGGCGATGTTGTAGCGCGGCGGGAAACGCTCCTCGTTGTCGTAGCGGAAGGTGGCACGGACCGCTTCCGGCGGCGAGGTCAGGCTGTAGCGCGAGCACATGGCGATTGCGATTCCGGTCGAGGGCTCGGCTATCTTAGGCGCATGCGCGCGCCGCCTCCAGATCCGCCCGTCCCCCGCCTTGCTGCCTCCGCAGTCCTCGTTCGCGACGGCCGCGTGCTGCTGGTGAGGCGCGTCGGCGGGCCCGCCGCCGGCCTGTGGAGCCTTCCCGGCGGCCACGTCGAACCCGGCGAGACCGCCGAGACCGCGGCACTGCGCGAGGTGCGCGAGGAGACCGGTCTCGCCGCCAACCTCGTCGGCCGTCTCGGCGAGCACCGTCTGACGATCCGCGACGCCGCCGGCACCGCATGCCACTACGCCATCACTGTCCTCTACGGCCGGCTCGGCGACGGCGAGCCGCACGCCGGGAGCGACGCCGCCGCGGCCCGCCTCGTTCCAATCGCCGAGGTCGCATCGCTGCCGACGACTGAAGGAGCGGCCGGCTACATCGCTGCGGCGGCGCGCCTGCTCGACGCCGGATAGAGGCCGTGCGATCGCCCGGAATCGATGCTAGACAGACGCTCAATGAGCAAGCCGAGCCGACATCGTCCGATCCGCGTTGCGGAGCGCCTTGCGCTGCCAGCCCGCGCGCTCGCCCTCGCGCTCGCGCTCCAGCTGGCCGCCCCACCCGCCGCATTCACCGCCCCGACCACGGCCGATACCCGCCCCTACGACGAGCGTCTCATGCGCCTCGCCGAGCTGCTCGGCGCGGTCCACTACCTGCGCGAGCTGTGCGGCGCCAACGACGGCCAGCTGTGGCGCGAGCGCATGCGCGAGTTAATCCAGGCCGAGGGCTCCTCGGCGCTGCGCCGCGCCCGACTGACCCGTAGCTTCAACCAGGGCTATCGCAGCTACAGCCGCACCTACAGCGCCTGCACGCCCTCGGCCAAGACGGCCATCGAGCGCTTCCTGACCGAGGGCGCCGAGATTACCGACGTGCTCGTCAAGTCGAGCCCCTGACCCCCTCGTTCCGGATGCCTCCCGAGGGGGCGTGCGCACCCGCCAGCGCTAATGGCGGGTTTACTGTGAATTGCGTCTACATCGGGCATTGACGCGGACCCATGCTAGAGAGCACCTGAGGAGAAGGGCCGTGTGCCAGGACTTGCGGCTCGAGGGGCACGAAGACCTCACCCCGGGGGAGACATGCGAACGACCACCGAGCTGGAAGCCAACGAGAGCGAAAGTTTCAGGGCGCTCAACCTGATCCTTGAGGCGTGGGACGAGGGCACCGAGACCGGCGTCGCCCCCGAGCTGATGGCCTACGCCGCAATATTCACGGCCCTGACCGACCTTGTCTCGATCTACGGCGAGGATGCCGTGATCACGCTCGCCCAGGGCCTCGTGCGTCGTGTCGAGAGCGGCGAGTTCAGCCTCGGCCGCACCGTTCAGTAGCGCCACACGACATGCCACCCGACCATCGTGCCCGCACGCCGGCGGCTCAGAACCCCGGCAGCGACTTGTAGAGCATCTCGCCCACCAGCAGGCCGCCGAACCCCGACAGCAGCAGCCCGGCGATACGGTTGATCTGCCCGAGCCGGCTCGCGTCGAGCTTGTGGCGAAACTTGCCGATGAGATGCGAGAGGCCGACCCACCACGCCATGCTGCCAGCCATGATCGAAGCCACCATCGTCAGTGCGTCGACGTAGCTCTGCACTTCGACGAACGTGCTGGCACCGCCGAACATCGCGAACAGACCCAGCACCGCACCCGGATTGGTGATGGTGAGGAAGAACGTCTGCGGAATGTCCCAGGCGAAATCCTTGAGCGTCGCATCGGCCCCGTGATGGGGGTTCAGCGCCTCCAGCCGCGGCGTGGTGGAGTAAAGCTTCAGCCCGAACGCGATTAGGGCGAGGCCGCCGACGATCTGGATCACCGTTCGGTACTTGACCACCGCGCCCGAGATGGCGCCGACGCCGAGGCTGGCGAACAGCGCGATCAGCCCGTCACCCAGCACCGCGCCGAGCCCGGCGGCGATGCCGCCCCAGAAGCCGCGCTCGACCGCGCGCTGGATGCAAAGCACATTGACCGGCCCGACCGGAGCGGCGACAAGAATGCCGAGCACCAGACCGACAGGGATGATCAACGGGTTCGGAATCAGCTGCATGGGCGCTCCCGGTCACGGACCGGCAACGGGCGGCCGGATCGGGCGGGCTGGGGGGGACAGTGGGACGCGACATGGCGGAGCCGACACGTCCGCAGCCGAAAGGGTCCGCTCGGCGACAGCCTGAGCAACGCCTCCGCCTGCACGATCCCGCCTCCCCCTCGCGCCATTGGGTGCGGCGCACCGCGATATGCCACCAGACATTCGTACTTGCGCTGATGGCGCTTGTCCATTGCATGCCGGGCCCGACCTTCGCTGCCCCGAAAGGCGCCAGCCCGACCCCGCCCGCTGCCGCCCCGCGAGCCGACTCGGCCATTCGCGACGCCGCCGAGCTGCCGACCCCCGTCGCCGAGATGCGCGAGGCGATCCTGGCCGCCGTGCGCAGCGGAGAGATCGAAGACCTGCGCAATGCCATCGAATGGAACGAGCTGCCGCCCGCGTTCGCCGACAAGGCCGTGGACGATCCGATCGCATTCTTGAGGCAGGCCTCCGCCGACGGTGAGGGGCGCGAGATGCTGGCGGTGATCGGCGACCTCATCGGCGCCGGCGCCGCTCGCCTGCCGATCGGCCGCGATGTCGAGAATGCCGACGTCTACGTGTGGCCCTACCTCGCGGAGCGCCCGCTCGACCAGCTGAGCCCGGCCGAGCAGGTGGACCTGCTGCGCCTCGTGCCGGCGGCCACCGCCAAGGCGATGCGCGCCGCCAAGCGGTGGACGTGGTACCGGCTGGTGATCGGCGCCGACGGCACCTGGCACTCCTTCATGCGCCACGAGTGATCGTCGCGCGGGTGGCTCGGTCGGCTGGGTCGTTGATAATGAGCCACACATCGCGAGCGCCGACGATCTCTGACCTGGGTCCGGGATTGCGGCCCTCGCGGACCCGATGCACTGTCGTCGGATGAGCGCGTCCGGCTCCAAGCGTGCAGTCGTTCGGGCGGCGAGGCTTCTCGCCTTCGTCGGCGTTCTGCTGCACGCGACGCTCATCCCGTGGGCAGCGGCCGCGATGGCGCTGGCCGCCATGCCCGCGTCGCACCAGGCGGTGTTTTGCAGGAGTGCCGGCGACGCGCCCGTCGCAACTGGCGATCCCGCCGCGCCGGCTGAGCGGTCCGGCCACTGCGAGCACTGCAAGAGCACGGCCTGCGGCTCGGTCGCGGCGCTGCCGAGCGTGACGCTGGTTGCGCCGCCGGCGACGACGATCAGCCACGCATCGCCGCGCGGCTACTCGATTGCCCGTGCCGCATCCGTCGCCACGCTGCGCAACCGCGGTCCTCCCAGCCTCCTCTGAGCCACTGAGGTCAGCAGCCCGAGCCGATGGCGCCACCGCGCCAGCGCATTCATTGCGCACCGGCGCACGTGCCACCGAACACCCAGAGGAAACAGGATCATGACCCGACGTTTCGTTGTCCCCGGAGCCACCGCGCTCGCACTTGCGTGCGGCTCGGCCTCCGCGCATCATCCCGGCGCAGCCGCCAACAGCGGCACCGCCGGCCCGATCAACACGCTTTCCGCGACCACACTGGAGCAGGGACGCTTCGCAGTCTCGTTCACCTACGAGATGACAAAGGTCGACGCCTTCAGCGACGCCGAGCTTGCCGCCTATTCCGGGGCCGACCAGCACGTGCACAGCATGGACCGCATCCTCGCGCCCGCGCTCGGCCTCGCCTATGGCGTGACCAACGACCTGATGGTGTCGCTGCGACTGCCATATGTGAAGCGCAGCGACATCCGCGAGGCGGCTCACCATCACGAAGAGCACGGGCACGGCGAGCACGAGGAGGAGCATGGTTCGGCGCTCGCACGCGGCGATTCCGCCGGCATCGGCGACCTGACCGTGCTCGGCCAGTATCGCTTGTTCAACAACCGTGCGAGCGGCACCGAGTTCGCCGCACTCGCCGGGTTCAAAGCGCCGACCGGGCGCACCGGCGTCCGCGACGATCATGGCGAGATCTTCGAGGCGGAGTTCCAGCCCGGCTCCGGCGCCTGGGACGGCCTGTTCGGTCTCGCCGCCACGCAGCGCCTCGGCGCCGTCTCGCTCGACGCCCACGTGCTCTACATCCTGACCGGCGAGGGCACGCAAGACACCGATCTCGGCGACCGGCTGCACTACGGCGTCGCGCTCTCCTACCGCATGCTCGGCGGAGCGCGCGCGGGCGGGCCGATGTATGCCGGCGCGCACAGCCACAGCCATAGCCACCCGAAGGGCGGCCCCGCGCATCACCACCACGAGGAGGCGCCCGCCGGGCCTGCGCTCGATTTGGTGCTGGAGCTCAACGGCGAATGGTCGGACCAGCAGGAGATTGCCGGTGTCGAAGACCCGAACTCGGGCGGACACACGTTTTACGTCTCGCCGGGCGCGCGACTGTCGATGGGCAATTGGTCCGGCTTCGCCTCCGTCGGCATCCCGATCGTCAACAATCTCGACGGCATCCAGGCCGAGCCCGAGTGGCGGCTGCTGACCGGCATCTCGGTCGGGTTCTGAAGCGAGGCGGCGATGCGTGACATGATCACCATCCGCGGGCTCATCGTGGGCGTGCTGGCACTCGCCGCCGGCACGTCCACGGTCGCCGCCCACAGCGTCAAGACGAGGTTGCTCGAGATCGTGCATCCATGGGTGCACGAGACGACCGCTCGCGGTGGCGATGCGGTGGTCAGCATGCGCATTCGCAACAACGGCAAGCGGCCCGACCGCCTGATCGGCGCCACCACGCCGGCGGCCACCAGCATCGAGATCGTGGCCTCGGCACCGGCAGCGCCGGCCAAACCCGGCGCAACGCCGCCGCCGTCGCTCGTCATCCCGCCGGGCGCCATCGAGCTCGGTCGCTCCAGCGCACATCTCGTGATGAAAGGGCTCCAGGCCCCCCTCACCGCCTACGCCATGGTTCCCATGACGCTCCGCTTCGAGCGGGCTGGAGCGGTCGAGATCGAGGTCATGGTCGAGGAGCGGTCGACCGACGACCCGCACGCCGGCCACAAGTAGCGCACCCCCGCAGCCGCGATTGGCGCATCCGCGGGGCCTGGAATGCTGCCATTTGCATACACAAATATGAGGGCCAAGCTCGGAATTGCCGGCAGCGGGCCGTCGCCACGGCGCGCGCCGGCCAACACAAGGAGCCTGCGCCATGGGCCAAGCCGCGATGCCGCTCGATCTCACTGTCAAGCCGGAGGTCACGGCCTTTTTCGACGAGGCTACCAACACCATCAGCTATGTCGTGAAGGACCCCGCCTCGAAAGCCTGCGCGATCGTCGATCCGGTGTTGGATATCGACTACGCCGCCGGGCGCCTGTCGACGACCAACGCCGACAAGATCATCGCCCACGTGCGCGAGCACGGGCTCGAGGTTGAATGGCTGATCGAGACCCACGTCCACGCCGACCATCTCTCGGCCGCGCCCTACATCCAGGAGCGGCTCGGCGGCAAGCTCGGCATTGGCGCGCGCGTTACCGAGGTGCAGCGGACGTTCGGCAAGATCTTCAACGAGGGCACCCGCTTCGAGCGCGACGGCAGCCAGTTCGACCACCTGTTCGAGGACGGCGACACCTACCGGATCGGCACCCTGACCTCGATCGCGATCGCAACGCCCGGCCACACGCCGGCCTGCATGACGCACATCGTCGGCGATGCCGCGTTCGTCGGCGACACCCTGTTCATGCCCGACGGCGGCACCGCGCGCGCCGATTTCCCCGGCGGCGACGCCCGCGCACTGTATCGATCCATCAAGCGCGTGCTCGCGCTACCGGGCGACATGCGCCTTTTCATGTGCCACGACTACGCGCCGGGCGGGCGCGAGATCCGCTGGGAGACGACGGTCGCCGAGCAGCGCGCGCATAACATCCACGTCCGCGAGGGCATCGGCGAGGAAGAGTTCGTGGCGATGCGAACGAGGCGCGACGCCACGCTCGCGTTGCCACAGCTGATCATCCCCTCGATCCAGGTCAACATGCGCGCCGGCCACCTGCCCGAGCCCGACGCGAGCGGCAAGCGCTTCCTCAAGGTTCCGGTCGACGGACTTTGATATGCCGACGAGCAAGAACCTAGACCTCCGGCTCCGCTGGCCGCGCGCGGTGGCCGCCCCGCGCGGGCGGCGATCACGGAACGAGGCTCGCCGCGCGTACTGAAACAATGCGTCCCCTCAGCCGCGCGGCTTCGGCCCTGGCTTCCTCTTGGCGATCGGACGGCCCAGGCGTCGCTCGATCGCTTTGACGAACGACGGCGATGCCAGCGGCCGGCCGGTGCGCTCGGCGCTGCGGATCGCCTCGACCTCCTCCGTCGCCAGCCCATGGGCGAGCTGCTTGCGCCATTGGCCCCTGCCACCGACGATCTCCAGCAGCGGCGCGACGGAGACGAGCCCGTCGTCGCGTCCGGCGAGGTGGGCGGCCGCGCTCGACCATCGCCACGCCTCGGGCGTCTTGACGAGGCGCGCGCGCACGGGATTGAGCTCGACGTAGCGGGCGGCGGAGATCAGGTGCGGCTCGTCCATAGGCGCGGATGCGAAGCGTCCCTGCCAGAGGAAGCCGCGCCAACCCTCTCGGAAATTGATGTGACGGCTGTAGCGCCGATGCGTCTCGCCGACCGCGCGTGCGAGACTCTCGGTGCGCTTCGGCACCAGGATCAGGTGCACGTGGTTCGGCATCAGGCAGTAGGCCCACACGGCCACCTTCTCCTCGGCACAGAACTCGGCGAGCAGCTGCTTGTAGAGCGCATAGTCGGCGTCCTCGAAGAACGTCTGCTGGCGGCGATTGCCGCGCTGCGTGACGTGATGCGGCGCGCCAGGAACCACGATGCGTGCGAGACGGGCCATGAGGCAGTGCTGGTCCTGGTGCTCGGGCGAGGGCCGGCGGTCAGACGCTTGGAGGACGACGCTCGTGTGGCGATCGCGATATTCGCCTCATTCCGCAGCAGGCGGCGAACGAATTTCGCGATCTGAACGACACTAGCCCGGACTGCCGATGCCGTCAATTCGGTAATGTGTCCCCGGAACGAGTAT
>JBFMEX010000014.1:0-10243 GCA_040752215.1 Pseudomonadota bacterium | reverse complement strand
ATGTGTCCCCGGAACGAGTATCGATCGCCGCCGCCGACGTCATCGGATGGCGCGCCATCGCACGATCTAGATCGCGTCCCCGAAATGGGCCGAAACTCTCTTAATTATGTATCATGTCCCCTGAATTATGTCCCCTGAATTTGCCCCTGAATTGCCGATTGAAACCAGAGTCGACGCATTGTCCGCGGTCCATGCCGGAGGAGCATTCAGCTCCATCATCGAGGAGCGCTTTCACTCCGCCCGCCCGCCGGGCGGAGCAAGCCCCTGATACCCATCGGCCACTCCTTCTCCCTGGGTTGCCCGCTGCCGCGGCAGGGTCGGTTTCGCTGCCCTGCCTGCACGGCTATGCTCCCGGTGCCCGAGATTGGCTGGGTGATCGCATATGGCCGGTGCTCCCTCTCCCCGCTTGCGGGGAGAGGGTTGGGGTGAGGGGCGGCAGCAGATGCCCCAGCAGGGGACCGCCCCTCACCCTAGCCCTCTCCCCATCGCACATGCAGGGGCGATGGCGAGTAGGGACGCCCGGCAAACATCTCGCGCGTAAGGGGGGGCCATGTCGCCGAAGTCGCCGCTGCAGCAGCTCTATGATGGCGAGCTGCCGAAAATGGTCCGCTGGTACGATCCGCGCCTGCTGGTGCGCATCGCCATCCGCACCATGGTCTCAGCGGTGTTCGGCCAGTATGCCGACCAGCGCCTGATCCAGGCTGCAACCGACGCCGACGACAAGGCGACGCTCGTCGCCCGCTACGACTTCTGCGACTGCCAGGCGGTCGATCCGATGCGCCGCATCGACGTCGACGAGAACGGCGCCTACTGGATCGATTACATCGCCGACATCGGCGACGGCTTCGAATCCACCTACGCGATGGCCTACCTACTCGCCAAGGACAGCCTCGCGGTCGGCTCGTCGGTGCCGCTGACCCACGGCTCGATCCTGATCATGGGCGGAGACCAGTGCTACCCGCAGGCGACGCGCGAGGACTACAAGCGCCGCCTGCAGCTGCCCTACGGCTGGGCCTACAACGTCGCCGAGCCCAACCGCAAGCTGTTCGCGATCCCCGGCAACCACGACTGGTATGACGGCCTGCAGGCGTTCGACAGCCTGTTTTGTGCCTCGCGCGACAAGCTCTCGGAATCGAAGGGCAACGCGATCGGCGGCTGGCAGTGCATGCAGCACCGCAGCTATTGGGCGCTGCGCCTGCCGCACAAGTGGTGGATCTGGGGCGCCGACATCCAGTTCTCGAAGTATCTCGATGCCGCCCAGGTCAACTATTTCGAGACCATGGCCGCCGAGATGGGGCCCGAGGACAAGCTCGTCATCTGCCTCGCCGAGCCCTCCTGGATGCTGGCCGACCTGCAGGGCGCCGACGAGGAGGAGAACTTCTTCAAGATCACCACCATCGCCAGGAAGCGCGGGGCGCGGATCGTCGCCGTCGTCGCCGGCGACTGGCACCACTATGCGCGCTACACCGCGCCCGAGCTCGGCGTGCACTTCTTCACCGCCGGCGGCGGCGGCTCATTCCTGCACCCGACGCACGTGTTGAAGAACGAGATCGCGGTCTCCTGGCCCGAGCGCACGACGCGCCGCGCCGCACCCGAGAACCCGATCGACGCCAAGCTGACCCAAGGCTGGGAGCGCCACGAGTACGGCGTGCGCCTGAAACGCCCGAAGTCGGGCAGGGGCCGAGTCGAGGAGGCCGTCGGCGAGGTCGTCGAGGAGGTCGTGCGCGAGGCCAAGGAGACGATCGAGGAGGCAAAGGACGCGGTCAGCGACGTCAAGGAGGGCAAGCCGGTGCCGATCGGTCCGCACCGCCAGCGCCGTCTGTCTCGCCCGCTCAAGTACCGCGCACCGAAGTGCTACCCCTCACGTGGGCGCAGCTGGCTGTTGAGCCTGAGAAACCTCGCGTTCCCGCTCTACAATTTCCCGTTCGCGCTCGGCATCGGTCTCATCTACTGGCTGGTCACCTGGCAGTTCCACTCGGTCGTGCGCCAGTTCGACATCTCGGCCGGCAAGATCGACCAGGTCGGGCTCGCGGTGCCGGTCGTATCTCTAGTGCCGTGGATGCCGGTCTACGTGCTGCAGGCGACCCTCTCCATGAGCTTCGCCTTCATGCTGCTGCTGGTCTACGGTGTGCTGGTCGCCTACGTCGAGGGCGTCGAGCGGCCGGGCTTTCGCCGCTACTTCGTGAAATTCACCGTCGGCACCGCCCATTTCATCGCCCATCTGTTCGCGATGTTCACGCTGTTCCTCGCCTTCCTCGCGCTCAACAACAACCTCGCGCCGCAGATCACCGCCGGAATCGGCCAGCTGATGCAGGAGAGCGAGCAGCGCCCGGGTGTCGTCGGCGGCATCGTCAAGGAGACGCTGGAGCCCTTGTCGAAGAAGCGTCAGGCCGAGCGCAAGGCAACCGGTGATAGGGCCCCGCCGCCGACGCCGGGCAGGATCGCCAACGCCGAGCCCGACACCGTGCGCGAGCTGGTCGGCCTGCTCTATCCGATCCAGATGGCGATTGCCGGCGCGCTCGTCGGCGGCCTCATCTGGGGCCTCTACTGGACGGTAACCGGCTTCATCGGCCGCATGCACGCGGAGGACGCCTTCGCCGCGCTCAGGATCAAGGACTATAAGAACTTCCTGCGCATGAAGTTCGAGCCGGACCAGCTGACGATCTACCCTATCGGCATCGACCGCATCCCGAGGAAGTCGGACTGGATGACCGCGCCCGACACCCGCCCTCCCGACGGCCAGAACGCCGCCCTGATCCCAGTGAAGCCGATCCCCGTGCACCTGATCGAGGAGCCGATCGTAATCCGGCCGGGGGAGTTGCGCAGGGCGTAGGTGGGTTGGCGCGGCCCCGACGCTCATGCGATGTTGCCGATCATGCCCCGCGCGTAACTCAACGGTGACGCGAGACAATAGTTGTCACACGGTGCGCAGGGCCTCACCGACGGCCTCGATCTCGCCGTCCTCCATCAGCTGCGCCTTGACGAGGCGCGCATAGGCGCCGCCTTTTGCCGTCAGCGCGGCATGCGTGCCGGTCTCGACCACGCGGCCGGCCTCGAGCACGCAGATGAGGTCGGCGCTTTGCACGGTCGAGAGCCGGTGCGCGATGACGAGCGTCGTGCGGTTGCGCGTGAACCGGCCCAGCGCTTCCTGCACGAGGCGCTCGGATTCGGTGTCGAGCGCGCTGGTCGCCTCGTCGAGCAGCAGGATCGGCGCGTCCTTCAGAATCGCGCGGGCGAGAGCGAGCCGCTGGCGCTGGCCGCCGGAGAGCCGCAAGCCCCTGTCACCGATCTCGGTTTCGTAGCCGCCAGGCTGGGCGAGGATGAACTCGTGCGCCGCCGCCGCCCTGGCCGCCGCCTCGATCTCGCTCCGCGACGCGCCGAGCCGGCCGAGTGCGATGTTGTCGGCGATGGTGCCGTCGAACAGCGTCACCTCCTGGCTGACGATCGCGATCTGGCCGCGGAGCGAGCGAAGCGTGACCCCGCGCACGTCCACGCCGTCGATCGTGATCCGCCCCGCGGTGACGTCGAACAGGCGCGGCACGAGATTGACGAGCGTCGTCTTGCCCGAGCCCGAGCGGCCGACCAGCGCCACCGTCGCCCCGCCCGGCACGTCGAGGGTCACATGGTCGACCGCCGACGCCGCCCCGTCTCCGCCGTAGGAGAACGACACGTCGTCGAACCGGATCTCACCGTTGCCGACGACGAGCGGCCTGGCATCCGCCGCGTCGAGAATCGTCGGCTTCTCGTCGAGGATCGCATAAACGCTCTCGGCCGCGGCGAGCCCCTCCTGCACCTTGCCGGCGAGGTTGCCGAGACCGCGGATCGGCTGCGCCGCCATCAACAGAGCGGTGACGAAACCCATGAAGTCGCCGACCGTCGAGATGCCGCTCGCGATCCGCCAGTAGGCGAGCATGATGACACCCGCCACGGCCACGCCGCCCAGCGCCTCGAGCATCGGATCGAGCCGCGCGCGGTTCCTGACCGCCTTCATGCGCAGGCTCAGCACCTGCTCGAAGCTGGCGTTGACCTTGTCTGCCGCGTAGCTCTCGAGCCCGAACGTCTTGATCAGCCGCGCTCCCGACAGCTTCTCGGTCAACAAAGAGGTCATGTCGCCCAGCTCGCTCTGCGTGCGCTTGGCGACCTTGCGCAGCCGGTCGCTGACGACGGCGATCGGCAGCGCGGCTACGGGGTAGACGCCGAGCACGATCAGCGACATCAGCGGGTCGAGGTAAATCATCGAGGCGACGAGTGCGACGATCATCAGCGCGTCGCGTACCGCCGTGTTGAGCGCGCCCTGCGCCGCCTGCTGGATGAACGCGACGTCGTTGGTCAATCGTGACATCAGCCGGCCCGGCGTCTCCCGCGACAGGCGTGCGAGATCGGCATCGACGAGGTGGGCAAATGCCGCCTTCTGGATATCGGTCGTCATCCTCAGCACGATGCGATTGGTCGCCACCGTCTGCAGGTAGAGGAACAGGCTGCGCGCCATGGTCACGCCGACGATCGCCGCCAGCACCCATGGCAGCGCGCCCGTCGTGCCGCCCAGGAGTGTGTCGAACGACAACTTGATGATCATCGGGTAGGCGCCGGTGGCGGCGGCCAGCAAGCCCGTCAGCACCAGGGCGCCGATGAGCGCGCGCCAGCGCGGCCACACCCAATCGGCCAGGAAGCGCTGCAGCAGCCGGCGCGAGGCGGCGTCGAACGACAGACGGCGCATCTTGGCGGATGCGGCCCCTTCGCCCGATGGACCACTGTCCTCGCTCGTCTGCGGCTTCGACACTCGCTCTCCTCGCGGTCAGGCGCTGGCATTCGTAATCGATGCCGGGCCGGACTCCCCCCCCTGCGGGGAGGGCTATCGCACTTGGCACCTCGGCGCCCTGCCCCTATCCCCTCCAGAGGCCGAGAGCCTCTGCAAACCCCGAATTTCGGGAACAGGGACAATTCCCCATACGCGCTAACACAGACTGCGAAGCGGGGCGCCTACTTTCCTTCTCCCTTGGGGAGAAGAGCTTGCCCCAGACTTGATCCGGTGCCCGAACGGCGGATGAGGGGCTTGTCCGCCAGCGAAGTCCGCCGGCTTCCAAGTCCCTCACCTGCCCCTCCGGGGCATCCTCTCCCGTCCCGGGACAGGAACAGTGATGGCGCAACCGCCAAAGTCAGCGCGTAAGGGACAGGTCACTGGCGGGGCGCTCGAGGGGCAGCGCCCCTCGATCTCGTCCGTATGCGACAGCCCTTCCCGTCGAGGGGAGAAGAACCCGCTCGCGCCAGCCGTGCAGTCCCGGACCCAAATGATCATGATTGCTGGTCCGTGCCCTTGGGTGCGTCCGCTTCCGGATCCAACAGGCGATGCAGGTGGACGATGAAGTAGCGCATGTGGGCGTTGTCGACGGTTCGCTGCGCGGCCGCCTTCCAGGCCGCGTGGGCGCTGGCGTAGTTCGGGTAGATGCCGACGATATCGAGCTTCGCGAGATCGCGGAACTCGGTGTTGCCGAGATCGACCAGCTCGCCGCCGAACACCAGGTGGGGGAGCTGCCGCGCGGGCGCCGGCCGTTTCTTCCTGTTCATGGGTCGTCTCGCCTCGTTGCGATTCCGGTTCCGCCCTTCCTGCCCGACGGACGCCCCCGCGGCAAGTCCCACCGCCGGGTCAATCGTCCCATATCGACGGGCCGCCCAACCGCTCGTTTACGAGCGCCTTAACGCGATCGCAGGCTTGCTGTGGCATCGTCGCAAGGATTGCCGCGCAAGACGGCAGCTCGAAAGCGAGCAGCGAGGCGTCGAACGACCGGCACGGAGCGGGCAGGCCCACTCCGTGCCGTAGTCGCTTGCGCTCCCTTCGCTCAGCCGAGCATCATCTGGGCGACGATGCCGGCGAGCAGGATCAGCCCCACTTCGCGGTTCGAGCGGAACCGCCTCAGACAGTTGCCGGCGTCCCGCACGTCGAGCGTCGCGATCTGCCAGGAGAGGTGGACCGCCGCCACGGCCAGCGCGACCAGCACCGGCCCACGCCCGCCGGACAGGACCGCCGCAAAGCCCCACAGCAGCACCGCGCCGCCGTAGAAGCCCGCCAGCCAACGCGGCGTCGCCTCGCCGAGCTTCAGCGCAGTCGAGCGCACGCCGATCAGCGCGTCGTCCTCCTTGTCCTGGTGCGCGTAGATCGTGTCGTAGCCGACCGTCCACAGGATCGAGCCGAGGTAGAGCAGCACCGGAGCCAATGCGAGCGAGCCAGTCACCGCCGACCAGCCGACCAGCGCACCCCAGTTGAACGCCAGACCGAGCACCGCCTGCGGCCAATCGGTGACACGCTTCATGAATGGGTAGATCGCGACCAGTGCCAGCGACGCGATGGCGAGCGCAATCGTGAAGCCATTGAGCTGCACCAGCACGACGAGGCCGACCAGCGACAGCCCGGCGACCAGCATCAGTGCCTGCTGCGGCGACACCTGCCCCGAGGGGATCGGCCGGCTCCGCGTGCGCTCGACGCGCAGGTCGAAGTCGCGGTCGACGAAATCGTTGTAGGCGCAGCCGGCGCCGCGCATGGCGACTGCGCCGATCGCAAACAGCACCATCAGCCAGAGGCTCGGATACGACCGGCCCATCGACAGCTCGGCCAGCGTCTGGCCGCACCAGCACGGCAGCAGCAGCAACCAGGCGCCGATCGGGCGATCGACGCGCGCAAGACGCAGATAGGGCCTCGCCGCCGCCGGCGCGTACCGGTCGACCCAGTTTCCGGCCGGCGCATCGGCGACCCGCGCCGATCCGGTCGTCTGGTCGCGATTGCTCTCGGCGGTCATGCGTATTCTTCCACGGCAATCCGACGCTATCGCTGCCTCGCGACCGTAGCAACCGGCTCGCGATCGTCAATCCGGCGCCGAAAATAGGCTCTGATCGAGCCGGCGGCTTGCGGACTGCCGAACTTTCCCGCATTGGGTAGCGCGCCATGGCGATCCACGACTTCACCTCCGAGCGCCTGTTCGTCGATGCTCCGCTGCAGGCCGGCGAGCGGATCACGCTGTCGCCGGATCAGGCGAACTACCTCTTCAACGTGCTTCGGCTCGACGCCGGCGCGGAGTTGCTCGTATTCAACGGCTGCGACGGCGAATGGCGCGCCCGTATCGACCGACCCGCCAAGCGCACTGCGGTGCTCGACACGATCGCGAAGGTCCGCGATCAGACCGGCGGCCCCGACATCGAGTATCTGTTCGCACCGCTGAAACGCGCCCGGCTCGACTACATGGTGCAGAAGGCGGTCGAGCTCGGCGTCGCGCGGCTCCGCCCTGTCATGACCCGGCGCACGGTCGCCGAGCGCATCAACCTCGAGCGCATGCGCGCCAACGCGATCGAGGCCGCCGAGCAATGCGGCGTGCTGCGACTGCCAGAGATCGTACCGCCCGAGCGGCTGGACGCGGTGATCGCGGCATGGGACCCGCGCCGACCACTCGTCGTCGCCGACGAGGAGGCTGCGGTGGCGAGCCCGACGATGGCGCTCGCGGCGCTTCCCGTCGGCAGTCCGCTCGGCGTGCTGATTGGCCCCGAGGGCGGCTTCGCGCCCGAGGAGCGCGCCGCGCTTCTGTCCCGCCCGTTCGTGCTTCCCCTCTCGCTCGGGCCGCGCATCATGCGCGCCGACACTGCCGCCGTTGCTGCGCTGTCGCTCGTCAATGCCGTCGTCGGCGATTGGCGCTGAGCCGCGCGGTGCCGGCGCCAATGTTCTCGCCGGCCCGCGAGGCAGGACCACATGCCCGGGGCTTGTGCACCGGCACCGGGCACACCATAAACCCCGAGTGGGGGCCGGGGCCCGGCTCGCCCGCCCGGCCCAATCGCTCCCAAGGCTCCCCGATGTCGACCCGCCTCGTTACTGCTCCGAGCGAGCCGATCCGCTCCCGCGACGACCTCGCGGCCTGGATCGAGGCCGGCGCCAAGCCCAAGTCGCAATGGCTGATCGGCACCGAGCACGAGAAGTTCGTGTTCGACCGCGCGACGCTCGCGCCCGTCCCCTACGAAGGGCCGCGCGGCATCCGCGCGCTGATGATGGGCTTGATGGACTGCTGCGGCTGGGAACCGGTGATGGAGGGCAGGCACATCGTCGCCCTCAAGAAGGCGCCGGGCAAGCCGGGCGGCACCGTGAGCCTGGAGCCCGCCGGCCAGTTCGAGCTGTCGGGCGCACCGCTCGCCACCCTGCACGAGACCGCGGCCGAGACCCGCCAGCATCTCGAGGAGGCGCTACGTGCCGCCGGCCGGCTCGGGCTCGGCTTTCTCGGCATCGGGTTCTCTCCGCGCTGGACGCTCGCCGAGACGCCCGGCATGCCGAAGGCGCGCTACGAGGTGATGACGGCGTACATGCCGAAGGTCGGCACCAGGGGCCTCGACATGATGTACCGGACCTCGACCATCCAGACCAATCTCGACTTCGCCGATGAGGCGGACATGGTCAGGAAGCTCCGCGTCGGGCTCGCCCTGCAGCCGGTCGCCACCGCCTTATTCGCGTCCTCGCCATTCACGGAGGGTCGTCCCAACGGCTACAAGTCGATGCGCAGCGAGGTCTGGCGCGACACCGACAGGAGCCGCACCGGCATGCTGCCGTTCGTATTCGAGCCCGGCATGGGCTACGAGGCCTACGTCGACTACGCGCTCTCCGTGCCGATGTACTTCGTCTTCCGCGACGGGCGCTACATCGACGTCGCCGGGGCCTCGTTCCGCGATTTCATGGCCGGCAAGCTCCCCGGCCTCGAGGGAGAGCGCGCGACCCTCGACGACTGGTCGGACCACCTGACCACGCTGTTCCCCGAGGTGCGCTTGAAGCGCTTCATGGAGATGCGCGGCGCCGACGGCGGCGGCGAGGCGGCGATCACCGCGCTCTCCGCATTCTGGACCGGCCTGCTCTACGACGGCGCCGCGCTCGACGCCGCCTGGAGCCTGGTCGCCGACTGGACCGCGGAGGAGCGCCAGCGCTTGCGCGACGAGGTGCCCCGGCTGGCGCTCGCGACGCCGTTCCGCCGCGGCACGTTGCTCGACGTTGCGCGCGAGGCTGTCGCGATCTCCCGCCAGGGCCTCGCCGCGCGGCGCCGGCTCGACGCCGAGGGCCGCGACGAGACCCGTCACCTCGCTTACGTCGAGGCCATCGCCGACAGCGGCCGCACCCTCGCCGACAAGCTCATCGAGCACTTCCACGGCCCCTGGGGCGGGCGGGTCGATCCGGTGTTCGAGGCTTACGCGTTCTGAGCAGGATTGGGCAACCGCTTCGACACTTGCCGGGGTCGCGGGATTTCGCCCGCTCTCGACGCCCGGACCGACGCAGCCAAGACCCGAAGCCGACTTCACTTGGCCTCGCAGAGAAGGCGGCACGCTAATGGCCGCGCCTCGCTGTTGCCAGTCCTAGCGCTGCCGCAAAATAGCAGCCTCCCGTGAGGCGGTTTCTAAGCACACCTCGGCCAGCCAATAGACCTCTCAAGCGCCCGCCGACCAGCGCCCAGCACGCGTCCATCACAACAGCAATTGCGAGAAACGTGACTGACAGAAGCCAGAGCTGCTTTGCAATGCTTGCGCTAGGCTCGATGAATTGAGGAAAGAATGCACCGTAGAACAACAACGTCTTTGGGTTCGTCAAAGATACCAAGAACCCGCGAAGGAAAATCTCGCGCTGCGACCTTGGCTCCGGACGAACCTTCGTAAGGTCAACCGGTTCCGCTCGGATTGCTTGGACACCAAGGTAGACCAGATACGCGACACCGATCCACCGGAGCCACTCGAAAAGATGGGAAAACAGGACCAACGCGCCCGTCATGCCGGCCATGGTAAATACCAATTGCGGGATCATCGCCGCACTAGTCCCAGCGACGGTAATGAGGCCAAAGCGGCGACCATGCGCTACTGAGTTGGCCACGATAAGCGCTACGTTTGGGCCAGGAATCGCGATCAATACGGCTGTTGCCAGAACGAAGGTCAGATAAAGTTCAATGGTCACCGGACGGCTCCCTCGAGCGCCTGACGCTTGCTAGAAAAGGTGGGCAGTAGACCGGGTTTTCAGCACGGCGGCAACTGCTGGAGCTAGCTGGATGTCGGGTAGTGCCCCGCACCTGCCGCTGACCCTTGCCACCTCTCGGGTCGAGCGAACAGCCGAGTCCCGTCCGTCGGGCCGGCTGGCGCAAGCCTGCTCATCCCACCCGCATCTGCCGGATGAAATGTGACATCGGGGCTACAGGCGAGACGCCGCACCGCCTGCTAAACCGTCCCGGCTCGCCACTGCCGG
>JBFMEX010000013.1:0-4529 GCA_040752215.1 Pseudomonadota bacterium | reverse complement strand
CCTGCGGCTCGCCTCGGCCTCTGCCGCGCGAGCTTCCTGCGCTGCAGCCCTGCGGCGGGCCTCGGCCTCGGCGACGAGGCGCGTGTCCTCCTCGGCCTTGCTCTTTGTCTCGGCATCGGCAGCGATCACGCTGGCGCTTCGCGCGGCCGTGTCCGCCTGACTGCCATTCGTCCTGCCGACGGTGGCCGCTTTGTCGCCGATGCGCGGCGTGCCCGGCATCAGCAGGAATGCGGTCGGAATGGCGATCAAGAGCGCGAGACCGATGCCGGCTGGAATGAGATAGTGGCGCCAGCCTGCGCTGCCGTTGTCATCGACATCGTTGGCGTCGGTAATCCAGCGCGGCATGTCATCGCGGCTCGGAAGCGACTCGAGTCGTGACGGAGGGGTCGACGAAGCGAGCGGCGAGGCGCGCTCCTTTGGTGGTCGCTGGCCGAGTTGCGCCAGTCCGTCCTCCGGGGCCGGCGGCACCTTCTGCTGCTCGGAATGGAGTGTCTCGAGCTTCTGGAGCAGCGCGACGACGCGCGCAACCTGATCGGAAAGCTCCTGGTCGGTGAGCGGCTCTGCCACCTGCTCGGTGCCGGGCTCGTTCTCGTCCGCGGGGTCGCGCGGGGTGCCCGCATCCGGCTTGTCGGGGTCTCGTGCCATGCCGTCCTGCTCTACTCCACACTACAAAAAAGCAGCCCGTTGCTTGGCTTTAGCTGCAACGGATATTCTCGCGCAAGTAGTTTTTCGAGTCGCTTTTCGGCTTCCTATGCAACCTCTTCTTGTCGAGTCGGCGCACTCTGGTGACGAATGCTTGTTATGACCGGAATGAGACTTAAATCGCGGCCGAGACTCGCGATCGCGCAAAGAGCCCCGTTGGCGGCGCGCTCGCAACGCGCACGGCAATGCCAAGGTGCCACCGCCGCGGTCCCGGCGAGCGAGATCACCGATGGGAGTGGCTTGCTCATCGCGAGCTGACCCGGCTGCTTGTGATCGCCCAAAGTCGAACGGTGCCATCGGTGCCGGCCGAGGCGATGCTCCGACCGTCGGGCGCGAACGCCACGGCCTCGACCCCGCCCGTGTGCCCGGCAAACGCGCGCAGCGTGCGGCTGCGCTTCACGTCCCACAATCGCACCGTGCCGTCGGCGCCACCGGAGACGAGCATCCGTCCATCGGGCGAGAATGCGAGGCCGCCGACCTTGCCCTTGTGTGCGCCGATGCTGCGATAGAGCCGCGCGGAGCGCGTCGACCAGATGCGCACGTTGCCGTCGAGGCTCGCCGAGGCCAGCAATTGGCCGTCGGGCGAGAAGGCGATCTCGGTGACGAAATCGCGATGACCGCGATAGGTGCGTACGAGGCCGAGCGTGTCGATGCTCCACAGTCGTACGGTCTTGTCGGCGCCGCCGGAGGCGACGAGCTTGCCGCCGGGTGCGGTCGCAACCGCCTGGGCGGCGTTGTCGTGTCCCTCGAACACGTGCAACGGATGGTCCTCGATCGCTGTGTCCCACAGCGCGACCTTCCAATCGTGGCTGGACGCGACGAAGCGATCGGGGCGGCCGGCGAAGGCGACCGACCACACGTCGGCCTCGTTGCGGCGGAAGCTCGACAGCCGCTCCGAGCGATCAATGTCCCACAGCGCGACGTGGCCGTCGGCATGCGCGGTGAGCGCGCGTGTGCCGGCGAGCGAGAGCGAGGTCGCAGCGTCCTCGAGTCGGATCGTGCGCACCAGGCTGCCGCCGTCGGCGCGCCAGACTTTCAGCGTGTCGTCGCGGGCGGTCGACAGCACGTAGCGTCCATCGCCGGAGAAGGCGACCGCCGTCAGCGGCGCATCGTGGCCTTCGAGCTCCGTCGCGGTGCCGGCGATCGACCCGGTCGCGATCTGGCTGGTCGGGACAGAGGTCGCGCGGCTCTCGATACGGGGCAGCTCGCGATAGACGACGATCAGGCCGGCAGCGATGGCGCCGCCCGCGAGCATGCGCGCGAGCGCGGAGCGCATGGCGATGCGCGGTCGCGGCTGCACGGCGCGCGGCCGCGCCGGTCGTCGCTGGACTGCGACGGTCTGGGCTCGTCCTGGCGCGACGGGCGGCGGGTCGGCGGACGGAGGCGGCGGCGTGATCGGCGGCTTTCCGGCCGAGCCTTTGGTGCTCGGCGCAACCGGTGCCGTCGGTTGCGGCGCGGCTGCAGCGTCTCGCGGCCTGCCCTTGAGGCCGTCGACGAAATCGAGCAGCCCGCCCTGCGGGCCGGGAGCATCTGGCGGCGGCGGGACCGGGCCGGTCGGTCGCGCGGCACGGACGGCGTGGTCCTCGTCGGCGGACCGCTTCTTGTCGAGCGCGCGCGTCAGCCAGCCGGGCTTGGCTGGCTCCGGCGCCAGCAGGTCGCCGCGCCAAGCGGCGATCGAGCGCGGGCGGGCGTCGACATTGAGCGCCAGCGCCTTGTCGATTGCGGCCAGGAAGCCGGGGCGATAGGAGGAGAGGGCAGCCTCGCGCGCCGGCACCAGCTCGTCCTTGACCATGCGCGAGGGACCGTCCGGCGGACGCTTGCCGGTGATGGCGTGGTAGAGCGTGGCGCCGAGCGCGTAGATGTCGGTCCACGGGCCCTGTTGGCGAGAGGTCTCGGCATATTGCTCGTAGGGGCTGTAGCCTGGCTTCACGAGGGCCGAGACCGTCTTGGAATGGGCGGCGATCTCGCCACGCGCGGAGCCGAAATCGATCAGCACCGGCGAGCCGTCCTTGCGGATGATGATGTTGTCGGGGGCGATGTCGCGGTGCAGGTAGTCGGACTTGTGGACCACCTCGAGGGCATCGAGCAGCGGCGCGACGATCCGATCGAGCTCGTTCTGGCGCGGCGCCCGGCCGAGGCCCTTGAGCCAGCCCTTGAGACTCTGGCCCTCCTCGAACTGGAGCACCATGTAGCCGGTGTTGTTGGCGCGGAAATAGCGGAACACACGCACGATGTGCGGGTGATCGAAGCGCGCCAGGATCTGCGCCTCCTCGATGAAGCGGTCGAGACCCCAGCGATAATCCCCGCTGCAGTCCTTGGAGCGTGGCGCGGCCTCGTTGGCGTCGGAGCGGGCCGCGAAGTCGGCGGGGAAGTACTCCTTGATGGTGACCAGGCGCGCGAGTGCCATCTCCTCGGCGAGGTAGGTGATGCCGAAGCCGCCGGCGCCGAGCACGCGCTCTATCCTGTACTCGCCGACGAGCACGGTTCCGCCAGCTAGCGCGATCAGGTTGGTCATGGTCCCCGTTGGCGTCTCGAGACTGCAGTCGCCGCGTGCTTGTGCCACATACGGCACCGAGGCCGATTCGTCATTCCGACCCCTTCCTTGCGCAAGATTGTGGCATGCGCGCGGGCGATGAACGGCAGATGAACATATCTTGCCGCCGCCGGCTTGTGGCCATGTTGCTGCCGTCATGCCTCAGCACCTTCGCTGGCAGGCAAGCTAGGGCCGATTCGCAATGCTGATGGGGGCTCCGATGGCTCATTCGCGCATGACGCCGATCTGGCTGGCAACCGTCCCGGCGGCACTCGCCGGTGTGGTCCTGGTGGCGGGGGCCGGAAGAGTTGCCGGCGCAGAGCCGCTGCTGGCGGCGCCGGCCGTCGAATCGGTGCGGGAGGCGGCGACGGCAATCGTCGCGTGGATCGGCGACAGCTATGCCCGGGCGCCGGCGCTGGTGCTCGGTCTCGCCGTACTGGCGGCGGCTCCGCTCGTCGCCCTGGCCGGGGCGATGATGCGCGCGGCGCCGCTGGATCGGGAGCGCACGCGGCTGGTGCGCGGCGGTCGCGGCATGGGCGAGGATGCAAGTATCGCCACACGCGGAGGCGAGCGTGCTGCACCCTCGCGCGAGGGCTGGCTCGAGGTCGACGGCCAGCCTGGAAGGCGCATCAAGGTCGGACGCGGGATGGTTCGCGTCGGCCGCGAGGACGACAACGACATCCGGCTCGAGGCGCGCACCGTGCATCGCTATCACGCGGTGATCCATCGCAACGGCGATGGCGAGCACGTGGTCACCGATCTGTCCGGCGGTGGCAACGGCGTGTTGCTGAACGGCCGACGGATCGTCGAGGCGCGATTGAGCGACGGCGACATCATCTCGATCGGCGGCGAGAGCCTGCGTTTCGGGCTTGCACGCTAGTGCGATGACCGAGAAGTCCGCCTCGCAACCCGGCCGAAAAGCATGCGGTGGACCTTTCGGGCATCACGCCAGTGCATTGATGCTGCGAGTGTCGCAATCGCGAGATTCGTCACGTTTTGCGAGCCAAGCGTCGAGCGAATTTCGCGATCTGAACGACACCGGCCTGTCCTCTCGGCGGCGATGTGGTCGGCATCGCGTCGGCGCGAGCAACGAGTGAAAGTCGAAGTGCGGAGGTGGATCGATGGCAGAGGAGCAGGGCCGGATGGCGGACAATCAAGGCGGACAGCAGGGCAATCGCGCAGCGGGCTTTCTCGGCTCGCTCAAGGAAGCGCTGGCGGCAGCCAGTCGCGAGGACACCGACAAGCTGATGGGAGCCAGAGCCGTGGCGGCGCCGGCCAGGCCGGGGGCGCCGCC
>JBFMEX010000012.1:0-12392 GCA_040752215.1 Pseudomonadota bacterium | reverse complement strand
CTTTGCGTGTGTACGGCATTGCGATAGGTAGGGTGCTTGCGGAGCTTGTTCATGAACCGGGTCACAAGATCCGCGGCGATGCTGTCGACGCGGTCGTCATTATTGCCGTATTGCGGGACGGGCACAGACGATTCCTGTTGGTAGTCGACGGCGAGCCCCGTCTCGTCTCGGATGACGCGCACCTTGCCGTACTTGATCGCGGCCAAACTATCGGCCACCACCGACAAGCCGGCGATGCCGAAGGCCATCGTCCTCAGGATATCGCGGTCGTGCAGCGCCATCTCGAGGCGCTCGTAGAAGTACTTGTCGTGCATGTAATGGATGCAGTTCATCGCATGCACGTAGGTGCGCGCGAGCCAATCCATCATGCTGTCGAACTTCGCCATCACCTCGTCGTAGGCGAGCACCTCACTGCTGATTGGCGGCGCGGCCGGCGCGACTTGCTCGCCGGAGTTCTCGTCTCGACCGCCATTGATGGCGTAGAGCAGAGCCTTGGCCAGATTGACCCGCGCGCCGAAGAACTGCATCTGCTTGCCAAGCCGCATGGCGGAGACACAGCAGGCAATGCCATAGTCGTCACCCCAGTAGGGCCGCATCAGATCATCATTCTCGTACTGCAACGACGAGGTGTCGCGACTGACGCGCACGCAGTAGCGCTTGAAGCTCTCTGGCATTCGTGTGGACCAAAGCACCGTGATGTTCGGCTCGGGTGCCGGTCCGAGATTGTAGAGAGTGTGGAGCATGCGATAGCTGCTCTTCGTCACCAGCGGCTGACCATTGAGGTCGACGCCCCCGACACACTCCGTCGCCCAATAGGGATCGCCGCTGAACAGCGCGTCATATTCCGGCGTGCGCAGGAAGCGGACGATGCGCAGCTT
Organism: Pseudomonadota bacterium; assembly: GCA_040752215.1. GTDB lineage: Bacteria > Pseudomonadota > Alphaproteobacteria > Rhizobiales > Hyphomicrobiaceae > JBFMEX01. The sequence continues at coordinate 11,514 of JBFMEX010000012.1, read as the reverse complement.
CTGCACGAGCTGGTCCCATAGCTCCTGCGCGCCAGACTCGTCCAACAGTCCGTTCGACAAGTCCCGCTCAATGTAGATGTCGAGGAAGGTCGAGACCCGTCCGATCGACATGGCGGCGCCGTTGGCCTCCTTGATGGCGCCCAGGTAAGCAAGGTAGGTCCATTGGAAGGCTTCGCGCGCATTCTGTGCCGGCCGCCTGAGGTCGCACTGGTAGAGTTCGCCCATCTTGGCCAGATCCCCCAACGACCGCATCTGCTCGGCGAGCTCCTCTCGCGTGCGGATCACCTCGTCGGTCGGCCACATGTCGTCGACTTGTGCCCTCTCCATGCGCTTGGTCTCGAGCAGTCGATCGATGCCGTAAAGTGCCACCCGGCGGTAGTCGCCGATGATCCTGCCGCGACCATAGGCATCCGGCAGGCCGGTAATGATGCCGGACTTCCGGCACTTCATGATCTCAGGAGTGTAGGCGTCGAAAACGCCATCGTTGTGTGACTTCCGGTACTTCGTGAAGGCGTCGTGGACATACGGATCGGGCTCGAAGCCAGCTGCTTTGAGGCCCGTCTCGACCATTCGGAGACCGCCGAACGGGAAGATCGCGCGCTTGAACGGCTCATCGGTCTGCAGCCCAACGATCACCTCGTTGTCGCGATCGATGTAGCCGGCCTTGTGGGCCAGCACGTGCGATGGCGTCGCTGCATCCACGGCGAGGACGCCCTTCTCGCGCTCCTGCTGGAAGTAGTGCTGAAGCTTCTGCCACACGGCACGTGTCCGGTCTGTCGGACCGACCAGAAAGCCCTCGTTGCCGTGGTAAGCGGTAGCGTTGCGAACTATGAAATCGCGCACGTCGATAGCTGTCTTCCACATCCCCGGCACGAAGCCTGCCCACGACGTTTCCGAGGTCTGATCCCCGGCTGTCTTCTTGTCCATTTGAGCGGTCCTCCACACTTCGGCTATTTATTATGATTGATCGACAGGCCACGCGGTACATTGCGAACGGTCAATGTTCTCGGCGGTGCAAACAGCTTTGCTGCTATCGCGAAGTTGAAGCGGAGACGGCGCCTGCGGAGTCCCTGTCTGCCCGCCCGCTGGTGCCGCTGGAACGGACTTCCGTCGCGTCAAGGGCGCAATCCACCTAGTCCCCACGAGGGGCACCCCGCCCGCAAGGGGGGGGGCGTCAGGTCGGCTGCAGGAACAGCGAAAGACAAGCTCGGCGTGGTCGTACTATTCTTCGCGGTGTCTTTGTATCATTTTTTCCAACCGTCCGTTCAGAGGTCTATCTGGGCGGGCATGATCCGCAACCGGAGTTGTCTATGAGGGGCACGCGTCTGTACGCAAGCCAACATGTCGAAGCGCGGTGAGCCGAGGGCGGTGCGAGAGAGCGGCGATGGCTTTGACACGGCCATCCGTATCGGCCTGCTCGTACTGCTGATCTACCTGTCGTGGGAGATCGTCGCGCCGTTCGTGACAATCGTGATGTGGAGCGCGGTCCTGACAGTCGCGCTCTATCCGCTGTTCGACCGGATCGCACTATGGACGGGGCGGTCGCGCCTCGCCGCTGCGATCGTCACCATTCTGTGCCTGGCGGTCGTCGTTGCTCCGGTCGCCTGGCTCGGCATGGGAATGGTCGATGGGCTCAAGCTGCTCGCCAGCGGGCTCGACGATGGTCAGCTGTCGCTCCCACGCCCGGCCGAGTCGGTGCGAGACTGGCCGCTCATCGGAGCATGGGTCTACGATGCCTGGACCAGGGTAGAGACCGATCTCCGATCCCAGCTGACCGAGCTCGCGCCCGTGCTGAAGCCGATCGGTATCAAGCTGCTCCAGGTCGCGAGCAACGCGATGCTCGTGCTGGTCAAGTTCCTGGCTGCGATCGTGATCGCGGGATTCCTGTTCTGTACTGGACCGCGTCTGGTCGCGGCGCTGAGGAGGCTGCTGGAACGAGTGCTCCGCCCGCGTGGTGGCGAGATGCTGCAGCTTGCCGGCACGACGATCCGCAGCGTGTCGCGCGGCGTTATCGGTGTCGCGCTGCTGCAATCTCTGCTGGCCGGCTTCGGCTTCGTCGCTGCGGGGATCCCGGGCGCCGGCATCCTGGCGTTCCTCTCACTGCTGCTCGGCGTCATTCAGATCGGGCCCGGCGTGCTCTTCCTTCCCATCCTCATTTGGAGCTGGATGACGATGGACACCATGAGCGCGCTGTTTTTCACCGCCTACATGGTCCCGGTCGGCCTGCTGGACAACGTGCTTAAGCCGATCCTGGTGGCGAAGGGACTGACGACGCCGATGCCCGTGATCATTGTCGGCGTGATCGGCGGAACGATTGCTCACGGGATCATCGGTCTGTTCTTCGGTCCCATCGTCCTGTCGGTCGCGTGGGCGCTGTTGACGGCTTGGCTAGACGGCGAGACGGCTACTGGCGGGCGAGATGGCGACGGCTGAGCGGAGGAGCTTGCGCAAATGACCTCGAATGACAGTCAGCATGCTCCGCAGGCGACACGCAGTCTCCCGCCAGTTTGGCTCTTCGATTACCGTCGCGAGTGGCTGCGCGGAGACTTTATTGCCGGCGTGACCCTCGCTGCCTATGCCATTCCGGTCTCGCTCGCGTATGCGGGTCTGGCCGGCTTGCCTCCGCAGGTGGGCATATTCGGCTACATGCTCGGCGGTTTCGGCTACGCGCTGCTCGGCTCCTCGCGGCAGCTCGCAATCGGACCGACGTCTGCCATCTCGCTCATGATCGCGGCAACCGTCTCCGGGATGGCGGCTGGCGACGCCGACCGCTACATGCAGATCGCCAGCCTGACTGCATTCACGGTGGCCGGCCTTTCGCTGATGGCCTGGGCGCTGCGTCTCAGCATGCTCGTGAAGCTGATCAGCGAAAGCATACTCGTCGGCTTCAAGGCCGGCGCCGGATTGACGATCGCCATGACCCAGTTGCCGAGCCTGATCGGGGTGGCGGGCGGCGGACACAATTTTCCCGAGCGCCTCGTCGTGCTCCTGGCCCAGCTGGGTGGGGCCAACGCGGTGGTATTGGCGATCGGCCTTGGCGCGATCGGTCTTCTCGTGCTCGGGGATCGCCTGTTGCCGGGGCGACCGGTCGCGCTCCTCGTCGTGGTCTTGTCGATCTTCGGCGCCACTATGCTTGGATTGCCGGCGCTCGGCGTTCCCACCACGGGCACTGTTCCGGCCGGACTGCCGACGTTCGCGCTGCCGCCGCTGCGATTGCGAGACGTCGAGGGCATCGTTCCCCTGGCGGCTGGTTGCCTCCTGCTGGCCTATATCGAGGGCGTATCCGCGGCCCGGACGTTCGCCGCGAAGCATGGATATGCACTCGACCCGCGACAGGAGTTCCTTGGGCTCGGCGCGGCAAATCTAGCCGCGGCGATTGGGCAAGGGTATCCGGTTGCCGGTGGCCTGTCGCAGTCGGCGGTCAACGACAAGGCAGGTGCGCGCACTCCGCTTGCGCTGGTCTTCGCGTCGATCACGCTTGGGCTGTGCCTGCTGTTCCTGACGGGGCTTCTGGAGAGTTTGCCGAAGGCAGTTCTGGCAGCCGTGGTCCTTACCGCTATCTCGGGGTTGTTCGACATTCCTGCGCTAATGCGCATGTGGCGCGTCAGCCAGTTCGACTTTTTTGCCGCGGCGAGCGCGCTCTTGGGCGTGCTGCTGCTGGGCATCCTGCAGGGGATCTTGCTCGCCGCCCTCGTGTCGGTCCTGATGCTGCTCGTTCGCGCGTCGCGTCCGCACGTGGCATTCCTCGGCCGGGTGCCCGGCACGGCCATCTATTCCGATCTCGGCCGACATCCCGAGAACGAGGTCGTTGCCGGCGTGCTGGCCTTCCGGCCCGAGGCCTCGCTGATCTACGTGAATGCCGAGGCGGTTCACGAGGAGGTATCTGGTCGGCTCGCTACCGAAGGACGGAGCGATGTCCACCTGGTCGTCTGCGATCTTTCAGCGTCGCCGATGGTGGATCTCGCCGGATCGCGCATGCTGCACGAGCTTCGTGCCGAGCTCGACGCACGAGGCATCGCGCTCGGGATCGTCGGTGCCCGCGGAACGGTACGAGACTTGCTGAGGGCCGACGGTCTGAATGAGAAGGTGATCGGGCTCAACCGCCGTACGACGCTGCAGGCGCTGCTCGCCGGGGAAGCCAAGTAGGATGCTGCGCACTCGCTTACGCGGGGCGCCAGATGACAGATGGGGGAGAGTGCATGCTGCGTCAGATCCTGCTCGCGGGGGTGGTCAGCGCCTGCAACATCGCGATCCATGCGCTGGTAATGGCAGCCGTGTTTGGCGTCACAAAGGCGGCGACGCGAAGGTTTGCTTCGCATCGCAGCGGGCTGCTGATCGCGGTGATGATCGCGACCGTCGCGGTTTTGATGGCAGCACACGTGCTCGAGGTCATGGTCTGGGCGGGGGCATATGCAATTTTCGAGGTCGCGCCCGCCGGCACGGACATGTACTATTTCGCGTTCGTGAACTACACGACACTCGGCTACGGCGACGTTATTCCGGTGGAGCGCTGGCGCCTGATCGGTCCGATGACGGCGATGAACGGCGTGCTTCTGTTCGGGTGGTCGACAGCCGTGATTTTCCACGTCCTGCTGCGAGTTCTGGAGAAGACCAGAGCCTGACGGCAGGGCGGCTTCTTGTGTGACGGCCGGGGGCCGAGGTCGCCGTCCGGTCAACTGACGGTAGAGAGGTCCAGGGTGACATGGACTGAGCCGTCGCCAAGGCTCTGGCGAATCGCGAGCCCGCTCTTGCGGAACACGGTGAGCATGCCGGCGTTGCCGGTCAGCACCTCCGCCTCGAAGCTCATCAACCCGTTGTCGCGCGCGATTTCGGCGAGACTGCTCAAGATCAGTGAGGCAATGCCGAGGCCGTGGTATTCCTCCTCGACCGTGAATGCGATCTCGGCGCTGTCAGGCATCCGACCTGGGGCAGCGACATAGCGGCCGGCTCCGCAAGCGGCATACGGGGGTCATCGGTGGTGGCACGTCATGGATGGTTGCCCCGGGCCGGCCGCGCACGTTCATCGCGGGCTCGCGATTGGCCCGGTCTCGCAGCCCCACCCACGACCATGTCCCGGATCTCTCCTCGCTCGAAGCGTCTGCGCTCCTACCGGTAGCGAGGCCGGCAATTCCACCGATCGAGCGACAAGCTCCAAACGGAGACTGAACGCGTGAGCATCAAGTCCCTCGTCAAGCTGCTGGGCTGCCTGGCCATCGCCGCGCGCCCAGGGCCCTGCATGCCCAGGAAGCCGCCAAGCCGTTCAAGAAGGATGAGCTGGCGCAGATGCTGGCGCCGATCGCGCTCTATCCCGACGACCTGCTGACCAACGTGCTGGTCGGCGCGACGTATCCGCTCGAGATCGTGCAGGCTGCGCGATGGCGCAAGGAGCCGGCCAACGCGAAGCTCAAAGGCGAGGCGCTGACCAAGGCGCTCGAGGCCAAGGATTGGGATCCGAGTGTCAAGGCTCTGACGCAGGTTCCCTCCAGTCGAGGCGAGGCTGACTCGGTGAACTCTCACGGACTCATGATGGCGCGGGGGGACGCGGAGTCTTGCCGTATCGATGTGCTGTAGTTCGCAACGAGCTCGGAAACGCCGTCCTGGCGATAGAGATCAGATCGGAACTCCACGACGCCCTCGGCATCGGCCCATGCCGTGACGTAGGCGAAGATTACTGGGACCGGCTCGGTCAGCGAGACATCGAGAGGTTGTGCGCTAGCCATTGTCTCCTCCACCCGCGCGCGGTTCCACCCTGGCACACCGCGCAGCAGCCACGCGACCAGATCAGCCGGACTCTCAACTCTCACGCAGCCGGCGCTCATGGCGCGTTCGCGCTGACCGAACAGCTCCTTCATCGGCGTGTCGTGGAGATAGACGGCGTGCTCATTCGGCATGTCGAGCCGGACAAGTCCGAGCGCGTTCCACGGGCCCGGGTCCTGGCGGAACTTGAGCTCGGCTGCGGACGGCGAGCGCCAGTTGATCGACTGCGGCGAAACCTCCTGCCCTTGCCACCCGGTGAGCACGCGGATGTGCTCGCGCTGCAGGTAGTCGGGGTCCTTCTGCAAATGCGGGATGAGATCCTGCCGCGCCACGCTGTCCGGCACGTGCCAGTACGGCATGAAGTTCACATTGCGGATGTGCGCCTTCACGCCCGGCGTCGGCCGCTCGACACGGCCGACGATCACCCGGTGGCGCCGCGCCACCCGACCGGCATCGACGGCCTCGAGTTGGAATGCGGGAACATTAACCAGCACGTAGGGCTTTGCCGGCGCGGTGCGGGCGAGGTCGCGAACTCTGGCGATGTTGGCCCTGAGTTGAGCGAGGCGGCTTTCGGCGGTGACGTTCAGTGCCTGTTGTGTCGCAGCGTCGGCAACTCCCGTTGGCCGCAGCCCGTGCCGGCGCTGGAAGCGCTGCAAGCCCGCTTCGATCTCGCCCGCATTCACGCGCGCCGCCGCACCGGCCGGCCGGGGCAGCAAGTCGCCGCTGATCGCGAGCCGGCGTGCGAGCACGCTTGTACGCGGATCGCCGTCACCAGGTCGGAAGCTCGGGCCCGGAGGAAGCGTTGGCCAGCCGCCCTGCGAGACGATCTCTCGGTAGCGATCCTCTGCAGCCGTGACGTCCTGCAGTGTACGCTGGTCGAGCAGCGGCTGGCCGTCGGGGCGCAGCTCCGCGCTCGCCGGCTCACGCGGGGCCTTCGCCTCTGTTGCCACACCGGGCCGCGCCTGATTGCTGGCCCTCGGCCCATTGCCGCTCGTGGCACAACCCGACACGAGCAGGCTGGCCGCCGCAAGCGCGGGCACGATGGATCTCATTGCACTCACGACGAACTCGACCCCGACCAGGCACGATCATACTCGGCGCGGCCCCGGCAGGCATGCTGCCGGCGCCGAAAATTGTCGCGGCGAGCAGGACATCCAAAGCGCGAGCAGCACAACGCGAGTGGCGGAGGTGCCGCCAACACCATGAAGAAATATCCTATGGAATTATAGACGTATCGTGACTGGCGCCAAACTAATTTGAACCATATCGACAATTCGGAAAATACGAGTACGAACAATTTGTTTGCGCAACGAAGCAATTGCTCATAAGGCACATAATTTGGCTTCTTTCTGTTGAGTGTGGCGAATCGGATACTTGCCAGGGGCGGTGTCCACTCTAGAGTGCCAAGCGAAAGGTGTGCGTTTCCACCGGTGGCGGAACCCCACTTATCGAACGTTGGCTTCAGATCCTAAGGGGGGCAGATGAACAAGTTGATTGCAGCCGCGTCGGCGCTCGTCTTATCGGCGGGGTTGGCGGGCGCAGCGCTCGCTGCAGATCTTCGCGGGAGCATAAAAGATCCCGCTCCGTATTATCCGCCGGCGCCGCTGTTCACGTGGACCGGCTTCTACGCCGGCCTGCAGACCGGCTACCAGTGGGGCAACGCGGATCACACGTTCTCCAACGGTCTCCTCGGCGGCGCGTCGGATCCGGACGGTTGGATCGGCGGCGGTCATGTTGGGTATAATTGGCAGAACGGTAATTTCGTTCTCGGCGTCGAGGCGGATATCGAGGGTGGCAACGTCGAAGGCTCGTTCAACAACGGTGCCGGCACATTCGGCTCCGCCGAGCTCGGTTGGCAGGGCTCGATCCGCGGTCGTGCCGGCATCGCGGCAGACAGGACGCTGTTCTACATCACCGGTGGCTGGGCGTTTGCCGACGCCGAGATTTCCGGTGCGTCGCCCCTCACGCCGTTCGGATGCTGCAGCACATCGGTCGACCTCGATGGCTGGACGCTCGGCGGTGGCGTCGAGTACGCCTTCAGCAACAATTTCACTGTCCGCGCCGAGTATCGCTACACCGATTTCGGAGACGTATCGCTCGACCTCAATCCGACAGTGACAATGCCGGTGGACCTCGAGACCCACGCCTTGCGTGTCGGTGCAAGCTGGAAGTTCTGACGCGAAGTGTGGGCTGAATTGAAAGCGCCGCCCGGTCAGCCACGACCGCGCGGCGCTCTCTTTTTGTCGTCGCCGGGAACGGTGCATGCGAGGCGGGCGCGCAGCGTCAATGGCCGCTGAACACCAGCACCTGCGCCGTCGATGCGCGATACCTGGGCATCGAGGTCGATGACGCGATTGAGATTGCCGAGAAGATCGAAATTTGATCATCGACGCGATGCTCGACATACCGGACGTAGTCGGCGGCGGTCTCCGCGTCGCCGATCATATTGGCCTCGAGTTCCGCAATTGGGATCAAGGGAACTTGGAGGCCGTGCTCGGCAACACTGCAGCTGGATCAGCGTCCGCTCGGTGCAAACGCTCCACCCGCACGCTCGAGTTGGTACCGCCTCCCCGGATCGAACGGGGGACCTCTAGATCCACAATCTAGCGCTCTAACCATCTGAGCTAAGGCGGCAGACCGGTCGGCGCGCGATACGCCGCGGCGGCCGGGCCCGCTGTCGGGGGCGTCGGCTCGGGAGCGCCAACAACGCCGAACAGGGGGCTCCCGTCAAGGAAAAATAGCCGCGCAGGCCGGCTCCGCCAAGGCCCGCGCTCCCAAGGCTCCGTATGGTCTGCAGGCCCCCGCCGGCGCCGGCCGCCGTCACGTCGCGGCGGCAGAGGTCGCCGCCGCGCTGTTGAGCCCGTCGCGCCCACCATGCCCAGGCCGGCTCCGCCAAGGCCCGTGCGACCGCGGCGCGCCGGGGGTCGCTCTCCCCTCCGCCAGTGGGGTTGGCGTTCCGTCCGCCAGCGCCGCCCTCTTGACGCGGCGGCAGAGCCCGCCGCCGCGCACCGGGCCGCCCCACAGCTACCCCGCTCCGACTCGACATTGCCACCTTCACGTCGCGGCGGCGCAGCCCGCCGCCGCGCCTTTCGGGCTTGCCCCATGCCGCGCGGGGAGGCTCCGCCAAGGCCCGCGCGCCGCCTTGTCGGCGCCATCCCGACCGACGCACCGAACCGCCCCGAGCTCTCCGGAGACTGTTTCGTTTGAGTCGGGCGGCTTGCTTGGCCGGCACCTGCCCCGGACCACGGTCCGGGGGCTCGGATCGGGGCAAAACCCTACAGGCGCCCTCGTCCCCTCGGGCCAGGGCGCGACGGGTGGCCGTCAGGTGTCACCACGCGGCCAAGCCGCCGCGCCTGAGCCGGGCCCTTCTCGGCGCAGGTGAATCCCGATACCACAACCGAAGCCGGAGTCGATGCCGGGCGGCCGGCCCTGGCGGCATCGGACAGGTGACAGCGGTGGCGGATCGAGGATGAGCGACAAGGCCAAGGATGCGCCCGCCGCGCGCGGCCCCGGAGACGGCGAGGAGCCGTCGGCACCGGGCGCAGTCGCGCTGCCGCCCGATCTCGTGGCGCGCCTCGCGCACGAGCTGAAAACGCCGCTCGGTGCCATCGCCGCCGCCTCCGAGATCATGCGCGACGAGCGCTTCGGCCCGATCGGCGACGCGCGCTATCGTGGCTACGCCGCCGACATCCACACAAGCGCGCGTCACGCGCTCGATCTGATCGGCCGCATGCTGGCGGAGCGCACGCCGGGCGCGGCCGAGCCGGCGCTGGCGTTCGTCGAGGTCGACCTCAACGCGCTGGTCTCGGACGTGCTCTCGGCCTTGCGTCCGCTCGCCGAGCAGTCGCGCCTGACACTCGCCGGCACTCTCGCGCCGCGGCTGGCGCACGTCATCGCGGACGTGACGAGCCTGCGCCAGATCCTCATCAACCTGTTGTCGAACGCGCTGAAGTTCACTGCCGCCGGCGGCGTCATCGAGGTGACGACGCGCCAGACACCGGTCGGCGCGCTCGAGGTCGAGGTGCGCGACGAGGGCGCCGGCATGGCCGAGGCTGAGCTCTCGTACGCCCGCGGCGAGAGCGATGCGCCCAAACCCGACACACAACGTGCCGGACAGGGCCTCGGTATCGGCCTGCCGCTGTCGCGTGCGCTCGCCGCCGCCAACGGCGCCACGCTCGTGATCGCCAGCCGATCCGGCGAGGGCACGACGGCGACTCTCTCGTTTCCGGTCTCTCGCGTCGTGCCGGTGTGATGTCGGCCGAGGGAGCTCAAAGGCCGCTGACCGCGAGCCCTGTAACGAGGGAGCGAGCGATGCGGCGTGCCCCGGTGCCGAGCACGACAGACTCGCACAACACTTTGGAATTAGAGCATTTCTAAACTGCTGCGATTGTCGCACGGTAATTGACGGCGACGCGACGAATGCGTTTACTCGCGCCGCGCTCAGGGGCTTATCCCGGGCGTCCGCCGAGCCGGCGGGAGCCGATGCCAGGGCCTTGAACCCCGGATCATTGGAGGATCACATGACGACGTCTCGGGTGCTGCCGCGCAGCGCCTTCCTCGCCGCGCTTGCGGCACTCGCTTCTCCCCTCGCCGTTTCCGAGCCGCTCCTTCCCGCCGCCCATGCGGAGGAAGTGGTCAACATCTACTCCTACCGCGAGCCGAAGCTGATTGATCCGCTGCTCAAGGCGTTCGAGCAGACGAGCGGCATCAAGACTAACGTCGTGTTCGCCAAGGACGGTCTCATCGAGCGGCTCGCGGCCGAGGGCAGGAACAGCCCCGCCGACGTGCTGCTGACCAACGAGTCGGGCCTGCTGATCCAAGCGCGCGAGGCGGGCGTCACCCAGCCGCTCAAATCCGGCGCGCTCGAATCCGCCATTCCCGCGGCGCTGCGCGATCCCGACGGCCACTGGTTCGGCCTCACCCAGCGCGCCCGCGTGATCTACGCGTCCAAGGATCGCGTCAAGCAGGATGCGATCAGCTACGAGGAGCTCGCCGACCCGAAGTGGAAGGGAAAGATCTGCATCCGCTCCGGGCAGCACACCTACAACGTCGCCCTCGTCGCGTCGATGATCGCCCATCACGGCGACGCCAAGGCCGAGCAGTGGCTGAAGGGCCTCAAGGCCAATCTCGCCCGCAAGCCGGCCGGCGGCGACCGCGAGGCGGTGCGCGACGTGCAGGCGGGTCTGTGCGATCTCGCGATCGCCAACACCTATTACATGGCAGCGATGCTGAACAACCCCGAGCAGAAGGCCTGGGCCGACGCAGTGCGCATCGTGTTCCCGAATGCCGGCGACCGTGGCACCCACGTCAACATCTCGGGCATGTCGCTCGCCGCCAACGCGCCAAACAAGGCCAACGCGGTCAAGCTGATGGAGTACCTGGCCGGCGCCGAGGCTCAGAAGGCGTATGCCGAGGTCAACAGCGAGTACCCGGTCATGGCCGGGGTCGGCGGCTCCGACCTCGTCAAGAGCTGGGGACCGCTCAAGGCCGACGCCCTGCCGCTAGCCGAAATTTCCAAGCTGCGCCGCAAGGCCTCCGAGTTGATCGACGCGGTCAAGTTCGACGCCGGTCCGAGCTCCTGATCCCGCATGCCGACGCCGGACGGACCGATCGGCGGCCCGTCCGGCGCCGGTTGACCTTGGACGACACTCGGCCACCCGAAAGCGGTCATGACCTCCCCGATCGAGCTACATCCTGACCGCAGGACGCCAATGATGATCACCTCGAGAGGACTGTCCTGCGCACCGGCGCACAGCG
>JBFMEX010000011.1:0-22295 GCA_040752215.1 Pseudomonadota bacterium | reverse complement strand
ATCCGTCGAGATCCGGCCGCACCATAGGTGGCGGACGGCTCGCCGCCGGCTCCAGATCGTTAGCCGGCAGCGGTGCAGATCTGGTCGGCGGCAGGACGACGGGCGGTGCCGCCGGCGCCAGGAGCTTCGTGACGAGGTCGCGCAGCAGCGCCGCCCGCAGGGCTTCGAGGCTCGCCTGCGGGGTGCCGACGGCTTCCGCCGCCAGCTGCGCGAGGAGACGGCCGTCGGAGGGGTACTCGCGCGGCCGCAGCGCGAGTTGGCCGGCGAGCAGGCGTCCCGCCTTGGCGGAAAGGCCCGAGCCCGCACCTAGACCACTCTTGATCTTGTTGCCGAACGCGCGCTCCAGCGCGATCACGGCCAGATCGGCCCGCAGTCGCGCCGCCGACTGGCGCGGCTTCAACGGCAGGCCGAACGCCTTCTGCACCACCAGCGCTCGCAGCCCTTCCGGCTTCGACAGCGCCTTCAGCTTTGCCGAGCTCTCGCCCTCGAGTCCGAGCGACTTGGCGACCAGATCGATGTCGCGTCGTGCCGCCCAGGTGGATGTCGCAGTCGCGCGATGGCCGAGCAGCCGGGCCAACGCTCCGGTGCCGGTCTCGCTTGCTGCCAGCCGTCCCCGGCTCTCGGTGGCGAGCCCCGCCGCGACCAGATCGTCGGCCGCCGCTTCCGCCGCCCCGCGCCACTCGGCCGGTGACAGGCGGTGCGCGACCATAGGCTGGAGGTCGCGCCTGACGTCGGCACGCGTCGCCCCGCCTTGGGTCGCGATGCGCGCGAGCACCAAGGCCGAAACGGGAGCAGGACCGGCGATGCTCTGGCCACCAGCCGAGAGCTGCCTGTCGAGCGCCGGCATCGGCTTCGTCTCCTGTTGACCAGCGGCAGGCACGGGAACGCGGCTACGGGGCGATTGCCGGGTGCGATACGGTCGGCCCGCGAATCAGCGAGCCTCGACCCGCATTGTGCGGGATCGTCCCTCCGCTTCCAAGGCGCCGGCGACAATTCTCCCGTTCCGGCCGGGCCGAGCTTTCGCCGCAACGCGGTCAAATTGGCGTCACCTTGTTGGGTCGTTATCGATTCGCAGGGACAGCGCCCGGAACTCATTGAGCAGAAGAGCGAACCTTCACTCCTCGAGAACATGCGCAGCGGCGGTGGCCGGCACACGGATCGGTTGGGGGCGCGATCCGGCCGAGCGAGGATCCCGCATCGGAGCACCGACTTCGGTGTCGTTAGCTTTAACGTGGAGTTAACGGGTTGGTGCGATGCTGAACGTGAATACCGCGCGTGTCTTTGCGGGAGTGAGGGTCATGTATCGCGTCCTGCTGCCGATCGCGGTCGGAATAGTCTCCGCCGCCTGCAGTCTCAACACATCCACCATCACCGCCGGCTTCACCGACAGCTCGCCGGCCTCATCCACCGCCTCGATCGCGCCGCCCAAGCCGCAGACGCGCGGCGCCCTCGGCGGCGAGCCGGCAGCGACCCGCGCTCCACAAGGCGCTAAAGTCGCCAAGCTCGACGACAAGGCTCCGACCGGCAGCTACGAGAAAGCGCCCGTCGGTGCCCTTTCCGATCGCGACTACTCGACCACCCGCCTCGACGCCGAGCGCGCCCGCGACCTCATCAACGCCTATCGGCGCGAGAAGGGCCTGAAGCCGCTGAAGCTCAATTCCGAGCTCACCAGCGCCGCCAAGGAGCACTCGCGCGATCTCGCCAAGTGGGACCGCATCTCGCACTACGGCTCGGACGGCTCCAACCCTTGGGATCGCGTCAAGCGCGCCGGCTACAAGGCGCGCCTCGCAGCCGAGAACGTCGGCACCGGTCAAGTCACGTTCGAGGAGGTCTTGAAGGGCTGGAAGGAGAGCGACGGGCACAACAAGAACCTGCTGCTCGCCGACGCCGACCACATGGGCATCGCCCTGGTGCAGGACCCGAAGACCGAGTTCAAGTCGTTCTGGACGCTGGTCGTCGGCGCCAGCATGTGAAGCCGCATCCGATGGCAGGCTTTCACGCCTGCTATGGCGGCCCGGGCTCCGCTATCAGTTTTCCTTGAGACGCCGCTTCTCGCGCATCCGCACCAGCTCCGCCACGCCGACCCACGCCCAGGCCCGCCCGGCATCGCCGAGCTCGACGTGCATGCTGGCAAAAAACTCCGCCACCTCGGCCGCATGCTGACCGTGCAGGCCTTCGAGCGTCAGCGCCATGAACTCGACGTCGCGCGGCGTCGGGGTCGGGTCCAGTTGCGGGGGGCGGCCGGTCGTCATGATCTCTGCCTCTGCGGGCGCTGCTTTCCTGCCGGCACGGAGGCGGCCGGCTTGCCGGCGGAGAATTGCAAGTTCAACGCCACCACGGCGTGTTCCAGCCCGGGACAATTCGTGGAGAACGGGCTCGTTGGCAGCCGCCGATGTGCTAAGGTGGCCGCCGACCGTCTCTGCCCGCGACCGCCAAGGAGGCTTTCGTGATCCGCCCGGCATCGCCATTCGGCCTCTTCCCGGCGGCGGCGCTCGTCTGGATGATCCTGTCTGCCGCCTCGGCCGGCGCGACCGAGCCGCCGCAATCGCCGCCCTCTGGATCGCGCGTTCCCCCTGCGACGACGTCCCCGCAGAAGCCGCCGTCTCCGCCCGCCGCGGGCGAGGCCGAGCAGCCGCCGACCGAGGTCGCGCCGTTTTCCGGAGGCGGGTGTCCTCTCCGCAACCGCAAGCTCGAGCTCATCGTCTAATCGTCGCGTGAAGGCGCCACCTGCGGGCGGCGGCGCCCGGCGTTGTGTTTCGCGTGGAGTGCGACGGTGGCATGTCGACGGCGATGAGCGATAGCTCGAGGCGGCTTCGCGGTCTTCTCGCCCGCGCCGGGCTCGTGCTCGCGGTGCTGTTCGCGGGCGTCGCGACCGTCGCCGTCGAGCGCATGCCGGAGCGCTTCGGCCTGCAGCTCGTCACTCCGGCCTGGATGCCGCAGCAGATCGCCAAGCTCGTCGAGTTCGCCAACGACGTGCAGGTCGCGTTCGTCGTCGACCGCGCCCCGGCCGAGCATGGCACCCTCGCGCTGGTCCTGGTTCGCGAGCAGACGCTGGAGGATCTGCCCTATCTCTCGCCGATCGACCGCGGCCTGATGGCCCGCCTCGTGCGGGCCGTGGATGCCATGGGCCCGCGCGTGATCGGCCTCGATTTCGTCTTCGACCAAGCGACCGAGCCGGCCAAGGATCGCGCGTTGGAATCGGCGATCGCCCAGGCGCGGGCCCGAGTCGTGCTCGGCGGCATCGACGAGCGCACGCCCCTTTCCGACCGCCGGCGCACCTGGCAGCGCGCGTTCCTCGCCCGCACCGGACGGCCCGCCGGCTACTTCAATCTGCGCTACGACGCGCAGGAGGCCTCCGGCCAGCCGATCATCCGCTACCGTGCCGGCCCGAGCGCCGATCCGCAGTTTCCGCTGAGCTTCGCCGAGGCGGTCGCGAGTGCGGCCGAGGTGGCACCGTGGTCGCCGGGCGCCTCGCGCCGGATCGCCTGGCTCGGCAAGCCGGAGAACGGCGGCGAGACCTTCCTGGCGATCGAGGCGGGCGCGGTGCTCGCTGCGGCGGCCGAGCCGTCGGGCCCGCTGGCCACCGTGCTGCGCACGCGCCTCTCCGGCAAAATCGTTGTCGTCGGCGCCGACTTTCCCGACCGCGATCGCCATCCGACGCCGATGACACTGTTCGACGACACCGGCATGGCCGGAGTCGAGGTCCACGCGCACATCCTCGCCGCGCTGCTGGATCGCCGCCGGCTCGACGACCTCGACGCGCCGTGGCGCCCCGTGCTGATGTTCCTCGCCGCCGGCCTCGGCTTTCTCGCCGGCTGGCTTGCCCGCGCCTCGCCCGGCGGCCTCGCCGTCGCCGGATTGGTCGGCATGATGCTGGTCGGCGGGGTCTCGATGGCCATGCTGTGGCAATTGCGGACCATCGTTCCCATCGGCACGGTCGCCGCGCTATTCTTCGCCGGCGTCATCGGCGGTCGCCTGGTCGGACGCTTTGCCAGCCGACCTGGCCGCTGACGACAGAGGGCAACGGGAGGGAAGCCACGTGAGTAAGCCGCGCGCCACGCAATTGCATGCAGCACCGGTCCTCGGGCTATTGCTCGTCGTCTCCGCCTTCGCGGCCAGCGCGGCCCGCGCCGACATCATCGTCATCGGCTCGGATGCGCCCGCGATCAAGGCCGGGTCCGTTCTCGCCGATTCCGCCACGCTCGACGTGCCGTCGGGGGCCAACGTGACCGTCATGCTGCCTTCCGGTCGCACCGAGCGGCTGAAAGGTCCGCTGAAGCGCGTCGTCGCCGAGCTGGCCAGGGGCGAGAAGGCGGATCCGGGGCTGTGGGACAGCGTCCAGCGCTACGTGCAGAAGCAGGGCAAGCCGAGCGAGGCGCCGGTCGGCGCGGTGCGCTCGTTGGCGCCGAAGCCGGCCAAGGCGCCGCTGCCGTTCTCCTGGCGGCAGGTGCCGGTCGATGCCGATGGCGACGTGTGTGTCGAGAAGGGGGCGCCGATCGAGGTCGCCCGCCCCGCCGGCGGCAAGAGTGCGCGACTGACGGTGGTCGACATGCAGGGCCAGAAGCGCGCCGAGACCGCCTTTGCGGAAGGCGCGGCCAGCGCGCCGTGGCCGAAGGGCATCGAGGCCAAGGTCGGCACCTACTCGCTGGTCGTCGAGGGCGCGCCGATGCGCGAGTTCCGCCTGCGTCTCGTTGCGCCGCTGCCGGATCCTGACGACACGCTGCGCGTGCTTCACGGCCAGCGCTGCCAGCGGCAGGTCGAGGCCTGGCTGCGCGCCATTATGACCGCGGCGAAGTAGGCGTAGGGGCGGGCGCCGCTTGCGCAATCCGTCCCCCCGGTGTGGGAGGCAATGAAGGGGGGATGGCAGAGTGGTTGCTTTGGCCCCCCAAATACTTCGGTCGGGTTTCCCACCACTCCCAACCCCCGCAAGGGGGAGGGGAGTAGCGGGCGCCGTCGTCGAGCGCCTCACGTACGCGCGATGGCCAGCGCGTCGGCGACGATGCGGGCGTGATCGAACGCGAGCTCTCCCGCCATCGACGGATCGATCCATTCCGCCGTCGCGGCGTCGTCTCCTGCGACCGGCTCGGCGGCGTCTACGTGCGCGAGAAAGGCGACCGAGGCGACCGGCCCGCGCGGATCGCGCCCCGGCTCAGAATAGACGCCGACGAGCCGGATTTCATCGACCGTGACGCCCGTTTCCTCGGCCAGCTCGCGCCGGCACGCAGCCTCGACCGTCTCGTCGGTCTCGACGAACCCGCCCGGCAGCGCGAGCTGCCCTGAGAAAGGCGGAAACCGGCGACGGACGACGAGCAGCCGGCCGCGCGCGTCGAGCACGACGCAATCGGTGGCGAGCAGTGGTGTGACGGGCGCAGCCATGGCGGGCATTGTGGGCCGGCCCACTCCGCTCGGGCAAGGCTCCTTGCATGGCCGGCGTGGCGGGGAATAGATCGGGCGGCGATCCTGGGCTAGGCAGGGTCGGATGGGCACGACCGGGAAACAGGCGATGAAGGGCGAGGCCGGGTGGTCTGCGGGCTATCTGCCGCACGTGGACGGCCTCAGGGCGATCGCGATCCTCGCGGTGGTCGCCTATCACGCGTGGCCCGCCGCGCTGCCGGGCGGGTTCCTCGGCGTCGACGTATTCTTCGTCGTCTCGGGCTTTCTCATCACCCGACTGGTGCTCGCCGAGATGGCGGCCGGCTCGTTCTCGCTCGCCGACTTCCTCGCCCGACGTGCGCGCCGCCTGCTGCCCGCCTCGACCGCCGTCTTTGCCGTGGTCGGGTTGGTGTGTGCCGTCGTGCTGTTGCCGGATGCGTTCGAGGATTTCGGCCGCAGCCTGCTGATGGCCAGCCTGATGCTCGCCAACGTCCACTTCTATCGCACGGCGGGCTACTTCTCGGCGCCGGCGCACGAGAAGCCGCTGCTACACACCTGGTCGCTGTCGGTCGAGGACCAATTCTATCTCACCTGGCCGCTGCTGCTCCTGCTGCTGGCGCCGCGCGCTGGCCGCGGCCTGCTGGTGATCGTGGCACTGGCGCTCGCCGCGGCCTCGCTAGTCCACGCCGAGGCGACCGTCGGCGTCGATTCCGACTACGCGTTCTTCATCCTGCTGCCGCGCGCATGGGAGCTGCTCGCCGGGTGCGCGCTGGCGATCGCCGCGCCGCGTAACGCAATGTCGCGGCTTGCGGCCGACATTGCCGTGCTCGCAGGCCTCGCGACGATCCTCGCCAGTGCCTTGCTGCTGCACGCCGAATCGGGGGTGCCCGGCCTCGCAGCGCTGCCGGCGGTGACGGGCACGGCGGTGGTGATCCTCGCCGGGCTCTCGCGCGAGAGCACCGTGGCCCGATGGCTGGAGCTGCGCCCGCTCGTGCTCGTCGGGCTCGTCTCCTACTCGCTCTATCTCTGGCACTGGCCGTTGCTGGCACTGGCGACGTATGCGCTCGCCCGCGCGCCGTCGGCGGTCGAGGCCGGGGGGATCGTCGCGCTGAGCCTCGGACTCGCCTGGCTCTCCTGGCGCTTCGTCGAGCGGCCGTTTCGCCGCCACGGCGAGGCTGCGCGCCGCACCAGCACACGCGCGCTACTGGCCGGCCTCGGCGTGATGGCGGTGCTCGCCGTCACCGGCGGCCTCGTCCGCATACTCGACGGCCTGCCCGGCCGCTTCGGCGGCCCCCTCGGGGCCATGTTCACCGACATGAGCGCCGGCAATCCGCTGCGCATCCCCTGCGACGGCCACGAGCGCATCGTCGGCACCGACGCGACCTGCAACTTCGGTCGGCGTAAGGTCGCGGAGGAGTCCTACGACCTGGCGGTGATCGGTGATTCAAACGCCGACCATTTCGTGCCAATGGTCGCAGAATGGGCCGAGGGCGCCGGCCTCGCCGGGCGGCAGGTGACGCAGAGCCGCTGCGCACCGCTGATCGGCGCCACGCGTCCCGACTGGTCTTCCGCACGCAACGCGACCTGCGCCGCCTTCCATCGCGGCATCGTCCGCTTCGTCGAGGCCAACCCGCGCCTCTCGCTCGTCGTGCTCGCCGGCAAGTGGACCGACAACGACCGCGTGCTCGGTGACAACGGGATCGCAGCCGCCGGGTTTGCAGGCCCGGACGCTGCTCCCGTCTCGCTGGAGGCCGCGCTTCGGCGCACTGTGGCGTACCTGAGGGGCAAGCGCATTCGCGTCGTGCTCGTCGGCGAGATTCCTCGGTTCGAGGTGTTGCCGGTCTCGTGCGTCGTCGCGGCACTCGAGAACGGCACCGATACGGATGCGTGTGGACGCTCGAGGGCGGAGGCGGCGCGGGATGCGTCGGCGAGCGATGCTCTGCTCGCGCGCGTCGCCGCCACCGATGCGGGTGTTACCGTCGTGCAGCCCGTCGATGTGATGTGCGATACCCTGCGCTGCCCGCCGATGAAGGACGGCGTGTTCCTCTATCGCGATCCCGGCCACCTCAGCGCCGCCGGCTCGCTGCTGCTCGCCCGCTACCTGTCGCTGCCGGGCGCCAGCGAATAGCACGTCTCCCCGCCCCCTTGCGGGGAGGGGTGGATGGAATCCCGTCTACGCCGTCCTGGCACCCGGCGCGCACGAGCCGATTTTCGTGTGCTTCTCAGAGCATAAACCGCGCCACGTGACCGATGCTCGGCGGATGTGGGGGCGTGGCGGCTAGCGACGCTCGAGTTGGCTGCAAGATGGATGGTCGGGACCAGCCCACGGCTGCCCGGTTCACGTGGCGCGACTGCTTTTGACCTCTCCCATGGGGGGAGGTCGGCGCGGCCTCGACGACTGAACAGTGCTGAATTGCTCGATCCCGCGCCGGGTGAGCAAGGGGCGTGCCGCTGGCACAGCGCCCGCGGCCAGCCCCGCTCCCTGGTCCATTCCCCATGGGAGAGGGAAATCGTGTCCTTCTCCGACCGGGGTGCCAAGATCGCAAGTCTCTTCCGCGTCTTTCGCATATGCCTGGAGAGCTGAACCGGACAGCCGTGGGACGCGCCCGACCATTGCATTGATGGGGAGCGGTATCCAACGCTGCGCTCGGGGCAGCTCAGTTCAGCCGCTTCTTGACGTCGGCGATGCTCTTCTCGACCAGCGCGCTGCCGGCCGGGCCATCGAGACGCTGCTTCAGGATCCGCTCGGCGGCGGCCATCGCAGCGTCGACGGCGGTCGCGCGCACCTCGCCCAACGCCTGCACCTCGGCCCGCGCGATCTTGTCCTCGGCCATCTTGGAGCGCCGCTCGAGCTGGTCGGCGAGCGCCTTCCTCGTCTCCACCGCCAGCGCCTCGGCTTCGCGCCGCGCCTGCTCGATGATGACCTTCGCCTCCTCCTCGGCCTCGAGGCTCTTTCTCTTGTAGTCGGCGAGCAGGCTCTGCGCCTCCTCGCGCAGGCGGCGCGCCTCGTCGAGCTCGCGCTTGATTGCCTCGGCGCGGTCGTCGAGCGCCTTGCCGATGGCGCCGAACACCTTGTAGTAGGCGAGCAGCCCCATGAACAACACGAAGGCGACGAGTACCCAGAACTCCGGCGCGGCGGGATTGAGCATGGCTGTCCTCACTTGCCCGCGGATGCGAGCGCCTTGGAGATCTCGTCGGCACCGACGGTCTCGCCGATCAGCTGCTCGACCACAGCACCCGCCGTGCCGGCCGCGATTTCGCCCACACTCTCGAGCGCTTTGGCCTTGGTCGCCGCGATGCGGCTCTCGGCGGCGGCCACCTTTGCCGCCACCTCGGCCTCGACGCGCTGGCGCTCCTGGTCGACCTCGGCGGCGAGGTCGTCGCGTGTCTTCTTGGCGATGCCGTTGGCCTTGGCCCGCGCCTCGGCCAGCGCCTGCTCGTAGCCGGCCAGCGCCCGCTCCGTCTCGCGCTTCAGCTTCTCGGCCGAATCGAGGTCTCGCTGGATGCGATCCCGGCGCTCCTCGATCACCTCGCCGATGCGCGGCAGCGCAATGCGCGAGAGGATCAGGTAGAGCGCCGTGAACGTCAGCGCCAGCCAGATCAGCTGCGGGGCGAAGTCGTGGACGTTGAGCTGCGGCAGCCCCGTCTTCTTCGCCTCGTGGGCTGCAGCAGCCGCCAGCACGGCCAAGCTTGCGAGCATGTTCGCCTATCCTCTCGGAGCTCGATGGCGTCGGATCAGCCGTAAAGGATGATCAGCGCGATCAGCAGGCCGAACAGGCCGGTCGCCTCGGCGAGCGCAAAGCCGATCAGCAGGTTGGTGAACTGGCCGGGAGCCGCCGACGGATTGCGCATCGCGCCGGAAAGATAGTTGCCGAAGATGTTGCCGATGCCGACGCCGGCGCCGATGAGCGCGGAGCAGGCGAGGCCGGCGCCGATCATCTTGGCAGCTTCGAGTTCCATGTCGTGTCTCCCTTCGTTGGATCAGGTGTCGTTGAACGTGGTCGGACAGCGCGGCCCTAGTGGTGCATGTTGAGCGCGTCGTTGAGGTAGATGCAGGCGAGCAGCGTGAAGATCAGCGCCTGCAGACCGGCCACCACGAACTCGAGGCCGGTGAAGGCGACCATGAAAGCGAGCGGCGCGATGCCGCCGAGCGAGAGGATGCCGCCGGCACTGCCGAGCCCGATGACGAAGCCGGCGAACACCTTGAGCATGGTGTGGCCGGCCATCATGTTGGCGAACAGTCGGACCGAGTGGCTGATCGGCCGGATCAGGTAGGAGATGAGCTCGATCGGCACGATCACCGGCATCAGCCACAGCGGCACGCCGTGCGGCACGAAAAGCTGCAGGTAACCGAGCCCGTGCTTGGCGAAACCGATCACCGTCACCGTCACCCAGACCATCGCGGCGAGCGCGAACGTGACGATGATGTGGCTCGTCACCGTGAACTGGCCGGGGATCATGCCGATCAGGTTCAGCACCAGCACGAACACGAAGATCGTGAAGATCCACGGGAAGAACTTCATGCCTTCCGGGCCGACGGCCTCGCGCACCATGTTGGCGATGTACTCGTAGGTGATCTCGCTCAGCGATTGCAGCCGCGTCGGCACCAGCGAGCGCCCGCGCATCGAGAGGATCAGGAAGCCGGAGATGAGGATCACCGCCAGGATCATGTAGAACGACGAGTTGGTGATCGACGCGTCGTAGCCAGCGAGATCGAGCGGTATCCAACGCTGGATCTCGAACTGGTGCATGGGGCTGTGCGCCCCGCCTGCCTCTCCCGATGCCACGGCTCTGGCTTCCCCTAGCTCTCGTCGTCGTCGGCCTGAGCCGGCTTGGCTGCCCTCTGCAGCGGCTCGGCCTCGGCCTGCATCCTGCGCGCGGTCCTGACGATGTTGCTGAGCCCCGCGCCGAAGCCCAGTATCACGAACAGCACGAGCAGCCAGGGCCTGGTACCGAGCTGCCCGTCGAGCGTCCAGCCGATGAACCCGCCAACCGCGACGCCGACGACCAGCTCGACGGCGATCTTCATCGCCTGACCGTAGCTCTCGCCGCGCGCACGAGCGGCCTCCGGCACCTCTCTTCGGGCTTTCGCCTCGTCGAGCTTGCGACCGAGATCAGACGCGCGTTTGCGGAACTCCTCGCGCTCCTCCGGAGAAAGCTCGCCGGGGTCGGAGCCTTTGCCTGCTGGCGACATGGCCGGTCCCGCCCGGGTCGGAAGGGCTTCGAAGGTCGGGTTCATTCGACGGCCGGCACCTTAGTGAGGGCCCATGGGGGTGTCAACAATCCGCCCCCCTGGACGATGGTCTCGGTTCGAGCCGCGTCACGGTGTGCGAGGGCCTCGAAAAATGGCGCCGCTACCACCACATAGCATGCCAGCGGATGCCTCGGTCGCGATCTGAGGACGGATCGGTGCGATGCGTGTCGAGGCCAAGAGCAAGGGAGCGTTTGCGATGCGTGGCATGTGGGTTGTGGCGGCGGCGGCATTGATGGCGCTAGCGGCACCGATCGGCGAGGCGGCAGCGGCCAAGGGCGGGGGCGGCTTCGGCGGCGGGCGCGGATTCGGCGGCGGCGGTGGGTTTGCTGCCAAGTCGTTTGGTGGCGGCGGTGGGTTCAAGTCGTTCGGCGGCGGCGGCGGCTTCAAGGCTTTCGGGGGGCCGAAGTCCTTCTCGGTCGGCAAGGCCTATGGTGGGCCCAAGTCGTTCGGTGGCGGCAAGGTCTACGCCGCGCCAAAGTTCTACTCCGGCCCCAAGGGATTTGCCGGCTCCAAGGCGTTCGTCGGACCGTCCTTCAAGGGCAAGCTGCCCTATAAGGGGGCCGTGGCGGGATACTCTAAGGGCAAGCATGCCGGCTATCCCGGCAAGCATCCGCATAAGTATCCACACAAGCACAAGAAGCACTTCGCCTACTATCCTTACGCCTACTGGGCCGCACCGCTGGCGCTCTACGGCGGCGCCTACGCCTATGACTACTACTATTACGGCGACTGCGACTACGAGTATCGCCAGTGGCAGATCACCGGCAGCCTCTACTGGCGTGACCGCTACTACGAGTGCATCGGCTACTGACGCCGCGCGCGACGAGCGATCGCTCCTGTCACCCTGACAGCGGAACGGCGCTCGCGCCGCGCCGCCGTTCGCGCTGGGCGACACGGCGCGCATTGCGGGGCCATGACCCGATCGCCGTCGCCGACGTCGTCGTCCTGCCCCCACCTCACGCGATCGGGATCGTCCCCTGACTGGGATTGAGTATCATATCCCGTCGACGACTCTGAGCTAGCGCCCGCAGCCACCGATGCCGACCCACGTCATCCTGATCGTCCTCGGGGCCGCGCTGCTGCACGCGAGCTGGAACGCGATGGCGAAGGGGCGCGCCGGCGGCGATCCGCTGGCCAGCATGATGGCGATCGCGCTCGCGGGCGGAGCGATCGCAATCCCGCTGCTCGCCGTCACCGGGTTGCCGGGCCCGCCGAGCTACGCCTACGTGCTCGCATCGGGCGTCGTCCACGTCATCTATTTCCTGCTCGTCGGCCTCGCTTATCGTCACGGCGCCTACTCGACCTTCTATCCGCTGACGCGAGGCAGCGCGCCGCTGCTGACCGCGCTCATGGGTAGCGTTCTGCTCGGCGAGCCGGCCTCGCCGGCCATGATCGGCGGCGTCGTGCTGCTCTCGGTCGGCGTGCTCGGTCTCGGCCTCGATGCGCTCGCTGGCATCCGACCCGAGCGCCGCGCCGTGCTCGCGGCCGCGCTCAACGTCGCCGTCATCGTCGGCTACACGATCCTCGACGGTGTCGGCGCGCGGCTCTCTGGCAACCCGGCCGGCTACGTCGTCGCAATGATGGCTCTGACCGGGCTGATGCTGCTGGCGGTCGTGCCGCTGGTCGGCAGCGCATCGATAGGTGCGATGCTCGCGGCGCGGCCGGCCTTCGCATTCACCGGCGGCGCGATGATCATGGCGTCCTACGGCATCGCGCTATGGGCGATGACCAGGGCGCCGATCGGTGCCGTCGCCGCGCTGCGCGAGACGTCGGCCCTGTTCGGCACGATCATCTCCGCCCTCTTTCTCCGCGAGCAATTCGGCTGCGTGCGCTGGGTCGCTGCTGCAGCGATCACCGCCGGTTTGGTGCTGATCCGGTTGGGGTGACGCGGCAAGCATTCCGGGGACATGATCCCGATCGCGCGAGGTGGGTGGCACGAGGGCGCGTGGCACGGGCGATCGGGTCATGTCCCCGCAATGCGGAATTGAGTTGGGCCGCGCTGCACTTGCGGCCACAACCCAACAACCTGTTGGCAGCGTCGAACGCACGATGTGGGTTACGCGCCGGAGCGATCGCAGCGGCAACAGGAATTGCAGCGGCCGCGCCAAACCAACCTACGCTTGCTGCTCGCCCCCCTACAACGCCTTCTTCCTCTGCTGGATCATCATGTAGGTGTCCATCGTGTACTCCGACAGCTGGAACCAGAGGAAGTTGTCGGCGCGCTGCACTTTCATCGCCTCGTAGACCTTCTTGAAGTCGGCATTGGTCGCCGAGATCTCGTCGTAGACCTCGTTGGCGGCCTTGTAGCAGGCGTCGAGGATCGCCTCCGAGAACGGACGCAGCTCGGCGCCCGCCGCCGCAAGACGCTTCAGCGCCGCCGCGTTGTGCGCGTCGTAGCGCGTCAGCATCGCCGTGTTGGCGGCATGCGCGGCCGCCTTGGCCATCGCCTGGTATTGCTTCGGCAGGCCGCTCCACTTCTCCAGGTTGAAGAAGAAGTGCAGCATCGCCTGCCCCTCCCACCAGCCGGGGTAGTAGTAGTATTTGGCCACCTTGTGGAAGCCGAGCTTCTCGTCGTCGTAGGGGCCGACCCACTCCGTCGCGTCGATGGTACCCTTTTCCAGCGCCGGATAGATGTCGCCGCCGGCGATCTGCTGCGGTACCACGCCGAGCTTGGAGATCACCTTGCCGCCGAAGCCGCCGATGCGCATCTTGAGGCCCTTCATGTCCTCCGGCGTATTGATCTCCTTCCGGTACCAGCCGCCCATCTGCGCGCCGGTGTTGCCGGCCGGCAGGCCGAAGATGTTGTGCTTGGCGTAGAACGCGTTCATCAGGTCGATGCCGCCGGCCTCGTACATCCATGCGTTCTGCATGCGCGTGTTGAGGCCGAACGGAACCGCGGTGGCGAAGGCGAACGTCGGATCCTTGCCCCAATAGTAGTAGGACGCCGTATGGCAGCACTCGACGGTGCCGCTGGTTACGGCGTCGGCCGCCTGCAGGCCGGGGACGATCTCGCCCGGCGCGAACACCTGCACCTGGAACTTGCCGCCGGAGACCTCGGCGAGCACCTTGGCGAACACGTCGGCCGCGCCGTGGATGGTGTCCAAGGACTTCGGGAAGCTCGACGTCAGCCGCCAGCGCACCTCCGGCGCCGACTGCGCGATGGCCGGAGCGGCGAGCGGCGCGGCCGCGGCGGCGCCGGCGGCAGCGGTGATGAGCTTGCGGCGGTCGATGCCGGCCATGAGCGTTCCTCCCTCGTTGGCCGGCTGCCCCTGCCGGCGTCGGGCCGACTATAGGCGTGCGGAGCGCCTGCAACAATCGGCTCGTGACATCGCTCGCGCGGCCTTCACCAGCCCCTTCGCATGCGGCGGGGAAGGCGCCATATGCATGCTATGGTCCCGCCGCCTCAGCCATTCGGAAGACCCTCGATGAAGACACTCGCCGAGTTCCACGTCCGCCCGACCCCAGACGATCCGCGCCTCTCGGTTGCCGTCGCTGGCATCGATCACGAGGGCAGGGCCGTGACGACCGACGTCGTGACGGAGCGGCCGCTGACGCTGTTCCTCAACGCGCGCGAGATCGTGACCATGATGACGATTGGCGATCATCCGGACCTGCTCGCGGTCGGCTACCTCTTGAACCAGAACATGCTGAAGGCGGACGACGAGATCCGCGCCATCGACTACGACGAGGAGATCCGCACCATCGTCGTCAGGACGAGGCGCGAGACCAACTACGAGGAGAAGCTGAAGAAGAAGATCCAGACCTCGGGCTGTGCGCAGGGCACCGTGTTCGGCGACCTGATGGAGGAGCTGGACGGCATCGCGCTCTCCGAGCGCGCGCGCATCCACACCAGCTGGCTCTACGGCCTGACGCGCAAGATCAACACCGAGCCGAGCCTCTACCTCAAGGCCGGCGCGATCCACGGCTGCGTGCTGTGCCAGGAGGACCGCCCGCTGGTCTACATGGAGGACGTCGGCCGGCACAACGCGATCGACAAGATCGCCGGCTATATGTTTCTCGAGGGCATTGAGCCCGACGACAAGATCTTCTACACCACCGGGCGCCTGACCTCGGAGATGGTGATCAAGTGCGTGAAGATGCGCATTCCGGTGCTGGTCTCGCGCTCGGGGTTCACGGCGTGGGGCGTCGAGCTCGCGAACAAGACCGGGCTCACGCTGATCGGCCGCGCGCGCGGCAAGCGCTTCGTCTGCCTCTCGGGCGCCGGCCGAATCGTGTTCGATGCCGACCTCGCACGCGTGGAAGAGGAGGACAGGAAGCACGCCCGCAAGGGCAGCATGGCGGAAGCCGGCGATTGAGCGCCGCGCCGGTGCCAGGACCGGCGGACTAGCGATGCTCCTCGACGGTGGCTTCGATCAGCGCGGCGTTGAACGCGGCCAGCGCGGCGAGGTGATCGGCCCAGGCGACGACGACCGTCGGGTCCTGCTCGGAGACGACGGCGATGTGCGGCAGGCCGGACTGGTCGAACGCGCGCAATGCCCGCTCCAGCGTATCGGCTGCCGTCAGCCACGGCGCGTCGGCTTCGCGGACCGGCGACGAGCCCGCCTCGATCGGGGTCATGAAACCGGCGACCGTCAGCCGGCGGGTGATCGCCCGGTGCGGGCCGTCCTGCAGGAACAGGCCGCGCCGCGCCAGCTGCCAGTGGAAGTAGCTCTGACCCATCAGTGCATGGCTCGATCCGACGGCGATCGACACCGTGAGCAGCAGCGCGATCGTCATGCCGTAGCCGCCGGTCAGCTCGAACACGATCAACGTGGTCGAGATCGGCGCACCGAGCACCGCGGCGGCGACCGCGCCCATGCCGAGGATCGCATAGAGGCCGTGGCTGGACGCCATCTCGGGAAACACGCCGGTCGCGATCGAGCCGAATGCCGCCCCCGTCAGCGCACCGAGATACAGTGTCGGCGAGAAGATGCCGCCGGCGAAGCGCCCGGCGAGCGAGACCGCGGTGGCGACGATCTTGGCCGCGATCAGCGATAGCAGAAGCATCATCGGCAGCTTCTGGTAGAGGGCGTGGTCGGTGGTCTCGTAGCCGACTCCGAGCACCTCGGGAAAGGCGAGTGCGATCGTGCCGACGCAAAGCCCCGAGAGCATGGTGCGCACCGGCAGCGCCATCTCGATCTGCCAGGTGATCCGCTCGGTCGCGACCAGTGCCAGCTGGAACAGGACCGCGACTGCGGCGGCGGCGAGGCCGAGCAGCGCGAATGCCGGAAACTCGGCGTACGAGGTGATCTGGTACTCGGGGATCACGAACGCCGGGAAGTTGCCGAAGTAGAGCCGCGCGGTCACCGCGGCGGCGACGCTGGCGATGACGCTCGGCACGAAGGCGCGGAGCGCGTAGTGGCCGAGGATCACCTCGTGCGCGAACAGGACGCCGGCGATCGGCGCATTGAACGAGGCGGAGACGGCGGCGGCGACGCCGGCCGCGAGCAGCGTGCGCCGGGCGCTCGACGAGAGGTGAAAGCGATCGACGGCATACGAGGCCAAAGTCGCGCCGAGATGGACGACAGGACCCTCGCGGCCTGCGCTGGCTCCCGAGCCGAGCGAGAGTGCGGCCAGGAACGCGCTCATCAGTCCAACCTTGGGATCGATGCGGCTGTCGTGAATGGCGCGGGCCTCGATCACGTCGGCGACCGCGTGCGGCCGCCGGCCCGGCACCATGCGGTCGAGGATCAGCCCGACTGCAAGCCCGCCGAGCGTCGGCCCGAGCAGGATCTGCCACCAGGCCGCGGCATGGGCGGCGCTGGCGACGCGCTCGCTCATGGTCATCAGCCAGGGCAGCTGGAAGACGCCGATGGCGAGGCGGAACAATATCGCGGCCCCGGCGACGCCGATGCCGAGCGCCAGCGCCAGCAGCCACACCAGCGGCTGGCGGTCGGCGAGGAAGCTCGCCACGTTGGGTGCGAAGCGGCTGGCCAGCAGGGCGCGGAGCTGATCGGCGCCGCGGCGTGCGATGCCCCGCGCGACCGGCGGGCTCTCGCCGTCCGCCGGCCTTGCGTCCGCGTCGCTCCGTCCTCGATCGGTGGTCCTCGCCGTGTCCATGTCGCCGGTGCCGTTGCCTGCCGAACTATGCGCACAAGGCCCGCTCGACGCCAGCCCGGCCGTCGGACATCCTCACCGACGCACTCACCGACGCAAATTTGTGATCACGGATGCATATGCGACGAGCGAGGCGCCCATAATTCCGGCCAACCGGCTGTGCTAATGTGATGGGGGCGACGCATTGCGCGGCCTACGGACTTGCCAAGCCGCCGCACGGCGGGCATTCCCTTCCCTGCCCAACCCGTCAGGAGACTCCGTTGACCGAGCCTCTCCTCATCTCGAGAGCCAGCGAGCCGATTGCACGGCGCTGCCGCCGGATCGGCACCGCGTGCCGGCACGGGCCGGGGAGGCCGGCGTGAACAGCTTCCTGGCCTGGCTCGGCGCAGCTCTGGTGGTCGTTCTCGGCGCCCTGTTCGCGGTGCCGCACTTCGTCGACTGGAACGGCTACCGCGGCGTGCTGGAAGAGGAGGCCTCGCGGGTGCTCGGGCGCGAGGTGCGCGTCGGCGGCGCGGTCAACGTGCGCCTGCTGCCGGTCCCCTACCTCGCCTTCGAGCGGCTGCGGGTCGCCGATCCGAGCTCGTTCAGCGGCGAGCCGCTGTTCCGCGCCGAGAGCGTGACGATGTGGCTCGCGGTGCCGCCGCTGCTGAGAGGCGTGCTGGAGGCAAACCAGGTGGAGCTTCGGCGCCCGGAGATCCGCGTCGCGGTCGACCGCAACGGCGTCGCCAACTGGAGCCAAGTGAAGATCCACAAGGGCGAGCTTCCGTTCGTGCCGGCGGACGTTGCGCTGCGCGCGGTCAGCATCGTCGACGGCCGGCTGTCGCTGGACATCGGCTCCAGCGGTGAGATCGCGCGCCTCGATGACATCGACGGCACTCTGTCGGGCGAGGCGTTCGACGGCCCCTACAAGTTTGCCGGCACCGCCAAGTGGGACGGCGCGGCACGCGAGGTGAAGCTGGCCACGGCGCGCCCCGATGCGGACGGCGGCCTTCGGTTCAAGACTACCGTGCGGGTGCCCGCAAACGGCAACAGCTACGTGCTCGATGGGCGGGTCGGCGACATCGCCGGCCATCCGACGCTCGGCGGCGAGGTCTCCGCCAGGATCGATCTGGCGGCGAGCGGGACTATCATCCGCGTGGGCCCTGCGAGCGCCACGGCCGTCGGCGTCGGTGAGCGGCCGGTGCTCGACGTCAAGGGGCGCGTCGACGGCGACCTCGGCCAGTTGCGCCTCTCCGGGATCGTCGCCAGCTTCGAGAACATCGGCCAGCCGCAGCTCGTCGAGGGCGAGGCGAAGGCGACCTGGGGCGAGGCTCCGTCGCTCGCCGTGACGCTCGCCTCGAAATGGCTCGACGTCGACAGCCTTGCCGGAGCGGGCGCCGCGGCGCAGCCGGTGTCGACGGCGCTCGCGGTCGCCGACACGTTCCTCGCCACGCTGGCGACTGAGGGCCGCGTCGATGCGCGCTTGAGCGTCGACCAGGTCAGCATCGGCGGCGACACGGTCAGCGGACTCGGCCTGTCGCTACGGCGCGACGGTGGGGCCGAGCCGAGGACGACGCTGCGCGCCAGCCTGCCGGGCGGGACGAACTTCGATCTCGCCGGCACCGTCGCGCGCCGCGACGGGCGCAGCCAATTCAAGGGGCCGGTCATGCTCGGCGGGTCGAGCCTGCAGCGCCTGCTCGCCTGGGCGACGCGCAACGAGGCGATGAGCCGCTCGTTCCCCGACGGCCCGTTCGCCGTACAGGGCCAGCTGTCGCTCGATCCGGCCGCGGTCTCGCTCGACGAGGCCAGGGGCGAGATGGCGGGCACTCCGCTCAAGGGCTCGATCACGGTCGAGCACGGTCCGCGCCGGCGGCTACGGGTCGAGCTCGCGGGCAAGCGGGTCGACACGGCGTGGCTGTGGCCGGGCGGCGGCATCGGCACGCTCGGCGCGCTGCTGCTGCCTCACGCGAGGGATGCCGGGACGAGGAGGCCGCAGACGAGCGCGGGTTGGCTGGATGCGGCTGATACCGACATCGCGATCCGGCTGCAAGCCGGCCGGCTGGTCGACGGAGCGCGCACCCTCGAGGAGGTCGCCGCCGACATCACGCTCGCCGGCGGCAACCTCGCGATCTCGCGGCTCGCCTTCGCCGGTGCCGGTCGGCTCGCCGTCGATCTGGAAGGGACGGTGACGCGCGACGCGTCGCGACCGCTGGGCGAGCTGCGTGGCGTCGTCGCCGCGCCGACGGCCGAGGCGGTGACGCTGCTGTCCGAGCTGATTGCGGTCGATGACGCGCTGCCGGAGGCGGGCAAGCTCGCTCGATCGTTGGCGCCGCTCGACCTCGCGGCCACGATCCGGCTCGCGGCCGCGGACAAGGGCGCCTTCGATCTCGTGCTCGACGGCATCGCCGGTGGCGGGCGGCTTGTCGCCCGGCTGCGGCTCGACGCACTCGGCAGCGGATGGCGCAATGCGCCGACGACCGCCAGTGTCGCGCTCTCCGAAATGTCCATCGCGGGCCTGCTGGCGCGAATGGTGGCCTCCGACAGCAGCCGCAATGCGCTCGCCTCGGCGGACAGGGCCGGAACGCTGCGCATCGACGCGGCCGGCGTACCGACCACCGGCATGCTGACTGCGGCCTCGGTGGCGAGCGAGGATCTCACGATCGCGCTCGACGGGCGCAGCAAGCTCACGCCCGCGGGCTGGCTCGACGTCGAGGGCGAGGCCACGGTCGGCGCGCGCGATGCGCGGGTGCTGCTCGCGCTCGTGGGGCTCGATGCCAAGAGTGCAGTCGGAACGCCGATCGCAGGTCCGCTTGCAATCACACGGCGCGACGGGCAGTTGACGCTGCGCCCGAAGGGTGTCGCGCTCGCCGGCGCGCGGCTCTCGGGCGAGGTGGGGGTGACGCGCGCGCACGAATCCGGCGTGGCTCGGCTCGATGCCGACCTCTCGCTCGATGCGGCACGCATTTCGGGGCTGCTGGCGATCGTGACCGAGCCGGCCCAGGACGGAGCAGCTGGCGCGGTGTCCGGTGACGGGCCGGCAAGCCTGTGGCCGGAGCGCACGTTCCGCAATCCGCTCGTCGACGGGCTGACGGGCCGCATTCGGCTCGCTGTCGGCGCGCTCGAGTTCGGCCCCGGGCTGGGCGTCGGAAACGCAACGATCGAGGCAGCGATCGAGCCGAGACGCATCACCGTCTCGCGGCTCGAAGGCGTCGCATTGGGTGGCCGGCTCACCGGCAGCGGCGTGATCGCGAAGGCGGCGGCCGGAGCAGAGGTCTCGGGCAGCCTGTCGCTAGACGGCGCCCGCATCGAGGCGCTGGCCGGCGGCGCGCGGAGCCGTGCGCGCGGTCCAGTGTCGCTGAAGCTCGGCTTCACCGGTCAGGCACTCAGTCCGCGCGGTCTTGTCGGCGCGCTGAAAGGCAAGGGCGAGGCGGCGCTCGGCGCAGCTGAGATCGACGGCCTGACGCCGGACGCGATCGGGCGCGCGGCGGACGCGGTGCTGGCGGGGCGTGCCGGTGCCGCCGGCCATGGCCTCGTCGCGACGATCCGCAGCGAGCTCGGCCAGGGCCGCCTGCCGCTCGGGCCGAGCGCGATCCCGATCACCATCGTCGACGGTGCGCTGAGGCTGGCGGCGACGACCATCGAGACCCAGAGCGGGCGGACGACGATCGAGACCACCGTCGATCTCGGCAACCTGCATGTCGACAGTCAGTGGCAGATCGAGGCAAAGGCCATGAAGCCGGCGCGCGGTTTGCGCGAGGGCGGGCTGTGGCCGCCGGTCCAGGTCGTCTATGTCGGACCGCTCGGTGCCATCGACGGCATCGAGCCGCAAGTTGGTGCCGCCGCGTTCGAGCGCGAGCTGACGGTCCGGCGCATGGAGCTCGAGGTCGACGAGCTGGAGCGCCTGCGCCGCCTCGACGAGGAGCGGGTGCGCCAGGAGCGCGAGCGCCAGCGCAGGATCGAGGAGGAGCGCGCGCGCGCGGCCGCCAGTGAAGCCAACACGTGGACGCCCTCGGCGACGAGCGCTCCGCCGTTGCCGCCCGCAGGCGCAGGGCCGGCATCGGTGGTGCCGCCGCAGCCCGGAGCGGCCGTCGACAGCGCGCCCCTGCCGCCGGTCGCCGAGCCGGCAAACCCGCCGGCCGCGACCACCCCGGCGCCGGCCGTAGCGAGCCCGCAGCCGCGGCCGCCGCGTCCACGGCCGCGCCGCACCCCGAGCGCCGCCGAGACCACGCTGCAAGGCCTGATGCCGCCGGGCGTGCAGTAGCGGAACAAGCGCGCGCACCGCTCCCGCGCGTGCACTTGTCCGCCGGGCCGCCTGCGCGATAGCCTGGACCTCGCGCAGCGGCTGACGCGGATCAGGCAATTCATGGCAACCTCCGACTTCACACTCCTGGCTGGCTCCGGCGCGCCGGTCGAGCGGTTCGCCGCCGGCGAGCGCATCTTCGTCAAGGACGACGCCGGTAGCACCATGTTCGTGGTGCGTATCGGCCGGGTGCGGCTGATGGCGTTCGGCACCGTGCTCGACTATGTCGGCCCGGGCGGGATCTTCGGCGAGATGTCATTGATTGACGGCTCGCCGCGCAGCGCCACCGCGATCGCCGAGGAGGCGACCGAGGTCGCAGTCCTCGATCGCGCCGCGTTCCTCCAACATCTTCGCGCCAACCCGGACATCGCCATCGAGGTGATGCAACTCATGGCCGGACGGCTGCGCCGCATGACGGAGAGCTTGTAGCGGCGGCGGCCCGATTGGCCGTCTGTCGTCGGCCGAGCGGCGTTTTCCCGATTCTGCTAGCTTTCGAGTGTGGGCCGCCGGCTGATTCGCGCGGTCGCCAGCGCGAAGGACGCACGGCCGATGCTAGAGCTCATCCTCCTGATCGTCGGCATAGTCGTGGCGGTGAAGCTCAAGGGCCGCCTCGACGACGTCTCCCGTCGGCTGAGCGCCAGCGAGATGGAGATCGTCGGTCTGCGCCAGGCGCTCGGCGAGGCCGGCAGCCGGCCTCGTCCGCCTCCACCCGCGGCTCCGGCCGCTCCGGCCCCCGGCGAGGCGCCGTCGTCCGACAGTGCCGAGCCAGCGCTGCCCGAGGGGCCGGCTCGACCCGTTCCACCGCCCGAACGGGTGCCGAGCGTGCCGGCCGCAATGTCGCCGGCCTCCGGCTCGGGGATGCCCGAGCTGCCGTCGCCCGCGCCGCCCGATGCCGCCCGGCTGGAGGAGCGCCTCGGCACGCGCTGGGCGGTCTATGCCGGCGGACTGGCGCTGGCGCTCGGCGGCATCTTCCTGGTCCGCTACACGATCGAGGCCGGCCTCGTCGGCCCCGGCGTCCGGGTCCTGCTCGGGGCCTTGTTCTCCGCCGGGCTGGTGGCGGCCGGCGAATGGTTCCGCCGCACCGACGTGAAGCTCGGCATCGACGTGCTGCCCGAGGCGCACATTCCGAGCGTGCTGACTGCGGCCGGCACCATCGCCGCCTTCGCCACCATCTACGCCGCGCACGCCCTCTATGGGTTCATCGGCCCGACCGCAGCTTTCGTATTGCTCGGCGCGGTCGGCGTCGGCGGCATGCTCGCCGCCGCCCTGCACGGTCCCGCCCTCGCCGGCCTCGGGCTCGCCGGCTCGCTCGTGACGCCGCTGCTCGTTTCC
>JBFMEX010000010.1:0-6790 GCA_040752215.1 Pseudomonadota bacterium | reverse complement strand
CGCACGCCCATCTCTCCCGGCCCCGCGCGGCGCGGTGCCGAGGCGACGAGCCCGAACACGATCGAGGTCAAAGCGAGCGACGGCGCCGCCGCGCTAGGCATTCCGGCGATCACCGCCGAGGGTGACGTCCGCCCGCTCGACGAGATCGAGGCGGACATGATCCGCCTGGCGCTCGGCCGCTATCGCGGCCACATGACCGAGGTCGCCAAGAGGCTCAAGATCGGGCGCTCGACGCTCTACAGAAAGATGCAGGAGTACGGGCTCGAGCCCCGCGCCACGTGACAATCGACTCTGCCTGACCAGCGTGTCGACACTCGACGGGCACCCTGCAGGCGAAGGGCCCGGCAGCAATGCCGGGCCCTCGGCCTTTTGCAGCGCGCTCGCGGCACGGGCTAATTCTGCTGCTTCTTCTTTGGCACCTCTTGCACCTGTTTCTTCGGCATCTGCTTTTTCGGCACCGCCTTCTTGGCAACCCCACCCGCCGGCGCGTTGATCGTCTTCGGCGGCTTGGCGGGCTTCGTCACCTGAGCCTTCGGCGGCGCCTTCTTCACCTGCGGCGCCGCCTTCTTGGTCACCGGCGTCTTCTTCACCTTGGCCTTCGGGCCCGTAGCATCGGCGCCCTTCTTTGGCGTCTCGACCGCGGTCGACACCGGCTTCTTCGCCTTCTTGGTCTCGGTGACCGCCGCACCGGCGGCTCCCTTCGGCTCGTCTTTGTCGAGCTTCTTCACGCCTACCGGACCCCCATCCACCTTCTTCCTGTCGACCGCCTTGATGGTCGGCGGCTTGTGCACGAGCTTCTTCACCTCCGCGACCTGCTTCGGCTTGCGGGTCGGCTTCTTGGCCGCAATCTTCGGCTTGAACGTCTCGATCGCGCCGTCGGCGACGCGCGTCTTCTGGGCCGCGGTGGCGGGCCGCACGTTGCGCACGACGACCTTGCGATTCACGACCTTCTCGATGCGCGTGACCTTGACGACCTTGTTGACGACGACCCGGTTGACCACCGTCACCGTGCCGAGGCGCCGGGTGCGGCCGAGCCAATAGGCGTTTCGGGCGGGGGCGAGGAAGTGAACACGCAGGCTCGGCTCGAGGAAGTGGCGCATCTCGACGAAGCGCCACGCCCCGATGCCGATGCTGACCGGACCGATCGAGAGGCCGATGCTGTAGCCGGAGCCGACGGGGGACAGCGGTGCCCAACCGATGTAGGCGTCGTCATCGCTCGCCTGCCAGCTGACCCAGGCCGGCGCCCACTCGCTCCCCGGCACCCAGAACCAACCCGTGTCGTCGTCGTAGCCCCAGCGGCCGTAGTGGTAGGTCGCCCAGCCGTGCGGCTCGTCGCTGACCCACACCCAGCCGTACTCGTCGGTGTACTCCCAGTGGCCGTCGGTGTAGGGCGCCCAGTCGGGCCCCGTGCCGGCCGGCACGAACACATAGCCGTAGCGCGTGGTCTCGATCCAGCGCCCGTGAGGCTCCAAGTCGTCGAAGAAGATCGACACGTCGACGTCGACCGATTGGGCCGCCGCCTGTCGAATCGGAGCGGTCGGCAACGGCGCCGCCAGTGCCAGCGCAGCAGCGACCACGGAAGTCCTGAGCAGGGTTGTGAGATTCATTTTTTCCTCCGCCTCTCGCGGGTGAGATTGCCGGCGCCCCCTTCGACGCCGGTGCGACAGTTGGCAGCGGCCGCCGCCGCCATCCCTCGTTGACACGCAATACATGCGTGCGAAATGAGGACAATCAAGCCGTTAGGCTCGCCGCGTGCCTTTCTGCGCCGAACATCAGAAGGCTGCCGATGCGCGAGTTCCGAAGAGGTCGATGTGTTATGCTCATGCGCTCCATAATCCCGCCACCCCGAGCGTTCCAGTATGCAATTGAGCAACACTTTTCGTTCACCATCGCGCGACCCGCATGAACCGCCGATCCGCCGACTGGCCAATGCCGGCCGCGTCGGCTAGCGTCCCGAACTCCCCAGGAGGTGAAGCGATGCTCTTTTGTCGTGCCTTTTCGTCCGCCGTCGCCGTAGCTATCGTCCTCGCCTCGCCGGCGCGCGCGGTCGAGCCGGATGCGCCCGAGCGGCTGATCGATGCCGAGGAGGCGGTCGTGATCGCAGTCAAGAGATCGCTCGAGACCGGCGCCGCCAAGCTCGCCGACGAGGACAAGGCCGACCGCGCCGTGCTCGCCACCTTCTACGCCGAGCATGGCAACGCGCCGCTATGGATCGCCAAGTCAGGTCTCAGCTTGCGCGCCGCTGCCGTGGTGGCGGAGATCAGGCGGGCCGATGATTGGGGCCTCGTCGCCAGGGACTTCGCGCTGCCCGACCTGGCGATGGCCAGCGATGGGGCTGCCGAGCTGCCCCAGGACGTGCTGATCGATGCCGAGCGCAAAATCTCGCTGGCGGTGCTGAAGTACGCCCGCCATGCCCGCGGCGGCCGCATTGCCGATCCGACCAGCCAGCTCTCCTCCTACCTCGATCGCAAGCCGCAGCTCGTCGAGCCGCGCACCGTGCTCGCCGAGATCGCCAAGGCCGGCGAGCCCGACGCGTACCTGCGCGGACTGCACCCCAAGCACGCCCAGTTCGAGAAGCTGCGCCAGAAGCTGGTCGAGATGCGCGGCGGCGCGGCCAAGGACGAGGCGCTGGTCGAGGTGCCGGTCTCCGGCCCGAAGCTCGCCCCCGGCAAGAGCCATCCCGATATCGCGCTGATCAGGAAGCGGCTCGGCGTCGCCCCGGCCGAGGTCGACGGCAAGACGGGCCCCGAGGAGCTCTACGATTCGACGCTCGTCGCCGCGGTCAAGGAATTCCAGCGCGGCAAGGGGCTGACACCCGACGGCAACATCGGCCGCAGCACCCGGACCGCGTTCGGCGAGGGCCCGCGCAGAGCCGACGACAAGCAGATCTTGGCCAATATGGAGGCGTGGCGCTGGATGCCGGCCGACCTCGGCGACATCTACGTGTGGGTCAACATCCCCGAGTTCACGCTGCGCGTGGTCAAGAATGGCGCGGTGGTGCACTCCGAGCGGGTCATCACCGGCAAGCCGGAGACGCAGACGCCGATCTTCTCCGACGAGATGGAGACGGTCGTGTTCCATCCGATGTGGGGCGTGCCGGAATCGATCAAGGTCAAGGAGCTGCTGCCGAGTCTGGCGCGCGGCTCCGACCTCTCGCGCCACGGCCTGCGCCTGCAGAAGAACGGCCGCGACGTCGACCCCACCAGCGTCGACTGGAGCACGGCCGACATCCGCAACTTCCACATCTACCAGCCGCCCGGCGGCGGCAACGTGCTCGGCGTGGTCAAGTTCCTGTTCCCGAACAAGCACCAAGTCTACATGCACGACACGCCGACCAAGAACCTGTTCAGCGCCAGCCAGCGCACATTCAGCCACGGCTGCATGCGGGTCAGGAACCCGGTGCGGCTGGCCGAGATCGTGCTCGGCGAGGACAAGGGCTGGAGCAGCGAGCAGGTCGGCAAGCTGGTCAAGGGCGGGCCGCAGAACAACAACGTCGATCTCGCCCGCAAGATTCCGGTCCACGTCACCTACTTCACCGCCTGGGTCGACGACGACGGCAAGCTGCAGTCGAGCCGCGACATCTACGGCCACGAGAAGCGCATCCAGCTCGCCCTCGACGGCAAGGAGCACCTGATCGCCCGCCACCGCGACCATCTGGCGCCGGTTCCCTACCAGCGGCCGACGGTGGTGGTGCAGAAGCAGGGGCCGTCGTTCAACTTCTTCAGCGCGCTGTTCGGCGGGTTCTGAGGCCCTCCGCGATCTCACCCACCTGTGCCGCAACTGCGCCGCAAACCCGGAGTGACGGGGCCTGCCGGCCGCATTGTGTCCGCAATCCGCTCTTACGCTCCCTTAAGGGTTGGGGATTAACCCTAAGGGGAACGTAACGCACACGGCTCGTCGGGGCTCCGCTTCGGGCTCCGCCGCCGGCTCGCAGGAGCCGGGGCCAAACGCTTTGCCGCGTGCAAGTGGACGGGGCTCGACGTGCTTCAGGGCGCTCGACGCAGGCTAGCGGGCGTATGCACGGCCGTTTTCGCGGTCTGCCTCGGCGCGTCGCAGATCGCCGCCGAGTTCGGCCGCACGCGAACCATCTCGCTGCACAACATCCACACCAAGGAGACGGTCACCGTCCTCTACAAGAAGGACGGCAAGAACATCCCCGCGGCAATGGAGCGGATCAACTGGGTGCTGCGCGACTGGCGACGCGACGAGCCGACCACGATGGACCCGGCGCTGATCGACCTGCTGTGGGAGATCCACACCGAGCTCGGCTCCAAGGAGCCGATCCACATCATCTCCGGCTACCGCTCGCGCACCACCAACGACATGCTGCGCAAGACGGTCGGCGGGCAGGCGAGCGAGAGCCGACACATCCTCGGCAAGGCCGCCGACGTGCAGTTCCCCGACATCCCGCTGAAACAGCTGCGCTACTCGGCGATGATCCGCGAGCGCGGCGGGGTCGGCTACTACCCGACCTCGGCGACGCCGTTCGTGCACGTCGACACCGATCGCGTTCGCGCCTGGCCGCGCCTGCCGCGCTACGAGCTGGCGCTGTTGTTCCCCAACGCCCAGACCAAGCACCTGCCGGCCGAGGGCGATCCGATCACCCGCGAGGACGCAAGGATCGCGCGCGAGCGCCACGCCTCGCTGGCGACCGAGATCGCCGCCTTCCACGACTTCCGCAAGCAGCCGAAGACGACGACGATGCTGGCCGCTGCCACCCCGCCGGGCCGCGCCTCCGTCGCCACTGGCGGTGCGGTGGCCGGCGTCGCTCCCGCTGCAAAGGACGAAGTGCTGCCGTGGCAGACACAAACCGTCGCCTCCCTCGGCCCGCCGCCGCGGCTCGTCAGCGAGCCGAGGCCCGCGGTCCGGCCGCCGTCGATTGGCGCTGGTCTCACAAGCGACGATCGCGCCCGGCTCGACGGCCTCATCGAGCGCGTCTCCTACGAGCCGCCGCCGCGCCTCGTGAGCCAGCCGGCGCCCGCTCGGCGCCCGTCAGGCTTCGCCACCGCCAGCCTGACCGACGGCGGACTGCCGCGACCGCCCAGTACCAATGACCGCCGCGCGCTCGATCGGCTTGCCGCCCGCGTCGCCGCGCTGTCGCCTGCCGACAGCAAGAGCGATCTCGCCGGCTGGAGCGATGGCTGGGTGCACGCGCCCGCCTACGACGAGGAGCACCCGGAGGAGCTCTACTACCGCCCGTTCCCGCTGGCGCCGCTGCTCACCGCCTCGGCCTCCGCCGACGATCCGGCGCTGGCCCGCCTCGAGCACCCCGACGCCAGCCAGACGCTCGCCCTGCTCGCCGACGAGAGCGCACTGACCGAGATGCGGTTCACACCCGGCCGACAGGCCGCGCAGCTGCTGTGGGCGCAGCAGTTCAAGGGCCCGGCCGTAAACCGGGAGAAGCTCGGCACGCCTCCGGCCGCTGTCGGCAACGGCCTCGTCGACCGCAAGGTGCGCACCAGCGGAAGGTGAACGCCACCGCCGCGTCGTTTGCATCGAATGCGACGTTCCTCAGCGCGCGTCTCCCACGAGACCGCGCAGGCGACGCGTTTTCGCAGCCCCCTTCCAGGCCTCGCCGACGAGCCGGCCGAGCTCGTGGAAGTCGCGCTTCCTCGGGCTCGATGCGCGCCAGGCGAGTCCGACGCTGCGCGAGGGCTCCGGCTCGACGAAGCGAATGATCTTCAGATCGCGACCGCGCGTCTCGACACCGAGGCACATCTCCGGCAGCAGCGTTATGCCCATTCCCGCAGACACCATCTCGACGATCGTCGACAGGCTGGAGGCGCCGAACGTGTTGACCGCGCTCGATTGCGTCAGGTTGCAATAGGTCAGCGCCTGGTCGCGCAGGCAATGGCCCTCCTCGAGCAGCAGGAGGCGCTCGTGCTCGACGAACTCGCGTGTTGCGCGCACCCGCCCCGAGAGCCGCCGGCCTTTCGGCAGCGCGAGCAGGAAGCGGTCCTCGAACAGCACCTTCGTCTCGATCTCGGGGTGCCTGATCGGCAGCGCCAGCAGCAGCACGTCAAGCTTGCCCTCGACGAGCTCGTGCGTCAGCGGCAGCGTCTGCGTCTCGCGCACATGCAGCTCGAGATCGGGATAGGCAGCGCGAACGAGCGGCAGCAGCGGCGGCAGCAGGTAGGGCGCCATCGACGGGATGACGCCGAGCTTCAGCGTGCCTTCCAGTACGCTGCCGGCATGCTTGGCGTACTCGATGAGGTCGCGCACGTCACCCAGGATTCGCGCGGCGCGATGCGCGATCTCGGCGCCTTTCTCGGTGAGCCTGATGCCGGCGCGGGCGCGCTCGACCAGGCTGAGGCCCAGCTGCTGCTCGAGCTCCTGGATTTGCATCGACAGCGCCGGCTGGGTGACCGCGCAGGCCTCGGCGGCACGGCCGAAATGGCCCTCGCGTGCGAGCGCATCGAGGTAGCGCAGCTGGCGCAGCGTGACATGCGTCATCGGGCTCTCCTGGCGGCGTCCGAGGCCTGCTGTTGGACCGATCTATGATCATGACAGCTTATCATGATCGTCACGCATTCCAACTTCCGTTAATCGACTGGTTTGGCTACCAACGATCCCGAGCCGGCAATCGGGTGCACGACGCGCACCAGCCTCTGCCGACAGCGGACGCCGCGGAGCGAGCGCTCGCGCTCTGCTCCAAAGCAGGCGCCCCGGCCCAGCGCCGAATGGGACCGGGGCGTTCTTTATTTGGCGCATCCGACTCCCCTTGCAGGGAGCCGGCCGGATGCGCTGGCCAGCAGCGAGGTGAATCGCGACAACGGCCGCGTCGTCGGCG
>JBFMEX010000009.1:0-50004 GCA_040752215.1 Pseudomonadota bacterium | reverse complement strand
GTCGGCGCCGGGGGCTCCGGTGCTGGCGGCGGTGCGGGTGGCGTCGGGGCCGGCTTTGGCTCGCGGGCTGGAGCAGGTGCCGGGGTAGGCGGCTCGGGCGTGGGGGCCGGTGCTGCGGTGGTCTCGGGACAATACAGCCGCTCGAGCTGGCGGCCGGCGAAGTGCGGCACCAGGCCCTTGGCGCGCATGCTCCGCTCGACCTCGGGCACCAGCTTCCGGTCGCTCGCCTGGTCCATCAGGTACTCGACCGCGAGCACGGGGATCTTGTCCTTGATCGCCATCGACAGCAGGTCGAGCTTCCCGCGCGTCTCGCTCGGCGATTGCGGCTCCGCGTCGTCGACGGCGGCCGAGTGCGAGACCCAGCGGAAGAAGATGTCCTCCATGCCGATGGCGCTGATGTGGGCACGGAACAGCGGGCTCTCGAGCAGGCCATGGCCGTTCTGCGGCACGACCAGGAAATCCGGGTTCTTGCCCCAGGCGTAGCGCGCGATGCGGACGACGAGCTCGATCATCTCGTCGGCGGCGGTGGCGCGACCGCCATCGGGCGAGCGGTCATCGTCCTGCCAGAACTCGTAGCCGTCGACGATGTCGAGGTAGACGCCGTCGAAACCGGTGGCGATCAGGCGGTCGAGATAGGAGTCGGGCGAGCCGAGGATGATCGCCTGCCAGTCACGGTCCCAGTAGCGGACGCGATAGTTGTCGCCCCAGCCCTCATCGTTGGCAGGGCCGAGCCAGCGTGGGCGTCTGCCGCTCTTCAGCCAGTCGCTCTGCCAGTAGAAGTCGCGATAGCTCTCGGCCTCGCCGATGCTCATGTAGGCGATCAGCTTCTTGGGTCCGCCCGGCTGCGCGCGCATGCGGTCGAGGTCGGTGCGGGTGAAGGCGGTGGCGAGGCGTCCGTCGGCGGCAAAGTCGATGACGGCGACGTCCGCCGGGCAGCTGCCGACGGCCTGGGGCTGGATCGCGGCGAGCTGGTAGACCCAGGAGCCGGTGGGCGCGAGCAGTGGGCGCC
The DNA here is from genome assembly GCA_040752215.1 of Pseudomonadota bacterium. Taxonomy (GTDB): domain Bacteria; phylum Pseudomonadota; class Alphaproteobacteria; order Rhizobiales; family Hyphomicrobiaceae; genus JBFMEX01. Next base: position 48,995 of record JBFMEX010000009.1, on the reverse strand, counting down.
TGACCGCCGTCTCGAGCGCGAAGCTCGCATCTGGCGGCTTGATGCCGAGCTTCGGCGGCACGTACTTGCTCGTGCGCGGCCTGCGCTGGCGTAGCGGCCGCGCCGCGGGTGCGGCTGCCGACGGTGCCTCGGGCGCGACGGTGACGGTCGCGGCGGCTGGCTGGCCGGTGGTGGCGGCTTGCGCGAACTCGGACGGCGTGGCGCCCGCGCTCGGCTCCAGTGCCCTCGCGGCAGGCACGACGAGGGCAACGAGCACTCCGGCACACGAGGCCAATCGGCTCGCCGCCTGCCGAACGCCGAACATCCGCTCCCCCCTCGAGACGCTCCCCCGGGCGCGGCGCGGGTCGTCGCACCCGGCCTTAACCATTGGTTCGGGTACCGATCCCGTCAAGCAGGATCGTCCCGGGCGCGCTCGCGGCGATCCGTCCGTATCTCATAAGCCACTGGGCTGGCGCGCGATCTCGCGATCGTGACGGAGCCAATCGATATTGACGGTTGCGTCACCTCGCTAAAGCCGCTTTCACGGGCAGGCTGTATGATGCCGTCGATCGCTGGGCGACTTGATCGCCCGCGACCGACATGGCCTATCAGGAATGGATCGGGCGTAGAGTGGCCGTCTGGTGCCCGGAAAGAAGCGAATGAACCTCGAGTACCTGAGAGCGAAACCGAGGGCCGAGGCGGACGCCGCCGGTACGACGCCAGCCATGCCGTTACCAACGGCGGGTGCAGAACGTGCTCGCCCGCGCCACTTGGGCCGGATCGTGCGCGGCACGGCCAAGCTGCTGTTGCCGCTCATCGCGCTCGCGGTCGGATTTGCTGGCTTCCAGTACCTCAAGGCCACCAAGCCGGAGACGCCGAAGCGGCCGAAGCAGGAGCGCACCTACAACGTCACCACATTCAAGGCTCAGCCGGGCGACGTGAGACCACGCCTGACGCTCTATGGCACCACGGTCGCGGGTCGCCAGGTCGAGATCCGCGCCCGCGTCGCCGGCCCGGTGATCGAGACCTCGCCGGCGCTGGTCGAAGGCGGCCTCATCGCCAAGGGCGAGACGCTCCTCGCCATCGATCCGTTCGATTACAGGAATGCGCTCGCGGAAAGCAAGGCGCAGCTCGCCGAGACGCGGGCGCGGATCACCGAGCTCGAGGCGTCCATCGCCAGCGAGACCGTCTCGCTCGGCCACGCCCGCGCGCAATTGAAGCTCGCGATCGAGGACCTGGAGCGCGCCGAGCCACTGGCCAAACGCGGCGCCGTCACCGAGCGCACCGTCGACGAGCGCCAGCAGGTGGTGCTGCAGCGCCGGCAGGCCGCTGACCAGCTCGCCAACTCGATCGCCGTTTGGGAGGCGCGGGTGGCGCAGAGCCGCGCCGGCGCCGAGCGACTCGAGGCGGCAATCGCCCGGGCTGAGCGGCGAGTCGAGGAAACGCGGCTCGAGGCGCCGTTCAACGCCTACGTCGCCGAGGTGACGACGCAGGTCGGGCGCATGATCGGCGCCAACGACAAGGTCGCGACGCTGATCGACCGCGACTGGATCGAGGTGCGGTTCGCGCTCACCGACGCCCAGTACGGGCGCATGGTCGCCGGCGAGGGCGCGCTCGTAGGCCGCAAGGTCGACGTCGAGTGGACGCTCGGCGGCAACAGCTTCGCCTACACCGCGCGCATCGAGCGGATTGGCGCGCGGGTCACCTCCGAGGCCGGTGGCGTGGAGGTGCTGGCGCGGATCGACAATCCCGCCCAGCCGATCCAGCTGCGACCCGGCGCGTTCGTCACCGCGACGCTCGACGACGTACTCTACCGCGGCGTGGTGCGGCTGCCGGGCTCCTCGCTCTACGATCGCGACACCGTCTACGTGGTGGAGAACGGGCGGCTCGCGGCGCGCAAGGTCAGGCTCGTCGGTGCGGCCGGGTCAGAAATTCTCGTCGAGGGCGATCTGAAGCCGGGCGAGGTGGTGCTCGAGACGCGCATCGCCACGCCGGGCACGGGCGTCGCCGTAAAGGAGGCTGCTGCGCCATGACCGCTGCAGGCGAGCAGCGGGGCGCCGACAGCGGCGCGCGGCGGGGTGGTCCCATCACCACCTTCGCCCGCCACCCGACGGCGCCGAACCTGCTGATGGCGGTGATGGTGCTGATGGGCCTGTTCGCGCTCGCCCGGCTCAACCGGCAGTTCTTCCCGACCATCGAGATCCCGATCGTCACCGTCACTGTGGTCTGGCCCGGCGCGAGCGCCGAGGACGCGGAGAGCAACATCCTCGACGTGCTGGAGCCGGAGCTGCGCTTCCTCGACGACGTGTCGGAGGTCACCTCGGTGGCGAGCGAGGGACAGGCGGTGGTCTCGATCGAGTTCCTGCCCGAGGCCGACCTGCAGAAGGCGCAGGGCGATGTCGAGCAGGCGGTGGCGCGCATCACCACGCTGCCGGAGGAGTCCGAGCGACCCGTCGTCACCCGCTCGGCATTCTTCGACAACGTGGCGAGGATCGCGATCCGCGGGCCGTTCTCGGAGCAGGTGCTGAAGACCTATGCCAAGCAGCTGCGCGATGGTCTGCTCGCCGCCGGCATCGACCGCGTGACGCTGACCGGGAGCCGCGACGAGGAGATCTGGATCCGCATCCGCGAGGAGGAGCTGAGGCGGCTCAAGCTGCCGCTTGCCGAGGTCGCGCGGCTGGTGCGCGAGAATACGCAGGACCTGCCCGCCGGCAAGCTCGAGGGTCGCAGCGAGGTGCAGCTGCGCGCGCGAAACGAGCGCAAGACTCCGGAGGTGGTCGGCAAAATCGAGATCAAATCGCAACGCACCGGCGAGAAGGTGTTTCTCGAGGACATCGCCGAGATCGATACCCGCTTCGAGCGCGAGGGCAAGATCGGGCTGATGGGGCGCACGCGCGCGATCGAGCTGAACGTCGAGCGCTCGATCAGCGCCGATACGCTCGAGACGATGCGCATCATGCAGGCCTACATCGACGGTGTCAGACCGACGCTGCCGCCGACGCTCGAGTTGGCGATCTACGACGTTTCGGGCAGGCTCGTGGCGCAACGACTCGGCATCCTGATCGAGAACGGTCTGCAGGGCCTCGCCCTGGTGCTGATCATGCTGTTCGTCTTCCTCAATGCCAGGATCGCATTCTGGGTCGCCGCCGGCATCCCGATCTCGCTGCTGGCCGGATTGGGTGTCATGTATTTCACCGGTCAGTCGATCAACATGGTATCGATGTTCGCGCTCATCATGATGCTCGGCATCGTCGTCGACGATGCGATCGTGGTCGGCGAGGAGGCGGCGACGCTCGAGGAAAGGGGGCTGCCTCCGCTTGCGGCTGCCGAGCGGGGCGCACTCACCATGCTGGCGCCGGTGATGGCGGCGGCGCTGACGACGATGGCGGCGTTCATGCCGATCTTCTTCATTGGCGACCGCATAGGACAGATGCTGACCGCCATTCCGCTGGTGGTTATCGCGGTGCTGACCGCGAGCACGATCGAGTGCTTCCTGGTGCTGCCCGGACACCTCAGTCATGCCCGCCGTGGTGCACGGCGGGCGAGCCGGGCGCGCGAGGTGTTCGAGCGCGCGTTCAGCGCCTTCCGCGATGGGCCGTTCCGCCGTTTCGTGGCCCTGACCTTTGCGTGGCGGTACACGACCGCGGCAACGCTGATCGCCGCGCTCGTCGTCTCGTTCGGCCTCCTTGCCGGCGGCCGGGTCGGCTTCGAGTTCTTCCCCTCACCGGAGGCGGAGAACCTTACCGCGTCGGTGGTGTTCGCGGCCGGCACGCCGCGCGAGGCACAGGCCGAGGCGACGGCGCGGCTGGAGGAGTCGCTCGACGAGGCCGAGCGCCAGCTGCTCGGCGGCAAGGTCGACAAGAGCACGCCCGCGGGCCATCTGGTCGAGGCCGTGTTCACGCTGCTCGGGCGCGCCGGCCGCGCGCAGGGTGACAACCTCGCCGAGATCGACGTGCAGCTCACGCCGAGCGAGACGCGGCGCATTACGACGCGAGCGGTCATCGCCAAGTGGCAGCAGCTGCTGCCCACCATCGCCGGCGTCGAGCGAGTGTCGATCGCCGGCCGGCGCGGCGGGCCGCCGGGCCGCGATGTGGATGTTCGCCTGATGGATGCACCCGCCGAGGCGCTGAAACAGGCGGCCGAGGACGTCAAGGAGGCACTGACCGGCTTTCCCGGCGTCACCGCGATCGACGACGACTTGCCCTATGGCAAGCTCGAATACGTCCTCGAGCTGTCACCGCGCGGGGCCGCGCTCGGCTTCACCGGACAGGGCGTCGGGCTGCAGGTGCGCAACGCGTTCGAGGGCGCGATCGCCACCCGCTTCGCGCGCGGCGACGAGGAGATCACCGTGCGAGTGCTGCGACAGCAGTCGATCGCCGGGCGCGGCGATCTCGAGCATTTCTACTTGACCAGCCCGCGCGGGGACCGCGTGCCGCTGACCGAGGTCGTCACCATTGGCGAGCGGCGCACGTTCTCGATCGTGCAGCGCCGCGACGGCGTCAGGACGGTCGCGGTGACGGCCGACATCGACAGCGAGGTGACTAGCACGCAGGCGGTGCTCGAGCGCCTTTCGAACGAGGTGCTGCCGCCGATCGTCGAAAGGTACGGCCTCAGAACCGAGTTCAAGGGCCGCGCCGACGAAACGCGCAAGGCGTTCAAGGATCTCGGCCTCGGCACCACGCTCGCTCTGGCGCTGATCTACATCGTGCTCGCCTGGGTGTTCGCCAGCTACTGGAAGCCGCTCGCGGTGATGGCCATCATCCCGTTCGGCATCCTCGGCGCGATCATTGGCCATTATGTTATGGGCTACAACCTGACCATCATCTCGATGATCGGCCTGCTCGGGCTGTCCGGCATCGTGGTCAACGACTCGATCGTCCTCGTGACGCGTCTCAAGGAGCGGCTGCTGGCCGGCGAGAGCATGGAGGCGGCGGCAATCGGCGCCTCGCGTGACCGGCTGAGAGCGGTGCTGCTGACCTCGCTCACCACTATCGGCGGCCTCGCGCCGCTGATGTTCGAGACCAGCCGGCAGGCGCAATTCCTGATCCCGATGGCGGTTACGCTGGTGTTCGGCCTCATAGCCTCTACCAGCCTGGTGCTGGTGCTGGTGCCATCGCTGTTCGGTATCGGCGCCGATATCGGCCGCGTCGCGCGAGTGCTGATCGGCCGCCTGACATCGCTGCCACAGGGCGCGCATCCGGCAGCCGGCGAGTAGGCGTTCCGTCACGTGCGTGCCTGTGGCACATTTGACACTTTCGGCCTGTGGATTCGTGTCGCGGCGTCAATCGGTGCGCATGGACTTGCCCACAGCCGTCAATCGCGGCACATTGCTCCCATTGAGGCCTGCGGCCGCGCCCTGCGGGGGGAGTGGCGCAATTTTTCGCACTACTTGCGGCATCGAGCTCAGTCTTCCAAGCACAAGAGGATGATGTGATGTCCGTCGCCCGACGCACCGTTCGCCATTTCACTGTCGCTGCCCTCTCGACCCTGCTCGTTGCCGGGAGCGCCGCGAGCGCCTCGGCGCAGGGCCTGTTCTCGTTCCTGTGGGGCGGCGGCTCGCGCGAGACGGTCTCGTTCCCGGCCAGCGTCGCGCCGCGCCAGGTGATCGTCAGCTTCGGCGATCGCAAGCTCTATTGGGTCTACGATCGCGGCGCCGCCATCAGCTATCCGATCGCGGTGCCGCGCGAGCAGAGCCGCTGGTCCGGGACCACGTTCGTCTCACAGAAGCGCGTCAATCCGGGCTGGACACCGACCGCCGAGATGCGGCGCGAGAACCCGAAGCTGCCGGTGCACGTGCCCGGCGGCCATCCGCTCAATCCGCTCGGCGTACGCGCGCTCTATCTCGGCTCGAGCATGTACCGCATCCACGGCACCGACGCGCCATGGACCATCGGCACCGCGGTCTCCAAAGGCTGCATCCGGATGTACAACGAGGACGTCCTCGACCTCTATCCGCGCGTGCCGACCGGCACCAAGGTGACCGTGACCTGGAAGAAGTACAGCTGAGCCCATCGCCGGCCCGCTGCCGCCATCGATCGCCCATCGGGCCGCCGGCGCTACCCGCCTGCGGCCCTCGTCGTGTCGGCGCCGCCGTGTCTTGGCACTGCTGCCGGGCGCCGGCGCGCATCGTCTATGCCAGCGCGTGCCAGGCGAGCGCGAGGCCGCCGCAGATCGCCAGCGTGGTGACGATGCCGCGGTGCAGCGCGAAGATCAGCACCATGGCCAGCACCGCGAGCAGCAGCGTCGGGATGCTGACCGTCGCGGGATCGGGGATCAGCAGGCGAAGCGGGCCGGCATGACGCTCCGACACCGATGCGAACAGGACGTGCAGCGCGAACCAGACCGTCAAGTTGAGGATCACGCCGACCACGGCGGCGGTCACGCCCTTCAACGCTGCCGATAGCCGTGGCGCGCGATTGAGGCGCTCGACATAGGGCGCGCCGGCGAAGATCCACAGGAAGCAGGGGGCGAAGGTGGCCCACAGCGCCACGAGCGCGCCGAGAACGGCCATCAGGTAAGCGTTGCCACCATTGTGGAAGCTGGCGGCCAATGCGCCGACGAACTCGGTGACGAGGATCAGCGGCCCCGGTGTCGTCTCGGCGAGGCCGAGGGCGTCGAGCATCTGGCCGGGCTCGAGCCAGCGATAGCCCTCGACGACGTCCTGCGCCATGTAGGCGAGCACGGCGTAGGCGCCGCCGAACGTGACCACCGCCAGCTTGGAGAAGAACCAGGCAAGCTGGGCCAGAACGTGATCGGTGCCGAGGATGGCTGCTACGAGTGCCAACGGCACGATCCAGATCGCCAGCCACAGCGTGGCAGTGCGGAGCGTGGACCAGGCGTCGACCGGCGCGCCGGCGACAGTTGCCTCCGATGCTGCCTGGCCGGCGGAAGGCGCTGCCCTTTGCAGCAGGAAGCCGACCAGCGCCGCGGCGGCGACGATGATCGGGAACGGGATCGCGAGCAGGAAGATCGCCACGAATGCCGCCGCGGCGATCCACAAGTCGGCATTGGTCTTCAGCGCTCGGCGTGCGATCCTGAGCAGCGCCTCGACGACGATCGCCAACACGGCGGCCTTCACACCGAAGAACAGCGCCTCGGCCAGCGGCGCCCTGCCGAAGGCGATGTAGCCGAGCGCCAGCAGCAGCATGAAGAGGGCGCCCGGCACCACGAACAGGAGACCAGCGGCCAGCCCGCCGGCGGTTCCGTGCTTGCGCCAGCCGACGTAGGTGGCGAGCTGCATCGCCTCGGGTCCCGGCAGCAGCATGCAGAAGTTGAGCGCCGAGAGAAAGCTCTTCTCGTCGATCCAGCGCCGCTCGTCGACCAGTATGCGGTGCATCAGCGCGATCTGCCCGGCGGGGCCGCCGAACGAAAGGAGGCCGATCCTGGCCCACACGCGAAGCGCCTCGGGGAAGCTGACGGCCGGTGGCCCGGAGGTACGTGTGGTCGTGCTCATCGGGGCCCTCAACGCGCTCTCGCCGGCCAGTTGTGACGCTCGCTCACGGCAAATCGGCGCCAAGCCAGTAGCGCATCGTAGATCGCAAAGCCACGCTCCAAGGCGTAATGATCGTCGGCGCCCGCGAGTGACGAGATCCCGAGCGAAACCGCCAGCAGGCCGGCGGCTTCCGGAGCGAGGTCGAGGCGTGCCGTGTCGGCGCCGCGCACGATCGGCGCGAGATTGAGCAGCGCGGGATCGTCGAGGCCGAAGTGGCGCAGCAGAATGTCGAAGGTGCACAGCTCGCCCTCGTGCGAGAGCTCGACGCCCTCGACGTCGTAGGGTATGGCGCCAAGCATCTGGGCGGCCGATGTCACCTGATCGGGCTCGACGAAGTAGAAGCGCGCGTCGCGGTCGACGAACCGGCGGATCAGCCAAGGGCAGGCGATGCGGTCGATCTTGGGGCGCGTCCGTGTCACCCACCGGGAGGGTCGACCCGTGACCGCCGAATTGAGAACGGTTGGTCCTCCCGCGCCGCGCCACCCCTCATAGCCGCCCGCGAGCGCCTGCGCCGCGTGTCCGGCTGCTCTCAGTGCTGCCGCGGCCGACTGGCTGACGCCGGCTCCATGCGCGCAATAGACGACGATCGGGCGGTCGCTCGCGAGGTGGGCGGCCCACACCTCCGCCTCCGCGGCGTCGCGCCACTCGGCGGTCGGCAGAGCGCGGTCGGACTCCTCGAATGCTGCACGTCTGCGCACGTCGATCACGCGCGGCGCAATCGCGGTGCCGATCGTGCGCTTCAACTCGTCGATGCTGATCTTGAACTCGCCCAAAGCAAAGCCTCCCCATGCGAGGATAGCGGCGCTTGGGCGCTGGGCCTGGCGGGGCGGCCGACGGCCCCGGTGCCGCATTGGTAGAAGATGGCCGACGCCTTGGCAAGCGTGTGTCCGCGTGTCACTTCGCATGCGGTGCGGTTTGGACTATGAGAATGTGCAGGCGTTCGAATTCGTGGATGCGCTTCGCCGTGCGGCCACTCCGGCGGCGGCTCGATGGGGAGATAAGGGCATGAATATCGACCGGATGGTGATGGCGTTCGCCGGCTTGGTGGTGTTGGTGGGAACCGCGCTCGGCTTCTACGCCCACCCCTACTGGCTGGCGGTGCCGACGTTCGTCGGCCTCAACCTGCTGCAGGCGGCGTTCACCGGGTTCTGTCCGCTGGCCAAGATCCTGAAGGCAGTCGGCATGCGGCCGGGCACCGCATTCCAGTAGGCCGATCAGTGGCCGGATAGAATGGCTTCCTTCCGTGTCGCAGCATGATCTGTGCACGGGCAGAGTGTCGCGCGTGCGACGCGAGGTCGCTAGACCAATGGTTGTGAAGTCAAAATAGTACACATTTTCAACTTGTTATGAAATTGGGCGAAATTGCGGTCGCAATTCGCGCGTTGACGCCCGCGACCTCGGATGCTTCCGTCCGCACGCCAGAACGGCCAATCGAAAATTGGGGAGGCAGAACAGGTTCTGGTGTTCTGCTGTGGGATCCATCGCGCAAGTTCAATAAGGGCATCTGCTGCCATCGCGTTCAGCCGCCGTGCTGACGGAGCCGGCGCCCCGAGAGGGCTCGTTGTGCCGGTCGGACGGGCAGATCTTGTGCGCCGCAGTAACGCCACCCCGGGATGGAGTTTTCGACATGCGAACCTTTCTGCTCGCAGCGCTGGCGGCTGTGACCGCCGTCCTGGTCGGCCCGCGCACCGCGGAGGCCACACATTGGGAGTGCATGGGCGCGGACTGGGTGTGCGGCGACGCCCGCGCCCCGACTAAGGCAGCCAATCCGGCCGCCGCCCAGAAGGCCAAGAAGGCCGCGTCGGCCACCTACAGCTACGCCTACGAGCCGGCCTACCCGCAGGCCAAGAAGGCCAAGAAGACGTCGTCCTATGCAGCCGGCGGATCGGTGTCATACGGCGGCCCGGTCTACTCGGGCGTCGCCTCCTACTACTGGCAGCCGCAAAAGGTGGCCTCCGGCGGCTGGTTCAACCCGAACGCCATGACGGCTGCCCATAAGACGTTGCCGTTCGGCACCAAGGTGCGGGTCACGCACATGGGCAACGGCAAGTCGGTGACGGTGACGATCAATGACCGCGGTCCCTACGTCAAGGGCCGGATCATCGATCTCTCCAGCGCGGCGGCCGGTGCCATCGGCATGAAGGGTCAGGGTGTCGCCCGCGTGCAAGTCGCGGTGCTCGGAAAGTAAGAGGGCCAATTCGACCTCGAGGCGGGGGGCGGAGACTTGCGTCTCCGCCCTTCGTCGTTCGTGAGCGCGTCTCGATGGCGCCGTCAGCGCGCCGCGTACCAGCGCTCCTGGGAGGTCAGGATGTAGTGCTCGACGGCGGTGTGCAGGCCGAGGTAGGCGACGAGTGCTCCGACTGCGACGCCGGCGGCGATCATGCCGCCGCCGACGGCGTCGATCTCGTCCATGCTCAGCGCGCGCATCTCGTTGGTGGAGGTCGTGTCGTTGACATTGGCCACGGTCGTCATGGCAACAGTCTCCCTTGTTGTGTCGCTATCGAATGATGATGAGGTGCCGGGTGGGCTCGTCCTCGCATATCGGAAGCCGATGCGATGTTCCCTGCGATACAGAGGGCGATGTTTGGAGATCGCTTCGAGCGTCGCGCGGTTCGCAGGGCTCACATGGAGGCAGATGTCATTGCGTCTCATGCCCCGTGCCATGACTGATTTGTCCGCGCACTGGAACCCTCCGTCGGGCGGGGAACCTCAGGGTGCGATTCACGCTCTCGATGTCAGGGCTCGGCGGCCATCTCAACCGGTCGCACCCTAACGCGCGGATCGGCGGAAGGACGCAGCGAGAGGGATGACGTCAGCCGAACCCACGGCACGCTTCACAGGCTTCGCACTCGGAGCGCTGTGTACGGCACTGACACGCCCATTCCTCAGTTCGACCGTACTGGTCGCTATGCGCGCCACCTCGATCGGATCGTGGCTGACGAGCACGATGGGCAGCGCGAGCTCGTCTCTCAAACGTTCGATCAGCGGCAGAATTTGTGCGCGACGCTCCAAATCGAGTGCCGCCAAAGGTTCATCCATGAGCAGGAGCCGCGGTTTCGCGAGCAAGGCGCGCCCGATCGCGACCCTCTGCTTCTCGCCGCCCGAGAGGGCGTCTGGACGCCGGTCCATGAGGTGCCCGATGCCGAGGAGGGCGACGACGTCGTCGAGTCCGAGCCCTTGCTCCAGTCGCGGCGAGAACCAGCGTCCATAGAGGAGATTGCGACGCACAGTGAGATGCGGGAACAGGCGGCCGTCCTGGAAGACGTAGCCGATCCGCCGGCGCGATTGACTGACGTTGATCCTGCGTGCCGTGTCGAGGAGGACGATGTCGTCGAGGGCGATGCGACCGTGGCCGGGCCGGAAGACGCCCACCACTGCATTGAGGATCGTTGTCTTCCCCGAACCCGAGGGGCCGACCAGCGCCACCGCGCGGGCATCGAGGCTGAGACTGACATCAACGGTGAAGGGGGCAGCGCCCGAGGACGTGCGATTGGCAAAGCCATGCTGGATCTCGATGTCGAGACGCATGGTCAGGCTCCTCGAAGCGACATGCGCCGTGCCATCGCCTCCGAAGCAGCCAGTGCGACGATCGACACGAGAGCGGCCAGCACTGCGAGGCGCATGGCGCTGCCATCGGCGCCCGGCGTCTGCACGTAGCCGTAGATCGCGGCAGGTATCGTTCTGGTTTCCCCGGGGATGGCCGATACGAACGTGATGGTTGCGCCGAACTCTCCGAGGGCCTTGGCAAAGGCGAGAATCGCACCGGCAATGATGCCCGGCAGCGTCAGCGGCAAAGTGACCGTGAGAAAGACCCACAGCGGGCTGGCACCGAGCGAACCCGCCGCTTGCTCATAGCGACGGTCAACCGCCTCCATGGACAGGCGCACGGAGCGCACCAGCAGAGGAAAGCCCATGATCGCCGCAGCCAGAACCGCCCCGGTCCAGCGGAACGAAAGCACGATACCGAAATGTGCTTCGAGCAACTGCCCCACCGGCCCGCGCCGTCCGAACGTGAGCAGGAGAAGATAGCCCGTCACCACGGGCGGAAGAACGAGCGGCAGGTGAACTGCGCTATCCAAGAGTGAGCGGCCAGGGAAGCGCAGCCTCGACAACGCGAATGCGGCCGCTATGGCAAACGGAATGCTGATCAGGGTCGCACAGAATGCCACCTTCAGACTGAGTTGCAGGGCATCCATTTCCTCTGGCGTCAACATTTCCGCGCTCCGTTCAGTTCGTGTGGCGGCAATCGTCGGCGCACGTCAAGCTCCTGAAGCCGTGGCGGCCGAAGACTGCGCCGGCCGTGCCGCTCGAAAGAAAGGTCATGAACGACGTGGCAGCCTCATCTCGGACTTCGCGTGTCCATGCGACGGGATAGACGATGGGGGGATGAGAATCGGCCGGAAATGTCCCGATCACTCGCACCGACGGCTCCGCGGCGGCATCGGAGGCATAGACGATGCCGAGCGGAGCTTCGCCTCGTGCGACAAGCGCGAGCGCGGCGCGCACGTCGGAGGCCTGCGCGAGATGTCCCTGTAGTGACTCCCACATTCCCAAATGCGCAAGCGCGGCCTTGGCGTATTTTCCGGCCGGCACCGACGACGTCTCGGCGACGGCGAGGCGGCCACCGGCGAGCAGCGGCGTCAGGTTCGCGCCCGGGCGCAAGATCGTCTGTACCGTCGACTCCTTCGGTGCCACCAGAACGAGGGCGTTGCCGAGCAGCGGTCGCCGCGTGACCGGCACGATGGCCGCGTTCTTCTCGAGATAGTCCATCCAGTCCTGGTCGGCAGAAATGAAGACCTGCGCCGGGGCGCCGGCCAGGATCTGCTTGGCCAGCACGGACGATGCTGCGTAGGAAACGGCGACGCGGCGGCCGCTCGCGCTCTCGTACCGAGCGGCCACGTCATCGAGCGCGTTCTTCAGGCTCGCCGCCGCAAAGACGATGATCGGCTTATCCTCGGCACGAGATGCGGGCGCGAGCACAAGCTGCGACAGCGCCAGCAGAAGCGTGAAGAGGAGCCCCGTGGGCGACAAACAAAGCATGCAAGCTCTCCTGTCATGCTGCGATTTCGGCTGGGTCTGAGGACGGCGTTGCTGCTTCCAAGGCGACGGCAACGGATTGCACGATGGCCGCCATGCGGATAGCGGTCTGAATGGCCTCGATCGCGACGCCGGACTCGCGCAGAACCTTCTCATGCGCGTCGATGCATGATCCGCAGCCGTTGATCGCCGAGACGGCGAGCGACCAAAGCTCGAAGTCCACCCTCGGCACGCCCGGATTGGCCAGCACGTTCATGCGCAGCCGCGCGGGTAGCGTTGCGTAGTCCTTGTTGGACGCGAGATGTAGGAAGCGGTAGTAGACGTTATTCATCGCCATGATGCTGGCCGCAGCGCGCGCCGCGTCGAGCGCAGCCGGCGAAAGACGTGCGCGGACCTCCGCTTCCATCGCCGCGACGACGCGAGGGTTGCGCGTTGCCAGCGCCGCGGCGAGCAACAGGCCGAAACGTTGCTGCTCGTCGAGCTTGTCCTCCCGAGCGAGTGCTGACAGGTTGAGCCGGACGTCCTTGGCGAAATCCGGAATCGCAGTCTTCAGTGCCTCGATCGTCATCGGAAGCCCCATCCCATCAGGCTGCCTGGAGGGTCGCGCCGCCAACCTCGCGGTTGCACGGGCAGAGCTCATCGGTCTGCAGCGCATCGAGCACGCGCAAGGTGTCCGCCGGCGCACGGCCGACGTTCAGGTTGGTCCCATAGACGTGCTGGATGACGTTGTGCGGATCGACGATGACCGTGACGCGGTAGGCGACTCCCTCGGGCGCGCGAATGCCGAGGCCGTCGACGAGCGAGCCGTTCGTGTCGGCGAACTGCCAGATCGGCAGCTTGTCGAGATCCTTGTGGGCACGGCGCCAGGCAAGCTTCACGAACTCGTTGTCGGTCGAGCCGCCGAGCACGACGGCGTCGCGGTCGGCGAAGTCGCCAGCGAGCCGAGCGAACTCCGCGATCTCCGTCGGGCAGACGAACGTGAAGTCCTTGGGATAGAAGAAGAGGATCTTCCACTTTCCGGGGAAGCTGGCCTCCGTCAGCGCTTCGAAGGCACTCTGGCCCTTCTCCTCGTGATGGTTGAAGCCCGGCTTCACGCCGGTGATGGTGAAGGCCGGTAGCTTATCGCCGATGCCGAGCATGAGATCATCTCCTCTTGTTGTGTTCGTGCGCATCTCGATTGTGTCGCTGGCCGGGCTGGTCGGGTCTCCCGCCCGGTCGTGACGAGGTCTACGTCTTCTCGTATCTCACGGGACGCTTCTCGGCGTCGGCGATCCAGTTCTCGAGCCACATGACGTGCTCGGCTTCCTCCTCGACAAACTCCTTCGCGAGTGTCCGGATCTCCGGGTTGCTCGCCTCGTCGTGGACCTTCTTGTAGAAGGCGTGGCCGCGCTTCTCGCTCTCCAGCGCGATCTCCATGGCCTCGTCGTAGGCGATGAGCGGATCGGTCGCCCAGATAGCCGCCGTCTCCGGGCTCTCGAGCTCGGGCCACTGGTATTCCGTCGGGAGAAGCACGGGAACCTCGCGAAACCCGGCCCGTGCTCTGGCCTCGGCGAGATGCATGCGCGAATAGTCGGAGAGCTTGCGAAACAGCTTGCCGACCTCGCGGTTGCCTGCGGCGTCCATCGCATCGGCAAGTTGACCGAACCGCAAGGTGGCTTCCTCCTCGAGCTTTATCGCATAGCTGAGAAACATCTCGACCGACGACGTCAGGTCCTCGGTTGCGTCCATGTCGCGCCTCCTCTGCGTCGAGAACGCACGGGCTCAGGCGCCGCCGGGCATGCCCGTGAACGTCACGCGGATTTCCTCGTCGCGGACGATGTACTGGCAGGCGAGACGGTGACGCGGCGAGAGATCGCTGACTTCGGCCCGCTCGAGATCGGCCGCCGAGAGCTTGCCGAGCGACTTGAGCAAGCTCTTCTCCTTCTCGGTGAGCGCCTCGCCCATCGCCTTGCCCGAGAGATGCTCCACTTCGATGAGACACGAGCCACAGTTGCCGTCGCGGCATTCGAACGGCAACGGAATGTGATTACTCTCGGCGATCGAAAGGATCGTGCCGCAATCGCCGGCAATGGCGTAGACGGTGACATCCTTTTTCAGGAGCGGAGACGAAAACGTGACAAGCGCCATCGGATTTTGATCCTTGTGTCCAATTCCATTCGCTATTCGATAGCCCGCCGGCGATGCTGCAGCGGACGTCGAGACGCCGGTTGCAAGCCGCGTGCCGCGCTGTAATGCTTTGAAAAAGCGCGATAAAAGTGATTTGCGTGACTTGGCGCCGCTGTCGGCAATCCGACATTGCAGGTTGCGAGACCAACACGCACCTGCCAATCCATCGGGCAGTATGGCGCCGCGCGTGCTGCAACGCAAAACGGCATTCTGCTCGCAATATAACAGGGATTTGCTCGAAACTTGACCTCGACAAACGCGGGGCCTCGGGCCTAGCCTGTTGCAATGCAGCAAAGTGGCCGGAGAGGTCACGGCTCTGACGTTTGAACCGGTCACCACGACGGAGGTGGCGCAATGGGCTCCCAGCCGAACCGGTCGGACAAGACGTTCTTCCAGGCGTCTGCGCCCGCACGACCGGGTCCTCGAGACTTGGCGGAAGTGTCGCTCAGCGGGATCTACGAAATCTCCAAGATTCTCGCCCGGCCAGCGCGCCTCGAGGCGACGCTTTCAAGCGTGCTGAACCTGTTGTCGAGCTTTCTCGATCTTCGCCACGGCACGATCATGCTGCTGGACAGCGCCGACATCCGCGGCTGCTACGTCGGCGTCTGCTGGTCGGAGGCACTGGAGAGCGAAGGTGTCATCGACCATCCGAGAACCGCGCTCGATCAGGTTATCGCGACAGGGATGCCGCTGATTGTCGACAACGTCGCGAAGAGTCCCCACTTCGCGGCCTCGGTGCTGGCGACGTCGCGGGAGCCGTCCGGCTTCATCTGCGTTCCGATCAAGATCGACGGGCGTGCGATCGGGACCCTGTCGATCGACCGCCCGCGTGATGCAGGCAACGCTTCGGCCTTCGATTACGATGTGCGCTTTCTCTCCATGGTCGCCAACCTGATCGGGCAGACCGTGCACCTTCATCAAGTCATCGCTCGCGACCGCGAGCGCTTGATGGAGCGGTCGAGGCTGCTCGAGAAGCAGCTCGACGGCAGGCAGCCGGCCCGCTTGCGCGCCTCCGTCGCCGGCATCATCGGCGACAGCAGGCCCATCCGGAGTCTGATCGAGAAGATCGAGGTCGTGGCAAAGTCCAACGCCACGGTTCTGCTGCGCGGCGAGTCGGGTACCGGCAAAGAGCTCTTTGCGCGCGCCATCCACGAGCTGTCGCCGCGGGCCAAGGCACCATTCATCAAGGTGAACTGTGCGGCACTGCCGGAATCGGTGCTGGAATCGGAACTGTTCGGCCACGAGAAGGGGGCGTTCACGGGAGCCGTCAGCGCGCGCAAGGGGCGCTTCGAGCTGGCGGACGGTGGCACGATATTTCTCGACGAGATCGGTGAGATTTCGGCGGCATTCCAGGCCAAGCTGCTGCGTGTTCTGCAGGAGGGCGAGTTCGATCGCGTCGGCTCGACGCGGACGCAGAAGGTCAACGTGCGCGTCGTCGCGGCGACGAACCGTGACCTCGAGGACGCCGTAACGCGCGGTACATTCCGTGCCGATCTCTACTATCGCATCTCCGTCATCCCGCTGATGCTGCCCGCACTGCGCGACCGAAAGGGCGACATTCCAGCGCTGGCGCGCTCGTTCCTCAACCAGTTCAACCGCGAGAACGATCGCGAGCTGCACCTGACCGAAAGTGCGATCGGCGTGCTGAAATCCTGCTACTTCCCGGGGAACGTGAGGGAGCTGCAGAACTGCATCTACCGCACGGCGACCATGGCGAAGGGAGACTCCGTCGAGGCGCAGGACTTCGGATGCGGCCATGGAGAATGCCTGTCGGCGACGCTCTGGAAGACGCGCAGCCGCGAGGCGCGCTCGCCAAGCCCGCCGGGCATCTCTCTGCCGAGTGCCCAGCCCAAGCGCATCGACGAGCCGCTTGCGGTTGTCGAGCCGAGCGATGCTTTGCGCGAGAAGCCCTGTACGTGCGGAGCGGAGGAACACGGTGAAGGGGCGTGCGTTTCGCCGGAGGCCTGCGGGCCGACGGGGCTTCTCGTCTCGCGCGAGAAGCTCGTAGAGGCCATGGAACGCTGTGGCTGGGTGCAGGCGAAGGCGGCGCGCCTGCTCAACCTGACCCCGCGCCAGATCGGCTATGCCTTGAAGCGTCACAACGTGCCCTTGAAGCGCTTCTAGGGTACGATTCACGCTTTCGATGAAGCGCGAGGCGCTTCCGTCTCGACAGGTCGCACTCGAAGCGCCATCGGATCGCCGGCAACCGCGTCCGGCAGTTGAGCGGTCGGACGACCGTGCGCTCTCAGCGAGAGTGCTGATCTCGACGCATCTCATGCCACTCGGCCTATTGCCCGCGAGGGACCTTATGCGCTCCCGTGCGCCGGGCTCTGTTGGCATTGCGACAATCGTCGTGTCGGCAACCGACCCGACGCGGGGCGAAAAAGGCGAGCAAACACAGGCAAGTGTTGATTGGCACCAGCGTTGCAAGGCCTCTCGTTGCGGCGCGCGGACGGAGCGGGCCGATGCCGCGGATCGAAACCAACGGGAGTGCGCGATGTCCGGTCAGCTCGTAGCCTTCGACGATCTCCTCGCCGATAGCAGCCTTGACACCATGCGCGCCGACATCGCCTCCGGTGGTTGCTCGTCGTCGTCGTGCGGCTCCAGTGCAGGACCGGGCGACATGCCGCCCGAGGTCTGGGCCAAGATCAAGGATCACCCGTGCTATTCGGAGGAGGCGCACCACTACTTTGCGAGGATGCACGTCGCCGTCGCTCCCGCCTGCAACATCCAGTGCAACTACTGCAATCGCAAGTACGATTGCGCCAACGAAAGCCGGCCGGGTGTCGTCTCCGAGAAACTCACGCCGGATCAGGCCCTGCGCAAGGTCGTGACGGTGGCCAACGAAGTGCCTCAGCTCTCGGTGCTCGGGATCGCTGGCCCGGGAGATGCCTGCTACGACTGGCGCAAGACGAAAGCGACGTTCGACGCCGTTTCGCGTGCCATTCCCGACATCAAGCTGTGCATCTCGACCAATGGACTGGCTCTGCCGGATCACGTCGACGAGCTTGCTCGGATGAACGTCGACCATGTGACAATCACGATCAATATGGTCGATCCGGAGATCGGAACCAGGATCTATCCCTGGATCTACTACCGTAACAGGCGCTACACGGGGCTAGAGGCTTCGCAGATCCTGCACGAGCGACAGATGCAGGGACTCGAGATGCTGACGGCTCGCGGCATCCTCACCAAGATCAACTCGGTGATGATCCCCGGTATCAACGACGAGCACCTGAAGGTCGTCAATGCCGAGGTCAAGAAGCGCGGTGCCTTCCTGCACAACATCATGCCGCTCATCTCCGATGCCGCACACGGCACGCACTTCGGTCTCACGGGGCAGAGGGGGCCGACACACGCGGAGCTGAAGTCGCTCCAGGACGCCTGCGCGGGCGGCGCCAACTTGATGCGCCATTGCCGCCAGTGCCGTGCCGACGCGGTCGGGCTGCTCGGTGAGGATCGCGGCCAGGAGTTCACGCTCGACCAACTGCCCGACGAAGTCGTCTACGACGCATCGAAGCGCGACGCCTATCGCCAGATCGTTGCGAAGGAGCGCGGCGATCACGTCGAAGCCAAGACCCGCGCCGTCAACGCGCTCAGGCAGGCGGCCGACCGCGTCATTCTCGTTGCCGTCGCCACAAAGGGCGGGGGGCGAGTCAACGAGCACTTCGGTCACGCCCGGGAGTTCCAGGTCTACGAGGCGGGGCCCGATGGCGTGACCTTCATCGGACACCGCAAGGTCGAGGACGCCTACTGCCTCGGCGGCTTCGGCGAGGATGCGACGCTCGAGAGCGTCATCCGCACTCTCGACGGAGTCGACGCGGTGCTCTGCTCCAAGATTGGCGATTGTCCCCGCAAGGATCTGGCCAAGGCCGGCATCGCCGTCACCGACGCCTACGCCTTCGACTACATCGAGACCGCGATCTCGAACTACTACGCGAGCGCTGTTGCCGCTCCATCTCAGGCGCTCTCGGCCTGAGGCAAGTTGGGCAATCCCAGCAGGCAAAGGAGATTCGAAATGGCCTACAAGATCATCACGTCCCAGTGCACCGTGTGCGGCGCCTGCGAGTTCGAGTGTCCAACGGCCGCCATCAAGATGAAGGGCGACACCTATGTCATCGACGCGGCTAAGTGCGTCGAGTGCGTCGGGCATTTCGACAAGCCGCAGTGCGCCGAGGTGTGTCCGGTCCCGAAGACGTGCGTCAAGGCTTGATGCGCCGCGTCGGGCACGGCGGGAGAGCGTGATGTCCGATACCTCTGCAGCGGAAGGCGTCGATGCGGTCGACTGGCTCGGGCGTCCGGTTTCCTGCAAGGATTGCCCGCACGAGGCGATGCGCGCCGAGGGGCGCTGCGATCTCGGTCGCATCTGCGTCCGCGACCGCCGGTCAAGGCACATCGATCGCTTCCTCGCGAGTAATCCGGCGCTGGCGAACCGCTATCTCGCGCATTCCTATGCGGAGTTGCGCGTGCTGGCGGCAAAGCACGCCAGCATCTTTCTAATCCCGAAGCTCATTGCAGACCCCGAGCCCGACGTCAGGGCGATGGTCGCCTATCGCCTTCCGCTCAACAGGCTCGCCGCGTTGAAGAACGACAGCGATCGCAGGGTGCGCCTCGCGGTCGCTTATCGCGCCGAGGGCAAGGACCTCGTCGATCTGCTCGGCGACGAGGACTATGCGGTGCGCTGCGTCGCCGCACGTCGCGTTGCGCCAGACCTGCTCGTGGTCGCGCGAAATGATCCCGTCAGCGACGTCCGCCGCATCGTCGCGCGGAGAGCACCAGGCGACATCCTCGCTCCGATGATGTTCGACGACGATCCGCTGGTACGGCTGGAGGTGGCGCTCCGCCTCAAGCCACACCAGCTCGACATTCTGGCGCACGACGAGGATCTGCGCGTGCGCTTCGTCGTTGCCGAGCGCTGCTCTGCCGCGCTTCTCGCGTATCTGTCGTGTGACCGCGACGCCGAGGTGCGCAAGACCGCGCTCGCGCGTCTGCAATGCAGCGAGGGAGGTGACGATGGGACTGGGGCGTGAGCAGGATGTCGAGATCTTCAGGCCGCCACTGTTCCGGCCGGGCGAGAAGGTCGTGTCGCTGAAGAACATCCGCAACGACGGTACCGTGCGCGGACGCGAGATCGGCGAGATCGTCGTCAAGAAGGGTGAGGTCGGCTACGTCCGCGACATCGGCACCTTCCTGCAGGCGTTCTTCATCTACGCGGTCGAGTGGATCGACCGGGGCACGATCGTTGGCATGCGTGGCAAGGAGCTGACACGCTATCTCGGCACGGCCGAGGTGGCGGCGGGCCGGAAGGAAGGAGCGACATCGTGAAAGTGATGATTCGGAAGGTTGCGGCGGGGTACTCGGTCTATGTGCCGAAGAAGGACCTCGAGGAAGCGATCGTCGAGGCGGAGAAGCCTGCGCTGTGGGGTGGATGGGTGCTGCTGAAGAACGGCTGGCGACTCGAGCTGCCGGAAATGGCCGAGAACACACGCCTGCCGATCACGGTGGAAGCGCGCAAACTGGCCGACGCGGCGTGAGGTGAGGTGGTCGCAGCGCGTACGCTCCGGAGCGACTTGCGACACAGGAGGATGGAAAGCATGAGCAGCGCCATGCGCCTTGCGGATACGCTCGACCCGCCGCCGGCCGCTCTCCAGCGGCTGAAGCGGATTGCGGCTGAAATCGCCATGGGTCGAATCATTCCATATCTCGGTCCAGGAGTGCTCGGCGCGTGCACCGCGAGCCGCGTGCCGATCACGCCGGTCGCGTTGGCGATGGCCTTGCACGAGCGGGCGCCGGTGGGTGCGAAGTTGCGCGGCAACATGTGGGGAACGGCCCAGTTCATCGAGCAGCGCCGCCATCGCAAGACGCTGGTTGCCATTCTCGCCGACATCTTCGAGGCCCCGGTGGAGCCCGGCGCGCTGCATGCATGGCTCGCACGGCTGCAGATCCCGCTAATCGTCGATACCTGGTATGACGCCGCGCTCGCGCGTGCGTTCCGAGAGGCGGGGCGTCGGGATTTTGCCGAGGTGCAGGGTGTGACGCGAGCGCTGGAAACGCGCGACGTGTGGGTCAAATGCTACGCCCCGGAAGGCGTCGAGATTCCGTCGGAGCAGGCGGCGACCGCCCGCACGATCATCTACAAGCCGCACGGCTCGGTCGCGCCGGCGCACAACTTCCTGGTCGCCGACAGCGACTATGTCGAGGTTCTGACGGAGATCGACATCCAGTCGCCCATCCCAGATACCGTCCAGCAGCGACGGACCGGGCGCGGCTTCCT
This sequence comes from Pseudomonadota bacterium, assembly GCA_040752215.1. GTDB lineage: Bacteria > Pseudomonadota > Alphaproteobacteria > Rhizobiales > Hyphomicrobiaceae > JBFMEX01. The sequence goes on along the minus strand of JBFMEX010000009.1, from coordinate 28,047 downwards.
GTTCATCGGCTGCCGATTCGATGACCAGATGCTGCGAACCTACGCGCGCCAGATCATGAAGCGTTCGGGCGGCCCCTCCTACGCTGTCATGGACTTCGAACCGACACGGATGGAAGAGCGCTTTTTCGCCGAGCACGGCATCGAGCCGCTCGCCTGCGCCTTACCGGCCGCAATCGCGGCCATCGCCTCTGTGTGAATCGGATCGGATCGGAAGACGTGCGGCGCGGTCCTCACCCGAGGCTCGCGCCGCCTGCGTTCTGCGGCACGTGGCCAGCACCGGATGTCACGCGTTCTGTCGGCCATTGTCGAATTCCCCACATGCGTGAGACGCCGGCAGCGGCTGGCGCATGTTGACAGAACGTCAACGAATACAAGGGTTTTGCAGAATTTTCGAGGTTGGCACGGCGATTGCGAAGGAGTGAGGACGGCAGGTCGATCGCACCCAGCCGCCGACATTCGAACATGCTCGAACCGAAAGGAAACCCCATGAGCTCGCTGCGCCAGATCGCATTCTACGGCAAGGGTGGTATCGGTAAGTCCACCACCTCGCAAAACACGCTCGCCGCTCTCGTCGAGCTCGACCAGAAGATCCTGATCGTCGGCTGTGATCCGAAGGCCGATTCGACGCGCCTCATCCTCAACGCGAAGGCACAGGACACAGTTCTGCACCTCGCGGCCGAGGAAGGCTCCGTCGAGGATCTCGAGCTCGAGCAGGTGCTGAAGGTCGGCTACAAGGGCATCAAATGCGTCGAGTCGGGCGGTCCGGAGCCTGGCGTCGGCTGCGCCGGCCGCGGCGTCATCACCTCGATCAACTTCCTCGAGGAGAACGGCGCGTATGATGATGTCGACTACGTCTCCTACGACGTGCTCGGCGACGTCGTGTGCGGCGGCTTCGCCATGCCGATCCGCGAGAACAAGGCGCAGGAGATCTACATCGTCATGTCCGGCGAGATGATGGCGCTCTATGCTGCCAACAACATCGCCAAGGGCATTCTGAAGTACGCGCATTCGGGCGGCGTGCGGCTCGGCGGCCTGATCTGCAACGAGCGCCAGACCGACCGCGAGCTCGATCTTGCCGAGGCGCTGGCCGCGCGCCTGAACTCCAAGCTCGTCCACTTCGTGCCGCGCGACAACATCGTTCAGCACGCCGAGCTGAGAAAGCAGACGGTGATCCAGTACGCTCCCGACAGCCAGCAGGCGCAGGAGTATCGCCAACTCGCCGAGAAGATCCACGCGAACTCCGGCAAGGGCACCATCCCGACGCCGATCACGATGGAGGAGCTCGAGGACATGCTGCTCGACTTCGGCATCATGAAGACCGACGAGCAGGCGCTCGCCGAGCTGCAGGCGAAGGAGGCAGCAAGGGCTGCCGGCCACTGATCGAAGGAACCGGCGCCGATCCGCAGCCTTGAACTCGGTCGTCGGCGCGACCCTTTGACCCTTGCCCTCGAGGAGCATGGACATGGACGACCATACGAATACACCGGAATTCAACGAGAAGCTGATCGAGGAGGTCCTGTCGGCCTATCCCGACAAGGCCGCCAAGCGCCGCAAGAAGCATCTCGACGTCGCCACCGACAAGGGCAGCGACGAAAGCGGGCACCCCTTGAGCGAGTGCGACGTCAAGTCGAACATCAAGTCGATCCCCGGCGTGATGACCATCCGCGGCTGCGCCTACGCAGGATCGAAAGGCGTGGTGTGGGGGCCGGTCAAAGACATGGTGCACATCAGCCATGGTCCGGTCGGCTGTGGGCAGTACTCGTGGTCGCAGCGCCGCAACTACTACATCGGCAAGACCGGCGTCGACAGCTTCGTGACGATGCAGTTTACCTCCGATTTCCAGGAGAAGGACATCGTCTTCGGCGGCGACAAGAAGCTCGAGAAGATCATCGACGAGATCAATGATCTCTTCCCGCTGGCGAATGGCATCACGATCCAGTCGGAGTGCCCGATCGGCCTCATCGGAGACGATATCGAGGCTGTATCGCGCAAGAAGAACAAGGAGATCGGCAAGACGATCGTGCCGGTGCGCTGCGAGGGCTTCCGCGGCGTCTCGCAGTCGCTCGGCCATCACATCGCCAACGATTCGATCCGCGACTGGGTGTTCGACAAGAAGAGCAGCGACTACGAAGCGGGTCCCTACGACGTCAACGTCATCGGTGACTACAACATCGGCGGCGATGCCTGGTCCTCGCGCATTCTGCTCGAGGAGATGGGACTGAACGTCGTCGGCAACTGGTCTGGTGACGCGACGCTCGCCGAGATCGAGCGCGCGCCGAAGGCGAAGCTCAATCTCATCCATTGCTATCGCTCGATGAACTACATCTGCCGGCACATGGAAGAGAAGTACGGGATGCCGTGGGAAGAGTACAACTTCTTCGGTCCTTCGCAGATCGCCATGTCGCTGCGCAAGATCGCGGCGCACTTCGACGACAAGATCAAGGAGGGCGCAGAGCGCGTCATCGCCAAGTACCAGCCGCTCGTCGATCAGATCATCGCCAAGTACCGCCCGCGCCTCGAAGGCAAGACGGTGATGCTCTACGTCGGTGGCCTCAGGCCGCGCCACGTGGTCAATGCCTACGAGGATCTCGGCATGATCATCACCGGCACGGGCTACGAGTTCGGCCACGGAGACGACTACCAGCGTACCGGCCATTACGTGAAGGGCGGCACGCTCATCTACGATGACGTGACGGGGTACGAGCTCGAGAAATTCATCGAAAAAAAGCGCCCCGATCTCGTCGGCTCGGGCATCAAGGAGAAGTACCCAGTGCAGAAGATGGGCATTCCGTTCCGTCAGATGCACTCGTGGGACTACTCGGGGCCCTACCACGGCTACGACGGCTTCGCGATCTTCGCGCGCGACATGGATCTCGCGATAAACAATCCCGTCTGGGAGATGTTCGACGCCCCCTGGAGGAAGGCCGCCTGAACACGAACGGCGCCGGTACGCTGCCGGCGTCGCGACCCGATCGAACGAATACTGTCACTTCCACAAGGTGCGTCCCGTATGGCGGACGGCCAACGATGGAGACTTGTCATGCCTCAATCAGCCGAAAAAGTGCTCGACCACCGGCCGCTGTTTCGCCAGCCCGAGTACGTCGAGATGCTCAAGAACAAGAAGGAGAAGTACGAGGGCGGCCATCCAGACGCCAAGGTCCAGGAGATCTCCGACTGGACGAAGTCCTGGGAGTATCGCGAAAAGAATCTCGCCCGTGAGTCCTTGTGCGTGAATCCGGCCAAGGCATGCCAGCCACTTGGCGCGGTGTTCGCGACCGCCGGTTTCGAGCGCACCATGAGCTTCGTACACGGCTCGCAAGGCTGCGTCGCCTACTATCGCTCGCATCTGTCGCGGCACTTCAAGGAGCCCTGCTCGGCGGTATCCTCGTCGATGACCGAGGATGCAGCGGTGTTCGGCGGACTCAACAACATGGTCGACGGCCTCGCCAACACCAAGGCGCTCTACGATCCGAAGATGATCGCGGTCTCCACCACCTGCATGGCCGAGGTCATCGGCGACGACCTGCACTCCTTCATCGAGCAGGCCAAGGGCAAGGGCTCGGTGCCACAGGATTTCGACGTGCCGTTCGCGCATACCCCGGCGTTCGTCGGCAGCCACGTCAATGGCTACGACAACATGATCAAGGGGATCATCGAGCACTTCTGGAAGGGCAAGACGGCGACCCCCGGCCGTAAGCTCAATATCATCCCCGGTTTCGACGGCTACTGCGTCGGCAACAATCGCGAGCTGAAGCGGATCCTCGACATGATGGGTGTCGAGTACACGTTCATCTCGGATGCCGCCGATAACTTCGATACGCCCTCTGATGGCGAGTACCGCATGTACGACGGCGGCACGACGCTGGACGAGATCAAGGGTGCTCTCGACGCGAAGGCAACTCTTTCGCTGCAGAGCTATTGCACGCCGAAGACATTGGAATACATCGCATCGTTCGGCCAGCAGACGGAGTCGTTCCACTATCCCATGGGTGTCAAAGCCACCGATGAGCTGCTGATGAAGATATCGGAGCTCACCGGCAAGGACATCCCGGAGGCGCTCCGGCTCGAGCGCGGCCGGCTGATCGACGCGATGGCGGACAGCCAATCGTGGCTGCACGGGCAGAAGTACGCGATCTACGGCGATCCCGATTTCGTCTATGCCATGGCGCGCTTTGTGATGGAGACGGGCGGCGAGCCGACGCATTGCCTGGCGACGAATGGTGCCAAGGATTGGGAAGCGCAGATGCAGGCGCTGCTCGCGTCCTCTCCGTTCGGCAAGGGCTGCCAGGTGTGGGCGGGCAAGGATCTCTGGCACCTGCGCTCACTTCTCGCTACCGAGCCGACCGACTTCATCATCGGCAACTCGTACGGCAAGTATATCGAGCGCGATCTCAAGATCCCGCTCATCCGTCTGACGTTCCCGATCTTCGACCGCCATCACCACCATCGCTTCCCGACCATGGGCTACCAGGGTGCGTTGCGCGTGCTGGTGCAACTGCTCGACAAGATCATGGACACGATGGACATCGACACGAATGAGCCGGGCGTTTCCGACTACTCGTTCGACCTGACGCGATGATGACCGCGGCTCTCCCTGCTCGTGGGCGGGGAGAGCCGGATCCCACACCGTGCGGGAGCCCCTTCATGTTGAAAGACAAGATTGCTCATGTCTTCGAGGAGCCCGCCTGCGACAAGAACCAGGCCAAGGGCGACAAGGAGCGCAAGAAGGGTTGCTCCAAGCCGTTGACGCCCGGAGCCGCGGCCGGAGGCTGTGCCTTCGATGGCGCCAAGATCGCGCTGCAACCGATCACCGATGTCGCGCACCTCGTTCACGCGCCGCTGGCCTGTGAGGGCAATTCCTGGGACAACCGCGGCGCGGCATCCTCGGGCTCCGATCTCTGGCGCACGAGCTTCACTACGGACCTGACCGAGCTCGATATCGTCATGGGGCTCGGCGAAAAAAAGCTCCTGAAGGCCATCAGCGAGATTGCGCAACGCTATGCGCCGCCGGCCATCTTCGTCTACTCGACGTGCGTTACGGCCCTGATCGGCGACGACATCGAGGCCGTTTGCAAGCACGCGGCCGAGACCTTTGGCTTGCCCGTCATTCCGGTCAACGCGCCGGGCTTCGTCGGCTCGAAGAACCTCGGCAACAAGCTCGCCGGCGAGGCTCTGCTGGATCACGTGATCGGCACCCGCGAGCCGGACGACGTCGGCCCGACCGACATCAACGTGCTCGGCGAGTTCAATCTGTCCGGCGAATTCTGGATGGTGAAGCCCCTCTTCGAGAGGCTAGGCATTCGCATTCGCGCGAGCGTGCCGGGAGACGCACGCTATGTTGACGTCGCGGGGGCGCACACGGCACGCGTCAATATGATGGTGTGCTCGACCGCTCTCATCAATCTCGCGCGCAAGATGCAGGAGCGTTGGGATATCCCGTTTTTCGAAGGCTCCTTCTACGGCATCTCCGACATGTCGGATGCGCTGAGGCAGACAGCGCGCCTGCTCGTCGCGCGTGGCGCCCAGGACGATCTCGTCGAACGCACCGAGGCCCTGATCGCCGACGAGGAGGCGAGGGCGTGGTCGGCGCTGGAGCCCTACCGTCAGCGCCTCGCCGGCAAGCGCGTCCTGCTCAACACCGGCGGTGTGAAGTCCTGGTCGGTCGTTTCGGCGCTGATGGAGATCGGCATGGAGATCGTCGGCACTTCGGTGAAGAAGTCGACGCCCGAGGACAAGCAGCGGATCAAGGAATTGATGAAGGACGATCCGCACATGTTCGAATCGATGGCGCCGCGCGATCTCTATCGCATGCTCGCAGATGGCGAGGCGGACATCATGCTTTCGGGCGGCCGCACACAATTCATCGCGCTGAAGGCGAAGACGGCGTGGCTCGACATCAACCAGGAGCGGCACCACCCGTATGCCGGATACGACGGCATGGTGGAGTTGGTGCGGCAGATCGACCTTGCCATCTCGAATCCGGTCTGGGCGGCGGTGCGAGAGCCGGCGCCGTGGGACGCAAGCGGTGCCTGCTCCGCGAGCGCGTATGCCATCGCCGCCAACAACTCGGATGCCGCGCCCGACGTCGCATTCGTCGCACACACGCGCCGCAAGTTTGCGGCGACGAGCGCCGATGACATGGGCGAGTGCTGAGGAGAAGGGGCCATGGCGCGCATCATTCCGGCCGTTAGGGCAGCGGCGGTCAATCCGCTCAAATCCTCGCAACCGTTGGGGGCCGCATATGCGTTCCTCGGCATCGACGGGGCGGTACCGCTGTTCCACGGCAGCCAGGGGTGCACTTCGTTCGCGCTGGTCCTGTTCGTCCGCCATTTCAAGGAGACCATCCCGCTGCAGACGACGGCGATGGACGAAGTGGCGACAATTCTCGGCGGCGCCGATCACCTCGAGGAGGCGATCCTCAACCTGAAGCAGCGCACCCAGGCGAAGCTGATCGGCATCTGCACGACCGCGCTGGTCGAGACACGGGGCGAGGATTTCGCAGGCGAACTCGCGGCGATCAAGTTGCGGCGGGCGTCGGAGCTCGAGGGCACCGAGGTGGTGCTGGTGCAGACTCCGGACTTCGATGGGGCTATCGAGGAGGGGTGGAGCAAGGCTGTCGGAGCGCTCGTCGAGACGCTGGCTGTTCGCGGCCCTCGCGTCGCACGCCAGGTGAACATCCTGCCGGGGTCGCATCTGACCGTGGCCGACATCGAGCTGCTGCGCGAGACGTGCGAGGCGTTCGGGCTCGATCCCGTCGTGCTCCCCGACATCTCTGGATCGCTGGACGGCACGATTCCGGACAAGTGGATCGGCACGACCTACGGCGGTACCCCTGTCTCTCGCATCCGGGCATGTGGAAGCTCGGCGTTCACGATTGCGATCGGCGAGCACATGCGGCGACCGGCGCAACTGCTCCAGGAGCGTTGCGACATTCCATTCATGGTGTTCGATCACCTGAACGGTCTCAAGGCTGCAGATCGCTTCATTGCGCTGCTCTCTGGTCTCTCCGGACGGCCGGTGCCTTCGCGCATCCGACGGCGGCGCAGCCAGCTCACCGATGCGATGCTCGACGGTCACTTCCACTTCTCGGGAAAAAAGGTTGCGATCGCGGCCGAGCCGGATCTGCTGTACGCCATGTCGGCCTTCTACGCCGGTCTCGGGGCATCCGTGACCGCGGCGGTCACGACGACCGCGCACTCGACGGTTCTCGATCGCGTTCTGGCCGATCGCGTCACGGTCGGGGACCTGCGCGATCTGGAGGACGAGGCGGCAGCGAACGGTTGCGACCTGATCGTCACGCACAGCCACGGCCGGCAGGCAGCGGAACGGCTCGGCGTGCCCCTGATGCGGGTCGGCTTCCCAATCTTCGACAGGCTCGGCAGCCAGCATCGTCGCACGATCCTCTACGAGGGCATCCGCGACCAGATCTTCGAGGCGGCCGGCATCTGGCAGGGCGAGCAGCATCAGCCGACGCCCGAAGGCCTCGATCCATTCCTCAGACGAGCACGGGAGGACAGCGATGAACGTCCGTCGACTGCAACTGATTGACGATCACCAGAGCTTGCCGAACGCTCGGCCGTCGATCCGGATCGGGATCGCGACGCAGGATCTAAAGCGGCTGGACGCGCACTTCGGCTCCGCGCGCAAGTTCGCCGTCTATGACGTGTCAGCCGACACGTCGTCGTTCGTGGAGGCCGTCGCGTTTGATGACGTCTCCGACGAGGGCGGCAAGCACAAGGACGAGGGAGACGATCGCATCACGCCGAAGGTCGAGGCGCTGACAGGCGTACATCTGCTGTTCGTGCGGGCCATCGGCGGGCCTGCCGCCGCAAAGGTCGTGCGGGCCGGCATTCACCCAATCAAGGTGGCGGACGTGCAGCCGATCGACGAGGTGATCGCGCGCGTGCAGACCATGCTGAAAGGGGCACCGCCGCCGTGGTTGCGCAAGATCCTCGGTCAAGCCGGGTTGATTTCGAAGCCGTCGTTCGCCGAGGAGCAGACACCATGACCACAATCGCAGAGACGAAATCGCCAGAAGCCGAGGCGGCGGCGCTCGCCTCGCCGTTTGTCGCCACGCTTGTGCGGCTGGTGCGGGCACAGGATGCCTACGGCGTGTGGGAGGGCACGAGCGATGCCGATCTGCTGAAGCCGTTCGTGCTGACGAAGGAGCAGCGCAAGGCGCTGCCGCTGATGGCCGATCCCGATCCCGATGTGCTGGCGCGTCTCGAACTCTTCTACAACGCCGTGTCGCTCACGATCGAGCGAGAGACCGGCCTCGTCGCCAGCCCGATGATGAAGATGCATCACGAGGGCTTCGGTCGCGTTCTGCTCACGACCGGCCGGCTGGTCGTGCTGTCGCGTCACTTGCGTGACGTGCACCGCTTCGGCTTCGACAGCATCGAAAAGCTTGCGGCCGATGGCAACAAGCTCGTCGCCGGTGGCGTCGAAGCGATCAACACTTATCCCGAAGTGGCTCGCGCCTGAGCGGGCGGACAATCGACGAGGTGCCACCATGTCGGACATCGAGACGATCAAGCAAGACCTGAAGAAGCTTTCCGCGCGGGCCACTACCGCAAAGATGAACCTGCACGATCTCGCCGAGGATCTGCCAATCAACTGGCAGAGCATCATGAGCACGGCGCAGGCGACCTACGAAGCCTACGAGGCACTGGAGAAGGCGCGCGCCGCCTTGAAGGCGCTCGAATCCGGCGAATTGCCGAAGCCGCACGTGGCCGGCTCATAGACTTCAGGAGGCGCCCGATGGCCTTTTCGACCCGAGACGGCACCGCCTGGATGCCGGTCTACCTGACCGACATCAACGGCGCGGCGTGTATCGGCTGCGGTCGCTGCTTCAAGGTCTGCTCGCGCGACGTCATGCATCTCTACGGGCTCGACGAAGACGGAAACAACCTCGGCAGGGTCACAGAGGATGACGATGACGACTTCGACGGCGACCTCAATCGCAAGATCATGGTGATCGACAATGCCGGCGCTTGCATCGGCTGCGGTGCCTGCGCCCGGGTCTGCCCCAAGAACTGCCAGACGCACACTCCGGCTGACGCTCTCACAGCTTGATCTGGAAGGACTACGCGATGATCGACGTCAACAACAGTACCTATCCGCCACCCGAGCGCGTGCCGACGCTCGTTCCCCGCCGGAGCGTCAATGCCTCGCTCGAGGCGTTGGCATTCACGTGCATTCTGCAGCATACGCTCGCGGAGCGCGATCTGCGCGGTGGCGGGCTGGCGCGCCGCATCGGTATCGGCGGGACAGCGCTCGGTGTATTGCTGATGCTCTACGTTCCGGGGCATCCCGTGCTGGCGCCGGACGACTACGCACAGAACGACGAAAGCGCCGAGCAGGGCTGGGTTCGCGATTTGTTGCTGGCCCATGCCGAGCCGGGCTGTGATGCGTCGCGCGTCCTCGCGTTCGTCATCGCTCGCCGCGCCATGGAAGGCGGGCATCTGTGGGAGGATCTGGGTCTGTCGGACCGGCCGATGCTGACTAGCATCATGCGACAGTTCTTTCCCGAGCTGGCGGCACGCAACGTCGACAACATGCGCTGGAAGCGCTTCTTCTTCCGCCAACTGTGTGAGGCCGAAGGTCTTGCTCACTGCACCTCACCAACGTGCTGCACCTGTCCCGACGTAGACCTTTGCTTCGAGGCGGATTCCGCAGAGGCCTTGATCGCACGCAGCAAGTCGGCACCGGCTTGAAGCGGGTGCGCGGAACCTCGCAGGTCGAGCGATGGATGCAATTCGATGGCGCAAACGCGACGAGCTGGGCGTCGGGGAAATGGACGAGCCCCACGCCGAGTTCATCGCGCTGATCAATAGTATTGTCGCCTCGCAAGAGCCCGACGACGTCAAGTACCTGTTGCGCCGCCTCGTCGACCACACGCGCGTACACTTTGAGATTGAAGGCCGTCTGATGCGGGAGTGCGGCTGCTCCTCGATTCGGGAGCACGAGGAGGAGCATGCACGCGTGCTCAGCGATCTCGCGCGGTACGCTGCAATGGCTGAACGGGGCATGGCGGATATGGCCAGGGCGTTCGTCTCGGATCACCTCCCGGCCTGGTACAGCTCGCACGGGCGGACGATGGATGCCGCTCTCGCGCGGTGCGTGAAGGAGCGTCGCATCCGGCGTGCCCGCTGACCATGTTGCGAAGCCGACCTTGTCGTGGTCGCGACATGCGGAAAGGGCGACAAGAGGCCCGAAAAATCACGCAAAAGCGATCTGGCACACGAATTGCTGATCCTGCTGCAGCATTCGTCTTCACGTGGAGGTTCACGCATGATCGCCCTCACCGAAAGTGCCGCCAGCGCCGTCAGGAAGGCCATCGAGAAATCCGGCAAGGCCGGCGCGGGCTTCCGCATCATGGTCGAGAACGGTGGGTGCTCCGGCTTCAAATACAAGATCGGCCTCGATATGCAGGCGCGGCCGGATGATGCCGTCGTCGAAAGTGCCGGCGTGCAGATCTTCCTCGATCCGCGCTCGGCCGAAATGCTTTCCGGCGTCACCGTCGATTTTGTCGAGGAGCTCGGCAAGGCGGGGTTCTCCTTCGACAATCCAAAAGCGACGTCGAAGTGCAGTTGCGGCAAGTCCTTCTGCTGAGGAGCTCACACACATGTGGGACTATTCGGACAAGGTGAAGGAATATTTCTTCGAGCCGAGAAACGCCGGCGTGCTAGCGGATGCCAACGCCATCGGTGAAGTCGGGGCGATCGCGTGCGGCGATGCCCTGAAGCTGATGCTGAAGGTCGATCCCGCAACCGAGCGCATCGAAGCAGCGAAGTTCCAGACGTTCGGCTGTGGCTCGGCGATCGCGTCGTCGTCGGCGCTGACCGAGCTCGTGATCGGCAAGACGATCGACGAGGCGCTGAAGCTCACCAATGCCGACATCGCGGAATTTCTCGGCGGGTTGCCGCCCGAGAAGATGCACTGCTCGGTGATGGGCTACGAGGCCCTGCAGGCTGCGGTGGCGAACTTCCGCGGCGAGGCCTGGAGCGACGACCACGAGGAAGGCGCGCTCATCTGCAAGTGCTTCGGTGTCGACGAAGGGATGCTGGAGACCGCGATCCGGGTCAACAAGCTGACGACGCTGGAAATGGTGACATTCTACACCAAGGCGGGTGGAAGCTGCGCAACGTGCGCCGAGGGTATCGAGGCTGTCCTCGCGCGGGTCAACGCGGCGATGGTGGCCGAGGGGACTCTCGATGCGACGGCCGCCTTTGTGGCGGGAGCGAGCACTGACCCGAGCGGCGTGATCCGCAAACCGCAGGCCGGCAAGGCGACCAACCGTCCCGTGTTCGAGATCTCCGACGACTTTGTGCCGCTCGAGATCTTCAACGACGAGATTCGTGCGGCGGCACCGAAGCCGAAGCTGACGACGCTCCAGAAGATCAGGCTGGTCGAGGAGGTGGTCGCGGAGGTGCGGCCAGCGCTGCAGCGCGATGGCGGCGATTGCGAGTTGATCGATGTCGATGGCGACAAGGTCATGCTGAGGCTCAAGGGCGCATGCGTCAACTGCCAGTTGGCGTCGATGACGGTCAATGGCGTGCAGCAGCGCCTGATGGAGCGAACCGGACTGCCGCTGCGGGTCGTACCCGTGCAGGCTGCCGCGCACTAGGGCGTTGGCGTCGTATCGAAGCCAGGTCGTATCGAAGCAGAGACAACAGGACTGCGCGACAGCCACGGAGGTCAAGATGTCCGTTCGCCCCGTCTACCTCGACAACAACGCCACTACGAAGGTCGATGAGCGTGTCGTTGCGGCGATGCTGCCGTATTTCACGGAGCAGTTCGGCAATCCGTCGTCGATGCACGCATTCGGCGCCAGCGTCGGCGGGGCGGTTCGCGATGCGCGCGGCAAACTGCAGCGGCTGCTCGGGTCGGAGTTCGATCACGAGATCGTCTTCACCTCGGGCGGGACCGAAAGCAACAACGCGGCCTTGCTATCGGCCATCGAAGCCAGCCCGGGGCGAAGCGAGATCATCACGACCGCCGTCGAGCATCCCGCGATCCTTGCCACATGCGAGCATTTGGAAAAGACACGCGGCATCAAGGTTCACATCATCGGTGTCGACGCGCGGGGACGGCTCGATATCGGGGCTTACCGTGCGGCGCTCTCGGAGAGAACCGCGCTTGTCTCCATCATGTGGGCCAATAACGAGACCGGAACCATCAATCCGGTGGCCGATCTGGCGGAGCTTGCGAAGGCGGCTGGCGCGTTGTTCCATACGGATGCCGTGCAGGCTGTCGGCAAGGTGCCGATCGATCTCAAGACGACATCGATCGACATGCTTTCGCTCTCCGGCCACAAGCTGCACGGCCCGAAAGGCATCGGTGCGCTCTACGTTCGCCGTGGTGTGCGCTTCAGGTCGCTGCTGAAGGGTGGTCACCAGGAGCGCGGCCGCCGCGCCGGCACCGAGAACACGCCGGGTATCGTCGGTCTCGGCGTTGCAGCCGAGATTGCTCATGCAAATCTCGCTGCCGACATGAGCTACATCAGCGGGCTCCGAGATCGACTGGAAAAAGGCCTGCTGCAGCGGATCGGGAAGTCGTTTGTCACGGGCGATACGGCGAACCGGCTGCCGAACACGTCGAACATCGCGTTCGAGTTCATCGAGGGTGAAGCGATCCTGCTGCTGCTCAACCGCGCGGGGATAGCGGCCTCGTCCGGTTCCGCTTGCACGTCCGGCTCGCTCGAGCCCTCGCATGTTCTGCGCGCCATGGGCGTCCCCTATACCGCCGCCCACGGCGCGATTCGGTTCTCGTTCTGTCGCGACAACTCGGCCGAGGACGTCGACCAGGTTCTCAATGCGATGCCGGGTATCATCGAGCGGCTCCGCGAGCTGTCGCCGTTCTGGACCGAGGGCGGCGCCGCGACATCGACGTTCCAACCCACATACGCATGACGCGAGGAGCAGCCGATGACGACGGGTGTCAGACGCATCTACCTCAACGATACGACGCTGCGCGACGGGGAGCAGGCGCCCGGCGTCGCCTTCTCCATCGACGAAAAGCTGGCGATCGCAAGAGCGTTGTCGGAGGCGGGTGTCAGCGAGCTCGAGGCCGGAACGCCGGCGATGGGGCAGGCCGAGATCGAAGCGATCCGCGCAATAGTCGGCGCCGGTCTCTCGGCGCGGCCGATCGTATGGGGCCGCATGCGCGAGAGTGACGTGGATGCTGCGCTGCGCAGCGGCGTCGGCTTGGTGAACCTGTCGGTACCCGTGTCAGACATACAGCTTCACGCCAAGCTCGGTGTGGGGCGCGACTGGGCGCTGGCCGCCATCCGCCGGGTGGTGGGTTACGCCTTGGACAAGGGCCTCGACGTCGCCGTCGGCGGCGAGGATGCCTCGCGCGCGGACACCGATTTTCTATGCCGCGTGATCGAGGCGGCCGAGGCAGCCGGAGCGCGCCGCTTCAGGATCGCCGATACCCTCGGCGTGCTCGATCCATTCTCGACTTTTGCGCTGGTCGAGCGGTTGGTGGCGCGCACCGGTATCGAGCTCGAGATCCACGCGCATGACGACCTTGGCCTGGCGACGGCCAACACGCTCGCGGCGCTGCGGGCAGGAGCCAGCCACGCCAGCGTCACGGTCGTCGGTCTCGGCGAGCGCGCGGGCAACGCTCCGCTCGAGGAGATCGCGGTCGCCGCGGAACGCATTTATGGCTTCGAGACAGGGCTCGTACAGCGGACGCTGCCGCAGGTCGCGGCGATTGTCGCCGCGGCTTCCGGACGCTCGATCCCGGAAAGCAAGGCCATCGTTGGCGCAGCGGCGTTTACCCACGAATCCGGCATCCATGTCGATGGCCTGCTGAAGAGCCGGCATGCCTATGAGGCCTTCGACCCCGGCCTCGTTGGCCGTGAGCATCGCATCGTGCTCGGCAAGCATTCCGGTACCAGTGCCATCCGCAACGCTCTGGGCGAGCTCGGCATCGAGGTGGCGCCCCGAGAGGAAGCCGCCTTGCTGTCGAGTGTGCGCGCCGAGGCAGTCGAGACGAAGCGCTGTGTGCCGGCGCATCGCTTGCCGCTGTTGCTGAGGCGCGTGAGATGCGAACCGTCCGGCACTCGGCCGGCCAGTTGAAGCGAGGTCACTGCGATGTCCGAACACGACGGCTGCTCGGTTCCACCCGTCATCCCGTTCGCCAGCGAGACGAACGTACTCGCCAGATTGAAGGCGTGTGCCTCGGCCGAGGAGTTCTTCGTCGGTCTCGGCGTCCCGTTCGAGCCGGCGAAACTGTCGGTCGCCCGGCTGCATATTCTCAAACGCATGGGCGAATACATCGGCGGCGATGACCTCGACGGTCTGCCCGATCGCGTGGTGGTGGCGCGCTGCCGCTCCTACCTCGAGCGCGCCTATAGCGACTTTCTGCATTCGAGCCCGCTGGACCAGCGAGTGTTCAAGGTCCTCAAGGATGCCGTGGCGCCGCGGGGTGGCGCCTTCGTGGCGCTCGACGATCTCGAATAGACCACAGCAGACGAGAGCAATTGCAGTGCGCGCCGCGATCTGGAATTCGCGGCGCGCATTTTCGTGCCGCTGCGGTCGTGTCGGCTTCCGGACAACGGCCGGGTTTTGTTGATTGTCGCACCGCAGCTGGTCGCCGGTAAAGGCGTCCAAGCCGCCGGAAAACATGGCGAAAATGGACTCTCGCGATGTGGCACGGTGCTTGCGAACTCGATCCACAGGCGACTGCGGAGGGTCACGATGCACATCGTCGTTTGCATAAAGCAGGTGCCGGATTCGGCGCAGATCCGCGTCCACCCGGTGACCAACACGATCATGCGGCAAGGCGTGCCAACGATCATCAACCCCTATGATCTGTTCTCGCTGGAGCAGGCCTTGCGGCTGCGTGACCAGCACGGTGGCGAGATCACCGTGCTGACGATGGGACCGCCCATGGCCGAGGACAGCCTGCGCAAGGCGTTGACGTTCGGGGCCGATCGAGCCGTGCTGCTGACGGACAGGTATTTCGCCGGCTCGGACACGATGGCGACTTCGTTTGCGCTCTCGTCCGCAATCGCCAGAATCTCGACGACGTGGGGATCGCCGAAGATCGTCTTCACCGGCAAACAGACCATCGACGGCGACACGGCGCAGGTCGGCCCCGGCATCGCACGGCGACTGGGTCTCAACCAACTCACCTATGTCTCGCGCATCGCCGACATCGATCTTGCCGGCGACCAGATCACGGTGGAGCGTCGCGCCGAGGGCGGCGTGCAGACGCTGCGGACGAAGCTGCCGTGCCTCGTCACCATGCTCGAGGCGACATGCGACATCCGGCGCGGATCGATGGCCGATGCATTGCGA
This sequence comes from Pseudomonadota bacterium, assembly GCA_040752215.1. Classification (GTDB taxonomy): domain Bacteria; phylum Pseudomonadota; class Alphaproteobacteria; order Rhizobiales; family Hyphomicrobiaceae; genus JBFMEX01. The sequence goes on along the minus strand of JBFMEX010000009.1, from coordinate 12,736 downwards.
GCAGCGCGCGCCGAGGTCGTGAAGTGGAGCGCCGCCGACGCCGGCATCACCGACCTCGGCAAGTGCGGTCTCAGGGGCTCGCCAACCGTCGTCAAGCGTGTGTTCGCGCCGTCGGCCCGCTCCGAGAAGGCGCACTTCATCGAGATCACCGGGAAGTCGAACGAGGCCGTGGCTGAGAGCGTGATGGAGGAGGTCTTCTTGCGCCTGCCGGCGATCGAGGCGGACCTGCAGAAGATGGCAGCAGGCTACTAGGCTGAGGAGCGTGCCCATGAGCAGCGATACGAGCACGAAGTCTGCGCCTCCGTCCGGTGGCCGCGCAGGCATGAAGAAGGAGCTGTCGGAGGAATTCAAGGCCTACAAGCACGTCTGGGTGTTCGTCGAGCTCGAGCGCGGCGAGGTGCACCCGGTGTCGTGGGAGCTGATGGGGGAAGGTCGCAAGCTCGCCGACAAGCTCGGCGTCGAGCTGGCCGGAGTAGTGATGGGTGCTCCCGTTGACGCGACGAAGGCCGCTGCCGCCGAATGCTTCTGCTACGGCGCCGACGTGGCGTATTTGGTCGAGGACGAGGCCCTGGCATCCTATCGCAACGATCCCTACACGCGCGTACTCACTGAACTCGTCGGGACGTACAAGCCGGAGATCCTGCTGCTCGGAGCAACGACGCTCGGCCGCGATCTCGCCGGTGCCGTGGCAACCACGCTGCTGACGGGACTGACAGCCGACTCGACCGAGCTCGCCGTCGATGCCGATGGCTCGCTCGCGGCAACGCGGCCAACATTCGGCGGCTCGCTGTTGTGCACCATCTACACGCTCAACTACCGTCCGCAGATGGCGACGGTGCGCCCGCGCGTCATGGCGATGCCGGCACGCAGCGAGGGTCGGATCGGCCGCGTCGTCGAGGTGAAGCCCGGCCTGGTCGAGGACGACATCGTCACCAAGGTGCTCTCGTTCCTGCCGGATCGTGACAGCAGCAAATCGAATCTCGCGTTCGCCGACATCGTCGTCGCCGGCGGCCAGGGTCTGCAGTCACTCGACAACTTTCAGCACGTCAAGGCGTTGGCGAGCGTACTCGGCGGGGAATACGGCTGTTCGCGGCCGCTCGTGCAGAAGGGCTGGGTAACAGCCGACCGGCAGATCGGACAGACCGGCAAGACCATTCGCCCCAAGCTCTACATCGCGGCCGGCATCTCGGGGGCGATCCAACATCGCGTCGGGGTGGAGGGCGCCGATCTGATCGTCGCCATCAACACCGACAAGAACGCGCCGATCTTCGATTTCGCTCACGTCGGGCTCGTGGCCGATGCGACGCGAATACTCCCAGTGCTCACGGAGGCCTTCAGGGCGCGCCTCTCTGTCAATCGACTTGCGAGCTGAGGAACAGAGCCATGATCGAGGAACGGTTCGATTGCATCGTCGTCGGCGCGGGGCCCGCCGGCAACGCCTGCGCACTCACGCTCGCCGAACGCGGATTGAAGGTTCTGCAGCTCGAACGTGGTGAGTATCCCGGCTCAAAGAATGTGCAGGGCGCCATTCTCTATGCCGACGCGCTCGAGAAGCTCATCCCGGATTTCCGCGAGGACGCGCCGCTCGAGCGCCACGTGATAGAGCAGCGAATCTGGATGATGGACGATCGTTCGACGACGGCGATGCAGTACCGTTCCGAGGACTTCAACGAGGAGAAGCCGAACCGCTACACCATCATTCGCGCGCAGTTCGACAAGTGGTTCTCGAAGCGCGTGCAGGCGGCGGGTGCGCTCGTCATCTGCGAGACGACCGTGACGGAACTGGTCCAGAACGACTCTGGCCGCGTCATCGGCGTCAGGACCGATCGCGCCGGCGGCTTTATCCGCGCCGATGTCGTGGTGTTGGCCGAGGGTGTGAACGGTCTGCTCGGCGCGCGTGCCGGTCTGCGTTGCGTGCCGCCTCCCAAGACGGTGGCGCTCGCCGTGAAGGAGATGCACTTCCTGCCACAGGAGACCCTCGAAGCGCGCTTCAATCTCAAGGGGGACGAGGGCGTGGTGATCGAGGCCGCAGGCACCATCACCAAGGGCATGACCGGCACGGCCTTCATCTACACCAACAAGGAATCCCTCGCCGTCGGGATCGGCTGCCTGATCTCCGATTTCGCGCAGACCGGCGAGACGCCATACGGCCTGCTCGAACGCTTCAAGTCGCATCCGTCTGCGGCTCCGCTGCTCGCCGGCTCCGAGGTCAAGGAGTACGCCGCGCACATGATCCCCGAGGGCGGCTACAAGGCCATTCCGCAACTGTTCGGCGACGGCTGGGTGATCGTCGGCGATGCCGGACAGTTCGTGAATGCCGTGCACCGCGAGGGCTCCAACCTCGCCATGACGACGGGTCGGATCGCCGCGGAGACCATCGCCCAGATCAAGACGCGCCGCGATCCCATGACCGCCGAGCACCTGTCCCTCTACAAGAAGAGGCTCGACGAGTCGTTCGTGATGAAGGACTTGAAGAAGTACAAGAACCTGCCGCACGCCCTGGAAAACAAGCACCTGTTTACGACCTACCCGCAGCTGCTTTCCGGCGCCATGCAGACTTGGTTCCGCGTCGATGGCGTGGACAAGAAGGCGAAGGAAAACGAGATTGTCAAATCGTTCTTCAGGGCGCGCCGTTTCACCGGGCTGGTCAGTGACATGTTCTCGATGGCGCGCGGCTGGCGGTGAGGGGGAGCGGGCCGGTCGAAGCGCGGCGTCCCGCTCGTTTTCGTTCACGATCACAATCAGGAGACGATCATGGCCACGGCAGAAGCATCGGTGCGCGTCGAGGACAAGCTCTATCAGAACCGCTATCTCGTCGATGCGGGGCGGCCGCACATCAAGGTCCGCCCGCATGCGGTGCCCTCGGACGCCCTGTTGGCTCTGACCAAGGTGTGCCCGGCCGGGTGCTATGCCGTGAATGACAGCGGCCAGGTCGAGGTGACGCCCGACGGATGCATGGAGTGCGGAACCTGTCGCATCCTCGCCGAGCCGGCCGGCGACATCGAATGGAACTACCCGCGCGGCGGCTTCGGCGTCCTGTTCAAGTTCGGCTAACTTTGCGATTCGACACTCGCATTGACGTACAATCGCCGGCCGGAGCGGCTGTGGCGTGGTGTCTCCATCATGGTCGCAGCATTTTCGCTCCGGATTGCGCGCGTGTGGTGAGGCCGGACGCGATCGATCGTCTTGAAACTTGGTCGCGGCGGCGCATCACTGCCGCATGTGATTGGAGCGGTCGTCTTCCCCGGGGTGAGGCCGCCAATGGCGCAGACGCCCTTCGCGACGAGCGCTGGCGCAAGGGTCATATTTCGCCCGCCGGCCCGGCCGGAGTGCTGCAACACGTCGGCGCACACCCGCACGCCCGCGCGCCCTCGCCGACTCCCGTCGCGGCGCTGAGATCGACGCGCTTGGACAGCTCCTCCGCCGACTCGACCCGCTCACTGTAGCGATCCGTCAGGTAGGGCACGAGATCGCGGGTCAGCAGCGTGAATTTGACCAGCTCCTCCATCACGTCGACGACTCGGTCGTAGAACGCCGACGGCCGCATGCGTCCCGCCTCGTCGAACTCCTGGAACGCTTTCGCCACCGACGACTGGTTGGGGATGGTGAGCATCCGCATCCAGCGGCCGAGCACGCGCATCTGGTTGACCGCGTTGAACGACTGCGAGCCGCCGCACACCTGCAGGACGGCGAGCGTCTTGCCCTGCGTCGGCCGGACGGCGCCGCTGTTCAAGGGGATCCAGTCGATCTGCGCCTTCATGATCCCGGTCATCGCGCCGTGGCGCTCCGGCGAGCACCACACTTGGCCCTCCGACCAGGCGACGAGCGCCCGCAGCTCGGCGACCTTCGGATGCGTCTCGGCCGCGTCGTCGGGGAGCGGCAGACCGCTCGGATCGAAGAGGCGCGTCTCGGCGCCCATGTGCTCCAGCAGGCGCATGGCCTCACAGGTCAACAGCCGGCTGTACGAGCGCTGTCGGACCGATCCGTAGAGCATCAGGATTCGCGGCTTGTGCGCCGGCCGCGTCACGGGCACGAGCAGGCGCGCGTCGGGCCGGCGGAACGCATCTGGCCGCAGATTGGGGAGCGTTGGATCAAGTCTTGGCAACGCGGCTCCCCTTCTCGTCGATCACCACCTCGCCCTCCTCCTTGACGAAGGGCCCAATGTCGGGCTTGGCCAGGATGTCGAGCACGGCCTCCGACGGGCGGCACAGCCGCGCGCCCTTCTCGGTCACCACGATCGGCCGGTTGATCAGGATCGGATGTGCGATCATGAGGTCGATCAGCTCGTCGTCGCTCCATTTGGGATCGTCGAGCCCGAGCGTGTTGTAAGGCGTGCCCTTGCGCCGCAAGAGCGCGCGCGGGGTAATGCCCATCGCCCGGATCAGCTCGACGAGGCGGGCCCGCGTAGGCGGCGTCTCGAGGTAGAGGATCACCTCTGGTTCCTCGCCCGACTGGCGGATCATGGCGAGCGTGTTGCGCGAGGTGCCGCAGGCCGGGTTGTGGTAGATGATCGTCGCCATCGCTCAGGCCTTCGCTGCCGCCGGTGCTCGACGTGCTCGAACCGCCGCACCGGACTCGTACCAGCCGCGCGTGGCGTTGACGATCCTGACCACCGACAGCATCACCGGCACTTCGATCAGCACGCCGACCACGGTCGCCAGTGCGGCGCCCGATTCGAACCCGAACAGGCTGATCGCCGTCGCCACCGCCAGCTCGAAGAAGTTGCTCGCTCCGATCAGCGCCGATGGCGCCGCCACCGAGTGCGCCTCGCCCGCGGTACGGTTCAGCAGGTAGGCGAGGCCGGAGTTGAAATAGACCTGGATCAGGATCGGCGCCGCCAGCATGGCGATGACCAGCGGCTGGGCGAGGATCTGCTCGCCCTGGAAGCCGAACAGCAGCACGAGCGTCGTCAGCAACGCGACCAGCGACACCGGGCCGAGGCGCGCCAGCAGCGCCTTCAATGCCGGCTCGCCGCCCTTGGCGAGCGTCGAGTGGCGGACCAGTTGTGCGATCGCCACCGGCACGACGATGTAGAGGACGACCGAGAGCAGCAGCGTCTCCCACGGCACGACGATTGCTGACAAGCCGAGCAGCAGGGCGACGATCGGCGCGAACGCGACCACCATGATGACGTCGTTCAGCGCGACCTGGCTCAGCGTGAAGTGCGGCTCGCCGTCCGAGAGATTGCTCCAAACGAACACCATCGCCGTGCACGGCGCCGCCGCCAGCAGGATGAGCCCGGCGATGTAGCTGTCGATCTGGTCGGCTGGCAGATACGGTCGGAACAGCCAGCCGACAAACAGCCAGCCGAGCAGCGCCATCGAGAATGGCTTGACCGCCCAGTTTACGAGGAGCGTGACGCCGATCCCGCGCCAGTGCTCCCTGACTCCCGATAGTGCTGCGAAGTCGATCTTCACCAGCATCGGAATGATCATCAGCCAGACCAGCACCGCCACCGGCAGGTTGACCTTGGCGATCTCCATGCCGCCAATGGCCTGGAACAGACCTGGCAGCAACGAGCCAACCGTGATGCCAAGCACGATGCACAGGCCGACCCACAGCGTCAGATAGCGCTCGAACGTATTCATCCTGACCTCGTCTTGGAACGGCGGATCTGCGGCGCGACCCGGCTCGCGATGTCGTCGAGCAGTGCTTTCAGCGGCAGCAGCGCCTCCGGATTGAGCGAGTAGCACACGCGCGGGCGCTCGATCTCGCCGCTGATGATGCCGGCTGCCTTGAGGATTCTCAGATGCTCGGAGGTGGTCGAGGCGGCGCGCCCCGTCTCGTCGGCGAGATCGCAGCCGATGCAGCTGTTGCGGCGCATCAGCGCGAGCACGATCTGCATCCGCGCCGGATGGCCGAGCGCCTTGGCGAGCGCAGCGATCTCGGCGGCTGTCCGGGGCGACGCGGTCCGCATCTCCCGATCGGCGGTCCTGAGGGTCATGAGATCACGCCATTCGTTCTTCGTCGAAGAACGAATAAACCGGTCTCTGTCACGATGCAAGCGCCAGGGCGCCGGGATTTGCGTCTCGCATGGCTGGCTCGGATATGCGCACGTCGAGCACCATTGCCAGGCGCACTGCGAGGGCAGCTGCGATCGCCTTCGGCATCGCCGCAGGGAACGCGCGCGACCCGAAGCGTGTTGCTCGCGGGTGCTGCATGTCGGCCTGGGTCCCATCGCGGCGCGGGGTTGCGAAACGCGTCGATGCAACCCACCTCCAAAGGAACACCCAGGCGCCGAGCGCCCGCGCGGGCCGACCGCCCGCAGAGCAAGCCCTGTTGTAATGTGAAGGGGTGTCGCAGTGGCCTACGCCGCAAGCATTGACCGTCTCCTGGACACGTTGCGGGCGCGCGCCCGCGAGAAGGCCGACGCGCTCGCACGCGAGAAGCGGGTTGTGCGCCACGGGCTATTGTCGGTCGGGCTCAAGCTGCACTGCCTCGCCGAGGCAGAGTTGTTCGACGCGCTGATCGAGGCGCTGGGCGGGGAATCGAGCGTGCTCGAGCGCAACGTCTACAAGTGCGCCGCGGCGCGGTTCTGCCTCGTGCTGCCGCCGGTCGGCAGCGCCGAAACCGCCATCCTGCTGCTGGAATGCATCGAGCAGTACACCGGCTGCCGGATATTCGACAACCCAAGCATCCAGCTGCAGGTCTGCTCGCCCGGCCGCCTCGCGCCGCGCAACGCGGCGCTGCACGCGATCGGCTTCTATCTCGGCTCCGACACATTGCGCGAGTACGTCCTCGACGACTTCGCGACCACCGTGTCGGAGGACTACTACCATCGCGGCAAGCGGATCGTGATCTACGACGCCGGGCCGTTCGGCGACTTCGACTGTGCCTTTCCGTGGTGGGCGCGCACGCCCGCGGGACTGGCGATCCGCCCGACGCTGCCGTTTCTCAGTGGTCGAACCGACGTCCTGGTCGGCTCCGGCAGCCGGCTCGACATCCACAACATCAACCTGCTGGCGACGCTTCTCGTCCACGCCCAGTCCAGCGACGGCGACGGCTACTGGAGCGAGCTCGGCACGACCTTCATCGCCGACATGGCCGCGCTACTCGATCGTCACCTGCTCGGCGGAGTGGTCGACGCGCCGTGGATCTGCCCCCACGACCAGGGGGCGAGACGCGAGAGCGCGGGCAAGGATCCCGTGTTCTTCAGCGCGCTGCAGGAGCTGACCGCATACGCCATGGACGAGGCGAGCCGCCTGGCACGCCGCAGGTTGGCGATCCCCGGCGGAATCCTGAACGAGATGCAAAACCTGCTCGCCGACTATCGCAGCCTCGTCACTTCGACCTCTGAGCGTGAGCACGGAGACGCAGCATGAGAAGAGCCCATCAGCCCGGCTCGGAGCCGCTGACCATTCCCGAGCAGATCCCCAACCCGGCGGTGCGGCCCATGGCGCCGCCCCGGCCCCAGCCGCAACCGCCCGAGCGAAAGGAGCCGGTGAAGGTTCCCGAGAAGGTGCCGGCGGGCTATGCCGTGGCTTCAGCCGGCGACTGACCGTCGGCACCGGCCGAATTGCGCCTGCATGTCGCGCCCCGGGGTGGCCACCGGGGCCGGCCGGCACGGTGCTCGATGCCGGCTGGCCGATCGAGCGCTGCGAGGGCTGTGTCGCGGCAGCCTGCCAAGAGAGCAACCGCCATGCACGCCGGGCTCGCGACCGTCCCCACTCCGACCACCGCCAGCCTCGCGCCGCACGCGGTCGCGGTCCGCAGCGGCCTCCGCCTCTGGTTGGACACCGACCGCCGCGCCGTGCTGGTGTCCAACGCCGATTAGCCGCTGCAGCACATGCGCGACGAGGACCTCGCCGCAGTCGAACTGGCGCGGGCCCAGATCCCGGCCGCCGTCCGCGCACTGCTGACCGGAGCGCAGGAGCCGCCGGCGTCAGAGGCCCTTGAGCGGCGGCGATTCGCGCTGCATGCTTCATGCTTCGGCGGGTGGCCGGAGCGGGTCCGGCCGCCGCTGGCAAGCGGGATGCGGCCATGTCGTGCCCAGCATCGAGCCCTGTCGTCGGAGCGCCGACGCGTCGCGCGGCGGTGCGCTTCGCCGCCGCGCTGCTCGTCGCTGCGACACCGGCCGGCGCCGGCGAGGACCGATTCCTGCCCACCGCGCCCGACCTCTCCGTGCGCCAGGTGACGGAAGCGCTGTTTGCGCTCGCTGGCGACGCGCGCGCCGATTTCTCCGGCAAGACGCTCGGCTACCTCGATCTCTCGGGCCTCGACTTCAAGGGCGCGTCGATCCGCGATGCCGACCTCTATGGCACCGACTTCACCGGCGCAGTGCTGAAAGGCGCCGACCTGTCGCGCTCGCGCCTCGACCGCACGGTGATCATCCGCGCCGATTTCTCCGGCGCCAACCTGTCGGGCGCGACGCTCTTGAGGCCGACCGTCTACCAGACCATGGCCTACGACCTCGCCGACGCGCCGCGGTTCGCCGGCGCGCGCCTCGTCGGCCTGCGGGTGCAGGCGCGCCTCGATGGCGCCGATTTCCGCGGAGCCGACCTGACGCGGGCCGACTTCAGCCCGCTGGAGGCGCGCCCCGGCCAGGGCACGCTGGTCACGCTGCGCGCCAACGAGTGCCGCAGCTGCGACTTTTCCGGCGCGACCCTGACTGGGGCCGATCTCACCAATGCGAGGCTGACCTTTGCCCGCTTCCCCGGCGCCGACTTGCGCGGTGCCGTGCTGGCCGGCGCCGACCTTTCGATGGCCGACCTCTCCGGCGCCCGCCTCGACGGCGCCGACCTCACCGGCACCGATCTCGACGGCACCCGCCTCACCGGCGCGACGGGCCTGGAAAGCGTGAAGGGCTGGGACAGGGCGGTGAATGTGGAGCGGGTGCGGAGGTAGGGCGGCGTGGGGCGGGGTGCACGCATCCGGCCGGCAGTGCGCGGTGTGCCCCCGGGTGGCCTCGCGCCGCACCGCGGCCCGTCGGCGATGATCGGCCTCGTCGTGGGCCCGCACGTGCCGCGGCCGGCGCCGGCCCCCGCGCAGTTCGCTTCAGCACCGACTGCCGACTTCGCCGCGTCCCCCGATGTGCGCGCGGTGCGGGGGGAGCGGTCGTTACCGCCTCCTGCAAAACGCCGGGGCTGGAGCGTCGCGGCGTTGACCGCAGTGCCCACGACAACCGACATTGAGTAGACTGAGCTGGCGTACCGCCTGAACTGTCATGACATCGTCGGCTTTCTGGGCACACCGGCCACGGATGCTTGTCGCTCCGACGCGTCGGGCCGGAAGACGACCATCAAGAATGGTCGAGGCATGCCGGCTCCACTTGCACAAGCCGACCTCATCTAAGACCGCGCACGCTGCTGACGTTGTCCTTGTGGCATCGCGGCCAACCAGCTTCGCACCCAGTAGGCTCGCCCACTTTTCCAGGAGACCTGCCGAAGCCTTTGAACCAACGCTGCAATCTAATGTGGCATCCCGACAACATCACGACTGCCAAAAGTCTCGCTCCTCGATAGAGTGTTGCTAAGCTGCTACTGTACGCTGATACTATTGCCCACGGATTGCCTGCGCTTCATGCGGGAACGGCGGGTGATGCAATCGGCGTTGGTCGAGTTTGCGTTTTTTGGGCAAGCGTTCGAGCGGCTGCAGCGGTCCGCCTCGACGCTCACGCCCTGCCTCAAATCCAAAAATAGATCGCGAGGTGCCGCCGTCGGCATGCGCCGCGGGGGGGCGTCGCTGGAAGCTGGCGACCAGCTCCGTTGCGGGCGGGACGGCGATGCGTGTGTGGCGCACGCAAGTGGCGTAGTGCGGGGAGGCCGAGATGGCACCGAGGAAGATCAAGAAGATCGTCGGCATAGGACTCGACGAGACACTCTTCGGCACCAAGTACAACGACTGGATCTACGGCCGCGGCGGCGATGATGCGCTGTTCGGCAGACAGGGTGACGATCGCCTCTTCGGCGATGAGGGCGACGATCTCCTGACCGGCGGCCGGGGCAACGACCGGCTCTATGGCGGCACCGGCACGGATTGCGCCGTCTTCACCGGAAACTTTCTCGACTACAACTTTCTCAATCCGGCAACGGGAGGCCTCAACGTTATCCACGCGAGAGGCTCGCGGGCCGATGGGCACGACTTTGTGGCTGACGACGTCGAGTGTCTCGTTTTTGCAGATCGTGTCGTCGACCTGACCACCAACGCGTCTCCAGAAGCCATGGACGATGACAGCACGGGAGACGCGGTCGTCGAGGCCGGGGGGATTGCAAACGGCCTTGCCGGCGACCCTACCGCGACCGGCGATGTGCTCTCCAATGACTTCGATATCGAGGTCGTGCTGGGCCGGCAATCGCTATCCGTGAGCGCAGTCAACGGCAGCGCGGCAAATGTCGGCGTGGCAGTTGCTGGCACGTATGGAACACTGACCATCCAGTCGGATGGCACGTGGGTCTATGAGCTCGATGACGCAGATGACGACACGCAGGCTCTGACCGAAGGTCAAGAAGTCACAGACATCTTCACGTATACGGTCTCGGATGGCGCCGGCGGCTCCGATACGGCAACGGTTACCATCTTTATCGAGGGCAAGAACGACAACCCGGTCGCGGTCGCGGACGACAACGCGGGCGACGCGGTCGTCGAGGCGGGCGGGGTCCTGAACGGCACATTGGGTGATGCCTCGGCCGCGGGCAATGTGCTGACCAACGACACCGACGTCGACGATCCCGACACCCGGACGGTGACGACGACGGGGGTGTTCGCCGGCACCTACGGCTCGCTGACGCTCAACGCCGACGGCAGCTGGAGCTACGCCCTCGACGACACGCTGGCCGCCACGCAGGGCCTGATCCAGGGCCAGGTGGTGACGGACGTGTTCAACTACACGGTCGCCGACACGCTCGGGGCGACGGATACGTCGACGCTGACCATCACCATCACCGGCAAGAACGACAATCCGGTGGTGCACGATAGTCTCGCGGTCACCAACGAGGACACCGAGATCAAGGGCAAGCTGACGGCGACGGATGTCGACGCGACCGACACGCATGTGTTTGCGCTCGACACGGGCCCCGCCCATGGCAGCGTGACGATCAACCCGGATGGCACGTATAGCTATTCTCCTGCGTCCGGCTACACGGGCTCCGACAGCTTCACCTTCACGGTCGACGATGGCACGACGACAACCTCGGGACAGGTCGACGTGACGGTCGACGCGGTCGGCGGCGGCACCGCCAATGTGCGGTTCCTGTTCCTGGACGATGCGGTCAACACCGGCAGCAACAGCGGTGTGGATGTGCCCGAGGTGACGGCTCTGGCCGACGGCGGGCATCTGGTGGTTTGGTCGTCGTACTACACCAGTCCGGACAGTTCCGGATATGGCGTGTTCGCCCAGCGCTATGATGCGACCGGCGCCGAGGTCGGCGGCAATATCCTGGTCAACACGACGACCGGCAGCACTCAAATCCGTCCGAGCGCCGCGGGGCTCGACGGCGGCGGCTACGTCGTGGTGTGGGAAGGATACGGTGCCGGCGGCTATGGCATCTACGGGCAGATCTACGAGGCCGACGGCGATCCGCTCGGCGGCGAGACCCAGTTGAGCCCGCTGGCCAACGGAAGCCAGGTCGAGGCGACGGTGACGGCGCTGCTAGGCGGCGGCTTCGCCGTTACGTGGACGGGCTACGGCAATCCCGGCGGCGACTATTATGACGTCTACCTGCGCGCGTTCGATGGCAGCGGCACCCCCCTGGCGGGTGAAACCCGTGTCAATCAGACGACGGCTAGCTATCAAGCGACAGAAGGCTGGATCGCCAAGACCATCACCACGCTGGCCGACGGCGACATCGCGCTGACGTGGATGGGATATAATTCGTCAAATGGCACCTACGATATCTTTACCCGCATTTTCGCTCCTGACGGCACGACATCCCGGACCGGCGAGATCCTCGTCACCAACTCGTCGTCTTATTACGAGTATGACAGCTCAATTGGGTCCCTCGCCGACGGCGGATATATTGTGACGTGGTCGAATCCGTACGGTGTCGACGGCTCCAGCTGGGGCGTGTTTGCGCAGAAATATGACGCCGACGGCAACCCTGACGGCGGCAATTTCCAGGTCAACACTTACACGAATTCGGACCAGCTCTACTCCAAGGTGCAGGGCCTCTCGGACGGCGGCTACGTGGTCGTCTGGCAGAGCTACGGCGTCGGCGGCAATAATACCTACGAGATTTCCGGGCAGCGCTACGACGCGGCGGGCAACAAGGTCGACGGCGAGTTCATCGTCAGCTCGAGCGATTATGGCCACGACGAGTTCCCGTCGCTCGCGGTGCGCGACGACGGCGCCCTCGTCGTCGTGTGGCGCGACGGCTCGTACGGCCAGATCTCGCAGAAGATCATCGACAGCCCCGACGACGTGACGCCAATCGGGGATCTCCAGCAGGACGATGCGGTCAATACCGGCAGCAACAGCGGTGTGGATGTGCCCGAGGTGACGGCTCTGGCCGACGGCGGGCATCTGGTGGTTTGGTCGTCGTATTACACAACTCCCGACAACGATGGCTATGGTGTCTTCGCCCAGCGCTATGATGCGACCGGCGCCGAGGTCGGCGGCAATGTCCTGGTCAACACGACGACCGGCAGCACTCAAATCCGTCCGAGCGCCGCGGGGTGAACCGCCCCGGGTTCTCCGGAGGCTGTTTGGTTTGAGTCAGGCGGCGAGTTTTGCAGTCTCCCTTCGGGCTGCATAGTAGGCGGCTTCTGCTTCCGCCGGCGGGATGTTGCCGATCGGTTCGAG
>JBFMEX010000008.1:0-36101 GCA_040752215.1 Pseudomonadota bacterium | reverse complement strand
CGCTCTCGGCCTTGGCGAGCTTGCGAAGAACGACCGGTGTGCGGTCCTTGCGTATCTCCAGCGCAGCCATGATGCCCTCCGTCGAATCAGCGACCAGAGGGAACCATGGAGGGTGGCCTCTCGTGAATCGCCACCGCGCAACAGGAGTCGATCAAATCATTGGGCGGTATCATATGTCATCAGTATACATTAAGATTGCGGTTCCGCCAGTCGGCAAGGCGACGCCGGCGTGCCGGCACGATCGCGCGACGGGGAAGCGACGCCGCGTGCCGCCGGCCGTCGAACCACCGTCGGCCTCCCCCGTCCCTGACCTCTGGTGAGCCATGGCGGCCACTGACCTCTGGAGCCGCCACGTGCGCTCCGCACGTCCGCGCCCGTCTGGCGGGGTCAAGCGCGAGGACTCGCCTCGTGCCGACGGCCAGCGCTTGTTGCGCCGGCGCTTCCTGTCACTTGTGTCCACATCCGACATCGTGGGCACATCCTCGCCTGTCTCAAATCGTCAGGCGAGACTCCGCGCGGCAGCTCAATCCGACAAGGCGGCACTCACCGGAGGGAGACACTCCTTCTGGCGAATCTGTTGCTGGGCGGATCCGCGCTGCGAGACAAAGATCAGGCCCTGAGTAATGGACATTGCCAATAGAATTGGCCACTTTTCCTGGGCCTGCGACACGACGATCATCGCGACGATCCCAACTACGACCAAGCCAAACACGTGCGCATTCTTTAGCGATGCAGCAAGTCCAGCTAAGCCTTGCCAGTCGAGCCAGTACGTCGTTCTGGCACCCACCGACGGCTCACCCCGACGAGCACCCGCCGACGGCGCTGACCGCCTGTGCCCACTTTTCTTTCCCACAAATATCCCCTGCCCGGCAATTCAGGGGGCAAAGTAATCATATCCCCTGAGATGTCACAAGGACGTGATCAGCAATTTCCATCTACAGGGCGCGCCGGGCCACCTTGGCCTCGATGGCGTCCCAGATCATCGCCGCGATGTCGTTGCCGCCGAACGCTTTCACCTGGCGGATGCCGGTCGGCGAGGTGACGTTGATCTCGGTGAGATAGGGGCCGATCACGTCGATGCCGGTGAACAGGAGCCCGCGGCGTTTCAGCTCCGGGCCGAGGCGGGCGCAGATCTCGCGATCACGCTCGGTGAGCCCGGTCGGCTTCGCGGTGCCGCCGACATGCAAGTTCGAGCGCGTCTCGCCGGCCGCCGGCACGCGATTGATGGCGCCGGCCACTTCGCCATCGACGAGGATGATGCGCTTGTCGCCGCCCCTGACCTCGGGCCGGTACTGCTGCACCATGAACGGCTCCCGGAAGACGGTCTGGAACAGCTCGACCAGCGAGCCCAAGTTGCCGTCGCCCGGCGCGATGCGGAAGATCGAGGCCCCGCCGTTGCCGTAGAGCGGCTTCAAGATGATGTCCTTCATCTCGGCGCGGAACGCGACCACGTCGTCGAGGCTGCGGGTGACGATGGTCGGCGGCATCAGGTCGAGGAAGTCGAGCACAAACACCTTTTCCGGCGCGTTGCGGACGTGGGCCGGATCGTTGACGACCAGCGTCCGCGGATGGATACGCTCCAGCAGGTGCGTCGTCGTGATGTAGGCCATGTCGAACGGCGGATCCTGCCGCAGCAGCACCACGTCCCAGTCGACGAGGTCCTCGACGCGCGGGTCGGACAGGCGATAGTGGTCGCCGATACGGTCGACGACGGAGAGGGCGTGCCCGCGCGCCCTCAGCCGGTCGCCGTGCAGGGCAAGGTTGGACGGCGTGTAGTAGAAGATCTCGTGTCCGCGCCGCGCCGCTTCGAGCAGGATGGCGAACGTCGAATCGCCGCGGATGTCGATGCGCTCGATCGGGTCCATCTGACAGGCGACGCGCAAGGCCATGTTGTATCTCTCTAATTCGCTGGTGCTCCGCGCCAGGCGGGGCGGCCCGGCAGGCTTAGCACGAGCCGGCCGGCAGCGGCACTGCCCCGGCTGTGACCCCATGGCCATTCCATTCTCGAAGCTCGCACCGACGACATTCCTTCCCCGTGGGGAGAAGGAGGCCGCAGGCCGGATGAGGACAAAGGGCCTGCCTCAGATCGCCCGCCGCCGCGCCAGCTCGGCGCGGGCGGCATCGGCGAGAAAGCGCGAGCGGTTGTCGGTCATGCTGTCGATCTCTTCGAGCAGCCCTACGTCGAGCGTGATGTTGACGCGCTTGATCTGTCCGGCAAGCACAACCGGAACGACCGTAATCGCGACCGTCGTCGCGTCGTGTTGGCCCACGAGCTGCTGCACCGGCGTCGGAGGGGGCAGCGCCTCGCCGTCGGCGAGCATGTGCGAAACATGGCCGGCCAAGGCCTCGTGCGCATTGAGGATTGCCTCGTCCAGCGTATCTCCCGCGCTCACGCACCCCGGAAAATCGGGAAACCGCACGGAGAAGTTGCTATCGGGATCCTCGCCCACGATCGCAACGTAATGGATCTTTCTTGCGGTCATCTCTTCGTCCACGCCCCAGGCCAAGAGGTGGGATTTCAATCGAGATCCACACCGGCTTGGCGGGCGATGCTGTGCAGGGTCTTGATCGACAAGTCCTTGCGAGGATGCGGGCCGTCACTCTTCCGGGCTTGCTCGGATGCTTGAAATGGCGGTGGCCACCCGTTTGACCTATCTCGAACCAACCATCGTTCAACAAATGCGAACGACGTCCCGGCTCGACTTAGCCATAAGTGACCGACCTCAGGCATTTCGGCATGCGGACCTCCCTTTGTTGGTCCACACTAGATACACACTCATCGGCCCGACGTCACGTCGAGTGCGCACGCTATACACACGAGCCCGGCTGAAACGCTGGGAACGCCCCGGGTCGACCCGTCTTGCCACTCACACGCCTTCGACGACGACGATATCGAGGGTGCCGGCGCCCTGGCGCAGGGCCTTGGCGGCGGCGTACTCGGGCGACCTCGCGTAGCCGAGCGCGGCCTCGTAGCTCGGAAACTCGAGCACCACGTTGCGCGCGACGCCGTTGCCCTCGACGATCTCGCACTTGCCGCCGCGCACGATCGGCACGCCGCCGAACTTGTCCAGCGCGATCTTCGACTTGGCGACGTACTGGCCCCACTTCTCCGGATCGGTGACTGTGGCGTGGGCGATGACGTAACCTTTGGGCATGGTTGCTCCTTCGCTTGCTATCTCAGAGAAGCGGCGTTCAGCCGTGCGCCGCGTCGCGTGCGAGACGCGCGTGGGCGTCACGGATGTGGTGGACGAACGCCTCGGCGACGGCCCGCGGATCGTCGGCCTGGGTGATCGGCCGACCGACGACGATGTAGTCGGCGCCGGCGGCGATGGCGTGATCGGGCGTCATCACCCGCTCCTGGTCGTCCATCGCACTGCCGCCGAGACGGATGCCCGGCGTGACGATCAGGAAGTCCGGTCCGATCGCGTGGCGGATGCGCGCCGCCTCCTGGCCCGAGGCGATGACGCCGTCGAAGCCGGCCTCATGCGCGAGCCGGGCGCGGTGCAGCACGAGATCTGCTGGCGACATCGACGAGCCCTGCTGGGCAAGATCGGCCTCGTTGAGGTTGGTCAGCACGGTGACGGCGAGCAGCTTCATGTGGCTGGCGCCGCGACCGGCGACGGCCGCACGCAGCGTCTTCAGGTCGTGGCCGTGGACGGTCAGGAACGTCAGCCCGAGCTCGGCAGCGTTGGCGACCGCACGCTCGACCGTGTTGCCGATGTCCAGGAGCTTCATGTCGAGGAAGACTTGCTTGCCGTGCAACTTGAGCGACCTGGCGAAGTCGAGCCCGCCGGCGAACAACAGCTCGAGGCCGACCTTGTAGAACGTCACGTCGGTGTCGAGCTTGGCGACGAGGCGCGCGGCCTCCTCGATCGCCGGCATGTCGAGCGCGACGATCAGGCGGTCGCGAGCGGATTGGTTCTTCATGGTGCGTCGTGCTCCTTCCCGGCGGGCGATCAGCCGTGCAGCACGTGCGCGGCGCGCGCGAGCTTCTGGATCAGCGCCTTCAGCTGCTCCTGGGAGTCTTTGTTCTTCAAGTGGCCGTGGTCGTCGAATGCGTCGGACGCGCGCGGCACTGCGAACTGCTCGGGCAGCACCAGCGCGCCTAGGCCGAGCTCGAGCACCTGACGCGCGGTGGTTAGGCTCCTGAGGCCGCCCATGCCGCCCGGTGAGGCCGAGCCGAGCGCGAACACCCGCGTCTTGAACACCTCGAGGGGGGCCTCGTCCTCGCTCCTCACGCGGCTGATCCAGTCGAGCGTGTTCTTGAGCAGCGGCGTAATCGAGGCGTTGTACTCCGGCGAGGCGATGAAGATACCGGTATGCAGACCCATCAGCGCCTTCAGCTTCCGCGCATTCTCGGGCGGACCCTCGCTCGCCTCGAGGTCGCCGTCGTAGAGCGGCATCGGATAGTCGCCGAGATCGGCGAAGGTCGACGCGATGCCGTTGGCCTCGGCGATCATCGCGCCGAGGCGTGCCAGACGCTTGTTGTAGGAGCCCTGCCGAGCGGACCCGGCGAGGAAGAGGAGCTTGGTGGAGGGAGAGGTCATGACCGCCTTTCGCTGCCGGGCGCGCCATCCTAGCGAAACCGGGGACGATGCCAAGCCGAAGGCGCGCGGCGAGCGCGGGGCTCAGCGCGGGATGGCGGCGAGCAGCGCGCGCACCATCTGGCGCTCGAACGGGTCGGCAACACCGGAGTTGCGGGCGGCCAGATCGGGCGCGGCGATCGTCACGGAGGCGAGCCAGGCGTCGAGACTCTCGCAACGCCACGCGTGCTCGGGGCCGGCGAAAGAGCGCGAGAAGACGAAGCCAGCCGCGCTGCCGGCCCGGCGGGCGATGACGCCGGCGAGTGGCGGTGCCAGCCTCGAAGCCTCATCGGGCGAGCCGTGGCAGTCGACGCCGTGCTGCTCGGCGGCCCCCCCCCCCACACTGCCACGCCAGCGCCCGTCGACTCGAATGCGCGGCTCAGAGCAAGCCCAATGGTGGCGAAAGCGGCGCGTCGGGTGCGGGCCAGCATCATCGATCACCTGATCGAGAACGGACCAAGCTGGCGGAGGTCGTTGCTCCACCACCTGCGCTCACCGGGTCCGCTCTGATCAGACTTCGAGCCGGCTCACTTCTTCAGCGTGCGCAGGTAGGCGAGGAGGAAATCCTGCTCGGTGTGGTCGGTCACGCCGACGTGTCGCATGCGAGTTCCGGGCATGAAGCCGTCGTTGTTGGCCATCCAGGCGCGCAGTGCATCCTCGGTCCAAACGAGGCCAGAGCCCTTCATCGCGTCGGAGTAGGCGTAACCCTCGACGCTGCCGGCCTTGCGGCCGACGACGCCGATCAGCGGCGGCCCGTAGGACTTGGCCGCCGGGTCGTCGGCATGGCAGCTGCGGCAGCGATGCTCGAACATGATCTGGCCGGCCTTGGACATGGCCATCATGCCGGCCTCGGTCATCGCGCCGACCGGCGCCGCTGCGCCCATCGCAATGCCGGCGAGTAGCGCGCCCGCACCGAGAAGCTTCACCCGATTGCCCATCATCGTTCCCCTAGCAAAGCCGCCGCGTGGCGGCACCAAAGCGACAGGGATTGGTACCACCGAGCGGAACGAATTGGATTAGCCTTCAGTGGGTTCCGACCGAAAGTAGGAGACGGTGCGGAGACCGGCGAGAGCGCTCGCTGCGGGCCGTGGCGCGCGGCGCCATCCAGCCCTCAGCCGCTCTTGCCGCCGCCATCGAAGAACTCCTTGACGCGGGCGAAGAAGCCGGCGCTGTGGGGCGAGGTCTCCTTGTGGCTCTCGCGCTCGAACTCCTCGAGCAGCTCGCGCTGGCGGCGGGTCAGGCTCTTTGGCGTCTCGACCTCGACCTGGATGTACATGTCGCCGGTGACCTTCGAGCGCAGCACCGGCATGCCCTTGCCCTTCAGGCGGAACTGCTTGCCGGATTCGGTGCCCTCGGGCACCCGCACGCGGGTCACGCTGCCCTCGACCGTCGGCACCTCGATCTGGCCACCGAGCGCCGCCGTCGTCATCGCGATCGGCACCTTGCAGAAGATGTCGGCGCCGTCGCGCTGGAAGAACTCGTGCGGCTTGACCGAGAGGAAGATGTAGAGGTCGCCGGCAGGGCCGCCGCGCAGGCCGGCCTCGCCCTCACCGGCGAGACGAATGCGGGTGCCGTCCTCGACACCCGCTGGAATCTCGACCGAGAGCTTGCGCTCCTTGGTGACACGCCCGGCACCATGGCAGCTCGGGCAGGGATCCTCGATCACCTCGCCGCGGCCATGACAGTTCGGGCAGGTGCGCTCGACGGTGAAAAAGCCCTGGCTGGCCCTGATCTTGCCCATGCCGCCGCAGGTCGGGCAGGTGGTCGGCTTGGTGCCGGCCTTGGCACCGGTGCCGGAGCACGTTTCACACGAAACGCTGGTCGGAACGACGATCTCGGCCTTCTTTCCGGCGTGGGCGTCGGCGAGCGTGATCTCCATATTGTAGCGGAGATCGGCGCCGCGCTCGCGCCCAGTGCGCGCCCGCCCGCCGCGGCGACCGCCCATGAACTCGCCGAACAGATCGTCGAAGATATCCGACATCGAGGAGGCGAACTCCGGGCCGAATCCACCGCCGCCACCGCCACCGCGGCCGAAGCCGCCACCGCCGTCGAAGGCGGCGTGGCCGAAGCGGTCGTATGCGGCGCGCTTCTGCGGATCCTTCAGCGCCTCATAGGCCTCGTTGACCTCTTTGAAGCGCTGCTCGGAGGTCGCATCGCCCGGATTGCGATCCGGGTGGTATTCCTTCGCCAGCTTGCGATAGGCGGATTTCAAATCCTGCTCGGTCGCAGTGCGCTGCACGCCGAGCACCTCGTAGTAGTCTCGCTTGGCCATCTGGCGGCTACCGGTTCAGAGCTGAAACGACCGAGAAAGATTGCCACAGCGGTGCAGGCACGATCGAGCCCCCGCCGCTGCGGACGACCCGGCCGAAGCCGGGCGTGCCGCGCAGATGCGAGGGCTCGAGCCGAGCCGTTGGCGCTCCGCGCGGCGCGTCACGCGGACTTCTTCTTGTCGTCCCTGACCTCCTCGAAATCGGCGTCGACGACATTGTCGTCGCCCGGCTGGCCGCTCGCGCCGGCTTCGGATCCGCCGTCGCCGCCCTCGCCCGCCTGGCTCGCGTAAACCGCCTCGCCGATCTTCATCGCCGCCTGCGCGAGCGTGGTCGTCGCCGCCTTGATTCGATCGGCGTCGTCCGAAGCCAGCGCCGCCTTGGCGTCGGCGACGGCCTTCTCGATGTCGCCCTTGACGGCGGCTATCTTGGCATTGGAGCCGTGCTCGGCGAGTTGCTTCTCGGTGCCGTGGATCAGCGCCTCGGCGTGGTTCCTCGCTTCGGCGAGCTCGCGCCGCTTCTTGTCCTCGGCGGCGTGCGCCTCGGCGTCCTTGACCATCTGCTCGATCTCCTTGTCGGAGAGACCGCCGGAGGCCTGGATGCGGATCGACTGCTCCTTGTTCGTCGCCTTGTCCTTGGCCGACACGTGGACGATGCCGTTGGCGTCGATATCGAAGGTGACTTCGACCTGCGGCACGCCGCGCGGCGCCGGTGGGATGCCGACGAGATCGAACTGACCGAGCAGCTTGTTGTCGGCCGCCATCTCGCGCTCGCCCTGGCTAACGCGGATGGTGACCGCGCTCTGGCCGTCCTCGGCGGTGGAGAACACCTGGCTCTTCTTGGTGGGGATGGTCGTGTTGCGGTCGATCAGGCGCGTGAATACGCCGCCGAGCGTCTCGATTCCGAGCGAGAGCGGCGTCACGTCGAGGAGCAGGACGTCCTTGACCTCGCCCTTGAGCACGCCGGCCTGAATGGCGGCGCCGACGGCGACAACCTCGTCCGGGTTGACGCCCTTGTGCGGCTCCTTGCCGAACAGCTCCTTGACGACCTGCTGCACCTTGGGCATGCGCGTCATGCCGCCGACTAGCACGACCTCGTCGATGTCGGCCGCCTTCAGGCCGGCGTCCTTGATCGCCTTCTCGCACGGCCCTTTCGTACGCGCGATGAGATCGTCGACCAAGCTCTCGAGCTTGGCGCGCGTCAGCTTCATCGTCAGGTGCTTCGGGCCCGACTGGTCGGCGGTGATGAACGGCAGGTTGATCTCGGTCTGGGCCGAGGACGACAGCTCGATCTTGGCCTTCTCCGCCGCCTCTTTCAGGCGCTGGAGCGCGAGCTTGTCGCCTCTGAGATCGATGCCCTGCTCCTTCTTGAACTCGTCGGCCAAGTAGGTGACGAGCTTCATGTCGAAGTCCTCACCGCCAAGGAACGTGTCGCCGTTCGTCGACTTCACCTCGAACACGCCGTCGCCGATCTCGAGGATCGAGATGTCGAACGTGCCGCCGCCGAGGTCGTAGACCGCGATCGTCTTCGAATCCTTCTTCTTGTCGAGGCCGTAGGCGAGCGCGGCCGCGGTCGGCTCGTTGATGATGCGCAGCACCTCGAGGCCGGCGATCCTGCCGGCGTCCTTGGTCGCCTGACGCTGGGCGTCGTTGAAGTAGGCGGGCACCGTGATGACGGCCTGCGTCACCGGCTCGCCAAGCTTGGCCTCGGCCGTCTCCTTCATCTTCTGCAGGACGAAGGCGGAGATCTGCTGCGGAGAAAACTGCTTGCCGTCGGCCTCGACCCAGGCGTCGCCGCTCGAGCCCTTTACGATGCTGTAGGGGACGAGCTTCTTGTCCTTCTCGACCATCGGGTCCTCGTAGCGCCGGCCGATCAGGCGCTTGATGGCGAAGAACGTCTTGGTCGGATTGGTGACCGCCTGGCGCTTGGCCGGCAGGCCGACGTGGCGCTCGCCGTCATCCGTGAAAGCGACGATCGACGGCGTGGTGTTCATGCCCTCCGCATTCTCGAGCACGCGCGGCTTACCCCCCTCCATGACGGCGACGCAGGAGTTCGTCGTACCGAGATCGATGCCGATGACCTTAGCCATTTCTACAGTTCCTCTTCGTTGCGGCAGACCGCCCAGGCCCTCGCATGCGTGGCGCCCGGCTCCAACTGGCCCTGGTGAGGGGGCCGCGTGTCGGTCCCCGGAGTGGTTGCAGGCAATGCGGGTTATATAAGCAGCTCTTTTCACCCTGCAACGGCGGCGGATCACCCGGCTGTGATGAATTCGCGCCGGCTGCCACTCGGCCGCATCTGGGCGCCGTGAACGAGCGATCAATTCCAAGTTGCCAAGTCGGCTTTGCCCCTGCCCAGGGCAGAAACGCGTTCCGGCCACCGCCGGGAGATGCGGTGGCCGGTCTCGAATTGGAGCGTGCGGCCGGTCGTCCCGGCTCAGCGGCTCGTGCGTAGCACGCGGGACGGTCGCCGCGCGTCAGCACCTCCGCCGGAGGAGGTGAGGTTGTCGGAGGCCGATTTCTTGCCGCCCCCGCCGCCGTGGGAGTGATGCTCGCAGGCGTCGAGGCCGTTGTTCACGCAGGCGATCCGGCCCTCGTAGTTGTTGGGAAACGAGCTATTGCAGGCCTCGACCACCGAGTTCGCGCATTGGCCCTTGGAGTGGGCGGCGGCGGGTGTGCCGGTGAGCGCGACGGCGGCGGCGAGAAGACAAAGCATGCCGGCATCGCCGACGAGCCGGCGGCAGCTGACAAAGGGGTGGCGCGAGGTCACGGACATCACGGACATGGAGAGCTCCTGGATCGACTTGGCGCCGGCCAATTCCGGGCGCTCGGCCGATCCGTCGCGGAGGAGCTGGCAGAGGTTCACGTCGCGGCTGAATTCCCGGGTCCGGCCGTTCAGTCCGACCGGGAGTCGGAGCTGCCGCCGGCGTCGCTGTCCGGCTGCTCGGCCGGGGGTTCCGCAGCCACCTCGGGTCCGGCATCGGCAACCTCAGTCCCCGCCTGCGGTGCCTCGTCGTTGGCAGCGTCGGCGGCGGTAGCCATCCCACCGTTGGGCGACTCGGAGACGGGCTCGGCAGTGGTGGCGGTCGCGGCCTCTGCGACAGCCGCCGGCGCCGCTTTGGGCTGCTTCGGACCGCCGCGGGATACGACCACCATCGCCGGGCGGAGACAGCGGTCCTCGATCATGTAGCCGGCCTGGTAGACCTGCAGAACTGTGCCGGCCGGCACGGCCGTGTCGTGCTGCTCCATCACCGCCTGATGCACGTTGGGATCGAAGGTCTCGCCTTTTGGAGCCATGCGCGTGACGCCGTGGCGCTCGAGCGCATTGAGGAACTCGCGCTCGGTCATTTTGACGCCGTCGAGCAGGGCGCCGAGCGCCGGGTTGTCGGCCAGCTCGTCAGGTGCTACCGCGGCAGTCGCGCGCTCGAAGTTGTCGGCGACGGCGACGACATCGCGGGCGAACTTGGAGATGGCGTACTTGGCGGTCTCCTCGCGCTCGCGCTCGGTGCGCTTGCGGAAGTTTTCCAAATCCGCCTGGGCGCGAAGCAGGCGGTCGATCAGGTTGGTCTTCTCGCCCTCGAGCTCGGCGACCCGCGCGGTCAGAAGCGCGATCTCCGCATCAGCCGGGAACAACGCCTCGGTGAGACCCTCGACCTCGCCCTGTGGCGCCTCGGCCGGGCGCGGCGACTGCGTCTTCTCCGGCTCCGCCGCCGGCTTGGTCTCCTTCGAGTCGTCCGTCATGATGCTCGTGCTCGCATTTCAATGGGCGCGGCCACACAGGGCCGGCGCGTGGAACGCCTGGGGCAGGGCCGGACCCCGCCGGGTCGCGCCCGATATCAGGCCCGGGGGCGAAAAAATCAAGTCAGCAGCCGCCCGACCAGCTTGGCGGTGAAGTCGACCATAGGGATGATGCGGGCGTAATTCAGCCGCGTCGGGCCGATCACGCCGAGCACACCGACCACTTTTCGCTTGCCATCGTGGAACGGCGCGACGATCAGCGACGAGCCGGACAGCGAGAACAGCTTGTTCTCCGAGCCGATGAAAATGCGCACACCGTGCGCCTTCTCGGCGAGGCCCAGGATCTGCACGAGATCGCGCTTCGATTCGAGATCGTCGAACAGGCGCCGAATCCGCTCCAGATCGTCGATCGCGGTCAGATCCTTCAACAGGTTCGACTGGCCGCGCACGATCAGACTCTTTCGCTCGTCGAGCGAGCCGGACCACTCGGCGAGACCGGCCTGGATGACCTTTTGCGTCAGCTCGTCGAGCTCGGCCTTGGCGGTTTTCAGCTCGGTCTCGATGCGCCCTCGCGCCTCGGCGATAGTGAGGCCGCGGATGTGGGCGTTCAGGTAGTTCGCGGCCTCGGCCAGCGCCGAGACGGGGAGACCCGGCGGCAGCGAGACGACCCGGTTCTCGACCGTGCTCGCCTCGCCGACCAGAACTACCAGTGCTTTGCCGGGCTCCAGCGGCACGAACTCGATATGCTTCAGCCGCGCATCCTGCTTCTCCGCCAGCACGACGCCGGCGCAATGGGAGAGGCCGGACATCATCTCGCTGGCCTCGCTCAGCACCTGGTCGACGGATTTCTGCCGCGAGGCGCCGATCTGCGCTTCGATCTGGCGGCGCTCGTCCTCGGTCAGGTCGCCGACCTCGAGCAGTCCGTCGACGAACAGCCTGAGCCCGAGCTCGGTCGGCAGCCGCCCGGCGGAGGTATGCGGCGCGAAGATGAGGCCGAGGTGCTCGAGGTCCGACATCACGTTGCGGATCGAGGCCGGTGACAGCGTCATCGGCAGCACGCGCGAGAGATTGCGCGAGCCGACCGGCTCGCCGGTGGCGAGGTACGACTCGACGATCTGACGCAAGATGGCGCGCGAGCGGTCGTTGAGGCGGATGAGCTCGCTGGAGCCTTCTGTCATCTCTCCCTACTCTCTCCCTGCCTCCCTGCACGTATCGCGGCGGCATCGGGGTCGCGGAGTCTAGGTAGGGACGGCGCCCCGCGTCAAATATGCCCCCGGACCCGGAATCGGTCGCCATTCGCGGTTGAAGACGCGCGCCGTGTCCCGTAGGTTCCAGCCGGATTCCCGCGGGGCTTCCTTTTTCAGCCCGGCCAGACCTCGAACCCGAGCGAAAGTCCCATGCGCCCATCCAAACGCCAGCCCGACGAGCTGCGCCGCGTCTCCATCGAGCGGGCCGTCAACATGCACGCCGAGGGCTCGTGCCTGATCAAGTTCGGCAACACCCACGTGCTGTGCACCGCGAGCCTCGAGGAGCGGGTGCCGCCGTGGCTCAAGGGACAGGGCCGCGGCTGGGTGACCGCCGAGTACGCCATGCTGCCGCGCGCCACAACCGACCGCACCCGGCGCGAGGTGACGAGCGGTCACCCCTCGGGACGCACGCAGGAGATCCAACGCCTCGTCGGCCGCGCACTCAGGGCGGTCGTCGACCTCACCAAGCTCGGTGAGCGGCAGATCACCGTCGATTGCGACGTGATCCAGGCCGACGGCGGCACGCGCACCGCCTCGATCACCGGTGCCTGGGTGGCGCTGCACGACTGCATCCAGTGGATGAAGCTGCGCGACATGGTCAAGGACGGCGTGTTGCGCGACCAGGTGGCCGCCATCAGCTGCGGGCTCTATGGCGGCAAGCCGGTGCTCGACCTCGACTACGCCGAGGATTCGAACGCCGACGCGGATGCCAACTTCGTCATGACGGGTGCCGGCGGAATCGTCGAGGTGCAGGGCACGGCGGAAACGGTACCGTTCAGCCAAGCGAGCTTCGACGAGCTGATGGCACTGGCCAAGAAGGGCATCGGCGAATTGGTCGAGCTGCAGAAGCTGACGGTCGCCTGAGCCGTCCCGCGGACGACGCCATGAAACTGCAAGCCGTTCTCGAAACCGTCCTCTACGTCGACGACCTCGCCGCGGCGGAGGCGTTCTATGCGGGCGTGCTCGGGCTCGCGGTGTACGCCAAGGTTGACGGCCGGCACATATTCTTCAGGCTCGCCGACCAGATGCTGCTGCTGTTCGACCCCGCCGTGACCGAGGTGCCGCCGGCCGCCGATGCCCGGCTGCCGGTGCCGCCGCACGGGAGCCGCGGACCCGGCCACGTCTGCTTCAAGGCGAGCGCGACCGAGATCGACGCGTGGCGGACGCGGCTCGAGCGATCCGGCGTCGCCATCGAGGCCGACTTCGAGTGGCCGGGCGGGGGCCGCTCGATCTACTTCCGCGATCCGGCCGGCAACTGCCTGGAGCTGGCGGAGCCGAGGATTTGGGGGCTCACCTGATGCGTCGTCTCGAAGCGGGCACCCGGGTCGTCGTCGCCAGCCACAACAAGGGCAAGGTGTGGGAGATCAACCAGCTGATCCACCCCTACGGCCTCGACGCGGTGTCGGCCGGTGAGCTCGGCCTCGCCGAGCCGGAGGAGACCGAGGCGACATTCGCCGCCAATGCGCGATTGAAGGCGCTTGCCGCGGCGCAAGCCTCCGGCCTGCCGGCGCTCGCCGACGATTCCGGGCTCGAGGTCGACGCGCTCGGTGGCGCGCCGGGCGTTTACTCCGCCCGGTGGGCCGGCCCGGCGAAGGACTTCTCGGTCGCGATGCGGCGCGTTCACGACGAGCTCGCCGGGCGCGGCGCCTGGTCGACGCCACCGAGGGCCAATTTCATCTCCGTGATCTGTCTCGCCTGGCCGGACGGGCAGACCGAGGAGTTCGACGGGCGCGTCGACGGCACGCTGGTGTGGCCGCCGCGCGGCGGCAACGGGTTCGGCTACGATCCGATGTTCTGCCCCGACGGCGCGGTGCTGACGTTCGGCGAGATGGAGCCGGCCGACAAGTACGCCATCTCCCATCGCACGCGCGCGTTCGACAAGTTCCGTCGCGTGGCGCTCGAGGGTCGCGAGGAGACGACCGTTGAGGCGCGGCCGGCGAAGGCCGGTGATCGCCTGGCGGCGCTGGAAGCTGCGGCGGCCAATCTCTCGACCCGCGCCGAGCTGGTGCGATTCGTCGCCAATCTGCGCGCCGACCGCGAGCGGCACGCAGGGAGCTGGACGACGACGGGCATCGCGGAGTATCTGGCCGCGCTCGAGCGGGCGTTGGACAACCCGGAGCTGGAGGCGGAGCCCAAGTGGCGCCTCCTCGCCAAAGCGTTGCTCGCCGCGAGCCGGTAAAGTGCGCCGGCCCTGGCGCTCAATGGTTGGTTCGGATGGGCCCCGACCTGCGCCGGGGTGACGGTGTGTGGAGCGGCGCGATTGCCCCGACACGCACGTCGTCCTGGCGCGCCAGCGCACGGAAGTACGCGCAGCGGAACAGGCCGGGATCCGGTCACGGCAAGTCTGGCGCGCGACCTCGGCGGTGGATGGTCCCCGGCCTTCGCCGGGGTGACCGTGAAGTCCGGCGGACAGAATGCCAATGGGGCAGGTCTCGGCGACATTGGTGTGCAGCCGCCAGTTTGGAGATGGATTGCGCGTGAGCGAAGCGATCAGCGAGCCCGGGTTCGGCGTCTACGTCCACTGGCCGTTCTGCACGCAGAAGTGCCCCTACTGCGACTTCAACAGCCACGTCCGCATCGGCGGCCCCGACGAGGCGCGGTTTCTCGCCGCCTACCTGCGCGAACTCCACCATGTCGCGGGACTGACCGACAAGCGCACGGTCACGAGCATATTTTTCGGCGGCGGCACGCCATCGCTGATGCAGCCCGAGAGTGTCGGCGCGATCCTCGACCGAATCGGCGCACTGTGGCCGGTGGCGGCCGACGCCGAGATCACGCTCGAGGCCAATCCGGGCAGTGTGGAAGCGGCACGCTTCGCCGGCTATCGCGCGGCCGGCGTCAACCGGGTGTCGATCGGCGTGCAATCCTTGCGCGACGATGCGCTGAAGGCGCTCGGCCGCATCCACACCGTCGCCGAGGCGCGCACGGCGACGAGAATCGCACAAGCGACGTTCGCGCGCACCTCGTTCGATCTCATCTACGCGCGCCCCGGCCAGACCGATGCGGAGTGGCGAGCGGAGCTCGGCGAGGCGTTGTCGATGGCCGGCGAGCATCTCTCGCTCTACCAGCTGACGATCGAGCCGGAGACGGCCTATGCGCGGCTCCACGCCGCCGGCAAGCTCGTCGTACCCGATGGCGAGGCGGCGAGCCGGCTCTACGAGGCGACCGCTGAGCTGACCGAGGCCGCCGGGCTCGCCGGCTACGAGGTCTCCAACCATGCGCGCAAAGGCGCAGAGAGCCGTCACAACCTGCTCTACTGGCGCTATGGCCCCTACGCCGGCGTCGGGCCGGGCGCTCACGGCCGCCTCGTGCGCGATGGCGCGCGCACCGCGACCGCCACGCTGAAGAGCCCCGAGGCGTGGCTCGCGCAGGTCGAGCAGCGTGGCCACGGCCTCGCCAGCTCGAGCGTTCTCTCGCGCGCGGAGATCGCCGACGAGATGCTGGTGATGGGGCTCAGGATCAGCGAAGGGCTGGACCTCGCTCGGCTGGCCGGCCTCGCCGGCGTCACCCCGGCGGCCGAGACGCTGCGGCACCTTGCCAGCCTCGGCCTCTTGACCGAAAGCGCCGACGGCCGGCGCCTCGTCGCGACGCCGCGCGGCCGAATGGTGCTGGACGCGGTCATCCGCGAGCTGGCCAAGAGCCTCGCACCTGCGCCGCGTTGAGCCGCGCCGACTGACCGGCGAATCCTGGCACCATCTCCGCTCTGGACACTCGGCGTGGCAACCCCTAATGAGCGCGGCAATGATGCGACGCCTTTACGACTGGATGATGCGGGCCGCGGCCGACGAGCGCGCGCCGCACGCGCTGTTCTGGGTCTCGTTCATCGAGAGCTCGTTCTTCCCGATTCCGCCCGACGTGATGCTGGTGCCGATGGTGCTGGCCAACCGGCTGAAGGCCTGGGCGTATGCGACGCTGGCAACGATCGGCTCGGTGGTCGGCGGTGTATTCGGCTACGCGATCGGCTACTTCTTCTTCGAGGCGATCGGGCTGCCGATCCTGCAGCTCTACGGCAAGGCCGAAAGCTTCGACACTTTCCGCCAGTGGTTCAACGAATACGGCGTTTGGATCCTGCTGATCAAAGGCATGACGCCGTTCCCCTACAAGGTGCTGACGATCACTGCCGGGGTCACGGCCATGCCGCTGATACCGTTCATGCTGGCGAGCGTCGGCGCGCGGGCGATGCGGTTCTTTCTCGTCGCCGCGCTACTCTACTGGTTCGGCGAGCCGATCCGCGATTTCATCGAGCGCCGGCTCAGCCTCGTCACCACGGTGTTCGTCGTGCTGCTCGTTGGCGGGTTCTTCGCCGTCAAGTATCTGTTCTGAGGTGCGTGCCATGGCTGTCGTGAAGCGTGATCCGTCGGAGGCCGCGGCCTATCGCGCCGGAGGGCTCGCCCTGCTGATGGCGCTCGGCGTGATCCTCGCCGCGCTCGCCTTCGAGCACATCGGCGGCTACGTGCCGTGCCCGCTGTGCCTGCAGCAGCGCTACGCCTACTATGCCGGCATCCCGCTGCTGTTCCTCGCGCTGGCGCTGGTCAGCGCCGAGGAGCGGCGATGGGCCGCGCTCCTCCTATTCCTTGTGGCGCTGGCGTTCCTCGCCAATGCCGGGCTCGGCGTCTACCAGGCCGGCGCGGAGTGGGGATACTGGCCGGGCCCGGACACCTGCGGCGGCGGCCAGGCGATCACCGGCAATGCCGGCAACCTGCTCGAGAAGCTGGCGACGACGCAGGTCGTGCGCTGCGACGAGGCGCAGTGGCGATTCGCCGGCCTGTCGTTCGCCGGCTGGAACGCCGTGCTGTCGATGGTCATCTTCGCGACCGCACTCAACGCGGCGTTCGCCAGCGCGATTCGCCGGTAGCCGAGAAACATTAATTTTCCTCCCCGTCGCGATTCGCCGCGGAGCGCCCCGGACCCCTCTGCTTTTCCGAGCCGTATCAATGGACTCGTCCAAGGGGCCGGACAACGTTCATGTGCTGTCAAGGCAATTACCCACAGCGGAACAACATCGCGCCTTTTCGTTGCCCGAATGTCACGGTGTATTGGTCTCGTTCGCGGAACGCAGGGTGAACCGGGATCGAAGCGAGGTCGCGTGGACGCCCGGTCCTGCCCCGCCGCAAGTACCGTGTCGGCGTGCTCCGTGTCTCGATCTTGTGCTGCGTAAGTGCCGGTTGCGTCCGTTGCGTATGCGTATCGCGTGAGTGGCGTCCTGTTGCGTACCGCGTAAGTGCATCCCGACAGAGCGAGCCCTCGGGCTCGCTCCGAGAGCCGAGACGAGCTGCTCCAGCGAACTCGTATCCCGTATCGCCGAGCAGCTCGTCACCCCTGGTCCCGTGCCGCGTCCGTCGCGCGTATCGGACCGCGGGCCGTCAGTAGCGTCGCAAAGGTGTCGCGTGGACAGCATCGAGAGTGAGTGGCGTCAGTTGAGTGACGTGGTCGGCACGGTCCTCGGCTCAATCCGCCCGCGTCAGACCGCACCCGCCAAATGCGGCAGGTGACAGCAGGCGTAGAAGAGATCCAGCGAGTTTCGGAGGGCAGCCCCCGCACCCTCCAACGAGAAGGCAAGCGCACCGCGTGAGCAGAACACAGTCCCCAGAGGCACCACTGGACAGGTTCCGCGTCGTGGTGCTGGCTCACTACGTGTGCTTGCCGCCCCCATCCCGCTCTGGACCCGCGTGGTCCAAGGTAATCCGCGTTCGACATCGAGGAGGCAACCGATGACGAGAGAGCAGCACATAAACCCCGTTCAGTGGCATCAGGCCGTCGGTTACGCGCGCCAGTCGTGCGCCCGCTTCTTCCGCGACGGTAACACGCCCGAGGAGGCGATGCGCAGCTTCGGTCTCGCGACCGACACGGCCGGCGGCGCCGATTGGGAAAAGGCGGTCGAGGCGATTGCCGAGACGCTCTGCGCGCAGCCCCAGCGCAAGGCGGCGTGAAATAGAGTCGCTCCCGGTGCATCCAACTGCCTTCCGGGAGGCGGGCCGGACGCACGACTCGTCATGATTGCCCGTACCCACTGCCGCGTTCCGCACGCCTTGCGCCCTGGCTTCCCCGAGCCGGGGCTTTTTCGATCTCGATGTCAGGCGATGCGCTCCAGCGCCCAGCGCACCTCGGTTTCGCCGAAGGTGGCGCCGCGCAGCACGAGCTGCAGCGATTCGCGCGGGCCGGCCGAGTCGGCGAAGTGGATGCTCTCCTCAACCGACAGTGCGGCACCTTCCGCAACCAGCCGCCAGAACTCGGTGCCATTGGCGAAGGTGACCGTGTTGCCGCCCTCGACGGCTTCGACCGCCACCTCCGGGTGAAGATGGAAGTGGATCGAGAACGGCACGTCGCGCTTCAGCCGCAGGTGCCCCTTCGGCGGCGCGAGGCGATCGATCCCGGTGAGACGGGCTCCGGTGGCATCGAGCGCGAGGCTGCGATGGTGCAGCAGCCCGAAATCTGCGAGATAGCCATCGTGCGAGGCTCGCAGCGCGACGGCACCGTCCGCCTGAGCGGCGATGGCTGCGTCGACGCGATCCGGCCCGCGGATCGGCATGCCGCCGATCAGCTCCTCGAGCTGGGCGTGACGGACGAGTCGCGCCGACGATCGCTCGCCGAGACAAAGCGTGTTGTGGCTGGCAGTGGCGCGCGAGACCGCCCGCCAGTCCTTGTCCGACGCTCCCGGCGCACCGCCGTTGACGACCAGCAGCCGCGGCCCGGCGCTGAGCTCGAACGACAGGCAGCCGGCGTGAGCCTCGCCCGACACCATCAGCGGCGGCGCTGCACCGGCATCGACGATAACGATGGTGCCACCGCGCTCCATACGCTGATAGCGCGACGCGAGCAGCTTGGCCGGCGGCAGCGCCTGATCCTCGTCGTAGGCGATGACGGTCGCGAGCGCGGCCGGAGAGGGAATGCCCATGCCGTTGAAGCGGGCGATGTGGCCGTCACCCATCCGCATATGGCGCAGCATGGCGATCATTCGGCCAGTGACGGTGACCAGCGAGCCGGGCGGCGTCCGGTCGCGTGCGGTGAAGCACTGGCGCAGTGGCAGAAGGTCGAGCATCAGCTCGACGCCGATGCCAGGATGGCGGCTGATGTGGCAGCCGTCCTTGCGGATCTGGCGCGACAGCTCGCCGGCGAACAGCCGGGCATCGTGCTCGAGACGGCGATCGCGACCGGCAATGCAGAGGTCGGCGAGGGTCAGCGCCATCAACGCAACGAGCCGCGGCATTCCTTCGCTGGCGTCGCGCCAGGCGCCCGAGAGCACGATGAGCTGGCGTCCGAGGCTCTCCATCAGCGCGTCGTAGGTGGCCCGGTCGGCACCTTCGAGCAGCAAGGTCGCGTGCGAGAGCCAGGAGATGATGCGCCGACCGAGCACCATCGGCTCGAACGCGACGCCGGAGCCGCCGCGATGGCGGATGCTCCACTCGATCGCCAGGCGGCGCGCCATCTCGCGCGCGGCGTCGCTATCGGCGGCCTGGAGGTGGCGCAACCAGCCGAAACCGTGCAGCGAGCGCGACCAGGCCTTGGTCGGCGGAGCGAACTCGAACGGCGAGCGGCCGCCGAGATCGGCGAGAGCGCCGGCAAGGCCGAACTGGCCGAGCTGGACCTCGCGCCAGAAGCTTGGATCGCTGGGACGCAGGTCCTGCGGCACGATCAGCAACTGGTCGACGGCCGGCGAGCCGTAGCGCCAGCGCAGCAGGGGCGAGTTGAGCGCGCGGGCCAGGACCGCGCGGCGAGAGCGGTCGGCGACGAGCGCCGACAAACGAACGCGATCGCCAAGCGAGAGCTCGGTCGCGGAGCGCTGCCGCATCACCAGCCCTTCCCCGTTGCGGGCACGAGACCCCATTCACCTGACCGGTCCATGCCTCCGGTTACCCTCGGGGTGCGGCCAAGGCAAGGCGCGAAAGGTCCATGGCGGCACCGTCGCGGTGGATGTGCCTACCGGCGCCGGCGTATGCGGGCGGCGAAAAAACCGTCCATGCCGGTTCCCGGCGCGGCGCCGACTGGCGTGTGGAACGGCAGCGTCCTCAGGTTGCCGGTCGGCGAGACCCACTCTGGCGGCCATCCGAGGGCCGTGGTCTCGGCGGTGGTGATCGGGACATGCTCGAGCCCGGCATCGCGCGTCAGCAAGGCAGCCACCTGCTGTTCGCCCTCCTCGGGCTCGAGCGAGCACGTCGCATAGACGAGCAGACCGCCGGGCGCGACGAGGTGCACGGCGCGATCCAGCAACCGGCGTTGCAGCTCGCCGAGGCGGGCGACGTCCGCCTCGCGCTTCGAGTGCAGGATATCGGGATGGCGGCGGATGGTGCCGGTCGCGGTGCACGGCGCGTCGAGCAGCACGGCGTCGAACGTGCGACCCGGCGCCCACCTCGTCGCATCGGCGGCGACCAGCTCGGCGTCGAGCCCGAGCCGCGCGAGATTTGAGCGCAGGCGGCCGAGGCGGGTATCGGAAATGTCGAGCGCGGTGACGCGGGCTCCCGCCGCGGCCAGCTCCGCCGTCTTGCCGCCGGGCGCGGCGCAAAGATCGAGCACCGACATGCCGGCGACGGAGCCGAGCAGCCGCGCCGGCAGCGCGGCGGCGGCATCCTGCACCCACCATGCGCCGTCGGCGTAGCCCGGCAGCTCCTCGACATGCCCGCTGCCGGACAGGCGGATCGAGCCGGTCGACAGGAGCATGCCGCCCAGCCGCTCGGCCCATCCGGTGGCGTCGCTCTTGACCGAGATGTCGAGCGGGGCCTCGCCGAGCGAGGCGATGGCGATGCGTGTCGCCGTCTCGGCGCCGTAGTGCGCCTGCCAGCGCCGAACCAGCCAGTCGGGGATGTTGCGCTGCGGGCCGCCCGCTGCGGCGAGAATGGCGGCGCCTTCGGCCGCCGCGCGACGGAGGACCGCATTCGCGAGCTTGTTGAAGCGGTGCGCGCGGCGGTCGCGGCGACACTGGTCGACGGCGAGCGAGATCGCCGCGTGTGGCTTGGTGCCGAGGACGAGGAGCTGCGCGGCGGCGGTGCGCAGGATGAGAGGCAGGCGCCGCTGGTCTTTGGGCAGCGGCTTCGACAGAAAGCCCGCGAGCACGGCATCGAGCTCTCCGGACCGGCGGAGCACGGTCATCACCAACAGGCGGACGAAGGCGCGATCACGGAAAGACAACGCTTTGCCCCGACCCTCGGCAAGCGCGTAAGCGAGCGCCTCGTCGAGCGGCACGGCGCGCAGCAGCACGGCTTCCAGCACGTCGACGGCGCAATCACGCGCCAGGAGACCGGAGGGTGCCGCGCCGCCGGGTGCGGTCTTGCCGCGACCACCTCCGGTACGCGATCCGGCCCTGGTGCTCAGCCCCACGGTCCACGCACCGAGCGGGAGGAGCCCCGCCGAGCCCATGGGCCGGTCCGCTCCGGCTCCTCCTCTACGATCTCGGAGGAGGGGCCCGGGATGTCGACCGACACGCCCAGCTCGGCCGCGAGGCGCTCCAGCTCGGCGATCCGGTTCTCGGTGTCGGGGTGGGTCGAGAACCAGTTGTCCATGCCGCGTCCAGTCAGCGGGTTGATGATGAAAAGATGCGCCATGGCGGGCGCCGCCTCGGCCTCCGCGTTCGGTACGCGGTGTGCGACACGCTGGATCTTGCGCAGCGCCGAGGCGAGCCACAGCGGATTGCCGACGATCATGCCGCCGAGCCGGTCGGCCTGATACTCGCGCGAGCGGCTGATCGCCATCTGCACGAGACCCGCCGCCATCGGCGCGAAGATGATCACGGCAAGCGCGCCGATCCAGCCGAGGCCTCCGCCGCGCTCGTCGCGATGGCCGCCGAACAGCATGCCGAACTGGAGATACTGGGCGAGCATCGAGATCGCGCCGCCGATGGTCGCGGCGACGGTCATCGTCAGTGTGTCGCGGTTCTTGATGTGGGCGAGCTCATGGGCTATGACGCCGGCCACCTCCTCGCGCGAGAGCATCTCGAGCAGGCCGGTCGAGGCCGCGACCGCCGCGCGCTCGGGGCTGCGGCCGGTGGCGAAGGCATTCGGCTGCGGGTTGTGCATCACGTAGACGCGCGGCATGGGCAGCTCGGCGCGCCGCGAAAGCTCGCGCACGATGCCGTAGAGGTCGGGTGCCGAGCGCTCGTCGACCTCCTTTGCGCCAAACATGCGCAGCAC
This sequence comes from Pseudomonadota bacterium, assembly GCA_040752215.1. Classification (GTDB taxonomy): domain Bacteria; phylum Pseudomonadota; class Alphaproteobacteria; order Rhizobiales; family Hyphomicrobiaceae; genus JBFMEX01. The sequence continues at coordinate 14,149 of JBFMEX010000008.1, read as the reverse complement.
CAGCTTGTCGGAGTTCCACAAGCTGAAAACGTTCATCACCAGCGCGGCGATGAAGGCGACCATCATGCCCGTCTGGCCGCCGACGGCGGCACCGACGACGACAAAGATGGCCGTCAGAGCCACCAGCAGCAGGCCGGTCCTGGCGAAGTTCATCGGCATGTCCCAACTCCAGAAGCTGCTCGACGCCCGGCGCCCGGGCTTTCCTCAGCGCCACGCCGATCGTATATGGTGCTCTCGGCGGGCGACAACCAGAGTGGCGCCCTGACCGGCCAAGACCACGGCCGACCAAGCAAACGCTGGATCGAGGCCAGCCCATGAGCGACGACGAGCAGCGTTCGCGTCCACTGACGCCGGCAGCCGAGCGGGCGCTCGCCGAGGCGGCGGCGCGCCGGGAGGCGGCCGATGCCGCGCCGAAGCCGCCCAGGGAGGAAGGAGGCCGGGTGGGCCCCGATCCGGTCCGCTACGGCGATTGGGAAAAGGGCGGCATCGCCTCCGATTTCTGAGCCCCGCAGGGCGATCGCCACGACCCACGCAAAGCCCGCGCGCGTCCCGTTACGGGACGGGCCAACATGCCCCGGTGGATTGCGGGGTGCGCTGACATCCGTGTCGGGGTGCTTCGGATCGGGACGCGCGAGCGGGTGCGTACACGATCGGCGCGACGTCGTCCGACGCCCGTCAAGGGCGAGTGCAGCCGCTTTCCCGGCCTCCTCGGACCGGCCCGGCCGCTGGTTTCGAGCCGATCGTCCCGCACTACACGGCCCGTTAGCAATTCCGAAACCAATCCGCTGACGCACCGATCGCCCCCTGCGGAGGAGGCATCGCGCTTGCAGCCAGGGCCGCAGAATGCGTTGCCGCTGGTTCAGGGAGACACAAATGACGCCCGCGAGCATGACCCGCTGCCCGACCTTCTGCTCCGACGAGCGGGGCAGCGTCGCCATGATATTCGGCATCACCTTCTTCGTCTTCTTCTTCGCCGCCGGCATGGCGATCGATTACAGCCGCATCGTGCACTACAAGAGCCGCATCGCCGCCGCCGTCGACTCGGCCGCCCTCGCCGCCGGCAAAGGCCTGCTCGACGGACGGCTCAGCGATGGCGACGTGGTCGCCATGGCACAGGAGTACTTCACCGCCAACGTCGATGCAGGCGGCGACAATTTCGGCGACGTCACCTCGCTCGACATCCAGGTCGACCGCAGCAGCGGCAGCGTCAATATCGACGTGATGGGCGAGGTGCCGATGACCTTCACCCGCATCGCCGGCTACACCAAGGTCAACGTGCCGGTCTCGACCGCGGCCAAGTTCGAGCAGAAGGACATCGAACTCGGCATGCAGCTCGATCTCACCGGCTCGATGAGCGGCTCCAAGATTGCCGACCTGCGCGCGGCGACCCGCGATCTCGTCGACATCCTGCTGCCCGACGGCGGCACGCCGAACAAGGTGCGGATCGGCTACGCGCCGTTCGCCTCGGGCATCAATCTCGGGCCCTACGCCGGCCTCGTCACCAACGGTCGCAATGGTCCCTCGAATTGTGTCTACGACCGCATCGGCGACGCCGCGGACAGCGACGACACTCCCGGGCCGGGCGCGTACTGGAAGGGACGCCTCGACGTGCCGACGGCGCAGAACTGTCCGGGCATCCCGCTGCTGCCGCTGACCGACGACAGGGACACGCTGAAGAGTGTGGCGTCGAGCTTCGTGACCTCGACCACCACGGCCGGCCAGATCGGCACCAACTGGGCCTGGAACCTGATCTCGCCGAAGTGGTCGACGATCTGGCCGATGGAGTCGGTTCCGGCGGCCTACAAGGACGGCAAGACGGTGAAGGCGGTCGTGCTGATGACCGACGGCGAGTACAACACTTTCGACGGGCGCTGCGACAGCGGCGGATGTACGCCCTATGGCACCCGCGGTCGGCTGTCGAACGACCACGCTAAGGAGCTGTGCGAGAGCATGAAGAAGGAGGACGTCATCGTGTTCACCGTCGGCTTCATGCTCAACCACCCGGCGGCGACCGAGACGCTCGGCGAATGCGCGACCTCGCCGCAGCACTACTTCAAGGCCGAGAACGGCGAGCAGCTGCGCACCGCGTTCGCGGCCATCGCCACGCAGCTCAACAACCTGAGGCTGACGAAGTAGCCGGCCTTGTCCGAGCGACGACGGGTACTCGTACAACCGCGTGCGAGGGCCCTCGTCGGCGCTTCAGCGGCTCGGCCTCGCCGCGATCACGATTCGAAAGCCGCTCGCGCGATACAATTCTGGTGAATAATGGAAGCCAAGGTGCCGAGCTTCAGCTGGCGATGATCGGGGACCGGCACCGTCGTTGTCGTGCCGGCGTGCTGACGCTGCATGATGATGTGACTGCCTCGCCGGCGCACTTCGACAAACCCATTCGCGGCCAGTATGGCCGCATGCTTCACGCCCGCTCAGCAAGCGCAGCCTGCCCAACCGCGACCTCGATCTGCGTAACGTAGACCTCGCCAATGAGCCGCCGCTGCAGCTCGGACTTGGATGCCGTCTCGAGAAAGAGCTCTATGGCCTCCTGCAAATTGGCGCGTGCCTCGGCTATGTTGCTGCCTTGACCGGCGATATCGAGCTCTGGGCAGAGTCCGACATAGCCGTCCCCTTCGCGCTCGATGATGGCCGCAAAACTTCGGGTCATGCCGACAGGCCTTTTCCGTTCCATCGCGTTGTTGTGACAGCTTGGACCGGCTCGATGCAAAGTCAAGGCTCACATGAAGCCATGACTCGCAGGTGCTCGTCTCTCTCGCGGGCCGCAGAGACATGCAACCAAGAGCATCCAGACATCCAACTCATTCGAGGTGCTCGGCGAGGAAGCCGCCGCCGAGCGCCAGCCCCTCGGGGTCGATCCCGTGCCCAAGCCCGGGCGCGATGTGCCACTCGACCGGGACACCGGCCGCGGCCAGCGCCTCGCGGGTGATGGCGAGAGCGCCGACCGGGATCAGCTCGTCGAGCTCGCCGTGGACGAGCTGCACCGGCGGGTGACACGCTATCTCGGCCCGCAAGTGCTCGGCACCGGCGATCACCCCCGAGTAGCCGACGATCGCCGCCGGCGCCACACTGCGGCGCAGGCCGACGTGCAGCGCCATCATGGTGCCTTGGCTGAAGCCGACCAACGCCAGGCGATCGGGCGCCAGCGCATGGCGGGCGAGCTCGGCGTCCAAGAACCGCGTCAACGCCGGAGCGGCGGCGAGCGTGCCGCGCCGAAGCTCGGTCGGGTCGCGCATGGTGAGATCGAACCACTGCCGCCCGCCCATCGCCTCGAACGGCAGCGGCTGCGGCGCATGCGGCGCGACGAAGGCGGTCGCCGGCAGCAAGTCGCGCCAAGCTTCCGCGAGGCCGATGAGATCGTTGCCGTCGGCGCCATAACCGTGCAGCAGCACGACGAGGCTGGTGGCGCGCTGGCGGGGGGCGATGCGGGGTCCGTCGATCACAGGCTCCTCCGAGAGCAACATCACGACCTGTCGCGTCCATCGCGACTATGGACCGCGCCGCGGCGAGAAGCTGGTACGCGCCATTTCGACGGCCGCGAGATTGCGGTCGGTGACGTAGTAGTCGCCGAGGACGAGCACGTCCATGTCGGTGCGGAGGAAGCAGGAGATCGCCTCGGCGGGGCTGGCCACGATCGGCTCCTGCCGGTTGAAGCTCGTGTTGAGCAGCACCGGCACGCCGGTCAGCCGGCCGAATGCCTCAATCACACCATAATAGCGCGGGTTGGCGCTGCGCTCGACGGTCTGGATGCGCCCCGTTCCGTCGACGTGCACGGCGGCCGGGATCAGGTGGCGCTTCTCGGGCCTGACGCGGGGGGCCAGGGTCATGAACGGATCGGGCTGGGCGATCTCGAACAGCTCGGGTGCCCGCTCGACGAGCACGGCCGGTGCGAACGGGCGGAACGGCTCGCGGTGCTTGATGCGGGCGTTGATCACGTCCTTCATCGACTCGCGGCGTGGGTCGGCGAGGATCGAGCGGTTGCCGAGCGCGCGCGGGCCCATCTCGAAGCGGCCCTGGAACCAGCCGACGATGCGCCCGTCGGCGAGATCGCGGGCGGCGCGCTCGATCAGGGCTCCCTCCTCCATCCGCTCGCCGGCGAGCCCGGCCGCCTGCAGCGCGGCCGTGATCTCCGCGTCCGTGTAGGCGAGGCCATAGAACGCGTGCTCGAGCTCGCCATTGCGCGGTTGGCCGAGCGTCTGATGATGGTGCCAGAGCGCGCTGCCGAGCGGGGCGCCGGTGTCGGATGCGCACGGCGGCACCCAGACGCGCTCGTAGCCGGTGTCGGCGAGGATGCGTGCGTTGGCGACGCAGTTGAGCGCGACACCGCCCGACAGCACCAGATTGCGGGAGGGGAAGCGCCGCTCGAGACTGCGCAGCACGTGCAGGATCGTCTCCTCGGTGACGCGCTGGAGCGCGGCGGCGAGCGCGCGGTGGCGATCGGTGATCTCCGCGCCATGGCGCCGCGGCGGGCCGAACGCGTCGAGGAACTTGCGCTTGAAGGGGCGCAGCTCGCCGAATGCGTCGAAGCTGAAATAGCTCATGTTGACCTGGTAGCGGCCGTCCGGCTCGAGGCGGACCACGTCGCGGAAGCGCTGGACGAGGCTCTGGTCGCCGTAGGCGGCGAGCGCCATCACCTTGCCCTCGTCGGAGAAGCCGCCGAAGCCCAGGAACTCGGTGACGATGGTGTAGACCATGCCGAGCGAGTTGAAGATGTCGGTGTGCCAGTGGCGCGTCAGGCGGTTGCCGGCGCCGGTGTAGACGCTGGTTGCCGCATCGTCGCCAAAGCCGTCCATCACCAGCACCGTCGCCTCCTCGAACGGGGAGACGAAGAACGTCGCGGCGTGCGAGTCGTGATGGCCGACGTTGACGATCGGCGGCAGTCGCCGCTCGCCGGCAAGCCGTCTCAGCTTGCGCTCGAGGTAGGCGTTCAACAGCACGATCTCGTTGCGCTGCGGAGTATGCGAGCGCTCGCTCAGGAAAGCGAGGCTCAAGGGGAACCGGCGCAGAACCGCGCCCATGAAGCTGCGTCTGAGCCGGGCCACGTCCCACGGCGTGGTGATGACGTCGATCGCGTCGAGCCGCTCGGCGCCCTCGCCGAGGGCGGCGATCATGGCGCGGCGGGGAAAGGCCTTGGTGCGCTTTTCGCGGTCGAAGCGCTCCTCCTCGAGCACCAGCTCGATGCGGCCATCGTCGAGGATGGCGAGGCCGCTGTCGTGAGTGGCCCCGACGAGACCGAGGATTCGCACGTGGGCCTACCGCTCGCTACGCTCGATACATGGTGCTCTGCCCCAGCTCAGTCGTGCTTGCCGTGGCAGTGCTTGTACTTCTTGCCCGAGCCGCACGGGCAGGGCGCGTTGCGTGCGACCTTGCCCCACGTGGCGGGATCGTTGGGATCGACGGCGCCGGCGCCCTTGCGCGTCTGCAGCGGCGCGCGGCGCGGCTCCTCCGTCTGGCGTGGACGGTGCTCGGCGGCGAGCGCGGCGTCGGCGAGCGCGAACTCGTCGAGGCCGGTCGTCGGGTCGACGTGATGGGCTTCCATCGCCGGCAGCTCCTGCGGTTGCAGGTAATGCTGCTGCTCCTCGGGCGCGCGCAACTCGACGTGCATCAGCTGGCCCGTGGTCGCCTCGCGCAGGCGACCAAGCATCGCCTCGAACAGGATGAACGCCTCACTCTTGTACTCGTTCAACGGGTCGCGCTGGCCATAGGCGCGGAAGCCGATCACCTGGCGCAGGTGCTCGAGGGTGACAAGATGCTCGCGCCACAGGTGATCGAGGGTCTGCAACAGCACCATCTTCTCGATCTGGCGAAAGAGCTCGGCGCCGATCTCGGTTTCCTTCTGCGCCGCCCGCTCGTCGACCGCCTTCAGCAGGCGCTCCTCGATCTCCTGGTCGGCGATGCCCTCCTCCTCGGCCCACCTGTCGATCGGCAGGTCGAGGCCGAAGATGCCGCGGACGGCGTCCTTGAGGCCGACGCTGTCCCACTGCTCGGCGTAGGCCTTCTCGGGGATGTGGGTCGAGACCAGGTCGCGGACCACCTCGTGGCGCATGCCGGCCACGGTCTCGGTCACGTCGTCCATGGCCATGATGTCGAGGCGCTGGTCGAAGATGACCTTGCGCTGGTCGTTCATCACGTCGTCGTACTTCAGGATCTGCTTGCGGATGTCGAAGTTGCGCGCCTCGACCTTCTTCTGCGCCATCTCGAGGGATTTGTTCATCCAGCGATGGGTAATCGCCTCGCCTTCCTGGAGCCCGAGCGTGCGCAGCACGCTGTCCATCTTCTCCGAGCCGAAGATGCGCATCAGGTCATCGTCGAGGGCGAGATAGAACTTGGAGCGGCCCGGATCGCCCTGGCGGCCGGAACGGCCGCGCAACTGGTTGTCGATGCGCCGGCTCTCGTGGCGCTCGGTCGCCAGCACGTAGAGCCCGCCGGCGTCGAGCGCGGTCGTCTTCTTGGCGGCTACGTCGGACTGGATCGCGGCGCGCTCCTTGGCGATCTCCGCCTCGCTCGGCGCGGTGCCGGCCTCGGTCCGCTCCTTGATCCAGTCCTTCAGGCGGAACTCGACGTTGCCACCGAGCTGGATGTCGGTGCCGCGGCCGGCCATGTTCGTGGCGATCGTTACCGCACCCGGAACGCCGGCCTGGGCGACGATGCCCGCCTCCTGCTCGTGGTAGCGCGCGTTCAGCACCTTGTGCGGGATCGGATCGGTGCCCGGCTTGGCGCGCTTGGCGAGATCGACGAGATAGCCGCCGATGTCGTCGAGGTAGGCCTTGATCTCACCGTCGCGGCCGTCCTTCAGCTTCTCGGCCTGGCTCTGCGCGGTCCTGCCCAGCTCCTCGATGTACTTGCGGTCCTTCAACAGCTCGGAAAGCTGCTCGGATTTCTCGATCGAGACGGTGCCGACCAGCAGTGGCTGGCCGCGGCGCGCGCAATCGGCGATCTGGGTCACGATCGCCGCCAGCTTCTCCTTCTGGGTGCGATAGACCTCGTCGTCCTCGTCGAGACGCGCTATCGGCAGATTGGTCGGGATCTCGACCACGTCGAGGCCGTAGATGTCCAAGAACTCGGACGCCTCGGTCGAGGCGGTGCCGGTCATGCCGGCGAGCTTGTCATAGAGGCGGAAATAATTCTGGAAGGTGATGGAGGCCAGCGTCTGGTTCTCGGGCTGGATCGCCACGCGCTCCTTCGCCTCGAGCGCCTGGTGCAGGCCCTCCGAGTAGCGCCGGCCCGGCATCATGCGACCGGTGAACTCGTCGATGATGACGACCTCGCCGCCCTTGACGATGTAGTCGCGGTCGCGCTGGAACAGCTTGTGGGCCTTCAGCGCCTGGTTGACGTGGTGGACGACGGTGACGTTCTCGACGTCGTAGAGCGTGCCCTTGAGCAGCCCGGCCTCGTCGAGCAGGCGCTCGATGGTCTCGTTGCCGGTCTCGGTCAGCGACACTTGGCGGTGCTTCTCCTCGACCTCGTAGTCCTCCTTCGCCAGCCTCGGGATCAGCGCATCGATGGCGTTGTAGAGTTCGGCGCGATCCTCGACCGGACCCGAGATGATAAGCGGCGTCCTGGCCTCGTCGATCAGGATCGAGTCGACCTCGTCGACGATGGCGTACGAGTGGCCGCGCTGGACCATCTCGTCCTTGCTCATCTTCATGTTGTCGCGCAGGTAGTCGAAGCCGAGCTCGTTGTTGGTGCCGTAGGTGACGTCGCAGTCGTACTGCTGCTTGCGCTCGGTGTCGTCGAGGTCGTGGACGATGCAGCCGACGGTGAGGCCGAGGAACCGGTAGACCTGGCCCATCCATTCGGCGTCGCGGCGGGCGAGGTAGTCGTTGACGGTGACGACGTGGACTCCTTCGCCCTTCAAGGCATTGAGGTAGACGGCGAGGGTGGCGACGAGCGTCTTGCCCTCGCCGGTCTTCATCTCGGCGATGTTGCCCTCGTGGAGCACCATGCCGCCGATCATCTGGACGTCGAAATGGCGCTGGCCGAGGGTCCGCTTGGCGGCCTCGCGGACGGTCGCGAAGGCCGGCGCCAGCAGGGTGTCGAGGTCGGCGCCGTCGGCGAGCTGCTTGCGGAACATCTCGGTGCGCGCCCGGAGATCGGCGTCGCTCAACCGCTCCAGCTCGCCCTCCAGTGCATTGATCGCCTCGACCTTCGAGCGGAAGCCCTTGATTCGGCGCTCGTTCGAGGAGCCGAAGATCTTCGCTGCGAGAGAGCCGATGGAGAGCATTCGTGCCTGTCCTCGATAGCCAACAGCGGCGCGCGCCCGCGGCAATCGACCGCGGACGCATGCGCGTCCACCCAGTTCAACGCCGGGTCATATACCCAATCCCGCGCGGAGAGAAGCCAGTTGCACGGCCGGGCAACCGGGCTCTTCGGCGCGCGCTGGCCGAGACATAGTGAGCCGGAGCGCAGCTTGTCAACGCGACCCGTTCCGCCGCGAGGCCGGCCCCGCCCGGCCTCGATGCCGCCACTTCTCGAAATGTTAACTTGGCACCCCGGGCACGCGCGTCTATGCATGCGCCCGAATTCCGGGCCATGCCGCCTCGCGCCTCGCACCGGGGGCGAGAGCGGTCTGACCGACCAGCGAACAACGAGGTTCCCCGTGATATCGACTTTCCGCGCGCCGCTTCTCGCCACGCTCGTCGCCGGCGCCGTCGCCGGTCTCGCCTCGATCGTGACCGCCGCCGACGACACCGTCGTCGCCAAGGTCAACGGCAAGAGCCTGACCGAGGCCGATCTCAAGCTCGCCGAGGAAGAGCTCGGCGCGCGGCTCGGCGACCAGATTGCGAGCCTGCCCAACGACACGCGGCGGCGCATCTTCGTCGAGTACCTGGTCGAGAACCAGCTGTTCGCCGACGCCGCCGAGGGAGCCAACATGGGCTCTGGCCCCGAGTTCGAGAGCCGCATGCGCTACTGGCGCCGGCGCGCGCTGCGCGACGCCTACGTCGACAAGGCGGTCAAGGGCTCGATCAGCGAGGCGGCGGCGAAGACGTTCTACGACGACAAGGTCAAGAGCATTCCCGAGGAGGAGGAGGTGCAGGTGCGCCACATCCTCGTCGAGAGCGAGGACCTCGCCAAGGAGCTGAAGATGAAGCTCGAGGGCGGGGCGGACTTCGCGGCGCTGGCCAAGGAGCACTCGACGGACCCCGGAAGCAAGGACAACGGCGGGCTCTACCCCCACTTCGCCAAGGGCCGCATGGTGCCGGAGTTCGAGGCGGCGGCGTTTGCGCTCGAAAAGGGCAAGCTGTCGGAGCCGGTGAAGAGCCAGTTCGGCTGGCACCTGATCAAGCTCGAGGACAAGCGCAAGAAGGCGCCGCCGAGCTTCGACGAGGTCAAGGAGATGATCCTCTCCGGCATGATCCAGAACAAGGAGCAGTCGGTCGGCGCGGAGCTCCGGAAGAAGGCCGGCGTCGAATACCTGGATGCGGCGATCAAGAAGCAGGTCGAGGCCCAGGAGAAGCAGGCCGAGGCGCAGCAGAAGCTGATCGAGGAGCAGATCAAGAAGCTCGAGGCCGAGCAGTCCGGCAAGGACAAGAAGTAGCGCCGGCGCTCCGCAGGCAATCCGATCTCGATCGGGCCGCTTGATTCGGGCGGCCCGATCTGTTTCATACCAGCGCGCGAAGGTTACGGCTCGTTGGGATTGGCGGGTTCGCGCGCCGGTATTCCCTCTTTTTGCGCGCGGCGACTCTCAGTCCGAGATTCCCGCTTTCGCGGGGAGGCCGCCCCGCGTAACCAGCGGCATGGTCGATCAGTGCTTTCGCCTGCCGGCTCGGGGCGGCGGTCGAGGGACCGCGAGAGTTTTCGTGTGGCGGAGAGCCCGATGGGCAAGAATGCGACCATTTCCCCGTTTGCGCCCGACAAGCTGGTCCGTCTCGGCCCGATCGACGGCGTCAGATTCGCGACCGCCGAGGCCGGTATCCGCTACAAGGGGCGTACCGACCTTCTGGTCGGCGTGCTCGATCCGGGCACGGTCGCCGCCGGCGTGCTGACGCAGTCGAAGACCTGCTCGGCGCCGGTGCTATGGTGCCGCGAGGGGCTGAAGAGCGGCCGCGCGCGGATGCTGGTCGTCAACTCCGGCAATGCCAACGCGTTCACCGGCCAGAAAGGGCGCGAGGCGGTGGCGACCACGGTCGCCTTTGCCGCCAAGGCGGCGGGCTGCAAACCGGAGGAGGTGTTCGTCGCCTCGACCGGCGTGATCGGCGAGCCGATGGATGCGGGCAAGTTCGCGCAGCTGCTCAGCAGGCTCGCCGGCAAGGCGGAGGCCGACCGCTTCGAGGCGGCGGCGCGCGCGATCATGACCACCGACACCTACCCGAAGCTCGCGACGCGGACGTGCGAGATCGGCGGGGTCGAGGTGACGCTCAACGGCTTCTGCAAAGGCGCCGGCATGATCGCTCCCGACATGGCGACGATGCTCTGCTTCATGTTCACCGACGCGGCGATCCCGCAGCCGGCGCTGCAGCACCTCGTCACCGAGGCGGCGGCCACGACGTTCAACTGCCTGACGGTCGACGGCGATACTTCGACCAGCGACACCTGCCTCCTGTTCGCCACCGGCGCGGCGGCCAGGCGCGGCCAGCCGCTTCTCGCCGGCACGGGCGACGCGCGGCTCGACGGCTTCAAGTGGGCGCTCAACAACCTGATGCGCGATCTCGCGATCCAGGTCGCCAAGGACGGCGAGGGACTGTCCAAGTTCGTCACCTTCGAGATCGAGGGGGCCGAGTCGTGGGCCGCCGCGCGGCGGATCGCGCTCGCCTGTGCCAACTCGCCGATCCTGAAAACCGCGATCGCCGGCGAGGATCCGAACTGGGGCCGGGTGGTGATGGCCGTCGGCAAGTCGGGCGAGGCTGCCGACCGCGACAAGCTCTCGATCTGGCTCGGCCCGCACCGGGTCGCCGCCAACGGCGAGCGGGCGCCCGAGTACTCCGAGCCGGTGGCGGCGCGCTACATGAAGAACCGCGAGATCGTGATCCGGGTCGACGTCGGCGTCGGCGCGGCCAAGGCGACGGTTTGGACCTGCGATCTCACCCATGACTACGTGTCGATCAACGCCGATTACCGGAGCTGAGCGCGAGCGCCCGGCGATAGGAGGTGCGGCCATGGAACCCGATTTCTGGCACGAGCGCTGGCGCACCGGCGACATCGGCTTCCACCGGCCCGAGGTGCACGACCTGCTGATCCGCCACTGGCCGGAGCTCGGCCTCGCCAAGGGCTCGGAGGTGCTGGTGCCGCTGTGCGGCAAGAGCCGCGACATGGCTTGGCTCGCGGCGCAAGGCCATCGCGTGATCGGCGTCGAGCTCGTCGAGATGGCGATCGACGACTTCTTCGCGGCCGAGGGGCTGACGCCCGCAATCGAATTTCACGACGGCTTCCTGGTCAAGCGCGCCGAGCCGTATGCGCTCTGGTGCGGCGACATCTTCGCGCTGCCGCCAGCGGTGACGGCCGGTGTGGCCGGCGTCTACGACCGTGCCTCGCTGGTCGCGTTCCCGCCGGCCGAGCAGCCGCGTTTCGCCGATGCGCTGGCGCGGCTCACTCCCGCGAGCGTGCCGCTGCTGCTGATCGGGCTCGAGTTCGATTCGGCGGAGATGACGGGGCCGCCGTTCCCGGCCCCGCGCGCGCGGGTCCGAGATATGCTCCGGGCTGCGTTCGACATCACCGAGCTCGAGGCGCGCGAGGTGCTGTCGGCCAATCCCGGTCTGGCCAAGCGCGGGCTCTCCGGCTTGACCGAGACCGCTCTCGTGCTCACGCGCAGATAGCGCCGGGAGCGCATCGGATGTCGCCGCCTCCACCCCGCAAGCTGCTGCTCGTCGTCGCCGCGGCATTGGTCGACCGCGACAACCGCGTGCTGATCTCCCGCAGGCCGGACGGCAAGCAGCTTGCCGGGCTGTGGGAGTTTCCGGGCGGCAAGGTGGATGCGGGCGAAACGCCGGAGGCCGCGCTCTGCCGCGAGCTGCAAGAAGAGCTCGGCATCGAGGTGTGCGAGACGTGCCTCGCCCCGTTCTGCTTCGCCAGCCACACCTACGAGACGTTCCACCTGCTGATGCCGCTCTATCTCTGCCGCAACTGGGAGGGCGAGGTCGACCCGCGCGAGGGGCAGGAGATCGCCTGGGTGCGGGCGAGCCGGCTCTCGAGCTACCCGATGCCGCCGGCCGACGCGCCGCTGGTTCCGTGGCTCAGAGACCTGCTGGGGTGATCAAGAGGCCCTACGTCGCAAGAACATTGACCGCAGTACCGACGAGCGCAATTTTCGCGCATGCTGCCACTGGCCGCGCGGCGGCCGGCTCTCGGAACGCGTGTCGCCGCGTGCAATGAAAGAAATACCGGCGCGACGGCTGGCGCTGGCAGCAGGTCGATTCTTTCGCACGCCGGTATAAGCAGGCGGGCACAAAACCGACGGCCACCACCTTAGGCGCGGCATGTGCTGCTCCGCTCAGGGCCCACTTCTCGTCGGTCAGATCGCTCGCACAGCGCTGTGCCTTGCGGTCGCCCTTAGAATTCGATCGTAGTTCCCGAGCCCTGGAAGAACAGCGCTTGACTTATCGCTGCGCCGAGAGATTCGCGCGAGAACGGGTCGCGAAGCATATACATCGGCTTCGGGAGGCTTGCCGCCACCGCGTTGTGCGGTAGGCCACCTATGAGAATAACGGGCACGTCGCCATGGGCCATGATGTCGTTCACGACATCGATGCCGGACGCACCATCGGCGAGAAACACATCTGCCAGCACGATCCCAGGGCGAAGATGAAAGCGCTCCAACTCTGAGATCACCGATCTCGTCTCGCTCAAGGTGCCGGTCACGCCTTGAACCCAATGCCCCATCTCCTCGACTGCCGTCTTGAGGTGTTCCGCGATGGCCACCTTGTCCTCGATGATCAAGACACCCGTCGCGGCCTGCTGCGCAATCTGCATGCGGGCATCGCGCAGCAGATCAGCCACGTCGATCTGCGAACACTCGAGGATGTCGGCCACCTCAGGTGGCGAGAAGCCCTCGAGGCTCGAGAGCAGAAAGGCCTGCCGGGCATTCGGCGTTATTGCCGCCAATATACGCTCCGGACCGCGGCAATCGCCGGGCAAGAGCATTTGCAGCAAATGGTCATCGCCGTTCATGCTGCGCCAGACCCGGCAGAAGGCTCGGAAGAGGATCACTCGCGGAGATCCGTTGCCCTCCATCAGGTCAGGTTCGGTCCGAGCTCGCACCAGAACGGCCTCTATCTGCCTGTCGGCAACCATTTGCGAGCCGCACAGAGCGCGAGCAAAACGGCGAAGCCAGGGTATCTCCCTCAGAAAGGCATTTGCCGGGTTCATGCGAAATGTCCTTCAGCCAACCGTTGAATGGGCTCAGGATAGACAAATAAACGCTAATCAATTGTTAACAGAAAACATGGTAATTTGGCCTAGATTGTTAATCGGGTAGTGCTCATGTTTCGAACAAATCTTGGCGGCAGACGCGCAACGCCTTCGAGGCAGATGCCCTGGAGGAATGCCAACGAGGGCCTTGTCCAATGAACATGTTGACCAAACTGCTGCAAATCAAACTGCTGCAAATAATGCAGGACCATCCCTTCAGGGCGTTGCGTCGGTCGGCTTGGCAGTCGGTGCAGCCCCGCCATCGGATGCTCGAACGAGCGGTCCGAAAGAACGGGGTGTCCGTGTTGCTCGACCCCGGGATCCATCCCGCAGCAGACCACTTGAGCCTTGACCTGATCGGTCAAGGCCTCAGAATGCATTTTGCAGAGGCTCTTCGTGAGCCAATTCCGGCTCGGCTGCATTATCTGGTGCAGCGTTTGGAGACGGCAGGCGCGTTCTAGTTGCGTGCTACCTCGGTCGGGCGAAATGCCTCTGGACCCTCGAAGAGGGCTTCAAGCCGCTCGACGAGGCGAGGCGGTATGGGCTCGTAGAGCGTAGACATGAAGGTGGCGCGGAGTTGCTCGACCAGCACTGCCTCAAAGTCGGCGATGCTGGCTGATCCAGGTCGCCCGGAATCCAGGGTCCGCTTTTGATACCAAGTTTCATGCTTGTTGAGGGAACCCACAGAACGGATCCTTTCTCTGAGTTGGTAACACAGGAAGCGAAGTGTACTGGAAAAGTTTAACAAATCTGTGTTCGGAAATGTTCGGATCCGAGATAAATTGGCCTTATCTGT
>JBFMEX010000007.1:0-94614 GCA_040752215.1 Pseudomonadota bacterium | reverse complement strand
CGGACCCGCAGGGTCCTACCCCGTGTCGGACGTCGCGATTCCCCCCACCCGCAACCCCTCCACGCGAGGGGAGGAGAAACGGCGGAGATGAGCGTCGCGCCGCGTGCTCAATAGGCGGTGACCCAGCAACCGGCGTAGCCGGCGCTCTTGAGCTGGCTGCACAGCGCGCTCGCCTGCTCGCGCGAGGCCGGCGGGCCGACGACCAAGCGGTGATACGTGCCCTTGGCGCCGAGATTGGCCTCGGTCACGTCGGGCGTCTTGCTCTGCAGAACACTGCCGTACTTCTGCTGCATGTCGGCGAACTGCTTCAGCGCCTCCATGCGGCTCGACGATGAGGCCGGAACCGAGGTCAGCACGGCGACGTAGCCGGCGCCGGACGGACGCGCCGCGGGCGCGGCAGCGGTCGGCGCGACCGCCGCCACCTTCTTCTCGACCGGCTTCTTGACGGCTACCGGGGCCGCCGGCTTGACCTGGGTGATCTGCGGTGCCGCGGGAGCGGGGGCCGCCGCGGCCGGCGGGGCGACCTTGGCGATGGCGACTGGTTTTTCCGCTGGCGGCGCTGCCGCGGGCGGATTGACGACGATCGGGCGCTGCGCGTCGCGCGCCGCCGGCGTGGCGCCGAAGCCGTCGATGACGGTCATGCCGGGCACCGAGACGACGGGCGCTGCAGCCGACGTCGCCGGCTGTGCCGCAGGAGCAGCCACCGAGCCGTCCCGACCGATGACGACCGTCTGGACCTTGCGCGTGCCGCCCTCGCTATCGCTGGCGCTTGCCGGGGTGGTCGCCGAGGTGGCGACGGAGCCGGTATCGCTCAACCGCCCCATGATCTTCGAATCGGTGTGGGCGAACTGCTTTCCGCCCGGCTCGGCCGGCCTGATCTTGCTCGGCGCGGCATCGTTCTTGACGATCGGCGGAGTGCCGTCGGGTCCGCTGCCGAGGAATGCCTTGTAGCCGAACGCCAGCGCACCACCGATGCCGATGGCGCCGACCAGAGCGCCGGCGATCAGCAGCATGCGGCCGCGGCCGCGCGGCTCCTCGTCCTCGTACTCCTCGTCGTCGATGTCGTGCTGCTCGGTCAGTGCGCCGCCGTGCGGCTCGGCCATCTGGTAGCCATAGCCTGCACCCTGGTCGCCGGCGTACGTGGCCTCCTCGTTGCCCCAGCCCGGAGCTGCAGCGTGGGTCGATTGCGCGGAAGGATAGGCTCCGGGATCGGCGGTCTCGTAGCCGCCGACGTCGTAGCCCATGGCGTTGCGACCGGCGGGCTGCCCCCACTGGTCGTGCACCGTCCCCCGGAGATCACCCGCGGGCTGGAACTGCGGCGGCACGGCGGCCTGTGCCGGTCCGAACGCCGGCTCATGGCGCGAATAGGGGTCGGCCTCAAAGCTCGGCGGGGCATAAGCCTGCGGCGCCTCGAACGGCGGCGGATCGGGCTGGCGGCGGTACGGGTCGGGGGCGGCCGGCGGGTAGCCCGGCTGCGTGCGCGGATCAGGCGCCGCGTAAGCGTCGTAAGGCGGCGCATAGCGGCCCTGCGGATCGGCCTGCGGCACCGGCTGACGCGACGGGAACCCGCTGTCGTAGGCCTGTGCCTCGGGATAGTGGCTGAGGCCGGATTCATGTGCGTAGGGATCGGCGGGCCGATTCTGCTGTGGCGCGGCCTGCCGAGGCGCCTGCGGAAAACCCTGTTGAGCGCGCTGGCCCGCTCCCGGCGCGGGTCCGTTGAAACGTGCCATCTCGAATTTTCCTCACACCCTGATTGCGCCTGCCCTCGAATCGCGAGTCTAGCGCATCACCTCCGGCGCCTCGACGCCGAGCAGGGCCAATCCTGAGGATATCACCTGCTGCGTAGCTCCCACGAGGGCAAGCCGGGCGACGGTCGCGCCCCTATCCTCTTGTCGGATAAAGCGCAAATGTGGCGAATCATTGCCCCGCGTCCACTGCGCGTGGAACGCCGAGGCGAGGTCGTAGAGGTAGAACGCGACCCGGTGCGGCTCGTGTGCCCGCGCCGCCCCGGCGACGAGCCGCGGGAACATGGCGAGGCTCTTGACGAGCGCGATTTCGCCCGGATCGTCGAGGCGGGCGAGGTCGGCGGCGGCGAGCGCGGCCGGGCCGGTCTCGAGGCCAGGAAATGCCTCGCGTGCATTGCGAAACACAGACGCCGCCCGCGCGTGCGCGTACTGCACGTAGAAGACGGGATTGTCCTTCGACTGCTCGGTGACCTTGGCGAAGTCGAAGTCGAGTGGCTCGAGCTCCTTCCTGTAGAGCATCATGAAGCGGACCGGATCGCGCCCGACCTCGTCGACGACGTCGCGCAGCGTGACGAAGGTGCCGGCCCGCTTCGACATCTTGACCGGCTCGCCGGCGCGAAAGAGCTTGACGAGCTGCACGACCTTGATCGCGAGGTCGGCGCTGCCGCCGGTCGTCCGCCAACCCTTCTGGTCCACCGTCCCGCCGGCGAACGCGGCCACCGCCGCCAGCATGCGCGGGATGTAGCCGATGTGGTCGGCGCCGAATACGTCGACCAGGTGACGGTAGCCCCGCATCAGCTTGTCGTAATGGTAGGCGATGTCGCCGGCAAAATAGGTATAGCTGCCGTCCGACTTCATCAGCGCGCGGTCGACCTCGTCGCCGAATGCGGTCGACTTGAACAGCGTCTGCTCGCGGTCCTCCCACTCCTCGTCGTCGTGTCCCTTCGGCTTGTCGAGGCGGCCCCTGTAGATGAGCCCCTTCGCTGCAAGCGCGTCGATCGCCGCCTTGATCTTGTCGATGCCGCCGCGGCTGAGAGACGCCTCCGAAAAGAAGATGTCGTGGCGGATATCGAGCGCGGCGAGGTCGTCCTTGATCGCGGCCAGCATGGCGGCAATCGCGTGCTCGCGGACGATCCCCAGCGCGCGCGCCTCGCCCAGCTTGAGCAGCGCCCGGCCATGCTCTCTGGCCAGCATCTCGCCGACCGGCTTCAGGTACTCGCCCGGATAGAGACCTTCCGGCACGGCGCCGATGCTCTCGCCCAGCGCCTCGCGATAGCGCAGGAGAGCCGAGCGCGCGAGCACGTCGACCTGACCGCCGGCGTCGTTGACGTAGTACTCGCGCGTCACGTCGTAGCCGGTGAAGGCGAGCAGGTTGGCCAGCGCGTCGCCGAGCACCGCGCCGCGGCAATGGCCGACGTGCATCGGTCCGGTCGGATTGGCGGAGACGTACTCGACGTTGACGCGCGCGCCGGCGCCCTCCTCGCTGCGCCCGTAGCGCGGCCCATCGCCCAGAATCGTCGCAACGAGGCGCTGCCAATAGGCATTGGTCAATGTCAGATTGAGGAACCCCGGCCCGGCGACCTCGACGCGCTGAATGTCCTTGTCGCCCGCGAGCTGGCGTGCGAGCCGCTCGGCGATGTCGCGCGGCTTCATGCGCGCCGCCTTGGCCAGCACCATCGCCGCGTTGCAGGCGAGATCGCCGTGGCTCGCGTCGCGCGGCCGGTCGACCTCGACCTTGCCGACGGCGAGATCGGCGGGTAGCTCGCCTGCCTGCTTCAGCGCCTCGAGAGCCGCCTCGAGGCGCGCCTCGACGTCCGCGAGTACGTTCATTGCCTGTATTCCTGGAAGACTTCGGCGCAGCCCGCGCAAGTGAGCCCGCGCCTAACGCAATTCCGGCGTCGCGTCAAACAGGCGGGCGTGCTCGGCGATGGCGTAGCGGTCGGTCATGCCGGAGACGAAATCGCCGACCAGGCGCGCAAGGCGGCGCTCGGAGAGCCCTGCGGCTGCGCTGTGCCAGGCGGCGGGCATCACCACCGGCTCGGCGAGGTAGCGCTCGAACAGCCGGGCCACGGTCGCCTCGGCCGAGGCCATGACCTTGTTGATGCGCGGGTGGCGATAGACGCGCTCGAACAGGTACGCCTTGAGCCGGGCCAAGTCGCGGGCGAGCGGATCGGAGAAGGCGACGACCGGGGCGGCGGCGGCGCGAATGTCGTCCGGCGAGGCCGGCGCCAGTGCGGCGAGACGCCGCCGGCTCTCGGTCACCACGTCGCGGATCATCGCCGTGATCATGCGGCGGGTAACCGCGTAGATGCGCCGCGGCTCCTCGGAGCGCACCTCGAGGATATCGCGCGCCAGCGCGCCGACGATCGGCATGCCGGCGAGGTCGGAGACCGCGATCAAACCGGCGCGGAGCCCGTCGTCGATGTCGTGGTTGACGTAAGCGATGTCGTCGGCGAGCGCCGCCACCTGCGCCTCGGCCGAGGCGTAGCGGTCGAGTTCGAGGCTCCGCCAGCCGGCAAGCGAGCGCGTCACCTTGTCGATGGCGCCGCCCCGAGGCGCCGGACCGTTGTGCTTCGCCAGCCCCTCGAGCGTCTCCCAGCTCAGGTTGAGCCCGTCGAAATTCTGGTATTTGCGCTCGAGATGAAGCACCACACGCAGGCTCTGCGCGTTGTGGTCGAAGCCGCCGTAGGTGCGCATGACGGCGTCGAGCGCGCGCTCGCCGGCATGGCCGAACGGCGAATGGCCGAGATCGTGCGCCAGCGCCAGCGCCTCGGCGAGATCCTCGTCGAGGCGTAGCTGGCGGGCGATGGTGCGGGCGATCTGCGCCACCTCCAGGCTGTGGGTCAGGCGGGTGCGGAAGTGATCCCCCTCGTGGTAGACGAACACCTGCGTCTTGTAGGTGAGACGACGGAACGGCGTCGAGTGCAGGATGCGGTCGCGGTCGCGCTGGAACGGGCTGCGGGTCGGGCAGTCCGGCTCGGCATGCTGACGCCCGCGGCTCGCAATCGCGCTCGCGGCATAGGGCCCCGGTGAGCGGGCGCCGGCCGCCAGCCCCTCTCCGTAGCCGGCGGAGCCTTCCTTGCCGGTGCCGAGCCTCGCAAACCCCTCGCCCACCTCGCCTCCCCTGGTTTGACTTCGCCGCCCCCGCCCCTATCTTCCTAGGACCGATTTGCGCCGGCCGGCAACCCGGCTCGCGCCGTACCGAGGACCATAATGAGCGCCACCGTCACCGTCACCGACCGCGCCGCCAGGCGCATTGCCGAGATCGTTGCCGCCGAGGCGGCCGCCCGCATGCTGCGCGTCAGCGTCGAAGGCGGCGGCTGCTCCGGCTTCCAGTACAAGTTCGACCTCGTTGCCGGCGGCGAGCCGGACGACATCGTGGTCGAGAAGGCGGGTGCCAAGGTGCTGATCGATCCGGTCTCGCTGCAGTACATGGCCGGCTCGGAGATCGACTTCGTCGACGACCTGATCGGCGCCTCGTTCCAGATCAAGAATCCGAATGCGACCGCCTCCTGCGGCTGCGGCACCAGCTTCTCGATGTAGGCCGTATCGCCACGCCGGCGGACGGGGCCCGCGATGAAGATCGCCACCTGGAACATCAACGGCGTCAAGGCGCGGCTCGAGGTCGCCATCCAGTGGCTCGGCGAGGCGGCGCCCGACGTCGTCTGCCTGCAGGAGATCAAGAGCATCGACGAGGCCTTCCCGGCGGCCGCCTTCGAGGATCTCGGCTACCGCGTCGCGGTGCACGGCCAGAAGGGCTTCAACGGCGTCGCCGTCCTGTCCAGGCTGCCGCTCGAGG
The DNA here is from genome assembly GCA_040752215.1 of Pseudomonadota bacterium. Taxonomy (GTDB): domain Bacteria; phylum Pseudomonadota; class Alphaproteobacteria; order Rhizobiales; family Hyphomicrobiaceae; genus JBFMEX01. The sequence goes on along the minus strand of JBFMEX010000007.1, from coordinate 89,070 downwards.
ACGTCACGCGCGGGCTGCCCGGCGAAACGGACGACCCGCAAGCGCGTTACCTCGAGGCGACGGTGGCGACGACGCGCGGCGCGGTGCGCGTCGTCTCCCTCTACCTGCCGAACGGCAATCCCGTCGGAACCGAGAAGTTCGCCTACAAGCTCGCCTGGATGGCGCGGCTGGAGCGCCACCTCGCACGCCAGCTCGCCGACGAGATGGCGCTGGTCATCTGCGGCGACTACAACGTGATCCCCGAGCCCGCCGATGCGCGCCGGCCGGAAGCCTGGAAAGAAGACGCGCTGTTCCAGCCGGAGAGCCGCCGCGCGTGGCGCGCGCTTGGCCGACTCGGGCTCACCGATGCGATCCGCGCCTGCCATCCGGAGCCCGGCGTTTATACGTTCTGGGACTATCAGGCCGGCGCCTGGAGCAAGGACGACGGCATCCGCATCGACCATCTGCTGCTGTCGCCGGAGGCGGCCGACCGGCTGCTGGCGGCCGGCGTCGACCGCCACGTCCGCGGCTGGGAGAAGCCCTCCGATCACGTGCCGGCGTGGATCGAGCTCGATGCGTGACGCCGGCGCGAGCCGGCGCATGGCAGATCCGACCGGTCCGGACGCATGAGGGCCGCGCCCCTCAGCGAGCGGCCGGGGCGGGCTGCGTCGCGCCGACCGCGCGCACACTGCCTGCCGCGCCGCCGAGCATGTAGCGCTGGCGCTCAATCGGTTGACCGGGCGCACCGTGCGGGACCAAGTCGCCGACGAGCCCCTCATCACCGGCGACCTCGCCGCGGCGCTGCAACGGCACTGGCTCGCCGTTGGCGCACACGCGCACGTAGTCCAAACCCTGGTCGCCGGGATCGGGATCGGCCGCGACCTGCGGCGCGCGACCGTAGCGCCGGCTCCATTCGGCGACGGTGCCGGTTGCCTGCGCACGCACGCCCTCGGCCGAGCCGCAGTAGATCGTCTGGTAGATGTCCTCGATCCAGACCCGCTCGTCGGCGGGTGCGTTGCGAACCGCGACCGTGATCAGCGCGTACGCCTTGATGGCATCCTTCTCGACGTACTGGCCGCGCCAGTAGAGATCGGCGAGGAAGGCCTGGGCCGGCGCGTGGCCGTCCTGCGAGAGGCGCGAGAGCAGATGCAGGCCGGTCTGTACGCTCTGCATGACGCCGTCGCCCTCGAGCGTCATCTTGGCCAGCTCGAACTGGGCCCTCTCGTCATCGAGGAAGGTGGCGGCGTGGCGGATGTACTCCGCCGCACGCGACGCATCGCGCCGGATGCCGAACTCGGGCAGACCGCGCCTCAGGTAGCCCGCGAGCTCGATCAGCGCCGTGGCGACGAAAGGCGCGCGTGCGTCGTCCTCGGGATCGACGTCGGCGTGGTCGTTGGCGAGCTTCTGGTACAGCACATAGGCTTTGGCGTGATCGGTATAGGAGATGCGGTTATTGGCGTAGATCCGCGCGAGCAGATACTGGGCCATGAACATGTTGGCTGCAGCCGCATGCTCGAGCGCGGGGATCGCCAGCTCGTAGAAGCCGCCGCGGTAGGCGCTCTCGCCCTGCTTCAATGCCTCCCCCGGCGATTTGAAATCGGCAGCCGCGGCCGCGGCCGGCAGCGCGAGCGCCAGCAGCAACGCAAACGTAGCCGAGCGACTAGATATCCGCATAGCAGTGCACTTCCGCCTTGCCGCCGGCGTGAGTGACGGCCCCTTTCGAGGCCGGCCCGACCTGATCGGCATACTTTCTGAGCGCGCCGGACTGATAGGCATTGGGCGGCGCCTTCCAGGTCTTGCGGCGGCGCTCGAGCTCGCCGGCGGCAACCTCGAGATCGAGCGTGCCGGCTTCGGCGTCGATCGCGATCATGTCGCCATTCTCGATCAGCCCAATCGGGCCGCCGACCGCCGCCTCGGGGCCGACATGGCCGATGCAGAAGCCGCGCGTGGCGCCGGAGAAGCGCCCGTCGGTGATCAGCGCCACCTTGTCGCCGGCACCCTGGCCGTAGAGGGCCGCGGTGGTCGAGAGCATCTCGCGCATGCCGGGGCCGCCCTTCGGCCCCTCGTAGCGGATGACGATGACGTCGCCGTCCTTGTAGTCACGCGCCTCGACGGCGCGGAACGCGTCCTCCTCGCAGTCGAACACGCGCGCCGGCCCGCGGAACTGGAGATTCTTCATGCCGGCGACCTTGACGATCGCGCCATCGGGAGCGAGCGAGCCCCTGAGCCCGACCACGCCGCCGGTCCTGGTGATCGGATTGGAGACCGGGTAGACGACCTTCTGGTCGGCGTTGAATTTCACGCCCTCCATGTTCTCGGCCATCGTCTTGCCGGTGACGGTCAGGCAGTCGCCGTGCAGGTAGCCGCCCTCAAGCAGGGCCTTGAGGATCTGCGGCACGCCGCCGATGTCGAACACGTCCTTGGCGACGAACTTGCCGCCCGGCTTCAGGTCGGCGATGTAGGGCGTGCGCTTGAAGATCTCTGCGACAGCGAACAGATCGAAGTCGATGCCGGCCTCGTGCGCCATCGCCGGCAGGTGCAGTGCGGCGTTGGTCGACCCGCCCGTGGCGGCGACGACGACGGCGGCATTCTCGAAAGCCTTGCGGGTCGCGATCTCGCGCGGACGGATGCCGTCTGCCAACAGGCGCATCACCGCCTTGCCGCTCTCGACCGCGTACTGGTCGCGCGTCTCGTAAGGCGCCGGCGCGCCGGCCGAGCCCGGCAGCGCGAGGCCGATCGCCTCGGATACGCAGGCCATGGTATTGGCGGTGAACTGGCCGCCGCAGGAGCCGGCCGACGGGCAGGCGACACACTCGAGCTCGTGCAGCTCCTCGTCCGACATGCGTCCCGCCGAATGCATGCCGACGCCCTCGAACACGTCGACCACGGTCACGTCGCGACCCTTGAACCTGCCGGGCAGGATCGAGCCGCCGTACATGAACACGCTCGGCACGTTGAGGCGCAGCATCGACATCATGATGCCGGGCAGGCTCTTGTCGCAGCCGGCGATGCCAACGAGGGCGTCGTAGCAGTGGCCGCGCATGGTGAGTTCGATCGAATCGGCGATCACCTCGCGCGAGACGAGGCTCGACTTCATGCCCTGGTGGCCCATGGCAATGCCGTCGGTGACGGTGATGGTGCAGAACTCGCGCGGCGTGCCGCCGTTCTCGTCGACCCCCTTCTTGGCCGACTGAGCTTGGCGCATCAGCGCGATGTTGCAGGGCGCGGCCTCGTTCCAGCACGACGCGACGCCGACGAGCGGACGATGGATCTGCTCCTCGGTCAGCCCCATCGCGTAATAGTAGGAGCGATGCGGCGCGCGCGACGGCCCCTCCGTCACGTGACGGCTCGGCAGCTTCCTCTTGTCGAACGTCCTTGCGTCCATGATGATCCCTCGAGCTTCGACGGAAGGCTCCCGGCGCGACGGCGAGACGTCACGACCACAGCGGCGCACCCGAGAGCGCCGTCATAGACAATCGACGAAGCTGAGCACGTGCTTGTCTCCGAGAGCGAGCCTCCACGCACCGCGGAGGCCGCTTCCGGCCTTGATCCGCGGACATCGTGCGATCCGTTTGTGTCCCAAACTAGGCAAACGCGCATCATCCACGTTGCCAGGAAGTCACAGTTAACAGCGGCATATCCGGGCGGCCAAAATGCGTCACGGTAACGGTTCGGCCGTGCCGTTTTCGTTCCGGCATCGTCCGGCTACGGCGAACATGCTATGGCTGGCATGCCGACCGGCCGCCCGGCCGCGGCCCGATCGGTGGCGACCATGCTCGCGCCCCAACCGTCCGCAGGAGCCGACGCCATGGCCAACGACCAGCCCCTTCCGCATCAGCAGGCGACAGGCGGGCGCAGGCGGGCACTGCGGCTCGACTGGGTGCAGCCGATCGGCCTCCTCGGGCTGTCGATCGCCAACTACCTGCTGCGCCTCGTGACCCTCGGGACCTACCATTTTTGGGGCAAGACCGAGGTCCGCCGCCGGCTGTGGTCGGCGGTCCGCCTCGACGATGAGCCGCTCGAGTACACCGGCACCGGGCGCGAGCTCTTTGTCGGCTTCCTGATCGTGTTCGCGCTGGTGCTGCTTCCGATCCTGCTCGGCGGCGTCGCGGTGGCGATCCTGTTCGGGCCGCAATCGCCCGCCCTCGCGATCTACCAGCTGCTGCTCTACGTGCTGATTGCGTTGTTGATCGGCATCGGCACCTCCCGCGCCCAGCGCTACCGGCTCTCGCGCACGCGCTGGCGCGGCATCCGGATGGGGCTCGTCGGCAGCTCGTGGCGCTACGGCTGGACCTATTTCTGGACGCTGCTGGTGCTGCCGTTCACGCTCGGCTGGGCGACGCCGTGGCGGGCGACCAGGCTGCAGCGGATGCTGACCGACGACATGCGGTTCGGCGACCGCCCGTTCCGCTTCACCGGCTCGTCGGGCCCGCTCTACGGGCCGTTCGCCATCCTGTGGCTCGGTGCGCTGGTGATCCTGGTCGTGACCGGCCTCGTCATCCAGCTCGGCCTGACCAACCTCGGCATCGCCGCGATCGCCGCCAAGCGCGGGCAACTCGATTCCGCAACGATCGCCAAGCTGATCGTCATCGTCTACGGCGTGCTGGCGGTCGCACTGCTCGCCTACTCGGTGCTCTCCGCCTTTTACCGGGCGGCCCAGTTCAACCACTTCGCCGCGCACACGTTCTTCGAGGGAGCCACGTTTCGGGCTTCGACCACTGGCGGCGGGCTGGTCTGGATCGCAATCGGCAACTTCCTGATCTGGCTCGCCGGGATTGTCGCGGCGCTCTTGGCCGTCTTCGCCGTCGCGGTCGGGCTGGGGCTCGCCCTCGGGACGTCTCCCGAACAGACTCCGGTGCTCACCCAGGCATTCTCGCTGTTGGGAATCGCCGTGATCATCACCGCGGCCGGCCTGCTCAGCCCGATCATTCAAGCACGCACGACGCGTTACCTCGTCGAGCGCATGGAGATCGTCGGCGAGGTGCCGCTGGCGGAGATCGCCCAGGGACAGGATCAGGGGATCCGGCGCGGAGAAGGCCTGGCCGAGGCATTCGACATCGATGCATTCTGACGCGTTCCAGCCGAGCTTCGAAGGCCGCTTCTCGGACGGGGTATCGGCCGCTTCCGAGACCGTCGGCGTGCGTCTTGGCAAGGGCGGCATCGAGATCGGCCGGCGCAACCCCGACGCCGGCGGCGCGAGCCCGCCGGCGCCGCTCGTCTGGCCCTACGGCGCGCTCGCGGTGGCGCAGCCGCTCGCAGCCCATTCCATCGACGTCCTGGTCAGCTACGCCCATCAGCCGGGGGCGACGCTGTTCGTGCCGAGCGGCACTTTCGCTCGCGCGCTGGCCGAGGCCGCGCCGCAGCTGACTGTCGGCGCCGAGCGCTGGCGCCACGCACGCCCCTGGGTCCTCGCCGCCGCCCTCGTCGGCCTCGTCGCCGCGCTGGCTGCCCTCGGCGGACTGACCCCTGCCCGCACCGTCGCCGGCTTCCTGCCCGACAAGATCCGCGTCAAGCTCGGAGAGCAGACGATCGCCGCCATGACCGAGGGCAAGGCGAAGTGCGAGGCGCCGGCCGGGCGCGCCGCGCTCGACCTCATGACGCGCCGGCTGTCGGATGCCGCTGGGGGAACGCGCCCGTTCGACGTGGTGGTGGCCGACTGGGGGCTCGTGAACGCGTTCGCGGCACCGGGCGAGCGCATCGTGCTGACGCGCGGCCTGATCGCCCAGGCCGACAGCGCGGACGAGGTTGCCGGCGTGCTCGCCCACGAGATGGGCCACGGGCTCGAGCTGCATCCGGAGACCGGCTTCGTGCGCGCGATCGGGCTTGCCGCGGCGACCGAGCTGATGCTCGGCGGCGGCGGCGGCACGATGGCCAACGTCGGCCTCATCCTAGTGCAAATCGCCTACACCCGCGGCGCCGAGACCGAGGCCGACACGCAGGCGATCCGCATCATGAAAGAGGCGCGCGTGGCGCCGACCGGTCTCGCCCAGTTTTTCCGCCGCCTGCTCAAGAAAGAAGGCGGCGGCAAGAGCCTCAAGGTACCCGACGTGCTCAGTACGCATCCCCCGAGCGAGGAGCGGGCCCGGCGGATGGAGGCGAGCGCCGGCTACGCGACGACGCCGATCCTGACCGACCAGCAATGGAAGGCACTGAAAGCGATCTGCGCCGGCATCAAGTCGGACCCGGATTGAATGGCAATTTCGGGGTCGGACCCTGTGGGTCCGACCCCCATGGCATGATCAAAGCGAGTATGGAGCAATGGGCAGACCCGCGGGGTCTGACCCCGACGACCCGAGTGCCGCCTTCATCGCACAGCAAGGCGGACCTCGGGATCGCTCGAGCCGCCAGGAACCCCTGCCGGGCGGGCGTCAGCGAAAAAAGGCGTCTACCCGCATGCCCGGCAACAGCGGCACCTCCCCATCGAGATCGATCGTCACCTCGAGCACGTCGACGTCGTTGGCGCGGCGGGGCCCGCGCGGGCCAATCTTCGGCGCCGCCACCGACGGCGCGAGCTTGGTGACCCTGCCCTGGAACTCCTTGCCGGGAAAGCTGATCGAGCGCACGTAGGCGCGCTGGCCGAGCTTGATCTTGGCGATGTCGCTCTCGTCGACCTCGGCCTTGACCTTGACCACCGACATGTCGCCGATAACCGCCAGCGCCTGCTCCGCCGACGGCGCGACGATCTCGCCGGCCTTGGCGTTCATCTGCAGCACGCGACCCTGGCTCGAGGCGCGGATGCGGGTCTTCTCCAGCAGGGCCTCGGCAATCGTCACGTCGGCGCGGCCGGCGCTGACCACGGATTCGGCGCGGTTCGGCGAGGCGAGGCCCGGCTTCGATTGCGCCTTGACGAACGCGAGGCGCTCCTTGCGCAAGCGCTCCTCGGCGTCCCTGAGGCGTTTCCTCGCCGAGGCCAGCTCCTGCTTGCTGCCGCTGCCGGCGCGCTTTGCGGCGATCGCATAGTCGAGCTCGAATCGGGCGCCGGTCACCGCGCGCTCGGCGTTGTAGACCGCGTCCTCGGCGTCGCGCACCTCCTCACGGCTCGACTGCAGGTCCTTCTGATCCTTGCGCCGTGCCAGCGCCTCGGCCTCGGCGGCGGCGAGCCGCGCACGCGCCTCCTCGTCGTCGAGACGCACCAGAAGCTCACCCTCCTCGACCTCGTCGTCGACCTTGACCAGCACCTCGGCAACACGGCCGAGCACCGAGGCACCGAGCCGGATCTCTCCCGACTTTGGCTCGACGCGACCCGGCGCGGCGGCGATCCAGTCGACGGCGACCACTGCCTCGGCCTTGCGCGCGGGCGCCTTGCCGGCAAGCCCGATCTGGTCTTTGAACATGTAGGCCCCGGCGGCGCCGAACCCCAGCACGGCGGCTGCTATGAGAATATTGCGCATGGGGCCCTTGCTCCTTCTGGTCGTGCCCGTCTCGGCCGATGCGGCCGCCGATACCTTAAGCTGCATGACCGACCGCCTCCTGCGCAAGGCCCTCACCCCGGCGCTCGTCGGAGACGATCACCCCATCCTCGATGCGCACGATGCGGTCGGCATAGCCGAGCGTGCGGTGGTCGTGGGTCACGGCCAGCACGGCGCGGGTCGGGTCCTTGGAGACGTCCGCCAGCAGCTGCATCACCGCCTTGCCGTTCTCGCTGTCGAGGGCCGCGGTCGGCTCGTCGGCGAGGATCACCGAGGGCCGGCCGGCCAGCGCGCGAGCCAGCGCGACGCGCTGCTTCTCGCCGCCCGAGAGCTTGGAGGGATAGGCATCGATGCGGTGGGCGAGACCGACCGACACCAACGCCTCGCGGGCGGCGGCCTCGGGATTGGCGATGCGGGTGCCGCGCACGTCGAGCGCCATCAGCACGTTCTCGAGTGCGGTCAGCGTCGGGAACAGGTTGTAGGACTGGAACACGAAGCCGACATGGCGGCGGCGCAGATCGGCGAGGCCCTCGGCATCGAGGCCGACCGCCTGCTCGCCGGCGACGCGCAGCTCGCCCGTGCTCGCGGTCAGGATGCAGCCGAGGATCGACAGAAGCGTCGTCTTGCCGCTGCCCGAGGGGCCCATCAGCAGGGTCAGCTCGCCGGGGCGAAGCTTCAGGTCGACGCCCTTCAGGACGCTGATCTCGCCGGCGCCGGTGCCGAACTTCTTGATGATGTTCTTGGCCTCCAGCACGGAGCGCGGGGCCGCGTCGATGGTCATGTGCATGGTCATCTTTCTGTCCTCCAAGGGCCGGGCCCGTCGCCCGCCGACCGATGGGGGGACAATGCCCTCGGCCCGCGCGATCCGCTGTTCCGGACGAGACAGGCCGGAAGAAAGCTGGTCACGGCCACGCGGGTAGCGGAAAAGGGCCCCCACGGGGGCCCTCTTCGTTCGGTTTCGTTAACCTCGAGGCTCAGCGGCTGAACACGCCCGCCGGATCGATCCGGGTCACCTTGAAGATCGCCGAGATGGCCGCGATCACGCACATGCCGACGGTCAGCAGGAACAGGCCGGCGGCGAGCTTCGGCGTCATGACGATGTTGAGCGTGGTCGCCTTCGAGCCCCAGATCACCAGGCCCGCCAGCGCCATGCCGGCGACGTAGCCGATAACCGCCGACAACAGCGCCTGGATCAGGATCACGGCGTGGATGTAGCTCGCCGAGGCGCCGAGCGCGCGCAGGGTCGCGAACTCGTTCAGGTGGTCCTTGGTGCTCGAGTACAATGTCTGCGCCACAATGACCACGCCGACGATGATGCCGAGGATTGCGCCGGCGATCAGCGCCGCGCCGGCGCCCGTCTTGAACAGCCAGTAGTTGAGGCTCCGCTCGCGGAACTCGTCGTGCAGCAACACCTCGGTGTCCGGCAGGCGTTCGGAGAGCTTCGCGCGCACCTCCTCGATATCGGCGCCCGGGGCCACCTTGACCAGCTGGTAGGAGGCCTGTTCGGGCGCGGCGCCAACGAGGCTCCTCGCCTTGGCGAGCGAGGTGAAGACGTAGGGCAGCGTTGTGAACGATCGAATGCGCTCGGTGACCGCGGCGACGGTGACGCGCGACTGATTGATCTCCGCCTGGGCGCCGAGCCCGTCGATGCCGAGGTCCTTGAAGTAGGACCGGTCGACGGCGACCGAGTTCGGCCTCGACAGCTCGGCCAGGCTGCCCTCGGTGATGTTCCACGGCGCCAAACCGCCGTTCTTCCAGTCGGAGCCGACCAGCACGAACGCCTTCTTGCCGCCCTCGGGCTTGCGCCACGAGGCGAAGCCAATCACCATCTCCTCGACGTTGGCGACGCCGGGGGCGGACAGCACGCGATACTTCTCGCGGCCCGTGAGCAGCGAGGCGTCATCGAAGCTCTTGGTGCCGATCGGCACCACCCACATGTCGGCGTCGGTCTGGTCGAGCACGGCGGCGATGGTGCGCTCCGAGCCGAGGTAGAGCCCGCACTGGACTGCCACCAGCACCACCGAGAACACGATGCCGGTCAGCGTCACGATCAGGCTGAGACGGTCGTGGAACAGATTGCGGTAGGCGAGTTTGGGCGCCATCTTGACCGCCTTGGCCCGGCCTTCCGGCCCGGAGAACGGCCCTGCCATACCTGCCGCACCCGGCGCTCCCGTCACATTCCCTTGCATGTCCGGCTCCCTTGCCCTGCGGTTGTCCATCATAGCCGATAAGGGCCCGGCGTCAGCGGCCGGGCCCTCTCTCGTTTTCGCCTCGCCTACTCCTCGCAGCGGACCGAGATGGTCACGCCGACCGCGGGGATGAACTTGCGGCACTCGAGGCCCTTCTTGGCGGTCTTCTTGGACGCCGGGGCGCTCTCGACCGGCTGCACAGCCTCCTGCTTGACCACCTGCGCCGGGATCTCGGCGGCGGCCGGCTCGATGTTGCCCTGCGGCGGCGGCTCGACCGTCACCAGCTCCTTGACCGGTACCTCGGCCGCGACCGGCGCGGGCTCCTGCGTTGCCTCGGGGGCGACCCGGGCCGCCGTCAGCGCGGCGGTCACGGTGCCGCCCTGGCCGGGGTCCTTGCTCGCCGTCGTCTCCTCGTCGGCCTCGGTCTTGACCTTCTTCTTGGCGACGCGAGCCTCGGTGTCCGGCTTCGACTTCGCCTTGACGACGCGGCGCGGCGCCTCGTCCTCATCGTCGATCTCGATCCTCTTCTTATGGGCGACCATCGCCTTGGGCTTGCCCAAAGACTTCTGGGCGTGCAGCGGGGTTTTGAAGTGGTGGGCCGGAGCGTGGTGGTAGGGCTGGCTGGTCGGGCGGGCGACGAAGCTGCCGAGCGGGAAGCCGAAGCCGAGCTTGACGCCGCCGCCGGCTTGCGCCGTCGTCGAGGTGAGGGCGGTGGCCGAGACGACGAGGGTGGCCGCGGCGGCGATGATGATCTTGTTCATGACTTCCTCCATCCAGTGTGTCTGATCGGCGGACCCATCGTCCGTCGTTGAAGCCACTTTGCCCGCGCCGCCCGGCCGGCGCTGTTCCCGCTGGCACAGGCCGAATTTTTCTGCCCCCGGGCGGCTGGCCACCGCACGCGTAGGTTAATCCCGCCGCCGGCCGGCAGCCGGGTCTGCTCGCCCCATCGCGAGTGCAGGTCGATGGGATGAGCCAATTCGATTGCCGAGTACCGAAAGCCGATCGCCGATTGGCGACGCGCGCGCCTCCCCGGCCTCAGGCGCAGGCGCCCGAGCGGCCGCCGGAGACGACGCGCAGGTCCGCGGTCGAGGTCGCGACTCGGGCTGCGGGGCGACCGGCGAGGCGGGCTGCGAATTCGGCCGAGCGGTCGGCCACGAGCTGGCGCTGCCGATCGACGGTGACGATGTGCCAGCTGTCGTCGAGAATGACCGTCTCGACCGCACCGGGCAGCCGCCGCTGCAGGTAGGCGACGTTGCTCAGACCAGCAAGATCGTCCTCGCGCGGATGGATGATCAGCACCGGCTGTGTCACGCCGTCGAGCAGGCGGCGGGCGGCGTCGATCAGCCAGCGCCGCTCCAGCACCACCGCGCCGGACATCCGTGTCAGCGGCGGCGGGGCGTTCTTGTCACCGGCGGCCATTGCGCCCTGGACAAACTCGCGAATCCGCGCGTCCTTGATACCGAACTGGTGCGGGGCGGGGAAAGATATGAGCCGTGCCAGCCACTTCTGGGTGACGAGGCGGAACGCCCGCGCATACCACGGCACCCGCCAGCCATCGAGCCACAGCGTCGGCGAGTATAGCTTGACGCCCTGCACGTCGGCAGGACGGCGGGCGGCGAGCAGCAGCGCCAGGATGGCCCCGGTCGACAAGCCGCCGACGATCACCACGTCGCAGCTCTGCCGGATCTCGTCGAGGGCGCGCGCAGCGCTGTCGTACCAGTCGGTCCAGGACGAAGCCTCGAGCAGGCTCTGGCTGCCGCCATGCCCCGCCAGCATCGGGCAGTGCACCGTATAGCCCTCCCGCGCCAGAGCGTTGGCCACGTAGCGCAGCTCGGCCGGGGTGCCGCAGAGGCCGTGCAACAGCAACACGCCCGTCGGCCCACCGGCAATTCTGTAGGATTGATCCCGCGTCGTCATGACCCTCGCGCCCTTGCTGTCGCCTCACGTAGGTCGACGTTAGGGGGTGGGGAGGTTCAACGCTGTTCCGGCGGGGACAGGGGTGGTCGCAAGAGTGCGACGCGGTCGGCCCGAAGGCGTGACCAGCCACCTCCGATCCGCTGAGGTCGGAAGGGGAAGTGCTATCAAATGACCGGCTTGCACGAGCAGCGCGTCAAGGCCCTGGAGGACTTGATCGCCGATATCCCGCAGATGGTCAGCCTCCGGCTGGAAGGCCTGACGGCTGCCCGGCACGAGACGGCGGCCCGGATCGGCATCATCGACAAGCCGATGGCGATGATGCCGCGCGAGATGCGCGACGTGCGCGGCGACATCACCCGCCAACTCGTCGAGCAGGACACGCGGCTCGGCGCCATCGACACTCGGCTCGAAGCGATTCTCGCCCGATTGCCGGGGGCCTGAGACGGTCCGCCCGCCTCGCTACGGCGCCGGCTCGGCCCTGGTCAGGGGGTAGCCGGCTGCGCGCCAGCCGTCGGTGCCGTCGGGGTACCAAAGGACGTTGGTGTAGCCCCATTCGAGCGCGCGCTTGGCGGCGTTCCAGCTCATCCAGCAATTCTCGAGGCAGAAGAACACCAGCGGCCTGGCCTTGTCGCCGCCCGAGAGTCGCTCGAGGTGGCGTCGGAAATAGGCCTCCGGCTCGGCGGCGAGCTTGCCGTAGCCGACGTTCGGCAGCCAGTGACCGCCGTCGATGCTCTCGTGCGCCGGGTCGCGCCAGATCGTATTGGCGGGGAGGTTCGGCGGCTTGGGCGCGCGCGGATAGACGTCGATCATCACCGCGCCTTCGTCCATCAGCTTGCGCGCCGCGGTGGTATCGACCACCCGCGCGCCGGCGAGTGTCGCCGGAACGGGAGCGCGGAAGTCGCTCATGCGGTAGTCGGCGGGCTCCGCCACCGGCTCACCGGCCAGAGCCGCTGGCACGAGCAGCGCCAGCGCAAGAGCCATGGTTGCGAGCCGAGGGAGGGTGATCATGGGCAGAGCCGGCGAGGGCGAGGCAGAGGTGAGAGGGAGCGCGAGACCCGGCGCGTCAATAGCGCGCCTCGGTCACGACTTTCGAGTCCTCGTCGAGCAGCGGCACGCCGAAAGCGAGCAGCACCTTGTCGATGTCGCCCTGGCGCTTGGCGATGATGGCATTGAGCTCGCGCTTCCACTGGTCGTCCGTCTGGCGCACGCCCATCGTGATGCGGTACGCCATGCGCGTCGCGCTGGCCTCCTTCACCAGCGGCCTGACGACCAGCTTCTCGCCGCCCTTGGCGGCGAAGTAGCCGGCGATCGGGCCCCACAGCACGCCGGCCGCCACCTCGCCCGAGCGAACGTCCTCGATCATCCGCTCGGCGGGCGATTCGTAGCGCCGATCGACGGTCAGCGGGTAGGGCTTGGCGAGCGCCATGAGCCCTTCGGCGGCCATGATGTTGCCGGGCGGTGTACCGGCAATGAGACCGATGCGCTTGCCCTTGAGGCGCGGATCGGTGAGCGAGTCGACACCGTCGATGCTGCTCCCGGCCTTGTAAACGAGCGCGTAGGTGGAGCGGTAGTAGTGGTTCGTGTTGAGCACGAACTCGTCGCCCTGGGCGAAACCGATCACCAGATCGCAAGCCTTGGCGAACAGCGTGCGGCGGATGAAGCCGGTCGCCTGCGGAAACCACGTGTACTCGACCGGGATCTTGAGCTCGTCGGCGACGATTTCGGCGATCTTGTTCTCGAACCCCTCGCCCTTGTCGTTGGAGAACGGCAGGTTGGCGGGGTCCGAGCAGACGCGCAAAACCTTGCGGTTGACGAGGTCCGCCTTCTGGCCCTCCACCGCCCCGGCAGCCGCGCCGCCGAGGCCAATCATGAGCGCGGCGAGAATCGCGATCCGCGAGCTACTCACCGAAGCACTCCTTGTCGTACTTGACCGCACGCGGCGGCTTGTCGTCACGGCCGACCGGACGTCCGCGCGGCACCACGCCCTGGGCGCGCGCCTTCAGGTAGACGTATATGTCGTCGACGTAGCACATGACGTTCTTGTTGTCGCCGAGCGCGGGCATGACGAACTCGGTGCCGGCGACATTGCGGATGCGTCCGCTCGCTACGACGCCGATGAAATCCGAGTAGGTCATCGTCTTCAGCGACTCGACGAGGCCCGGCGCGTAGGTCGAGCCCTCGCCCTCGGGGCCGTGGCACACGTGGCATTCGGAGTGGTAGCGGCGGAACCCCGAGTAGGTGTACCAGTCCATCGTGTGGTCCTTGTTGATCCGATAAGTCGGCGAGCCGTCGGGCAACTCCCACTTGCCGTCCGCGTTCTTGGAGCCCTCCTGGCTCTTGCCGCCATCGGGCAGCTCGACCACGGGATTGAGCGAATCCTCCTTGGCGCTGGCGATGCCAACCGCAGATCCGGTGGCGAGCGCGACCGCCGCCAAAACAGGTGCAAGCCTCTTCACGCGTTTCCCCTTGTCATTGGGCACCACCAGCCGCGCAGCAGCCGTTTGATGCCTGTCTACGGCGGATTTGGCACCGCCTGATCCGCAGTCAACCTCGGCGAGTGGCCGGGTGGGTTCAAATGACGGTGAGCTTTCGCTCCGCTGCTCACAAAGAGACCGGCGCAGGCGGGGCCCGCGCCGGTCCAATCCTCTAGCGACCCGGATCAGGGCAGCGAGAACACGGTCAGCACGCCACCGAGGTTGGTGTAGTTGCGCAGACCAGCGTAGCCGCCGACCGCGCCGAGACCATCGTTCGGGTTGGTGAGACCGGCCGCGAGGCCGATGCCCGCCCAGCCACCGACGCCCGAGTAGACGCCGACGTACTGCTTGCCCTTGTGCATGTAGGTCATCACGTTACCGATGATGCCCGACGGAGTCTTGAACTTGAACAGCTCCTTGCCGTCGGCCGGATCGACCGCCTTCAGGTAGCCCTCGAGGGTACCGTAGAAGACGACGTCGCCAGCGGTCGACAGGGCGCCCGACCAGACCGAGAACTGCTCGGGCTTCGACCACACGATCTTACCCTTGCCGGCGTCCCAGGCGATGAAGTTGCCCATGCCGCCGTGGCTGTTCGGAGCCGGATACATGGACAGCGTGGCGCCGACGTAGGGCTGACCCGCCGTGTACGAGACCTTGAACGGCTCGTAGTCCATGCAGACGTGGTTGGTCGGGACGTAGAAGAGACCGGTCTTCGGCGAGAACGTCGCCGGCTGCTGGTCCTTCGAGCCGAGAGCCGCCGGGCAGATGCCCTTCGAGTTCACGTCCTGACCGTTCTGGAACGTCGAGTACTTGGACACGACGTAGGGACGGCCGTAGTTCGGCTTCGACTTGTCGAACTCGACGCCCGTGGTCCAGTTGACCGCGGGATCGTACTTCTCGGCAACGAGCAGCTCGCCCGTCACGCGATCGAGCGTGTAACCGAGGCCGTTGCGGTCGAAGTGGACCACGACCTTGCGCTTCTGACCCTTCACGTCGATGTCGGCGAGGATCATCTCGTTGATGCCGTCGTAGTCCCACTCGTCGAACGGCGTCATCTGATAGACCCACTTCGCGACGCCCGTATCCGGGTTACGCGCGAAGATCGTCATCGAGTACTTCTGGTCGATCGGCTTGCCGTCCGGTCCGGCGCGCTGAGCCGGGTTCCAGGTCGAGGGGTTGCCGGTGCCGTAGTAGACCAGGTTGGCTTCCGGATCCCACGAGTACCAGCCCCACGTCGAGCCGCCGCCGATCTTCCACTGATCGCCGGTCCAGGTCTTCAGCGAAGAGTCCTTGCCGACCGGCTTGCCGAGGTTGGTCGTCTTCTCGGGGTCGACCAGGATTTCATTGTCCGGGCCCATCGAGTAGCCGCGCCACACGCGCTTGCCGGTCTTCAGGTCATAGGCCGTCATGTGGCAGCGGACGCCGAACTCGGCGCCGGAGATGCCGACGAGGACCTTGTCCTTGACGATCAGCGTCGTGGCGGTGTGGGTCTCGCCCTTCTTCGGATCGCCGTTGGTGACCTTCCACAGCTCCTTGCCCGACTTGGCATCGAGCGCGACGAGGTTGGTGTCGGCCTGGTTCAGGATGATGATGCCATCCGCGTAGGCGAGGCCACGGTTGACCGTGTCGCAGCACATGACCGGAATGACGGACGGGTCCTGCTTCGGCTCGTACTTCCACAGGATCTTGGCGTCGCTGTTGAGGTCGAGTGCGTAGACGATGTTCGGGAACGGCGTGTGGACGTACATCACGTCGCCGATCACCAGCGGGCCGCCTTCGTGGCCGCGCAGCACGCCGGTCGAGAAGGTCCAGGCGACCTTCAGATCCTTGACGTTGCTCTTGTTGATCTGGTCGAGCTTCGAGTAGCGAGTGTTGGCGTAGTTGCCAGCCTGCATTGCCCAGTTGTTCGGGTCGCTGGTCAGCTTGGTGACGCTGTCGTTCGCCCATGCGGGCGCTGCCAGAGCCGCCGATACCAGCAATGCACTAGTCAGTGCACCTTTGCGCATCGCGCTTCCTCCTGTTGTGAGATCTTGCCACGCTTGCAAGCGGTAGCCAGCGTCAGCGTGTCACAGCCTCACGGTGGGTTCGGGGTTGGCCCCCGTCTTGTTGCCCCACACGGCTTACGAAGCGGACCGGCTTCCTCTCGGAACCGACCTTGAAGGCGTGGCTACCGTGCGACATAAAGGCATTTTTTCCCGACCTCCGCAAGAGACCAGCCGGGATTTTTTCCCGCCATCACAATAGGTCAGCACGCCTGACCAAATTGTCGCGGCCCGGAAATGGCGCCTACTGCGGTGCAGCGCGGCTTGGCTGCGAAAGCGGCCCCGCCCCGCTCGCGGGTCCTTGATTTGCCTCCAGACGGCGGCTCGGCTCACACTTTCGCGACCCTTGACCGAATCGCTTGACAATCGCCGAAGACGGAGCCCCGCGCCGATGAGGAGCATAGACCGCCGCGCCCTGATGACCGGCGTCGCGGGCCTCGCTCTGGCGCCGGGGCTGGTCGCGCGTGCGGCTCCTGCTCCAGCGGCGCTCGCGCTGACCGAGGTCGCGCCGGGCGTCCACGTGCACCGCGGCCGGCATGCGCTGTTTGCGCCCGACAACGCGGGCGACATCGCCAACACCGCCTTCGTCGTCGGGCGCGAGGCGGTCGCCGTCATCGACACCGGCGGCAGCGCAGGCGTCGGCAAGGCGCTGCTCGCCGCCATGCGCAGTGTCACCCAGCTGCCGGTGCGATACGTGATCAATACCCACATGCATCCCGACCACGTGCTGGGCAACGCGGCGTTCCTCGGCGAAGGCGTCGCTTTCGTCGCCCACCACAAGATGGCGCGCGGCCTCGCTGCACGCGCCGAGCGCTACCTCGCCGTCAACCGGGGCCTGCTCGGCGAGGACGCGTTCGCCGGCACCGAGATCGTGATGCCGACGCTCGGTGTCTCGGCCCGCCACGAGTTCGACCTCGGCGGTCGACGCTTGGTGCTGGAGCCGCGGCCGACGGCGCACACGGACAACGATCTGACCGTCCGCGACGCGGCGACCGGCACACTGTTCCTGGGCGACCTCCTGTTCGCCGAGCACGTGCCGACGATCGATGGCTCGATCCGCGGCTGGCTGACATTGCTCGACGGGATGGCGAGCGAAAGCGCGGCACGCGTTGTGCCCGGCCACGGCCCGGCGGCGCTCACCTGGCCGGACGGCGCGCTGCCCTTGAAGCGCTATCTCGGCGCCGTGGCGGGCGACGTGCGGCGCATGATAAAAGAGGGAAAGACGCTGGTCGAGGCGAGCCGCAGTGCCGCCACCACGGAGCGCGGCCACTGGCAGCTGTTCGAGGAGTACCACGCGCGAAATGTCTCGGCGGCCTTCGCCGAGCTGGAATGGGAATGAAGTCTCGAATGCCAGACCCCGGGAGAACGCACTCCATGACCTGCCTCATTCGCTCCGCCGCAGCGTTCGCGATGCTGCTCGCGCTCTCACTCGCCGCTCGAGCCGCTGGTGGCGACGCCGACGATGTCTGGCCGAGCCTGAAGAAGGATCTGTTCGGCGCCCGCGAGGTGGTCGAGGATGCCGCAGCGCTGACGCTGGAGGCCCCCTATCGGGCCGAGGACGCCGCGATCGTGCCGATCACGGTGCACGTCCCGGCGGCGATCGCCGGAACGGTCAAGGGCCTGACCCTTGTGGTCGACAAGAATCCGATGCCGATGGTGGCCAAGCTCACCTTCGGCAGCGCCGCCGGCTCGGGCGAGCGCGTGATCTCAACCCGCGTGCGCATCGACATGTACTCGAACGTGCGCGCGGTGATCGAGACCGACGACGGCAGGCTCCTCATGGCGACCAAATTCGTCAAGGCCGCGGGTGGCTGCTCGGCGCCCGCGCTCAAGGACGCCGACGATGCGCTCGCTCAACTCGGCAAGATGAAGTTGCGGAGCCTGCCGGCGCAGTCCTCGGCGACCCGCGAGGCTCAGGTGATGGTGCGCCATCCCAACTACTCGGGGATGCAGATGAACCAGCTGACCGGCCTCTACATCCCCGCCAAGTACGTGAGCGAGATGGAGGTCAAGCGCGGCTCGGAGCTGGTGTTCCGCATGGAGGGCGGCATCTCGCTGTCCGAGGACCCGAACATCCGCTTCACCTATGGAGGCGCCGCCGGCGAGGCGCTCGAGGTGACGGCAAAGGACACCGACGGCAACGTGTTCACCGCGCGCAGCGAGGCGACGGGATCGTGAGGCGCACGCCGACCGGCGCTCGGAACGAGAGCCCGAGGACATGCTCCCGCGACGGCTGGTGTCGCCGCGCACCACCCTGGACCATCATGGGCCCCGTGTCCCGGCGGACATGATGGTCTAGAAGCAACGCAGCTCGGCCTCGACCTGGGCGCGCTTCAGGTTGTTGATCTTCTCGACCAGCTGCGGGTTCGACTTGAACATGGCGACGCTCTCGCCGCCCTTCTGCACCACCGACATCATCGTCTCCGCCTCCTCGTAGCGCGCGTAGGGCAGCAGCTCGGCGATGGTGTCGATCGAGCACGAGCACTGGAAGAGCACCTCGCGCGTCTGGCCGTTGACCTGCATGCAAGCGAACACGTAGTCGGCGCGCGCCACCGTGGGATAGTCGTTGGCCGGCAGCTCGGCGGCCTGTGCGGCCGGTCCCTGGACAATGAGCGCGGCAAGCGCGATGGCGGCGACGCGAGGGCTCATTTGGCGCGCCCCGTACCGGCGAACGTGATCCGCTCCTCAAGCCGCGGCGCGTCCTTCTGTGTGCTCGCGAGCACCGCGACCAGTTCGACGACCTGTCCCGGAACGGCCTCGCTCAGCGTCATCGCGAACGACGAGCCCTCGTAGCCCTGCATGCGCGTGGCCATGGCATCCTTGGCGAACGGGGTCATGGCAATGCGGTAGCCGGGAACCTTCTTGCCCGCATAGTCGACCTCGACCGGCTCGACCGCAGCTCCGTCCAGGAACGCCGCCTTGAACCGTCCCTTCAGATAGAACGGATCGCCGCCGGCAATCTGGCTGAAGCTATGCACCGACCGGTCGAGATAGAAGTTGATCAGCGGATTGATGGTGAGGTCGGGATAGCTCAGGTAGCGCCCGCGCTCGCCGGTGAAGATGGCGATTCCGACCGTGCGATTGCCCGCCGCCAGCTCGCCCTTCACGTCGACCTTGATCTCGTCGGAGTACGGTGCCCCCAGCAGGCGCTCGTCGGAGACGGTGCGCTGGAAGCGATATTCGATCACGGTGCCGGCGGCGAGCGACCTGGTGTGCTCCTGCTCGAAGATCACCTGCACCACGCTCGGCAGCGGCCCGGCGGCGATCGCCGGCAGCACGGCGACCACCGCCGTCAGGCTACATATCAGCGCGACACTCAGGATTCGAACCATTCCTCGTCTTCCTTCTCCCATGCCGCAGCCACACCTGTGGCCCCGTCCAATTTTCCAGTTACGCCATCGCCACGGCGGCCGATGAGGCAACGCAAAATATCGTGAACTTTCGCGCGAGCAAGGTGCATGGCCGGGGGGTCAGCGAGCCGCGCCGCGCAGGAAGGCGCCGAACGCGCGCGGGCCGTCGCCGACCGCAACCTTGCCTGTAACCGCCAGGCTGGCGGCGTCGATCCGCTCGAGCGTGTTCTCGAACCAGCAGGCGACGTAGACGAAGCGCCCCGCCGCATCCGCCTCGATACCCTCCGGATGCTCGCCGACGGGGATCGTCGCGATCACATTCCAGTCGGCCGTGTCGACGACCGAGACCGTGCCGCCGTACTGGTCGGTGACGAACGCCTTGCCGACGGCGAGCGCGACCGCGTAGGGACGCCGGCCGACCTTCACCGTCGCAACCACTTTTCGCGTCGCGATGTCGACAACGGTGATGTCGTCGCTGCCGACGTTGGCGGTGTAGGCGCGTCGCCCCTCGGCATCAATCGTCACACCGAACGGGCGCTGGCCGACGCCGACTGTGGCGATCCGGGTCCGCGTCGCCGCATCGATGATCGAGACTTGGTGGCTGTCGCGGTCGGCGGTCAGAATGAGGCGACCGTCGGGCGTCACCGCCACGCCGGAGGGCGAATCGCCAACCGAAACCGCGCCCCGCACAGTCTCGCCGCCGGGCGCGAGCGCGACCAGGCGGTGATCGTACCAATCGGCAACGTAGACCTCGCCGGTGACCGGGTTGACGGCGATGCCGAGCGGGCCGTTGCCGACCGGGATACGCTGCAGCACACGCCGCTCCGCGGCATCGATGACGGCGACGTCCTTGGCCTCGGGCGCGGTGACATAGACGAGCTTGCGGTCGGGCGAGAGCGCGACGCCGGCCGGCTTACCCTTGACCGCAATCTCGGCGACGATCTTCAGTGCGGCGAGATCGACCACCGAGACCGTCTCGCTGCCCTGGCTGGTCACGAACGCCTCCTCGGCGTCGGCCGGACCGACGAGCGCGACGAGCGCGACGAGCGCCGAGAACGGCCAGCGCAGTGCCGCCACTAGCCACCCGCCTCGAGCTGCTTCTTCAGCGCCTCGAGCCCGGCACGGTAGACGCCGGTGACGGCCTTGAGCGCCGCCTCGTCGTTGAGCTCCGGCGGCGGATCGTTGTTGGGGAAGCCGCGGTAGAATGCGCCCTTCCACTCGACGACCGACTTGCCGCCGGCGTCCTCGACGCTCAACGTGGAGGAGTAGTTGCTGACGGGCAGCACCTTCACGTCGACCTGGCTGATCTCGTAGGAGAACCGACGGCCGGCCGCGTCGTGCTTGGTCAGCGTCTCGTAGATCTCGCCGCCGCCCTTGAGCGTCAGGCGACGCTTGGCACCGGCGGCGTTGGCGCCATCGCCCTCGGTCTTGGCGACCGCCGGATGCCAGCCCATGTCCTGGAAGTTGCCGATCGCCGCCCAGACCTTATCCGCCGGCGCATTGATCTCGATTGTCTCGGTCACCTTCTGACGGGTGGGGCCATGCGCCGAGGCCGCTGCCGCAAGCAGGGCCAGGACGGCGGCCGCGAGCACCAATGCTTTCGCCTTCACGTAGATCCTCCCGAGTTGTTTCCGCCACCGCGATCGGCGGCGCTCGGCGCACGACCATAGTGGCGTGCCCGGAGCGGCGCAATCGTGACGGCGCACCACCCGATCAGGTGTGCACCTTACCCCTCGCTAGGCGGTTGTGCTGGGACTTTCCCCATGCTTTGCTCGCGCGACTAGGGAAGTGCAACGCCGGCATGACAACGATAATGAATGGCAACGCCGAAGCCGGGTCCATGGGCGCCCGGGAATTCGAGCACGTCACCTGTCCGTTCTGCGGGCTCCTCTGCGACGATCTCACCGTCCGCTCGTCGGGCGGTCGGCTGGCGGTCGCGGCCAACGGCTGCCCGAAGGCCGCCGCCGGGTTCGAGCGGCCGTTGCCGGAGGCAAGTCCCAGGCACCACGGGCGCGACGTATCGCTCGGCGATGCCATCGCCGCCGCGGCCGGTATGCTCCGCGGTGCCCGCCTGCCGCTGATCGGCGGCCTTGCCACCGACGTCGAGGGCCTGCGCGCCGCCCTGTCGCTCGCCGATCGCGCGGGCGGCGTCGTCGATCACGCGCTGAGCGAGGCGGCGCAAGCTAATATCGACGTGCTGCAGACCACCGGCTGGGTGATGTCGACCCTGACCGAGGTGAGAAACCGCGCCGACCTCGTCATCATCGTCGCCAGCGACATCGCCCGCTTCCATCCCCGCTTCTTCGAGCGTGTCGTCGCGCCGCCGCTGTCCTTGATCGACGACGCGCCGCCGAAGCGCACGGTCGTGTTCATCGGCTCCGATATCGACACCGCTGCCGCAGCCTCGCCCCGCGTCGGCGAGATCGTGACGCTCGCCTGCCCCAATGCCCGGGCGGCCGAGGTGGTCGCCGCGCTCAGAGCGACGCTGCGCGGCGCGCGGCTGGCGCAGCCGACGACTGCCGGCGTGCCGGCATCAGAGATCGCGGCGCTGGCGGAGCGCTGCCGCAAGGCCAGCTACGGCGTGCTCGTTTGGGTGCCGCCCGCGCTCGATCCTGCCACCGCCGGCCTCACCGTGCAGTCGATCGCCGACCTCGCCCGCGATTTGACCCGCGAGCAGCGCTTCGTCGGCCTGTCGCTCGGCGGCGACGAAGGGGCGGCGAGCGCCCAGTCGGTATGCTGCTGGCAGAGCGGCTTTCCGTTGCGCGTCAGCTACGCGAGCGGCACGCCGCGCCACGATCCTGTGCGCTATTCCATTCCGCGCATGCTGGCGCGCGGCGACGGCGACCTCCTGGTGTGGATCGCCTCGTTCACGCCGACTCTGGTCCCGCCGCCGACCACGCTGCCGACGATCGTACTCGGCACGCCGGGGCTTGCGATGCCGGCCGCACCCTCCGTCTTCATTCCGGTCGGCACGCCGGGTGTCGACCACGTCGGCCGCTTGATCCGTAACGACAGCGTCGTCTCACTGCCACTGCGAAACCTCAACCGCGCGCCCCTCCCGAGCACCGCCAAGGTCCTGACGGCGATCGAGGCGGCACTGTAGCCGAAGAAGGCGGAAATCGAGACGATGCTGATCAAGCTGACAGGCGGACGCGTCTACGATCCCGCACACGGGGTCGATGGCATCGTGCGCGACATCTATGTCCGCGACGGCCGCATCGTCGCCGCCGAGCCGGAGGCCCGCGTCGACCAGGAGTACGGGCTGCAGGGGCGCGTCGTCATGGCCGGCGCCATCGATCCCCACACCCACATCGGCGGCGGCAAGGTGACGATCGCGCGCATGATGCTGCCGGAGGACCACCTTGGCGACGAGGTCGCGCGCACCGAACTCACCCGCGCCGGCTGCGGCCACGCCGTCCCGTCCACACTGACCGCCGGCTACCGCTACGCCGAGATGGGCTATACCGCCTGCTTCGAGCCCGCAATGCTGCCGGCCAACGCGCGCCAGGCCCACATGGAGATGGGCGACACGCCGATGGTCGACAAAGGCGCGTTCGTCATGCTCGGCAGCGACGACTATTTCCTGCGGCTGCTCGCCGGCAGGCGCAGCTTCGAGGAGGTCAAGGACTACATCGCCTGGAGCATGCACGCAGCGCAGGCGATCGCGGTCAAGGTCGTCAACCCCGGCGGCATCAGCGCGTTCAAGTTCAACCAACGCCAGCTCGACCTCGACGAGCGCCACGTCCACTACGGCCTCACGCCGCGCGACATCCTGCTCGCGCTCTCGCGCGGCTTGAAGGAACTCGGCGTCCCGCATCCGGTTCACGTGCACGGCTGCAATCTCGGCGTGCCGGGCAACGTCGAGACCACGCTCGCGACCATCCGCGCGCTCGAGGGACTCCCCGTTCACCTCACCCACATCCAGTTCCACAGCTACGGCACCGAGGGCGACCGCAAGTTCTCCTCCGGCGCCGCGCGCGTCGCCGAGCTGGTCAACCGCCACAAGAACGTGTCGATCGACATCGGCCAGATCCTGTTCGGGCAGACGTGCACCGCCTCCGGCGACAGCATGCGCCAGTACGGCAACACCAAGAGCGCCAGCCCCAAGAAGTGGGTGGTGATGGACATCGAGTGCGACGCCGGCTGCGGAGTTGTGCCGATGAAGTACCGCGACAAGAGCTTCGTCAACGCGCTGCAATGGGCGATCGGGCTCGAGACATTCCTGATGGTCGACGATCCCTGGCGCGTGTTTCTCACGACCGACCATCCGAACGGCGCGCCGTTCACGACCTACCCGCACCTCATCCGCCTGCTCATGGACAAGGGCTTCCGCAACGACATGCTGCAGAAGATCCATCCCGACGCCGCGCAAGCGAGCACGCTCGCATCACTCGACCGCGAGTACACGCTCTACGAAATTGCGATCATGACCAGGGCCGGGCCGGCGCGGAGCCTCGGCCTCGCCGACCGCGGACACTTGGGCCCCGGCGCGTCGGCCGACATTACGGTCTACGAGGACAACCCCGACCGCGAGACGATGTTCGCGAGGCCGGTGATGGTGTTCAAGGGCGGCGAGCTGATCGTCAAGCACGGCGAGATCGTCAAGGTGGTGCAGGGCGCGACCCACGTCGTCCGGCCCGAGTTCGACCGCACGGTCGAGAAGGCGCTCGGCGACTACTTCGCGCGCTACCACACCATGTCGATGCAGAGCTTCAAGCTCTCCGACGAGGAGATCGTCGAGGGCGACAAGGGGTCGATCGTCGTGCAGCCGAGCGGGACGCGCCAGTCATGATCGTCAACGGCATCGCAATCGACGACACGTTCGCCGAGGCGTTCGGGATGAGCGCGACCGGTGTCGTCGTCACCGCCGACAGTGCCAGATGGGCACGGACGGCCGCCGTCACCATGTCCGGCTTCGGCACCTCGGTGATCGGCTGCGGCGCCGAGTGCGGCATCGACCGCGAGCTTTCTCCCGAGGAGACCCCCGACGGGCGACCCGGCGTGCGCGTGCTCCTGTTCGGCTTCTCGCCGGAAGCGCTGCAGCCGCAGCTTTCCAACCGTGTCGGCCAGTGCGTGCTGACCAGCCCCGGCTCGGCCTGCTACGCCGGTGTCGAGGCCTCCCAGCGGCTCGCGCTCGGCAAGACGGCGCGCTATTTCGGCGACGGCTACCAGACGGCAAAGAAGCTCGACGCGCGGCGCTTCTGGCGCATTCCGGTCATGGACGGCGAGTTCGTGTGCGAGGACACCACCGGAGTCGTCACCAACGCGGTCGGCGGCGGCAACCTCCTGATCCTCGGGCGCGAGCGCGTCGGGCTGCTCGAGACGTGCGAGGCGGCGGTAGCGGCGATCGCCAAGGTCGACGACGTCATCACGCCGTTTCCGGGCGGCATCGTTCGCTCCGGTTCCAAGGTCGGCGCCAAGTACAAGGGCATGATCGCCTCGACCAACGACGCGTTCTGCCCGACCCTCAAGGGTGCGGTCAGAAGCGAGCTCGATGCCGACACCATCGCCGTGCTGGAGATCGTGATCGACGGCCTCACCTCCGCCGCCGTCGCCGCCGCCATGCGTGCCGGCCTCGCGGCGGTGACCGCCGTCGGCGCGGGCAAGGGCATCTCCCGCATCAGCGCCGGCAACTACGGCGGCAAGCTCGGCCAGCATCACTATCATCTGAAGGAGCTGCTGCCATGAGCCGGCTGGTGCTCGCGCTGCGTGACACTCCTGCCGGCCGGCTCGACCTCACCGGCCTCGCGCCGTCACGGCTCGTCGCGCTCGCCCCCGCCGAGATCGCGCGCGAGGTGGTGCGCGGCGGCGACCAACCCATTCCGCTCGGCGACATCTTCCGTATCACCGGTGCACCGGGCGCAGAGATCGTGATCGAGGGCAGCATGGATGCCCTGGACGGCGTCGGCGCCGGGCTCGACGGCGGCACGATGATCGTCGAGGGCGACGTCGGCGACCATGCGGCAGCCGCAATGACGGGCGGCCGGCTCGACATCCGCGGCAGTGCCGGCCACGGCCTCGCGGCGGGTCTCTCCGGCGGGCTCGTCACCGCCACCGGGCGCGCGGGCGATCGCGTCGGCGGCCCGCGCCACGGCGAGCGTTTCGGCATGGCCGGCGGGATGGTGCTCGTCGGCGGCGACATCGGGGATCGAGCCGGCGACCGGATGCGGCGCGGCACGATCGTGGTCAAGGGCCGCTGCGGCACCGGCGCCGGCTCGCGCATGATGGGCGGCACGATTCTGACCGAATGCGGGCTCGGCGCCATGCCGGGTGCGCTGATGCGGCGCGGCACACTGATCACCCCGAGCCTCGACGAGATTCCAGCTACGTTCGCCGACTGCGGCTTTCACGATCTCGTGACGCTGCGGCTGCTCGATCGCCATTTCACCGCCAAGCTCGGCCCCCTGGCGCCGCCGCCGCTCGGGCCCATGGTGCGTAAGCTGATGGGCGATCTCGCGACCATCGGCAAGGGCGAGATCCTGCTCACGGGATGATCAGGCGGAAGGCGTCACGGCGCTCTCGCGACGATGTGAGGCGCGCTCGGACCGCAAGCGTGGCATGAATGAGCGACGCGCCTTGGCTTGGAGCCGCCTGTGTCGATCCGCTCGCCATATGCCGCCACATTACTCCTCGCCGTCGCCCTCGCCGCGGGAGCACTCGGGCGACCCGCCTCCGCGCAAGACATGCTGCAGTTCCTCGACCTCAAGTCCGACGAGTTCACCAAGGCCGAGATGACGCGCGCCGACATCGAGGTGTTGCTCGCCAAGGCGACGTCAGGCGAGACCATCGATCTCTCGGCACGCCGCCTCAACGGCCTCGATCTCTCGGGCCTCGATCTCAGGCGTGTGAAGCTGCAGTCGGCGCGTATCAACAAGGCCAATCTGAAAGGCGCCAACCTCGACGGCGTGGTGCTCGACCAGGCCTGGGGCCTCGACGCGGACCTGTCCGGCGCGAGTCTGAAGGGTGCCAGCCTGTTCGCGACCCAGCTGATGGGAGCGCGCATGGAGGGCGCGGATTTCACCGGCGCCCGCATCGCCGCCGACATGTCGCGCGCCAACCTGACGGGTGCGCGCTTCGACAACGCCGACCTCTCTGCCGACATGAAGAACCAGTCGATGGGGCTCATGCGCGGCGTGTTGAAGTCGGCCAACCTCGAATCGGCGTCCTTTGCCGGCGCCAACCTCGCCCGCGTGGTGCTCGAGTATGCGACGCTGAAAGACGCGAGCCTCAGGGGCGCCAACCTCGCCGGAGCAGAGCTCGGCGGCGCTGACCTCACCGGAGCCGACGTGACCAGCGCCGATTTCGCCGCCGCCGACGTCAACTCGGCGCGCCTGCAGCGGCTCAAGGGCAGGTCGCAAGCGCTGAACCTCGACAAGGCGATCAACCTCGACCGCGCGCAACATGATCAGTAGCCGGCGATCTTGCGCCTCGGCGGCAGCGGTGCAGAGCGGCCGCTGATCTCGATCACGAACTTCTGGCGGATGGCGCGACCGAAGTCCTCGTAGCCGTCGGCGGGCAGGATGAACGATCCCGGCCCGCCCTTCACATTCTCGGTGTACCACTGCTCCAAGGTTGCTGCCTCGCGGCCCTCGAGGATCGGCAGGCCATTGATGGTCGTGGCGCGCGAGGCAAGCTCGTCGCGCACCGCCGCCGCGGATTCCTCGGCATTGCAGTTGTCGCTGCCATCGCCCGAGACATCGACGACAACACGCAGCGCCTTGGCCGGTATTTGCGGGATCACTTTGTCGGAGAGATAGCGCAGCATGCCGGCGACACATGTGAACTGGCCGCTGTAGCGCGGCAGGGCGCGCACGCGCTGCGCCGCCGCGAAGGCATCCGCCGTGCTTGCGATCCTGACCCAGGGCAACGCCACGCGCTGGCGGTCGTCCCACGCGACCATCGCCAGCAGGATGCCGCCCCTCGGACCGTTCAGAATGGCCTCGATCACACCCTTGTCCTCGAGCGCCGAGGCGATGCCCTCGAGCTGGAGCTGGTAGCGGCGCTCGTCGACCGAGCTCGACACGTCGACCGAGACGATGAGCGCGGTATCGACCTCACCCGCCGGCTCGGCACGCACCGGGCCGGCCGCCACGAGCATGGCGGCGACCGCCAGACGCGCAAAGCGCCTTCGCACCAGGGCGAGAGCCCCTGTGCGAGGCGGACACACAGGCCCGGCAGGGAACCCTCTCTGCCCTCGTATCGCGCACCGCAAATGCCGACCAGGTTGCAGCAGACAGCTTCGGTATTTGCGGTGCATGAGGGACACGAGAATCTTCATTGGCTCAGTGTGGTGCTCATCTGGCAATTGCCGACGCGGAGCCCGCCGCAGATCGTGGTCGGCAATTGCGAAGCACCACACCGGCTCGGCGCGCACGTGTCGCTCACGATCCGGCCCGTCGAGGGCTCTCGGGATCGATGATGGGCGAAAATCGAACCGACCTCAACCACGACCTGGAGCTGCGCCTTATCGTACGGCACGGTCGAGATTGACCACCCGGTCGAGGCCTCTCACCGCATCGAGGCCGACGGCGCCGGTCAGAATCGCGCCGTCGAGGTCGGCGCCGGTCAGGTCGGCGCCCGACAGATCGGCCTTCGAAAGATCGCTGTTGGCAAGGTTGGCGCCGACGAGCCGCGCCCGAACGAGCCTGGCGAATGTCAGCAGCGCATACTGGAGGTTGGCGCCTTCGAGGTTGGCGTCGGTGAAGTCGCAATAGGGGAGCTGGTTGCGTGGCATGCTGGAGATGTCGCCGCGCGTCTCGTGCGGAGAGATGTCGGCGCGGCTGAGATCGGCGCCGGCGAACCACGGCGCCTCGCGCCGGTCGAAGCCGAGACTCGAGTAGACCGTCGGCCGGAGCAGCGAGGCGCCTCTGAGGCTGGCGCCGGAGAAGTCGGTGCCGGTGAGCACCGCCCGATCCAGCCGCCCACCCGCGAGATCCGTTCCGGTCAGATTGGCCCCACTGAGATCGACACCGAACAGGTTGGCGCCGCCGAGCCGGGCGCGTTTGAAGTCGAGCCCCGAAAGGTCGAGCGAGCAGAGATCGCGGCGCGCGAAATCGACGGGCACCGACGGGGCGGCGCGGAACAGCGCCTCCGTCACCTCGCGCACCGAGAGGTCGCCCGCCGACCCCTCGATCGGCATGCCGGCGACCAGGCCAAGCGCGAGCAGCACCCTGCCGGCGCGCCGCCAGCCCGTCGTGTCGATACTCGCATCCATCGTGCGACCGCGCCGCACCTGCCCGGCTCGATCCTCCTGCGCCGAAGCGCGCCGGCCGCCTCAAGACCGTTCGGGGCGAGCTTAGGCGCGAGCGATCGCCGCGGGGAAGAGTTGCGGACCGTCACCACGCAATCGTGACCCGTGGATCGCGCCCGCCGGGCCCGCGACCGCGCTACTGGCGAAGCGGCGGGCCGAGACCGCCGCCGCCGCCACCTCCACCCGAGGAGGACGAGCCGCTGCCGCCCTTGGCTCCCGACTTCTCCGCGCCGATGTACTTGGTCCAGATCACGTCGCGGCGCTCGCTCGCGCGCGGCGTCTCCTCCTGCGGCACCTTGAGGTCGCGCGCGTTGGCGACCATCATGGCGAGGTTGCGCTGCGAGGCGCAGCCGAAATTCTCGTTGGGCAACCGCTCGCGGTTCTCGCCGAGGTCCTCGGGCCACGAGCCGCACTCCGGCGCCATCGCCACCGGCCGCTCGTAGGCGAGCTTCACGGCCTGGCCGAGCTCGCCCGCGCCGTGATGGCGGCGCTCCTCGACGGCACTCCGCGGAATGCCGGCGTCGGCGACCATCGCCTCGACATGACGTACCGAACGCGACACCGACATGTGCCCCTTGACGGAGCCGGGCGCCGAGATCCTGAGCGGCCCGGCACTCTCCGATTTGTAGCGCTCGAGGAAGCGCCATACGTCGGCCTGCTGGTTGGGGCTCAGCCCGTCGCCCGTTTGCGCCACCTCGACGTAGAGCGCCTCGGTGCGCCGGGTGAACGCGATCGGATGGCGCTTGTCGGGATCGTTGATCTGGCCCGCGGTCGCGTCGTCGACCCGGAGGTGCTCGCGGCATCCCGCGCTGGTCAGCGCGAGTGCAAGCGCCAGCGTGCGGATCACGGAGCGCATCCCCGTCGCACTCTCGCGTTGCCTGACGGTCGTCATCCCTTCACCCCCGGATAGTCGATCGCATAGCCATAGTCGCCCTGATAGCGGCCGGCCTTGCCCTCGTGGCCGTAGACGCGGTTGATGTGCCCGAAGAACAGCTCCTTGAGCTCCGTCTCCGGCGCGAAACCGACATCGGGCCGCGTCAGATCCTGCTTGGCCGCGTGCGTGGCGAGATACGGCGTGACGAGGATCACCAGCTCGGTCTCACGCCGCCGGTAGTCGTTGGATCGGAACAGCGCGCCGAGCACGGGCAGGTTCTTCAGCCCCGGCACCCCCTCGACGCTCTGGCGCGTATCGTCCGACAAGAGGCCGGCCATGGCGAGCGTGCCGCCCGACGGCATCTCGAGCGTCGTCTCCGCACGCCGGACGCGCAGGCCCGGCAACGTGATGGTGGCGAGCGAGATCGCGCCCTCGCTGGAGATCTCGCTGACCTCGGCCGAGATGTTGAGGCTGATGCGGCCCTCGGTCAGAACCACGGGCTTGAAGCTGACGTTGACGCCGAACTGCTTCCACTCGACGGTGATCGAGTTGTTCTCCTGCGCGATCGGGATCGGAAACTCACCGCCGGCGAGGAACTTGGCAGTCTCGCCCGAGATCGCCGTCAGCGTCGGCTCGGCGAGCGTCTTCAGCACGCCAGCGCGCTCCAGCGCCTGGATCATGGCCGTCACGCTCTGGTTGGGCGTCGACCAGGTCGGCTGCAGCGCCGAGCCCGCAGTTACCACCGGCGGGACTCCGGCCGCGATCGCCTGCGCTGCCGGCACCACGGCGCTGGTCACCGGGAACGCATTCTGGATAACCTTGGCGAAGGTGAAGTTGCCGCTGTTCAGCACCGCGCCCGGAAGATCGACGCCGATGCGCCGCATGGCGTCGCGCTGCATCTCGGCCACCTGCACCTTGAGCAGCACCTGCTCCTTGGAGGCGGTCGACAACAGGTTGACGACGCCGTCCGGCTTCTTGACGAAGCGGCTGGCGAGGTCGGAGGCGCGGCTCGCGTCCGCCGGCGAGGCGACGCTGCCCGAGAGCACGATCGTCTCGCCCATCATCTCGGCATGGACCTTCGAGCCCGGGATCAGCCGCGCAATGGTATCGTTCAAGGTGGTGAGGTCGCGCGTGACGGAGACCTCGAGCAGCAGCACCTTCTGGCCGTCGGGGCCGATGAAGAACGCGTTGGCCTCGCCAACGTCCTTGGCCAGCAGGTAGACTTGGCGCGAGGTCTGCACCACCGCGTCCATCACCTCCGGGTTCGACACCAGCACGTTCTGCAGATCGACGGGAACCTCGACCAGCATCGACTTGTCGAGGCCGATGGTGATCTTGCGCGTCACCGGCAGCGGCACGCCGGCCGGCACGCGGAAGTGCGACTTGTGATCGGGATCGGCGAGTGCCGCGGACTGGCGCACACCCTGCGCCGCAACACCGGTCGGCAACAGGATTCCGGCGCCGAGCAAGAGGCCGGCGAGAACGAGCGCCAGAAAGACGATGGCGAAGCGCCCGCACGCCGACGCGCGCTGACTGAGCGTCCTCATGATACGTGTACCCTTTGAATGGATCGTGGCAGCCGGGACGCAGGAATACCGGTGCCGGGACGCGCTACGGGAAGGTCTGACGCGCACAACTCGACGATGCGAGCAGCGCCCACTGTCCCGGAAATCGCGGCCGTGCTCCAGGGGAGCGTTGCTGCGGCTGTTGCATCGGCGCGCGCGCTTAACAGATCGTCCACAGGCTGTCCACGCCGGGAAGGCGCGCACGACGGCGCCCGGAGAGCCTCGAGCCTCTGGAAGAAAAGCGTGCAATCTCAGCGTGATGGTCGTGCGCGGGCGGCGCTGCACGGAAGCCTGCCGTCGGCCACGACCGGGCTCGAGGCGAAACTGTGAGGAAGACGCGGCGTCAACTGGCGATTCGCAGCTTGGAAATCTCGCGGCCGATGTTCTGGAACGACTGGATCAGCGCGTTGCCGTCGGAGGCGGCGAAGAACTTGTCGCTGCCGGAGGCACACTCGCGCAACAGCGCCTGCGTCGCCGGATCGCTCTCGAGGCGGAAGGCGATCGTGAAAATGGTGATCCCGGCCGCCTTGGCGTTGGCGCAGGCGGCCCGAGTATTGTCGTCGATGACGTCGACGTATGCGGTCGAGGTGTAGGTCGTGCCGAGGCGCTCGGGGGCGCTCGCATCGTAGGGATCGGCGTAGCCGTAGGCGCCGTAGCGCGAGCGGTTGTGGTTCGAGGCCGAGGAATAGGTGCTCTGGCCGTCGGTCATGACGACCATGAACTTTGTGTTCTCGTCGTCGTCGTAGCTGCGTCCCTCGGTGAACGGCAAGGTCGGCGAGAGCACGCGCCAGCCCCACGTCACCCCTTCGCCGATATTGGTGTTGCCCGAGGCCGTAAGCGCAGCGATCGCCGTCTCGACATCGGTCTTGGAGGCGGTGAGCGGCAGGATCGGCCGGGTCGTGCACATGTAGTTCGGCCCGGCGCCGCCGAACGAGCCGCGACCGCACCGGTCGGTCGGCGGACGCGCCCCGTTGGCGTACTTGCAGGTGCGCGCCTGCGCCTCGGCCGGGCTCGAGATCGGCGTCAACGTGTACGTTCCGCCACCCGAGGCACACCGCCGGCCGCTGCAGGTGCATTCCTGAGGCGTGCAGCTGCCGCCGTCGTCGGCGATGTAGTTGTTGTTGTAGCTCTGCCCTGCCGCATTGGGCGTGTCGGGCTCGTCGGGCGCGAACATCGGCACGAACAGGCTGTCGCCGTCGGCGGAGCTCGGAACGGAATCGGTCGTTGCGTGCGTGCCCGGCCGAACCTCGACGCAACCCGCCCACGCGACACCGAGATCGGCGAACAGATCGAAGCGCGTGCGGTGCTCCGCGAGATCGGCGAAATGAATCGAGGACTGGCCCGAAGCGTCCATCCAGCTCTCGCCCGCGTGGCCGGCACCGATGTTGACCGATGCGGCAAACGGCACGATGCCGACCTTGACCTTCTCGGTGCCCTCGACGCCGGCGAACACCTTCGCCGCCAGATCCCCGGCCGCGGCCTTCAGGTCCTCGATATAGCTACCGGCCATCGAGCCGGAGTTGTCGAGCACCAGCGCGATCTCGGCGGTGCCGTCGCCCTTCACCACACGCCCGGAGACGCCGATGCTCTTGGTGTCGTAGCCGAACGCCTTGAGCAGGGTCGAGCTCCAGGTCGTCTCCGTGCGGGCCGAGACCTCGCCATTCTGGGAGTCGAATACGATGTCGGCCAGATGCGAGGGAACGCTGTCGCGGCGGTTCTCGTCATAGAACTTGTGCGCTCGGGCCGGCACGGAGGTCTCCTCGTCGTCGCTGCCGAGGCGGTCGGTCGCGGCGAGCAGCGCGGCGTCGAGCGCCCGCTGGTCGCGGGAGATCTCGGTGACGAGCCGCGCGTGGTCGACTGCGATCGCCGTGGCGAGCAGGACGAAGGTGAAGACGATGCCATAGACCACGGACGTGACGCCGCGCTCATCGCGGCAAAACCGTCCGGCAAGGGACAGCGAACGGCACCGAAGCCCCCCGGCGGCCAGCGCCGCGCTGCAGTCAGATCCAGCCGCACCCATGCCTCACTCCCTAAGGATTGGTTATGGAAGCCTACGCAATGCGTCCTTAAGGCCGGTAAACGCGGCCGAACCAATTTTATGAAATTGCGGGGGATACGGTGCCGGTTGCCCCACCCGGCCGGCACGTGCATTCTCCGCGCCTCGTCAATCCCTGGCGGCCAACCGATGCCCTCCCCTGCCGATCCTGCTCGCTGCTACGACGACACCCTGTTCGGTGCCCTGCTCGCCGCGGCGCGGCGGCACGGCGGCAAGCGCGTCGTGCTCCGCGATGCCGACGGACAGGCGCTGACCTACGACAAGGTGGTCCTCGGCGCGCTGGTGCTCGGCGACCGGCTCATCCGCGACACCCGCCCCGGCGAGACGGTCGGCCTGCTGCTGCCGAATGCCGCCGGCCTTGTGATCGCGCTCATCGGCCTCAACGCCCATGGCCGCGTCGCCGCGCTGCTGAACTTCACCGCCGGCGGCCGCAACCTGGCGCTGGCGCTCGCGGCCGGGCAGGTGGCGACCGTCGTGACCTCGCGCCGGTTCATTACCACCGCGCGGCTCGAGGACCTCGTCGCCCTCCTCGCCGAGACCGAGATCGCGCCCGGCAAGCGCGCCCGGATCGTCTACCTCGAGGATGTGCGCAATGAGATCGGTATCGCCGCCAAGGCGCTCGGCGCGTTGCGCTCCCTCTACCCCGGCGCCTTCCACCGCCGCCGCGGCGTTCGCCCCGACAAGCCGGCGGTGATCCTGTTCACCTCCGGCACCGAAGGCACGCCGAAGGGCGTGGTGCTGACCAACCGCAATCTGGTCGCCAACGCGCGCCAGATCTTCGCCCATGCCGGCGGCATGCTCACCCCGGCCGACATCGTCATGAACCCGCTGCCGATGTTCCACTCGTTCGGGCTGACCGCGGCGACGCTGATGCCGCTGCTCAGTGGGCTGGAGACGGTGCTCTACCCGAGCCCCCTGCACTACAAGGAGATCCCGAAACGCATCCATGCCGCCAGGGCCAGCATTCTGTTCGCGACCGACAGCTTCCTGCAGGGCTATGCGCGCGCATCGCAGGCGGGCGAGCTCGTCTCGATCCGCTACGTCATCGCCGGCGCCGAGCGCGTCAAGGCGGCGACCCGAGAGCTGTGGAGCAAGACCGGAGCGACGATCCTCGAGGGCTACGGCGCGACCGAATGCTCGCCGGTGATCGCCTGCAACCTGCCGCAGGCCCAACGCGAGGGCAGCGTCGGCCGGCTGCTGCCCGACATCGAGGCACGACTCGAGCCGGTCGAGGGCATCGCCGAGGGCGGCCGGCTGCACGTCCGCGGCCCCAACGTGATGGCCGGCTATCTGCTGCCCGAACACCCCGGCGTGCTGGTGCCGCCCGAGGACGGCTGGCATGACACAGGCGACATCGTCGCCGTCGACGACGGCTTCCTCACCATTCGCGGACGCGCCAAGCGGTTCGCCAAGATCGGCGGCGAGATGGTGTCGCTGGCGGCGGTCGAGAGTGTCGCCGCGGCGCTGTGGCCCGATCACCAGCATGTCGTGGTGGCGATCGCCGACGACCGCAAGGGCGAGCAGCTGGTGCTGCTGACCGACCGGCCCGACGCCGACAAGGCGGCCCTGCTCGCGCACGCACGAGGCAGCGGCTTCCCCGAGCTGTGGGTGCCGAAGGCGGTGCTGGTCGTCGGCGCGATCCCCGTGCTCGGCTCGGGCAAGATCGACCTCGCCGCGGCACGTGAGCTGGCGCGCTCGACCCGCCCGCTGCTATGACGCCGGAGCCCATGGCGCCGGCCGTCCCGGCAACGCGGGAGACGAGGCCGAGATGACCGAGCTTGGCGAAACCGCGAGCCTGTCGCAGACGCTGCAGGCGCGGCTCCGGGCGGCCGTACTGGCCCCCGTGCAGGCGATGCGCCTGCGCTATCTGCCGCTGCTGATGGTCTACTTCGCCTATGGCGCCATGGGGCTGGTGGCGGTCGCGGACAGTTTCTGGGTCAAGAAGGCACTGACGCTCTCGGCCGCCGATCTCGCCCAGCTCGGCGTTTGGCTGACGCTGCCGTGGACGGTGAAGATGGTGTTCGGAGAGCTGGTCGACACGGTCGCCATCCTCGGCTCGCGGCGACGCATCTACGTGTTCGGCGGCGCCGCGCTGATCGCGGCCAGCCTGCTGATCTTGTCGGGGACGGCGAGCGGGGCGATCACCTTCGCCTCGCCCGACAAGCTCTATATTGCCGCCTCGCTGATGAGCGTCACCGGCGTCGTGCTGCAGGACGTGGTGGCCGACGCGATGAGCACCGAGGTGGTCGAGCGCACCAATCCCGACGGGTCGCCGCGCCCTCGGGCCGAGATCGACCACGACCTCGGCATGGTGCAGGTGCTCGGCCGGCTGGCGCTATCGCTCGGCATCTTCTCGACCGCGGGCCTCTCCGGCATCCTGGCGCAGACGCTGCCCTACGCGACGGTGTTCCTGATCGGCCTCGTGGTGCCGGCGATCTCGGTCACCGGCGCGCTGATCGTGCGGCTCGAGACGAGTGAGAGCCGGCCGACGGACTGGCGCATCCTCGGCGGCGGCCTCGCTTTCGGCCTCGCCGTCGTCTCCATGTCGCTGCTCGATGTGCCCTACGCGCAGGAGATCGTCTTCGTGCTCTCGCTCGGCGTGATCGTCGCCATGCTGGAGCGGGTGACGCGCGACATCGATGCCGAGACCCGCCTGCGCATCCTCTATGCCGCGCTCGTCATCTTCGCGTTCCGCGCCGTGCCCGGTGTCGGGGAAGGGTTCCGCTGGTTCGAGATCGACGTGCTCGGCTTCGACGAGGCGTTCTTCGGCACCCTGGCGCAGATCGGCGCCGGCATCGGGCTCGTCGCCACCTGGCTCCTGTCCGACAGCATCACCCGCCAGCCGGTGGCGCGCGTGCTGCTGTGGCTGACCCTGCTCGGCGGACTGCTGTCGATCCCGAGCCTGGCACTCGTGTTCCGACTGGATCTCTGGACGGCGGGGGCCTTCGGACTTGATGCGCGCGGCATCGCGCTCGTCGACGCGGCGGCGGCGAGCCCGCTCGCGCAGCTCAGCATGATCCCGCTCTTGATGCTGACCGCCATCTACGCCCCGCCCCGCCACCGCGCGATCTGGTTCGCGCTGATGGCCTCGTTCATGAACCTCGCGCTGGTCGCCGGCCAGCTGCAGACGAAGTACCTCAATCAGCTGTTCACCGTCGCCCGCGGCGCCTACGACGAGTTGGCGATGCTGCTCATCGTCGTCGTTGCGATCGGACTTGGCGTGCCGCTCACGGCGATCGTGTTGCTGGGGCGGCGAGTCCGATAGGCTCCGGGGCTCCATCAGCGGATCATGGCGGAACTACAACGTATTGATTCCGCGACGGCTTAACAGTTTTCAGCAGAGCATGATAGACGTCGGATGCGCCGCGTGCAGAGTGGCCTCCGAACAACGCTTTCCGCTCGATGCGTCGTGTCGCCGCGACTTCGCCTTGACCCCGTCACCGGCATCGAAGATTCATGGCCGCGGGGGGTGGCTCGCTGGCGGCGCAACAAGCGCGAGGCGAGCCGTCTGAATATGCTCTGAGGGAACTCGATGACATCGTCCTCGACGCGCGCCGATACGCGCGATCACCGCATTGCTCCGGTTGTCGGACTGGCCTGGGCGCTGAAACGCGCGCTCATCGGCACCCTCATTCTGCTCGTCACCATCGGCAGCGCCGCCTGGCTGCTGTATGCGGCGA
Organism: Pseudomonadota bacterium; assembly: GCA_040752215.1. Taxonomy (GTDB): domain Bacteria; phylum Pseudomonadota; class Alphaproteobacteria; order Rhizobiales; family Hyphomicrobiaceae; genus JBFMEX01. The sequence continues at coordinate 52,285 of JBFMEX010000007.1, read as the reverse complement.
TCGAGCCCGAGTCCGCCGACGCCTCGGAGAGCCTGCGCGCGGACGCCGGCGCGAGCCGTCTGGTCGCCGTCGAGCGGCGCTGAGCCGGCCCTCAAAACGACCGCTACCTCCGCAAGTCCCTCGTCTGTAGCGCCTGAGCTGCCTGCTGACGGGGCGGCGGCCTTCGGCGTCACACTTTTGCTCGACCGCGGAGCTTAGCCTCGTCGGCCGGAGCCCCAAGCGCGAGCCGTGGCACACTTGGCTCCGATTCGATTCGGTGCAGCGGGCGGGCGCGATCTCGATGTTGACGAAACCCTCGGAGGCACGGGCCGGGCGTGCGAGAGCGCTGGCGATGCTCCTGTCCAGCGTCATACTGCTGCTCGGCCCGGCCGGCGGCGAGGCGCGCCGCGGCGAAGCCGAGGCCGTCCTTCCGCTGGCCCCTGCCCCGGTGCCCGCCGTGCGCACCCCCGCTCCCGCCGCGCGCCCAGGGTCCCCGCCCGCCGGAGTGCCGTCGCACTCCATGGCCGAGGCCGATCTGGCGCGGCAGGCGGCGATCTCCGCCGCGAGGAGCTGGGGCTACCAGCTCTCCGGCCTCGCCCCCGCCGAGGCCGGTCGCTCGCCCTACGACCTCCTGGTGCTCGACGCCACGACCGGCCATGCCGCCGACCGGCCGTTTCGCCACGACGAGATCGAGGCCTTGAAGAGCAAGCCCGACGGCAGTCGCCGCCTCGTCGTCTCGTATCTCTCGATCGGCGAGGCCGAGGACTACAGAAGCGACTATTTCACCGCTGAGTACCTCTCCGAGGACGCCCCCGACTGGCTGCTCGGCGAGAATCCGGCCTGGAAGGGCAACCGGCTGATCCGATTCTGTTCGGAGGGCTGGCAGCAGACGATCCTCGGCGATGGCGAGGGGCGCAACGTCTACAACAGCGTCGAGCCGGCGCCGCTGACCCGCCTCGTCGAGCTCGGCCTCGATGGCGTCTATCTCGACCGCGTCGACGTCTACCAGGAGGTGGCGAAGGCCTGCCCCGACGCCGAGCGGCGGATGATCGCTTTCGTCCGTCGTCTCGCCGAGCAGGCGCGCCGGCTGAGGCCGGACTTCCTCGTCATCCTCCAGAATGCCGAGGAGCTCCTCGCTCGCCCCGAGATGATCGCGGCCATCGATGCGGTCGCCAAGGAGGATTTGTTCTACGGCATCGATCACAGCGAGAAGGCCAACCCCAGGAGCGCTGTCGAGGAGAGCCTCGCCCACCTGCGCCGCGCCCGGGCGGCGGGACGGCCGGTGTTCGTCGTGGACTATCTCCAGGATCGTGGAAAGATCACCGACGCCCGTCGCAGGATCGAGGCCGAGGGCTTCATTCCCTATTTCGCACCGCGCAATCTCGACGCGCTCTGGATACGAGGACGCAACTTCTGACGCTCGCGCCGCAAAGGTCTCTCCGCCCGATGACGGCGCTTCTCGCCGTGATCGCGACGATGTCCATCGCCCCGCCTCGAATCCCGCACTCGACGGCGCAGGGCGCCCCCAAGGCCAGGGCCGGCGACCCAGCCCGCGAGCACCGGCGCGCGCTGATCGCGCCGGTGGCGAGCTGGGGCTATCAATTGCGCCGCCTCGACGTCGCCGAGGTCGCCGCCTCGCCGTTCGATCTCGTCGTCATCGACTACGCGCCCGACCGCACCGAATCCCGCGAGATCCCGTTCACGCGCGACGAGGTGCGCCGGATGCAGGCGAAGCCCGGCGGCGGTCGGCGCCTCGTCATGGCTTATCTCTCGATCGGCGAGGCCGAGCGCTACCGCACCTACTGGCAGAGCGCGTGGTACGAGCCGGCGACGCGCCCGCCCTGGCTGCTCGGCGTCAATCCCCAATGGGACGGCAACTTTCTGGTCCAGTACTGGCATCCCGACTGGAAGCGGATCGTCTTCGGCCGGCCGGAAAGCTATCTCGATCGGATCGTGGCGGCCGGTTTCGACGGTGTCTATCTCGACCGCGCGGACGCCTTCCAGGAGCTTGCCGGCAAGCACCCCGAGGCCGAGCGCGAGATGGTGCGCTTCATCGGCGAGATCGCCGCCTACGCGCGCTCGGTCAGACCGGAGCTGCTGATCGTGATGCAGAACGCAGAGGAACTCGTCGCGCACGCGAGCGTGCGTCAGGCGATCGACGCGATCGCCAAGGAGGACCTCCTCTACGGCGTCAATCACGACGGCAGGCGCAATCCCGCCGGCATGATCGCGGCCTCGCTCGCGGACCTGAGGCGCGCGCGCAGGGCCGGCCTCAAGGTGCTGGCGGTCGAGTATCTGGAGCCGGGAGAGAAGGCCGGCAAAGCGGCCGCCGAGGCACGACGGGAGGGCTTCGTGCTGCATCTGACCGAGCGCTCGCTGGGGCGGCTCACACCGCCCGCCGCGCCGAGTGCTCCTCCTACCGCGGCAAGGTAGCACGCGGCACAGCCTCGCTTTACCCGCGCCCGAGCGTGTTGACGGCGAGTTCGCCGCGACGCCGGCGGCGATCGCGGTCCAGGGCGGCATCGCGAATCGAGGGGTTGTTGCCGATGAAGGTCAAGTAGTTCAAGTCCTCGAACGTGCGCACGGCCAGATGGTAGGCGAGGAAGCTCGTCACCAGGGTGGCGAGGAAGTAGCCGACGCCGTAGTAGTCCTCGCCGAGCTGAACGGTGACCAGCGTCAGCGCGGCATTGAGCCCGAGAAACCCGGCCGAAAGAAGAAGGAACAGCCGGCGCTGGTCGAAGAACACCAGCATCGAGCTGGCGACGATCAGGATGAAGTGGAACACGGCGGCGAGGGCGCCGAAGCGCAGGATCGCGATCTGGCTGAACTGCAGGCTCAGCGCGTCGATGATCAGCGGCCCCATCAGGATCAGCACTGCGGCGATGCCGACCTGGGTGACGGTGATCAGCACGAAGTTGTCGAGCGTATAGCCGGCCAGCCGGACCCGCGCCGCCTCGATCTGCTCGAGTGTGCCGTGGGTGCGGATGGTGCCGTAGTATCGCTGGTAGCGCTCGAAAAAGCCGGTCTCGAGCCGGACCACGAAAGCGGCGAGAGAGGGCACGATGACCAGCGAGGCGATGAACATCGCGCTGTCGTAGATCGGTGCGTGGAGCAGGCCGCCGGACACCCGCTGACCGGCGTCCGACAACCAGAACACCCACTTGTCGACCCACACGCCGGCGGTGCCGAGCAACGCGCCGAGCGCGAGGTCACGATAGCGGCCGAGCCCGCCGAGGATGGCGAGGATGCCGGCCTCCGGGCTCGGCATGGGCGCGGGGAAGGTCACCAGCACGCGCGAGGTGAGGCCGATGAACGTCACCCCGAGCCCGCACGTAAACCCAAGCGCCATCGCCGCCGCGTCGCCGCCGGCGAGCGCCGCGCCGATGGTCGAGACGACGCCGACGACAAGGCCGATCAGGAACGACAGCGTCACGCCGAGGTAGTCGCGCACTGCGCCGCAGAAACTGAGCGCGACCCAGATCAGTGCGACCACCAGCGACATCGACGCCAGCGCCAGCGCGATCCCCGCCGCGAGCTCGAAATAGACGACGAGCCCCAGCACACCGGGAGCGACCGACGCGATCGCCAGCACGTAGGCGCCGAACAGCAGCGGGCGCACGGCCTCCGGCCGGCGCAGCCACAGCGCGTCGGCAACCAGGCGGGTGGCGACGATGGTCACCGGCGCCGCCAGCACCAGCGAGAGCGCGAACGCGTAGATGACGATAGCGCGGAACGTCGCAAGCACATCGCGCCCGATCACGGGCTCCATGGAGAGCGTGATCGCGGCCAGGCTCAGGATGGTGATGATCCACGGGCCGGCTGCGACCACCGCCGCATGGCCGAACGCCGCCACCAGCGAGGAGAGGCTCTCCTGCCGGCCGAGGCGACGAAGCTCGAACCCGATGCCTGCCATCGCCCTACTCCGCCGCTACCGGGAAGCGCCGCGGCGCCGGCTCGGCCGCCGCCCAGCGCGCATAGAGGTCGGAGTAGGCGGAAGCAGCGCGCTCGGAGGAATAGTAGGTACGCACGCGCTGCTCGAGCGCGCGGCCGGCCGCCTGCCGTCGCGTCTCGTCGCCGAGAAGGCCGCCGATCGCCTCGGCCACGCCGACCGGATCGACGAGCCCGGTGATCACGCCGCCGGCGCCGAGATGCGGCGTCTCATCCGCACGGCCGTAGACGATCTCGCGGCACAACCCGACGTTGGTGGCGACGAATGGAACGCCGGCCGCGCCCGCCTCGAGCAGCACCAGCGGCTGGGATTCGCTCAAGCTCGTCAACACCGCGACATGCACCTCGCCGAGGCGCTGGCGGATGTCGACGTTGCCGGTCAGCTCGACGGTGCCGTCGAGGCCGAGGTCGCGCACCAGATCGCGGCACTCGCCGGCATAGACCGGGTCCTCGTCGGTCGCCCCCATCACCAGCGCGCGCAGGTCCGGAACTTCGCGCCGTAACAGGTCGGCAGCGGCAATGAACGTCTTCACGTCCTTAATCGGCACCACGCGGCCGATGAGAGCGATCGTCGGGCGCTGCTGGCGCGAGGCCCGCGGCAGGGCCGCGAACCGCGCCACGTCGATGCCGTTGGCGATGATGCGGAGCTTGGCGGGATCGGCACCGAGGCGGCGCTCGGCGCGCTGGTTCTCCTCGAACAGCGTCACCACCTCGTCCGCAGCCTCGTAGCAGGTCCGCGCATAGGCTTCGAACGCTCGGACCCAAAGGTCGCGCAGATCGGCGCGGGGATCGGCGAGCGCGTGGCCCTTGTCGACGTTGTCGGCGATCCAGTCGGCCATCAGCAGCTCGATGCGCCGCTCGTTGGTGTAGATGCCATGCTCGGTCAGGATCATCGGCCGGCCGGTCTCGAGCCGGGCCCGGGCGGCGAGCAGTCCGGCGTAGCCGGTCGAGATGGTGTGGTAGATGCGGGCCCGCGGCAACGCCGTCTCGAGCGTCGCGAACAGGCCGCCGAGCAGCGCGCGCCAGGCCCAGAAGTAGTGCAGGAACGAGCTGTAGGGCATGTCGCGTGCATACATGCGCTCGACCATTTGCCAGGCGGCCGGCGAGTTGAAGATCGCCTCGAGGTCGCGCCGTGGGCCGAGACCAGCCAGCCGACGCGCGACGCTCGCGAGCGCCGACGCCCCGCCCTGCGTGACCATCTCGCCGAGCGTGTCGGCGAGCAGGCTCACCGACCCGCTGGCGAGATGCGAGCGACCTGGGCGGCGGCCGAAATCCTGCAGGTAGAGGTGGTGGAGCGCGCTCACGTTGTCCGGTAGCGCGTAACGCGCCGGTGTCGCCACCGGCCGTGGCCACAGCGATACGATCGAGAACGTCGTCGTCGGCTGCGAGCGGATCAGCCAGTCGATCCAGGCCGACACGCCGCCCGGCACGTACGGGTAGCAGCCTTCGACGACGAGGCAGACGTCGCACTCCGGCGCCCCGCTTTGCGCTCGCGACGGCCACCGGGTCATGCCGGCCTCCCACGCAGGTGCCGCCGCGGCATGCGGCGCGCGACCCGGCGCACACGCGTACCGCGCGTGGCGCGGATCCGCGACAGCCGGCGCACCAGGCGGAAGTCGGCGAACCGACCACGGCGCAGAAGCTCGGCCTCGGCAATCCGTGCCGCGTCACCCTCGAGCTCGGCGAGACAGCCGGCGAGCGCTTCGCCGGCGAGGTCGCGGCTCGCCAGTCGGGCGCGCTCGGCGAGCGGCGGATCGAGGAAGCCCGATGCCGCCGCGCGCTCGAGCCAGCGCGCCGCATCGAGCGCAGATTTGCCACTTGGCGCTTGCCGATCGAGGCTGGCGATCCGGCGCGCGGTCTCGGCGCCGATCTCGGCCCGGATGCGCGCCGCGACGGCTGCCGCCTGCGCCCTGAGCACCGGCTCCTCGGAGCAGAGTGCGGCCGCGAGCGTCGGGACGTAGTCGAAGTGGAAATGGCGGGCGATGAGACCGAGTGCCGCCTGCCGCTCTTCCAGGGAGCCGTGCGCCAAGAGCGCGCCGAGCGGCACCGGCTCCGGTGCCTGGGTATCGAGGGTGCGGCCGGCCACGATATCGTCGGCGAGCCGCTCGGCTGCGCCGACCTCGTTCGACAGTGCGAGGCGCTCGTACCAATCGGCGAGCAGTTCGCTGTCCTGGCTCTGAGTGGCGGCAAATGGCAAGTACAGCAACGCCAGCGCGGCGCCGATCGGTCCGGCGACTGCGATCAGGAGACATGCCAGCATCGCGTTCGTGGTGTCGCTGCCGGAGCGACGCAACGCCACGACCCAGGCGGCGAGAGCACAGACGACCGTGAGGTGAAGAAGGCCGGCCGTGAGCCATCCGCGCCCGCTCGCGACCGTATCGGCGGCGATCAGTGCCTCGGCGAGAAATGCCGCGGGAGCACACAGTGCCTCGGCGGCAAGAGCCGGCCGGCGCCCGGCGACCGCTTCCGCAGCGAGCGCCGGGTCGCGCACCGCAATCCGGCCCAACTCAGCCACGGTCGCGCCCCTCGCTGACGGTGCGCAGCCGCAGAGCGTCTCCCGAGGCCGGCTGGCGCGGTGGAGACGAGCCATACAGGCGCGCCACTAGGCCGCTGCCGAGCCGAGCACGGCCGGCGTGGTCGACGGAGCGGACGGGCTCGACGCCGGCCTTGTGCACCTCAGCATCCAAGGCCACGCGCAGCACCAACGCGACCGCCTCGAGCATGGCGAGCGTCGCCGGCTGGATCGCCTCGGCCGGCGCGTGCTCGATCTTGACGAGCCCGATCGCCGGGCCGCCCGCGCCGGCAATGATCGGCGCCGCCATCAGGCCCTCGCCGGCCAGCGCGCGCTCGCCGTCGGCGTCGAGCACCGAGACGCTGCGCTGTTCCACGATCACCGCCTCGCGCAACGGATGGCCGGAGCCGAAGCGCGGCGCATAGCGCGCATCCGGCGGCCAGCCGACTGCGGCAGCGCGACGGGCGACGCCGCCGACGTCGAGAAAGACGGATGCGGCCGCTCCGGGCAGCGCGAGCGCGATCAACCGGCAGGAAGCCTCGGGCGCCGTCTCCCCGGCATCGAGCACGCGGGCCAGCGCGGAGACGAGGGCGGGACCCTGCACCTCGGCGCGGCTCGCCAGCGCGCGCTCCAGTGTCTGGCAGCGACCGCGCAGTGCTGCCGCGTGCTCGGCCAGCGTGTCGCGCTGCAGGGCGAGCTCGGCCAGCTCCTCGCCGAGCTCGCGGCGCTCGGTGATCTGGCGCAAGCGAAAATGGCCGAGCAGCACCGCGGCCGCGATCCACAGCATCGGCTCGGCCCAGATGCGCACCAGATAGGCGAAGTGGTTCTCCCCGACCTCGGCCCCGGGCAGGCCGAGCACGACCACGCTGACGATCGCCAGGCCGGCGGCGACGATGCCGCCGACGGTGCCGTAGTGCAGGCTCGCGAGCAAGACCGGCAGCCAGAGCAGGCTCGGCTGGATGTCGAGCAGGCCGGCGTCCGGCAGCAGCCGGTCGCCGGCGACGATCGCGCCGACCACCGCCAGGATCTCGATCAGCGCGCTCGGCGGCGGCAGCACGCCCGATCGGGCCTGCCTGCCGGCCGAGGCCTTCACATTCGATCTCGACGCCACGCTACGCATATTCCCCCCGATATCGGGGCCCGCCGGCATCGGCGGACGTCGGCCCCATTGCAAGTGTCGCAGATTGTCGGTGACCTGTCAGTGCTCACCGTCGCCGAGCGCGATCGGCTCAGCTGCCGTCGTCCTCGAGCTTGCTGATCTTCTGCGGCAGCGGCCTGACGGCTGGCCGCGGCCGTGTCGACCGCTGGGCGACCGGCTTCAGCGCGTGACGCGAGCCGCGCGCGAGCCTGCGCCGCGACTTGACGATGCCGCGCGCGCGATGATTGTGCACCGCAGACACCTCGCGACGGGTTCCGCGGTCGAACTTGGGCAGCGCGGCGGCACCGAGCCGCGCCAGCGCGCCCTCGGCCGGCGCCGCCTGTCCCGTCTCCCGCATCAGGCGCGCCCACAGCGCGAGCCGCCAGCTCTCGAGCCGGTCGGGAACGACGTCGCCGAGCAGCTGCACGGTGCGGCCGGTGGTGCCGCTGTTGAAGGTCGCCGCCGCTACCAGCAGCGGGTGAGCGCCGAGCGTCTCCACTGCCAGTGCCGAGCGCACCCGGTCGAACGAGGCGTCGAGCCCGACCGCGCCGAGCGCCTCAGCCAGCGCCACCAGCTCGGCCTGCGGGAGGCGCTCGAGGCCGAAGCGCTCGGCGCCGCGGTAGGCTGTCGCGGCGTCCTCGGCGTCGAGGGCGGCGCGCACGAAGCGGCCGGCGGTCGACGGCTCGACGTCGTGGGCACGCTCCAGCCAGCCCCTCAGGTAGGCGGCCGCCGGTTCAGCCTGCCCCTGGTCGATCATAAGCTCCGCGATCGACAACGACAGCGCGTCGCCGGGTTTGCTCGCCTCGCGGACGACATCGACGGCGAGATCATGCCGGCCGTGGCCGGCCAGCAGCTCGACAATGGCAAGGGCGAGCCGCTCCTGCTTCGCGGCCTTGAGCCAGCGTACCGCGCGTCGCGTCACCTCGCGCGGCTGTTCGGCCTCCAGCAGCACCTCCAGAAGCTTGAGACGGTCGCCGTCGTCGGTCAGGCGCCGGCGGTCGTCGAGTCCGCGCAGCAGTAGTGCGGCCTGGGCGAAATCGCCGTCGGCGGCAACCAGCGAGGCCAGCCGCACCAGATCGTCACTGCGCCGATAGCCCTTCCGCCGGCAGTCCTGGATCGCCTGTGCCTCGGCGGCGAACGCACCCTGGCGCCGCAGCAGCCCGATCAGCTCCTTGCAGGCGGCCTCCGTGAAGCGTTGTCCGATCGAGGCCTGCAGTGTCGCGGTCAGCGCGTCCTGGTCGCCGGTATCCCGGTAGAGCTGCAGCAGGCGTCGCGCCAGCGCCCGGTCGCGCGGTCGCTGCGCGACCATTAGCTCGAGGGTGCGCCGCGCCTTGGCGACGTCGCCGAAGCCCTCGTAGAGGCCGACCAGCTCGTGCAGAGTGTGCTGGCCGCGGTCGCCGGCATCGAAGCGCGCCTCGAGCAGCGCCAGCGCCTCGCCGTTGCGGCCGTCGCGCGCGAGCATGGCGATGCGCTCGGCATCACCGGGGAGCATCAGCCAGCCGGCCACCAGCGCGGCCAGGAACAGCACATGCATGACCAGATGATGGGCGGTCGTACCCATGGCACGGGTCGCATCAGCCATCGCACGTCATCCTGAGGCCGACGGCACCGGCGGCCGGCGCAAGGCGCAAACGCAGCCGGCCGTTGCCGTCGCTGGCGACGGCGAGGCGCTCGATCGTCGCGCCGTCGCGGCTCACCTCGACGCCGAATTGGCGGCCGGGTGGCACGCGCCACACCATGTCGCCGGGACCGAAGCCCTCGACGCGGGCACCGAGACCGCAAGGCGTGTGCTCGACGCCTTCGACGAGCCAGCGGCTGTCGACCAGCTGGAACCGATCCGATCCGGTGGCGCCATCCGTCGCGCCGCGCGGCATCAACGCCACGCGCGGACGCTCGACGGCCGCGTCGAGCGAGACGAACAGGGCGGAGCCGTTGCGCGTCGCGCCGAGAACGCCGCTGCTTGCCGCGGCATCGAGTGCGAGATGGTCCGCGTCGTCGAAACGCACCGTCTGCACCAGTCCGCGGCGCTCGATCTCCCAGGCCCGCAGACCGGTCTGGCGCATCTCGACGCCGAAGAAGTCGCTCGCCATGCGCGCGTAATGCGAGGTCGTGATCGGCACCACGGCGCTGTTGCGTGCAAGGTCGAGGAAATGGCGAACCGCGGCCAGTGCCGCCGGCTTCTCGCCGGAGTACATGTGATAGTAGAGATTGAACGGCTTCAGGCGGCGCGGGCGCTCGGTGTTGTCGAGCGTCGCCTGGAGCTGCAGCAGGCCGTGATAGGGCCCGGTCCAGTCGTTGGTGTAGGTGTTCTCGTTGCTGTTGCCGGCGTAGATCTGGCGCTCGCGGCCGACGGAGCGCGAGATCGGCGGAACATACGCGACCGAGGGATAGCTGGCATCGAACCGGCTGTCGCCGCCATTGATGTTGGCGACGCCTGCCTCGCGCGTCGCTCGCAGTGCCGCCTCGAACGGCGTCGTGTCCCCGCTCCACTGGTAGAGCTTGGCCTTCTTGCCGGCCGGAGCGTAGCTCTCGGCCAGTGCGAGCGCGCTGGCGACCTCGTCGTCGAGCGCGAAAGGCCGGCGCAGATAGGTGCGCGGGAGATCGTCGCTGCCCGCGACGTACCTGTCGAAGCCGTCGGCGGGAGCGGGCCGTCCGGCGAACGCGGCGAGCGAGGCCTTGAGTCGCTCGCGCCACGGCCGCGCGGGCCGGTTGACCCGCTCGACGGCGTCGAGCTCGGCCTGGCGATCGTAGCGCTCGAAAAACGACCAATTGTAGGGATGGGTGTGGGTATGGCTCGCCACCTCGACCTGTGGCAGCGCGAACAGGCGGCGGGCCGCGCGCTGGCCGGCGGGTTTGGCGCCGAAGCCCGGCAACACGTCGCAGCCGATCAATCCGACGGTGACCGGCAGGTCCGGGTAGCGCTCGATCGCCTCGGCGGCGATCACCTCGACCGAGAGCGCACCGGCGCCGCGGTAGCCCTCGACCTCGGTCAGGTTGTTCCAGCCGTCGCCGTCGATATGGCTGAAATACACGCGGCGACCGACCAGCGTCGTCACGTCGGGAACGGGGAACACTTGGTCGCCGAGCGCCTTGCGGAAAAACTGGAACGGGTTCAGCACCCACACGACGCGGTCGGTAGCCGGCTCGTAGAAGGTGGTGAAGCTCTGCGCCGCATAGCCGCCGCCCGAGCTGGTCACGACGACCGCCGCGCGGCGGCTGGAGCCACGCCCTGGGACCCGGATAACCAGATGCGCCTCGACGCGCCCGGGCAGGGCCTCGATCAGCGGAAACGGCGGCAACACCTTGTCGACCGGCCGTTCGAAGCCCAGCATGGCCGTGTCGAGCTGCTCGACCGTAGCCCCGAGCGTGCGCTCGACGTAGGTCCCCTCGCTGGCGAGGCCGATGCGCGCCATGACACCGGCGATCACCGGCCGGACCGCCTCGGGCGCCTCCGGCACGATCTCGCCGAGCACCACCAGCCGCGTCCCGGCGGCAGTGACCCGGTCCAGCCATTCGGCAACGGCCTCGGCGGCCCGCATCGGCTCCAGGAACCAGGTCACGACCGCAGCGGTGCCCTCGAGTCCGTCCGGATCGGGCAGCGGCGCATTGATGTCGTGGTAGGCGAGGCGGTAGCCGAGGTGGTTGAGAGGCATCTCCGCGAAACGGTGCAGCCGCGTCTCGTGCAGCACCGCCTCGCTCCTGGCGTCATAGAGCGCGATCACGGTGCGCTTGACGGCTCGCGAGGTGAAATCAATCTCGAGCGAGGCCGCAGGGCCGCCGACCATCAGCATGGCCAGCGATGCGGCAACCATGGCAGCGAGCTGGCCCCGACCGAGGCACATCCGAGCCACGGCTGCGGACAGCCGCCGAGCGCGCGCAGCAAAGCCCAGACTGGCGAGAATGATACGCATACGCCCCCGCGCACTCCCCTCGGCCCGATGACGCTGCACGTCGGCCGGGTCGAGGTCGCGTGTAGCATACTCCGGGAAGCGCGGAATAGCACCCCGTGCACAGAGGTTTTTTCCCAGCGGCAAGGTAATCGTGCCGCTCCGGGCTCACCTGCCAGTGCGGCCTCCCGCCAGCGGCATCGACGCGGTCGCGCAATGGTCAACGCCAGGCGGGGGCGTCGGGCGCAGATGCAACGGCGTTCGCCGTGCTGCTGCACATGCCTTGATCGCGAGCCGCCGCCTCACATATCATTGTCGGCGCATGCGAGGGGGGCGGCGTCCCGAGCCAGCGGATGCCCATAGCGTGATCGCGCGGAGACTGCGTCGGAATGACCGAGCAACAGAAGCACTTTCCGGAATTCTACGTCACCGCTCCGCAACCCTGCCCTTACCTTCCGGGCCGGCTCGAGCGCAAGCTGTTCACCCACCTGACGCACGAGAAGCCCGCCGGCCTCATCGACAACCTGCTCAAGGGCGGGTTCCGCCGCAGCCAGAACATTGCCTACATGCCCTATTGCGAAGGCTGCCATGCCTGCGTCTCGGTGCGCGTGCTGGTCGACAGCTTCGAGCCCAATCGCTCGATGCGCAAGACGATGGAGCGCAACCGCGATCTCTACGCACGCCGCGTCGCCGCGGCGCCCACGACCGAGCAGTACGGCCTGTTCCGCGATTATATCGACGCGCGCCACTTCGACGGCGGCATGGCCGACATGACGGTGCTCGACTATGCGATGATGGTCGAGGACAGCGTTGTCGACACCTTCCTCAGCGAGTACCGCGCCAAGCCGGCCGACCCGCTCGACAGCGCCGTCGACGGCTGGCCGCTCAAAGCCGTCGCGCTATGCGACCGGCTCTCCGACGGCATCTCGATGGTCTACAGCTATTACGATCCGAACGAGGAGACCCGCAGCCTCGGCACGATGATGATCCTCGAGCACATCGAGTACGCGCGCCGGCTCGGCCTGCCCTATCTCTACCTCGGCTATTGGATCGAGGGCTCGCGCAAGATGAGCTACAAGACGCGCTTCAAGCCGCAGGAGCACCTGACCAGCAACGGCTGGCAGCGGCAGACGTAGCGGGCGGCCGCGCGTGAAATCGCCTCGTTCCGCTCCGCGCTATTTCCACAGCTCCTTCTCGATCTTGTCGAACATGTAGCTCCACTTGGCGGTCTGGGTCTCGACCAGCAGCTTCATGCGGGCGCGCAGCTCGAGCAGCAGCCCGCAGTCCGGCGTCTTCGCCTCCGCGCCTTCCTGGCCGAGACTCGAGATCTCCGTGAGAAGATCCGCCGATTTGCGGTCGAAGACCGAGATCTCGTCGTCGCTGACGAAGGGAGCCGCCAGCTCCAGGAACTGGTCGTGGCTCCAGCCGCGCTTGTCCTTGAGTTGGCGCAGCTTGTCCTGAAACTTGGGCTTGTTGTCGAGGTTGAGGTCGCGCAGCGCCGCCGCCGCGTCGTCGACCACGGCTTCGAACTCGGCCTTCTTGCACGCTCCGCCCGGCGCCGCGCCGGCACCCGAGAGAGCCACGTGCAAGCTGACGGCGAGTACCGCGGCACGCCACAACATGGATGACAATTCCCGGTTTGCCCCAATGGGTTGCTTCGCCTACCCATGGCGCAGTCCGCGGGCCGGCGCAAGCTGCTCCGGGTCACACCGACGGATTGTCAGCAGCCTCGGGTGAAGGCGGGGCCGAACCTGTTCGAGCGCGGGAAGCCCTTCGGTGCCACGCGCCCGGCCTGGGCGCGCTCGCCGATCCACTCGCGGAGCTCCTTGGCGTCGAGCGTGAAGGTGCGCCCCGCGCTGTCGATCCACGTCAAGCCATTGGCCTTGGCGAACACGCGCACGTCGCTCAGGCCGCCGTCCTTGAACCGCTGCAGGATGACGCCCTTGCCGCGCGCCAGCTCGCTGACGTCGGCGAGCGGGAACACCAGCATCTTGCGGTTCTCGCCGATTGTGGCGACCATGTCACCGTCCGCCGGCACGCACACGCGCGCCTCCTCGGGCGCGGCGACGTTCAGGATTTGCTTGCCCTTACGCGTCGCGGCGACGACCTCGTCCTCGGCGACGAGGAAGCCGTTGCCGGCGGTCGAGGCGACCAGCAGCTTGCGGCCCGGCTCGTGCACGAACGCCTCGACCACGTCGGCGTCGGCCTCGAGATCGACCATCAGCCGCACCGGCTCGCCGTGCCCGCGCCCGCCCGGCAGATCCTTGGCCTCGAGGGTGAAGAACTTGCCGTTGGAGGCGAGCAGCAGCAGCTTGTCGGTGGTGTAGGCGGGGATCGCCCACTTCAGGCCGTCGCCTTGCTTGAAGTCGAGCTTGGAGGTGTCCTCGATGTGGCCCTTCATGGCGCGGATCCAGCCCTTCTCGGACAGGATCACGGTCACGGGCTCCTTCTCGGTCATCGCCGCGTCGAGGTCGATGTCGATCTCCGGCGCGTCGGCCAGCTCGCTTCGGCGACGGCCGAGCGGGGTCTTCTTGGAATAGCGCTCGCGCGTCTCCTTGACCTCCTCGGCGATCCGCTGCCACTGCAAATCATCGCTCTTCAGCAGCGCTTTGAGCTCGCGGCGCTCCTTCGACAGCTTGTCGTGCTCGGCCTTGATCTCCATCTCCTCGAGCCGAGAGAGCGATTTGAGGCGCAGGTTCAGGATCGCCTCGGCCTGGACCTCGGTGAGATTGAAGACGCTCATCAGCTTCGCCTTCGGCTCATCCTCGAAGCGGACGATGCGGATCACCTCGTCGATGTTGAGGTAGGCGACGAGGTAGCCGTCGAGCACCTCGAGCCGGTGCTCGATCTTCTTCAGGCGGAACTCGGAGCGGCGGACCAGCACTTCCACCCGGTGCTCGAGCCACTGCTGAAGCGCCTCGCGCAGACTGAGCACGTTGGGGATCTGCCCACCCGAGATCACGTTCATGTTGAGCGGAACGCGGGTCTCGAGCTCGGTCAGGCGGAACAGGCTCTCCATCAGCAGCAGCGGGTCGACGGAGCGGCTCTTCGGCTCCAGGACGAGGCGAACCTCCTCCGCGCTCTCGTCGCGCACGTCGGCCAGGAGCGGCAGCTTCTTCTCGCCCATCAGCTCGGCGAGCTTCTCGACCAGCTTCGCCTTCTGCACCTGATAGGGGATCTCGGTGACCACGATCTGGTAAGTGCCGCGCCCCGTCTCCTCCTTGTCCCAGCGCGCGCGCAGGCGGAAGCCGCCGCGGCCGGTCCTGTAGGCCTCGAGGATCTGCTCCTTCGGCTCGACGACGATTCCACCGGTCGGGAAGTCTGGTCCGGGTACCATCTCGACCAGCTTCTCGATGGTCGCGTTCGGGTGCTTGATGAGATGCAGCAGGGCCGCGCACAGCTCGTCGACGTTGTGCGGCGGGATACTGGTCGCCATGCCGACGGCGATGCCGACCGAGCCGTTGGCGAGCAGGTTCGGGAACGCGGCCGGCAGCACCACCGGTTCCTTGTTGGTGCCATCGTAGGTCGCCCGGAAGTCGACCGTGTCCTCGTCGATGCCCTCGAGCAGCCCCTGGGCGACGTCGGTCATGCGGCTCTCGGTGTAGCGCATGGCGGCGGCGTTATCGCCATCGATATTGCCGAAGTTGCCCTGCCCGTCGACCAGCGGGTAGCGAACGGCGAAATCCTGGGCGAGGCGCACCAGCGCATCGTAGATCGCCTGGTCACCGTGTGGATGGAAGTTGCCCATCACCTCGCCGACGATCTTGGCGCATTTCTTGTAGCCGGCATTGGGATCGAGCTTCAGCTCGCGCATCGCATAGAGGATGCGCCGGTGCACGGGCTTCAGCCCGTCGCGCACGTCGGGCAGCGCGCGGCCCATGATGGTGGATAGCGCATAGGCGAGGTAGCGCTCTTCGAGCGCCTCCTTGAGGCTCACGGGCTCGATCGGGCCAGAGCCCGGCAGAATCGGTTTGTCGCTCATGCGGGGTGGGTAGCGTGCGAGCGACCAAGGCTCAATAGCGCACCGGTAACACTCTCGGCCACCTCGGGTTGCATCCACAGGCCGACGCAGGTACCATTGTTGAAAGTTTCAACAATGCCGCTGGAGTCCGCCCGTGGCCACGATGAACTTCTCGATCCCCGACGACGTCAAGCAGCGGTTCAACGAGCTGTTCAAGGACCGCAACAAGAGCGAGATCGTCGTCAAGCTGATGCGCCGCGCGATCGAGGACGAGGAGCGCCGCCGGCGCGACGTGAGCCTCGTCGAGCGCATGCGTCAGATGCGGGAAAAGAGTCCGGGGTTCACTGCTGAGCAGATCAAGAAGGCGCGCGAGGACGGACGTCCGTGAGGCTCGTCATCGATGCCAGCGTGGCCGTGAAATGGATCCTCAACGAGCGACCGGAGGAGGCCTACATCGCGCATGCTGCCGCCCTGCTCGAGGCAATCGACAGCGGTCGTGCCGAGGTGTACGCGCCGCCGCACTGGACCGTCGAGGTCATGTCGGTCGTGGCGCGCCTTCTCCCCGGACATATCGATCCCGCGCTTGAATTGCTCGGCGAGATCAATCCGCGTGTGCTGGCCGAAACACAGGTACTGCGGCACGCAAGTCAGCTCGCCTCGCAACTCCGCCAACACCTCTTCGATACGCTCTATCATGCGGTCGCACTGGAGGTCGGAGCGACGCTCGTCACGGCCGATCGCGCATACCTCGACAAAGCGCGGCACTTGACAGGTATAATCCACCTTACCGAGTTCGCGGCATGAGCTTGGCCCGCCTTCCCTTTGCCGCGGCGGGGGGGCATTGTTGGCGGTCATTCGTTCCCGACACGCAGCGAGCCGACGCTTGAGCCCCGATCTTCCCGACATCGCCAAGGTCGAGGCCGCGATCCTCGAGATGACCAACGCCTACCGCGCCGAGGTAGGCCGCGGTGCGGTCGCGCTCAACGTCGCGTTGCAGAAGGCGGCGCGCCAGTACGCCGACTATCTCGCCCGAGCCAAGGACTTCTCGCACACCGCCGACGGGCGCGAGCCGGGCGAGCGGGCGAAGAGCGCCGGCTACCAGATGTGCGCAATCGCCGAGAACCTGTCGCTCAACCTCGACAGCCGCGGCTTCGAGAGCCGGGCATTGGCGCGACAGGCGGTGGAGGGGTGGATCAACTCGCCCGGCCATCGCGACAACCTCGTCGCCCCGCACGTCACCGAGATCGGCATCGCGGTCGTGCGGGCGCCGGACGCCCACCCGAAATTCGTCACCGTGCAGCTGCTCGGCCGGCCGCAGTCGCTGGCGTTGAAGTTCCAGATCTCCAACGGCTCGAAACGGTCGGTCGGCTACACATTCGCCGGGGAGCGGCACGAGCTGCCCCCGCATCACGCCGTCACCCACGAGACCTGCGAGCCGGGCTGGATCTCGTTCGAGGCGGCAGCGCAGGACGGGCCCAAGACCCTCGCCGCCCGCTACGAGGCGCGCGACGGGCTCGTCTATACGCTCAAGGAGGACGCCGCGCGCGGTATCGTCGTCGATGTCGCAGCGCGCAAGACGGTGCGGTAGGGCCGGCCGGCGGCGCGACCCGGCCGCGACTTGCCGCCGACAAGCTCGCCGTGCCATGAGAGCGGCGGTCTCTCGGGGGAAGACGTCACCACATGCGCGAGCCCGGCCCACTCGTCTACCGGCCCGACATCGACGGGCTGCGCGCCGTCGCGGTCACAGCGGTGGTCGCCTATCATGCCGCCCCAGCGCTAGTGCCCGGCGGCTTCGTCGGCGTCGACCTGTTCTTCGTCATCTCCGGCTTCCTGATCTCGAGCATCATCCTCACCGAGCGCGACCAGGGCCGCTTCTCTCTGATCGGCTTCTACGCCCGGCGCATCCGCCGACTGTTCCCGGCGCTGATCGTCGTGCTGGCCGCGACCGCAACGGCCGGGTGGTACTACCTGCTACCGCACGAACAAGCGGCGCTCGGCCGGCACATCGCCGCCGGCGCGCTTTATTACATCAATTTCACCCTCAAGGAGGAATCCGGCTACTTCGACACCGCCGCCGAAGAGAAGCCGCTGCTGCACCTGTGGTCGCTCGCGGTCGAGGAGCAGTTCTACATCGTCTGGCCCATCCTGCTGCTGGTTGTCGCCGGACGGCGGCGGCTGCTGATGGTGCTCGCGCTGATCACCGCGGTGTCACTGGTTGCCAACGTGATCACCATCCGGCGCGATCCGGCGGCCGCGTTCTTCCTGCCGCAGAACCGATTCTGGGAGCTCGGCCTCGGCGCGCTGATCGCGTTCTTCAATCTCTACGCCCCCAACGAGTTCCGGCAGAAGCTCCTGTCGCGTGCCGGCGTACTCGGCCTCGGCGCGCGTGGTCTAACCGTCGTCGCCTCGGTCCTTGGCCTCGCGCTGATCCTGGCGGCGACGTTCGGCTTGAGCCGCGACGTCCCCTATCCCGGCGCCTGGGCGCTGATCCCCTGCCTCGGCGCGGCGCTGATCATCGCCGCCGGGCCCGAGGCGCCGGTCAACCGCTGGCTGCTGTCGCACTCCCCGGTCGTCTTCGTCGGGCTGATCAGCTATCCGCTGTATCTCTGGCACTGGCCGCTGCTCGCGTTCCCGACCATCGTCGGCGCGATCGACGAGCCGGGCGTGCGTGCCACCGCAGTCGCACTCGCGATCGTGCTGGCGACGGCGACCTATCTCCTGCTCGAGCGACCGCTGCGTCACGCGCGGACGGTGACTGTGCCGGCGACCTTGATGGCAGGATCGATCGTCTGCCTCGGGCTCGGGCTCATGACCGCCGTTGGAGCGCTGCGCCCGCGCCTCGATGCGCCGGAGTACGCCGACATCTCCGCCGCGGCCGGCGACTGGAGTTACCCGGGCGCGATGACCAGGGTGAATGCTCCCTCTGGCATTCGCCTCTACACGTACGGCAGCGGGACCGACAAGGTGCTGTTCTTCGGCGACAGCAACGTCGAGCAGTACTGGCCACGCGTCGAGGTGCTGGCGCGAGCGGCGCCGGAGCGCCAGACCGTGATCTTCGCTACCATCGGCGGCTGTCCGCCCATTCCCGGGGTGGCGCGCTCCGACAGTCCCCGCTGCCAGGGCTTCGCACAGAAGGTGGCCGAGCTGGCCCGCGACCCGACGATCCGGACGGTCGTGCTGTCAGCCAATTGGCGCGGCCACTTCCTGACCGGGCAGATCAGCATCGACGGCGGCGCGCCGGCGCCCCCGCCGCGCATCGGCACTCCTGAGGCCGCTCAGATCTTCGGTCGGCTGCGGGCGATGGTCGGCGAGATGCGGGCGGCCGGCAAAGAGGTCTGGATCGTGCTCCAGATCCCGCTGGGGCGCGCACCGACTGGCTGGCTGGAGCGCCGGCTCGACGGCAGCACCGACATCATCATCCGCGACACTCCGCGCCGGAATGCCGATGCCAACTGGCTGCCGATCCGCGATGCGCTGGTCGCCATCGCCAATGCGACCGGCGCGGGCATCATCGATCCCATGGAGTGGCTCTGCGACGAGACGCAGTGCCGCACGCGCACCGAGGACGGCAGGCTGGTCCACTACGATCGCGCCCATCTCAGGGCCGGCTACGTGCGCGAGCACGCCCGCGACATCGACAAGACGATGACCTTCGGCAGTGCGACCTCGGCGCAGCGCTAGCGGGCGGTCGCTTACGGCGCGATCACTCCGGACGGCTCCTTCGAGTCGCGCGCCAACAGCGTCTCGAGCCGCTGGAGCGCCTCGGGCAAAGGCAGCCCGCGGGGGCCGAGCACGCGGCGCTCGAGGAAGAAGCGACCGAGCGCGAGGCCGTCGAGCACGTCGCGCGAGGTCGGCGGCGCCTGCCGGCCCTTGACCAGGAACCCCGGCAGAGTCAGCAGCTTGTCGCGATAGGGCTCGCCGGCGGAGGCGGAGATCGCGCGGCCCGACTTGGGCGAGACGTAGACGAGCGCATCGTTGGCGCCGGTCGCCGCACAAGTGCCGAGGTCGAGGCCGTAGCCGAGCTCGTCGAGCAGCGCCATCTCCCAGCGCACCAGCAGCGCCGGCCACACGCTGTCGTCGTCGAGGAAGCCGAGCACGAACAGCGTCACCTCATAGAGGCTCGGGTGCGGATCGCGCTCCGGCAGCAGGCGCAGCAGCGCGGCGATCGTGGTCAGCCCAGCGAGCGCCGTCTCCTCGCTCATCGCCTCGGCGGCATAGCCGCGGCGCAGATCAACCCTCGCATGCCCCAACTGCTCGGCGAGGCGGCCCTTCCACGTCACGTCGACATGATTGCCGATCTGCAAGACCGGTCGCGTGCGACGCGAGCGTCCGCCGTGCACCAGCGCCAGATGGCGGCCGTGCGCGCGAGTGAAAAGCTCCACCACCGCCGCGGTCTCGCCGTGCGGGCGCACCGAGAGCACGATGCCTTCATCAGTCCAGTTCATGGCGGGGTTGTAGCGGAGTCTCGGCGCCGATGCGACCACCGGCAGGCGATCGAAAAATGGGCGAACGGCGGCCGGGCGCGCGCGGAGGGGCGCGGGGGTGGGGACGGGGGTCTCGCTCCCTTCGCCGGCGCAGCTCTTCGGCCGCCGTTCACAGCATCAGTCGCAGCGGCGGCGTAAGAGGTTCAACGCTGACTTGACGATCATTCGGCCGTCGCCAGCCGACCCTTGCCCTTCGACAGCGGCGGCACGTGCTCGATACGGCAAGGCGCGCCTGCAGCGACGCACGCGACCCCGCCTTCGGACCTCGCCAGGCAGCGGATCGAACGCTGGTCGGCGAGCCGCCAGCTGGTGAAGGCGACGCCGTGGCTGGCGGCCTTCTCGACCCAGCCTGCGAGTGCCCTCTTGCGCGCCTCGATCTCGGCATCGGCCACGAACGGGCCGCTGGCGACCGCCGGCTTGCATGAGCGCACTGCGGCCCCGGCCGGCGCGGTCGATACGATGGCGAGGCCGATCGCGGCGAGGATTGCGGCTGCTCTGGACATGGAGGCACCTTGCTCCGCCACCGGATGCCGGCACGGTGTCCGGCCCGTCCTCGGCTCATAGCACGAAGCGCCGGTGCGGTGGGGCCGGTCGGCGTGGAAACCTTACTCGGGCGGGAATTCGAGGCCCATCTCGCGGTAGCGCTCGGGGTCACGCTCCCACCCTTCCGCGACCTTGACGAACAGGAACAGGTGCACGGGCTTCTCGACGATGCGCACAAGCTCCGCGCGGGCCTCGCTCGAGATCTGCTTGATGGTGCGGCCATCCTTGCCGAGCACGATCGCACGCTGGCTGTCGCGGGCAACGAAGATGGTCTGCTCGATGCGCACCGAGCCGTCACGCAGCTCCTTCCACGCCGTCGTCTCCACGGTCGCCGCATAGGGGAGCTCCTCGTGCAGGCGATGGTAGAGGCGCTCGCGAGTGATCTCGGCGGCCAGCTGGCGCAACGGCAGGTCGGAGATCTCGTCCTCCGGGTAGTGCCAGGGGCCGGCCGGCACCGCCGCGGCCAAATAGTCGAGCAGGTCCGAGACGCCGTCGCCCGATAGCGCCGAGATCATGAACACCCGATCGAATGCGACCTCTCGCGTCACCTCGGCCACCAGCGCGAGCAGCTTCTCCTTGGCGGCGACGCGATCGACCTTGTTGAGGATCAGCACCATCCGCCGCGACTGCCCTCTCAGCTTGTCGAGAATGCGGTGCGTGTCCTCGTCCAAGCCCTTGGCGACGTCGACGATCAGCGCGACGACGTCGGCGTCGCCGGCACCGCCCCAGGCCGCCTCGACCATCGCCCGATCGAGCCGGCGGCGCGGACGGAAGATGCCGGGGGTATCGATGAACACGAGCTGGCTTGCGCCGTGGATGGCGATGCCGCGCACCGGCGCTCGCGTCGTCTGCACCTTGTGGCTGACGATTGTCACCTTGGCGCCGACGAGGCGGTTGACGAGCGTCGACTTGCCGGCATTGGGCGCACCGATCACGGCGATGAAGCCGCAGCGGCGCTCCGCAGCGTCGTCGCCCGGCTTGCAGCTCTCCTCCGTCACGATGCGCTCTCGACTCCCTCGCGGGACAATGCGACGCGGGCCGCGGCCTGCTCCGCCGCGCGCTTCGAGGCGCCCTCCCCGCGCGCCGCCGGGCGGCCAGGAATGCGCACCTCGGCGGTGAAATGCGGCGCGTGATCGGGGCCCTTGCGGGCCACCTCGACGTACTCGGGCAACGGCAGGCCCTGGCCCTGGGCCCATTCCTGCAGCAGCGACTTGGCGTCCGCCGTCACGGCAGGGATATCCTCGACATAGGGCGCCCACAGCTTGCGCACAACCTGTCGGCCGGCGTCGAAGCCGCCTTCGAGGAAGGCGGCGCCGAGCAGCGCCTCGATAGCGTCGGCGAGGATGGTGTCCTTGTCGCGCCCGCCGCTCTCGGCCTCGCTCTCCGACAGTATGACGTGCTGGCCGAGGCCGATGTCGCGGGCGACGGCGGCGCAGGTGCCACCGCGCACCAGCCGGTTGTAGTGGCGCGCGAGCTGGCCCTCGGTCGCCTGCGGCAGCGCCGCGACGAGCAGCTCGGCGATGGCGAGCCCCAGCACCCGATCGCCGAGGAACTCGAGCCGCTCGTTGTCGAAGCGCGGGCCCTTCCCACCGCGGACCGAGGCGTGCGTCAGCGCCTGTTCCAGGAGCGGGCGCCTCTTGAAGCGAAAGCCGAGCGCCGTTTCGAGCGCCTTGTAGCTCTTGGCCCGTGGCATGACTATCGCTCGACCCACATACGTCAGCGTACCAGATCGAAGAATCGGCCCCAGCGGATGTCGAACGGCCACGTCCACGGACGCGTCCACTCGAGTGCACCCGGCTCGTCGACGGCGGCCGAGAAGAAGATGATCTCAGCGCGCCCGACCAGGTTCTCGTAGGGAACGTAGCCGACGTGCCACAGCGCGCGGCTGTCGGTCGAGTTGTCGCGGTTGTCGCCCATCATGAAATAATGGCCCGGCGGCACCTTGTAGGGGCCGACGTCGTCGAGCCCGCCGGTCGGGGTGGCATCCAGAACGAGGTACTTGACACCGTTCGGCAACGTCTCCTCGTAGCGGGCGATCCTGCGCGCCGGGCCGCCCTCGTCCTCGCGGGTCTCGAAGTCGGACACGCGCTTGCGCGGTATCTCCTGGCCGTTCAGGAACACAATGCCATGGCGGACGACGATCTCGTCGCCCGGCAGGCCGATCACCCGCTTGATATAGTCGGTCGAGTTGTCGCGCGGCAGCTTGAACACCACCACGTCGCCGCGCTTGGGCTCACCGGCAAACACGCGGCCCTGGAAGATATTGAGGCCGAACGGGAACGAGAACCGGCTGTAGCCGTAGGAGAGCTTGGACACGAACAGGTAGTCGCCGACCAGCAACGTCGATTTCATGGAGCCCGAGGGGATGTTGAAGGGCTGATAGAAGAACACCCGGACGACCAGCGCGATGGCCAGCGCCTGGACGATGATCTTCAGCGTCTCCCACCAGCCGCTGTCGGGGCTCTTTTCGGATTTGGTCTCGAGACTCATTCCGCCTACCTTCGCCGCGCGGGCATGGTCGCCGTCCTGGCTGGTTGTATCGCGCCCTCGGGAAGCGGGATATCGCCCGCTATAGCCATTTCCCCGCCCGCGTGCAATTGCGCCCCCCACGTCCGCGAGCACGCAGCGGAGCAGTTCAATTCTCGGTCGCCGGCGCACACCCCTCTATCGGGACGGCAGAGGATGCCCGAAGGGCGGGTGCGGGAATTGTAGCGCGCTGCGGCCGGCGATGGGCAGCCCGCTCGTCCGCCCCTTGGGCACCCCGGTTCAAGTCCGGGCAAGCTCTTCTTTCCACGGGAGAAGGAAGGCGGTGCGGTGCAGAATGGAACGAATCTCCCTGGAGCGCGGAGCGCAGGAGCCCGGAGCCGGCGATCAGCGCCGATCCTCCTTGAGCGGAAGAGCCGAGATGATCACGATCGCCTGCGCCCAGGGATAATCGTCGGTCAAGGTGAGGTCGATGCGCGCCTGATGGCCGGGCGGGGTCAGCAATTCCAGTTGGCGCGCCGCGCCGCCGGTCAACTCCAGCGTTGGCCGCCCCGAGGCGAGGTTGACGACGCCCATGTCGCGCCAGTAGACGCCGCGTCTGAGCCCGGTGCCCAGCGCCTTGGAGCAGGCCTCCTTGGCGGCGAACCGCTTGGCGTAGGAGGCGGCGCGCAGCGCCGTCTTGCCGTCGGAGCGGGTGCGCTCGATGTCGGTGAAAATGCGCAAGAGGAAGCGATCGCCGTAGCGCAGCAGCGTCTCCTCGATCCGGCGGATGTCGACCATGTCGTTGCCGAGACCGAGGATCATGCCTCGACCCGCCGCTCGGCCAGGGCCCGAGCCTCGTCCATCAGCAGCCGCATGCGCGCGACCGACGCATCGAGGCCGACCATGATCGCCTCGCCGATCAGGAAGTGGCCGATGTTGAGCTCGACGATCTCGCCGATGCGTGCGCAGGCAGCGACCGTGTTGAAGGTCAAGCCGTGGCCGGCGTGCACCTCGAGCCCCGCAGAATCGGCGAGCCTGGCGGCGCGCTCGATGCGCCCGACCTCGTGCGCGACACCGCGGGCGTCGTCGTCGAGCGCCAGCTCGCAGTAGCGGCCGGTATGGAGCTCGACGATGTCGGCGCCGGCCCGGTGGGCGGCCTCGACCACGCGCTCGTCCGGCTCGACGAACAGCGACACGCGAATGCCGGCGGCCTTCAGATCGGCAATGACGCTGCGCAGCCCCGCTCCGCCGGCGACGACGTCGAGGCCGCCCTCGGTGGTCCGCTCCTCGCGCCGCTCGGGTACCAGGCAGCAGGCGTTGGGGACGTGGCGCAGGGCGATCGCCACCATCTCGCGCGTCGCCGCCATCTCCAGATTGAGGGGCACGGTCAGCTCGCGCTTCAGGCGGGCGATGTCGGCGTCGGAGATGTGGCGACGATCCTCGCGCAGGTGGGCGGTGATGCCGTCGGCTCCGGCACCGACGGCGATGTGCGCCGCACGCAGGGGATCGGGGTGACGGCCGCCGCGAGCGTTGCGGATCGTCGCGACGTGATCGATGTTGACACCGAGCCGCAGATGTTTGGTCTCAGAGTGAGCGGGCATGCGAGCTTGCCAGAGGTTGCGATGTCTAGCGGTCCAGCTCGCCCGATGCGCTGCGTATCGGCCGCAGCCGGCGCGCGCGGTGCGACCCGAGATCCGCCTTGCGCACAATATAGTAGAAAATCCCCCCGACCAGCAGTCCGATCGGGACACTGCCGGCCAGCATGGGCGCAAGAACCGGAGCGAGCAGCGCCAGCGCGGCGCTAACCATGTCGAGCGAGCCCTGCATCAGCGCCTGCCAGAGCGCATCGAGGCGGGGCACCAAGCCGACCGGGGCAGCGAGCGCGTCGAGCCCCATCATGTGCCGGCCGAGAGCATAGGTGGCGGCCCAGATCACCGGCCAGCTCAACGGGTTTCCGACGAAGGTCGCCAACAGCGCCGCAGCGACGCTCGCTCTGAGCGCCAGGGCAGCGAGCCCGGCGAGCGCCATCTGCGCTCCGAGCAGCGGGGTGATGGCGGCAAACGCGCCGATCGCGACGCCGAGCGCGACCTCGTGCGCCCCGTGGCGCAGGCGCAGCACGCGCAACGCGGCGTACGTGAGCGCGCGTCGCCAACCGCTGCGGGGCCAGAAGGCGGCGCGCAGCCGCTCGGCGAGCGGCGGCGGCGAGCGACGTTGGAACAGCATCCGGACTGTGGCCCCCCGGCCCATGTCGATGGCCATGCGGCGGGCCGGCGCTCCCGGCCGTTCGACGGCGCCCCTACCCGAAGATCCGCTCGACCCTGCTGACCACACTCTTCGCCCGCAGTCCGGCGACAATGTGATTGAGGTGCGCCAGATCCCAAACCTCGATCTCGATCACCATCTCGGTGAAGTCCGACGCACGGTTGACCATCTTGAGATTGTCGATATTGCCGTCCGCCTCGCCGATCACGGTGGCGATCTCGGCGAGCGTTCCGGGCTCGTTGAGGGTGGTGACGGCGATACGCGCCGGGAACCGCTCCGGCCGCTCCGGATCGATGTCCCATGAGACGTCGATCCAACGCTCGTGCTCGTACTGTTGAAGGTGTGGCGAGTGGATCTGGAAGATGCGGATTCCCTCCCCCGGGGTCAACACGCCGACGATGCGATCGCCCGGCACCGCCCCGCCCTCCTCGAAGCGCACCGGAACGTCGTTGCGCAGGCCGCGGATCGGCACGCCTCCGCTCTTGCCACCGGCTTCGCCGGCACCGGCCTCGCCGGCACCGGCACCCAAGCGGAACTTGAGCCCCATCACCTTCTTGAGATTGAACCAACCCTCCTGACCACCGGCGCGATCGAGGCGGTTCTTCGGCTTGTAGCTGGCCTTCGGCTGCTTCAGCTGCGCATCTGGACATGCGGCGCGGATCACCTCCTCGATCGACTGCTCGCCGCGGCCGACCGCGGCCAGCACGTCGTCGACGGTCTTGTGCGCCAGCCGGATCGTCGCCTTGCGCAGCTTCTCGTCGGTCAGCTCCTGACCATGGCGGGTGAAGGCCGACGCCAGTAGGCGCCGGCCGAGTTCGGCGAACTGCTTGCGAACCGCGTCGCGCGCCGCGCGGCGGATCGCGGAGCGGGCCCGGCCGGTGACCGCGAAGCCCTCCCAGGCGGCGGGCGGAGAGTGCGTGCGCGAGGTCTCGATCACCACCTCGTCGCCGTTGCGCAGCCGGGTGTCGATCGGCACGTGGCGGCCATTGACGTAGGCGCCGACCGCGGCGTTGCCGACGTCGGTGTGCACGGCATAGGCGAAATCGAGCGGTGTTGCACCGCGCGGCAGCGCGATCAGGCGCCCCTTGGGGGTGAAGCAGAACACCTGGTCCTGGAACAACTCGAGCTTGGTGTGCTCGAGGAACTCCTCCGGATTGGAGCCCTCGAGCAGCGTCTCGACCAGCCGGCGCAGCCACATGTAGGGACCGGCGTCGCGCTCGCCCTCCCCGGCGCCATTGCCGCTGCCGTTCGTGTTGCTGCGCGTCGCAGCCGAGACGCCGTCCTTGTAGAGCGCGTGGGCGGCGACGCCGTACTCGGCGACCTCGTGCATCACCCGCGTGCGCAGCTGCAGCTCTACGCGCTGGTGGCGAGGGCCGACGATGGTGGTGTGGATCGACTGGTAGCCGTTCTGTTTCGGCGTCGAGAGGTAGTCCTTGAAGCGACCCGGCACCGTGCGCCAGGTGGTGTGGATGAGGCCGAGCGCGCGGTAGCAGTCCTCGACCGAGCCGACGATGACGCGAAAGCCGTAGATGTCGGACAGCTGCTCGAGGCTGATCTGCTTGTTGGCCATCTTGCGCCAGATGGCGTAGGGCTTCTTCTCGCGGCCGGCGACCTCTGCGGCGATGCCGGCATCGGCGAGCTTCGCAGTCAGTGCGGTGCGGATCTCCTCGACGAGGCCCGCATTCTTGCTCCGCAGCTCGGCGAGCTTGGCGGTGACGGTCTCGTAGGCCTCCGGATTGAGCCAGCGGAACGAGAGCTGCTCGAGCTCCTCGCGCAGATGCTGCATGCCCATGCGGCCGGCCAGCGGCGCGTAGATGTCCAGCGTCTCCTCCGAGATGCGCTGGCGGCTCGCCGGCTTCATGTGCTCGAGCGTGCGCATGTTGTGCAGCCGGTCGGCGAGCTTGACGAGAAGCACGCGGATGTCGCTCGAAATGGCGACCAGCAGCTTGCGGAAGTTCTCCGCCTGCTCGGCCTTCTTGGAAACGAGGTCGAGCTTCTTGATCTTCGTCAGGCCGTCGACGAGGGCGCCGATCTCGGGACCGAACAGGTTGTCGATCTCGGCGCGCGTCGCGTCAGTGTCCTCGATCACGTCGTGGAGCAGCGCGGTGGCGATGGTCGCGGCGTCGAGCTTCAGCTCGGTCAGGATCGCGGCAACCTCGAGGGGGTGCGAGAAATAGGGATCGCCGGAGGCGCGCTTCTGATGGCCGTGGGCGCGCATCGCATAGACGTAGGCGCGGTTGAGCAGCGCCTCGTCCGCCTTGGGATCGTAGGCGAGAACTCGCTCCACCAGCTCGTACTGGCGCATCATCGCCGGCACCCATCACCACAACGGAGCGCTCGTGTCGTGATCGCGAGACTCCTCACATTCTGCGAGCCGAGCGTCGAACGAATTTCGCGCTTGTGACGACACGAGCCAAGTGCACGATCTTACTGTGATTCAGATCAAGAAGTCCGCTGCAGGCTTTTCTGCGAGGTCGCGAGGCGGATTTCTCGACCTCAATCACACTCGCGCGCACATCGCGCCGCACCTCGCGCTCGCGGCGCGTCACTCCGCCAGCGGCAACCGGAAATCAGCGCCCGCGCTCGCGCGGCCCATTGCCACCGCTCGCCGACGGCTCGGTCGGCGTCAGCGTCTCGAGGCCGCGCAGCAGCTGCTCCTCGGTCATGACGTCGACCACGGTATCGCTCGCCTGGTCGTCGCGACCGAGCATCGGACCGCGCCGCTCGTGCGTCAGCACCGGCGCCGCCGCCGCCTCCGGCTCGTCGACCTCGACGTTCTTCTGGATCGAGTGGATCAGCGACTCGCGCATGTCGTCGGGCGGGATGGTCTGGTCGGCGATCTCGCGCAGCGCGATCACCGGGTTCTTGTCGTTGTCCGGCTCCACGGTCATCGCGCTGCCGCCGGAAATGGCGCGGGCGCGATGCGCGGCCAGGAGCACGAGCTCGAAGCGGTTCGGAACCTTGTCGACGCAATCCTCGACGGTGACGCGTGCCATCGGTCTTGGCCCTCTCGTGATGGAAGAATCAGCTCGGGTTCCAAAGCCGCTGCCGGCCGGAACCTGTTGCGCTGCACGCTGTCTGACACGAAAGACGAGCGCAGGCAAGCTCACTAGTGTGGTGATCGAGAAGTCCGCTACACACTTCTCGGCCTGATGGCGAGGCGGACTTCTCGATCTGAACCAAACTAGAGGCATATGGTTGGCTAGTGTCGTTCAGATCGCAATATTCGTTCGCCGCCCGCTGCAGAATGATCACGACCCTGGGCCCGGCTCGCCCCTGCAGCGAGGCACCCCGACGGCAGCTGAGGCCCGGCTCGCCTCCGCCCTGCTCAAAACCTCACCTGCGTCAAGCCGCCGCAGGTCATGACCATTCCTACGCGGAAGTATCGAGCACACGCCTTCCCCCCTCGAGTTCAGGTCCCAAGTTGTCACAATAAACTTCGTTGTCTCAATACCTTATATATTGTTCCGTGAACCAGATTATCGGCCCATCCGCGACGCCCTCCGGTGGGGCCATGCCAGACACTTCATGAACCTTTCCACATTCTGTTATTCAAGCCATTCACGTTGCATCAGTGGCCGATCAACATGACATTATTGCTGCATGTTGGTATGCCACGCGGCTGGCGGCTTCGGCCGAGGCATCCGACCAGTTGGAAGGATTTGAAGACGTTATGACTTTGGCTGGCACGAGGCGCGAAGCCCGGCAGGGGAATGGATCGATGCATTTCTATCAGAACGAGCGGATTGCCCTGTTCATCGATGGTGCGAACCTGTACGCGACGTCCAAGGCGCTCGGATTCGACATCGACTACAAGCGGCTGCTGGCCCTGTTCCGGCAGAAGGCTCTGCTGGTGCGGGCGCTCTACTACACGGCGTTGGCCGAGGACCAGGAATACTCCTCGATCCGCCCGCTCATCGACTGGCTCGACTACAACGGCTACACGATGGTGACCAAGCCGACCAAGGAGTTCACCGACTCCACCGGCCGGCGCAAGGTCAAGGGCAACATGGATATCGAGCTCGCGGTCGATGCGATGCGTCTCGCCCGAAGCCTGGACCACGTGGTTCTGTTCTCCGGCGATGGCGACTTCCGCAGCCTCGTTGCTGCCCTGCAGCAGGAGGGCAAGCGGGTCAGCGTGGTGTCGACGCTGCAGACGCAGCCGCCGATGGTTGCCGACGAGTTGCGCCGCCAGTCGGACCAGTTCATCGATCTCGCCGACCTCGAGACGCTCATCTGTCGCGATCCATCGACGCGCCCGGCGCGCGAGCCGCGCAGCTACTCGCGCGGCAGCGGCTCGCAGTACCGCGAGCCGGCCTCGTTCGAGGCCGACGACGACCTCCCCGAAGAGGTCTGAGCCGGACGCCCGGCCATGAGCCGAGGATCCGCACCCGCCGCCGGCGAACCGCCGGAGACATGCTCGCTCTGCCCGCGGCTCGCGCTGTTTCGGGCCGAGAGCCGCGCCGCCGAGCCACACTGGCACAACGCCCCTGTCCCCTCGTTCGGTCCACCCGACGCGCGGCTGTTGATCGTCGGCTTGGCGCCCGGCCTCAAGGGCGCCAACCGGACCGGACGGCCATTCACCGGCGACTATGCGGGCGAGCTGCTGTACGAAACGCTGATCGATTTCGGCTTCGCCCGCGGCCGCTATCTGGCCAGCCCCGACGACGGGCTGGTGCTCGCCGACTGCATGATCACCAATGCCGTGCGTTGCGTACCGCCGGAGAACAAGCCGACGACCGCGGAGATCGCCACTTGCCGCAGCTTCCTCGGCCGGCGCATCGCTGCCATGGAGCGGCTCGCCGTCGTGTTGGCACTCGGCCGCATCGCCCACGATTCGACGCTCGCAGCACTCGGTGAGAGCCGCGCCCGGAATGCCTTCGGTCACGGCCGGCGCCATGCGCTCGGACAGGGAAGGGCGCTGTTCGACAGCTTCCACTGCTCGCGCTACAACACCAACACCGGGCGGCTGACGCGGGAGATGTTCCGCGCCGTTTTCGCCGCGATCCGGGCCGAGCTGGACTGCGCCCAGTGACCACCTGAACCATCGGTGGCCGCCATGGACGCGGTTAGCCGTTGCCGCTTGCGCAAAATCAAGGCACCTTCGGCGCGGTCTGGCGCCCTATGCTGTCGTGGCGTAGGCCCGGCCCCGTCGACGCAGCGAGCAGAGGCATGTCATGGCGCTCGAGATCGCCCCAGAGAAGGTCGCGCACGTCATCATCAAGGCGCGCGAGTACGACGTGAAGGTCGGCTCGTGGAGCGACTCACCCGACGACGGCGACGCGGAGGAGAACCCCGAGGCGATCCTCGAGGATCTCGCCAGCGACCCGACGCGCGACGAGCTCGGCGGCTTCATCGACGCGCTGAACGACGACGAGCAGGCGCACCTGGTCGCGCTCGCCTGGGTCGGCCGCGGCACCTTCGACGCGGAGGATTTCGACGAGGCGGTGGAGACCGCGCGCAGCGAACGCACCGGCTCGACGGCCGCCTATCTGCTCGGCATGCCGCTGTTGCCCGACTACCTCGAGGAGGGGCTCGAGAAGCTCGGCTACTCGGTCGAGGACATCGAAAGCGACGTGCTTTAGCCGAAGAGGGGCGCAGCCCCGCAGGGCGCCGCTCACGCCACCGCGCGCGGTCGCGCGAGACGGGCGGCGTCGGTGTGCTCGAGGAAGTCGGTGACGCGGGCCAGCGTCTCGGCGTCCATCAGCAGCGGCGCGTGGCCCTGGCCGGGCACGACGTAGCTCGCCAGCATCGGATGGCGCCGCCCCATCTCCTCGACGGTCGCGGCAGAGAGGATGTCGGAGTGCTCGCCGCGCAGCACCAGCACCGGCACCCGCGTCAGCGCGGTGAACTGCGGCCACAGCGCCGGCATCGGTCCGTCGAGCACGGAGAGCGAGCGCGCCAGCTTGGCGTCGTAGCCCGGTGCGGGGCGCCCGTTGCGCTCGTTGAACAGCTGCCGTGCGAATTCGTCCCACTCGGCGTCGGTCACGGCCGGAAACTGGCGCTTGTTGAGGTCGCGCACCATGGCGGTCGCCGCCTCCCAGCTGCCGGGAAGCGGCATGCGGCCGACGTAGCCGGCGATCCGCATCAGCCCGTCGGCTTCGATCACCGGGCCGATGTCGTTCAGCACCAGCGCGCCGATCGTGCTCGGCTGCGCCGCCGCCATCAGCGTGGCGATGAGGCCGCCGCGCGAGGTGCCGACGACGGCCGCATCGTGAAGCGAGACGACGGTCATGAAGTCGATCACGTCGAGCATCTCGATCGGCAGCGCATAGTTGCGCCAGTCGGGATCGTGATCGGAGCGCCCGCGACCGCGGTAGTCCATGGTGTAGACGGTGCGCGGGGCGGTGCGGTGCTGCGAGAGGTGCAACGCGAGGCGATGGAAGTCGCGGCTGTTGCGGGTCAGCCCGGCGAGGCACAGCACCGGCCGCCGGCCGGTGTCGGGCGCCGGATAGCGCCGGGCGTAGAGGCGGAGCCCGTCGCGGGCGGTGAACGTCATCTCCTCGAACGTACCGTCGTGGTCTGCCATCGTCGCGCCCTCTCGATCAAACGCACCACGCGTCCCCTCGCCCCGCGGGCGGGGCGAGGGGACGCGTGCTGCTCCTTCACTCCCCGCTCGCCGTTTGCCGGCTGCCGCCCTGCTGATCGGCATTCCGGGCCTGTTTTCTGTTGAGCCCCAGGTCCTCCTCGAGCCTGAGCGGCGCCTCGAGCCCGAGCCGGGCGCGGTAGACCTGGATGTTGGAAAGCACCTTGGCGACGTAGCCGCGCGTCTCCTCGAACGGGATGCGCTCGATCCAGTCGATCGCGTCGACCTTGGGGTCGCGCGGGTCGCCGAACGCTTGCATCCACTGGCGCGCGCGGCCCGGTCCGGCGTTGTAGCCGGCGAGCGTCAGCACGTAGTTGCCGCCGAACTCGCGCATGCGGTCGCCGATGTAGGCCGAGGCCATCATGGTGTTGTAGCTGGTGTCGGTGAGGAGCCGCGGGATGTCGCACTTCAGCTTGTAGTCGCGGCAGACGTGGCGCGCCGTGACCGGCATCACCTGCAGGATGCCGCGCGCGCCGGCGCCGGAGACGATCGAGGCGTTGAACTCGGTCTCCTGGCGGGCGATGCCGAGCAGCATCGCCGTCTCCGGCGGCGGCGTCAGCGGCGTGTAGCTCGGCAACGCGTGCACCGGGTAGGCGTAGAGCAGCAGGTCGTGGCCGTCGGCGATCGCCGCCTTGGCGAGTCTCAGCGACATCTGGTTGTCGCCGAGGCGCTTGGCGAGGTGCGCGGTCATCGCCGACCAGCTCTCGCTTTTCCCGCGCGTGCGCAAGCTGACGAGCAGCGGTCGCACGTAAGCGCCACCGAGCCCGGCCTTGTGAGCGACGATCGCCGCCTCGGCTGGCGCGATCGCTATGAATCGCTCGACCTCGGCGGCCGGCGGCTCGGCCGGCGGCTTGACCTCGAGCCGCGCGCGGCCGGGCTCGAGCTTCTGGCGGGCGAGCTGGCCGTGGAACGTGTCGCGCTCGCGCGCGGCGGCGCGATAGGCCTCCATCGCCTCGGCCTTGGCGCCCTTGGCCTCGAGCGCCCGGCCGATCCAGTAGTCGCCCTTGGCGCGGCTCAGCGGGCCGTCTGCCGCCTTGCGCAGAGCGCGGAAATGCGCCTCCGCGCGCTTCACGTCGCCCAAGTGGCGCATCGCCAGCCAGCCGGCCATGAAGCGCTGGTCCTTGATCGGGTTCTCGCCGAGCGGGCCCGCCTCGCGCACCAGCTCGTAGGCGAGCTTCGGCTTGCCGGCCGCCAGCGCCTCGTAGGCGAGCGCGCGCCGCTCGTCCCACCAGTCGTCCGGGCTGACGATTTTTGCCGGGTCGGTCGGCGCGGAGAGCAGCAGCTTGGCCGCCTCGTCGATCTTCTCCGCGCGCCGCAGCAGCTGGATGCGTTGGAACACGAGACCCCAATCGGGCGTGGTCTCGGCCGGCAACGCCGCCATGTCCTTGGCCGCCGACTTGGCGCGCAGATAGACCGCGATGCGGGCATTGGCCTTCTTCTGCTCCGCTGGCGACAGCAGCGGCACGATCCGCTTGGCGATCGCCGCCCGCGCGCTGCGCTCTCCGGTCCAGCGCCGATCGGACATCAGCACCCGGTCGAGCCGCCAGCGGTGATCGGCCTCAGTGAGCAACGGCTTGAGCTGGGCGAGGAAGCGGGCCTCGATCGCCGCCGACATGTCGTGCTTGCGCCACGCCTCGGCGGCGAGCGCCTTGGCCTTCGCCGTGTCACCGGCAGCGAGATGGGCGGCGGCGAGTGCGCCGAGCCCGGCGCCGGTCTCCGGTTTGCGGCCGGCGAAGCGCGCTCTTGCAGTGGCGGTCCCCGACTCGCTCGTCAGCAGCGCTTCCTCGAGCCGCTGCGTCAGCGTCCCACGTTCGGGCCAGTCGGGATTGGCGTCGAGAAAGCTTTCGATCTCCGCCGCGCTGCCATGGCCGGCCCTAAGCCGCATCCATTCGACGATGGTCCGCGCGGCCTTGTGCTGGATCTCGCTCGCCAGCGCCAGCACGTGCACGACGTCGCCCTTGGCGATCGCGGCGCTCGCCTGCTTGACGCGGTCGAGATCGGCTTGCGCGACTTGGAGTCCGGTCAGCGGGGCGAGCAGCGTGTCCAGTCGGGCCCAGTACGCTGCCTCGCCGGCGCCGGGCGCGATCGGTCCTTCCGCGCTGCGGGACTTGGCCGGGCTTGCGGCCGGGGCCGGCGGATCGTCAGCACGGGCGGGCGGCACGGTCCCCAGCAGCAGGGCGATAAGCGCCCCACCCGCGCACCACCCGGGCAGGCGTGCGCCACGGCCGGCGACCGGCCGGCCGAATTGCGCGCTCTCTCTGGTCCGTGGCGGCAAAGCAACCCTTTCAGGGGATCGTTTCCGTGCATCGTCTTGCAGCACGCCGGGTGACGGCATAATGTCCCGACCCGCCCCGGGGCCGGCATCGGCGAGCCGGGCCGGCGCATTCGACGGGCCGCAGCTCACGCTCCGAAACGGGCGCGAGGGTAACAGCCACGCCGCCCCAGTCAAGGCAGCGGGCCGGAGCACCGAGGCGCTCTGGCGCGCTTCGATACGAGCCGTTGTGGCGAAGACAAGGCGCATCGCACTCGGCCGGCACGGCGCGGGACGCGACAGGTGCCAAGGAAAGCGCGAGGACGAACGCATGTTCAAGGGGTCGATCACGGCGCTCATCACACCGTTCAAGGGTGGCGCCGTCGACGAGGAGGCGCTGCGCCGGCTCGTCGAGTGGCAGATCGCGGAAGGCACCCACGGCCTCGTTCCCGTCGGCACCACCGGCGAGAGCCCGACATTGAGCTATGACGAGCACAAGCGCGTCGTCGAGCTGACGATCGAGGCCGCCAGGGGGCGCGTGCCGGTGATCGCCGGCACCGGCTCGAACTCGACCGCCGAGGCGATCTTCCTGACCGAGCACGCAAAGGAGGCCGGCGCCGACGCCGCCCTCGTCGTCACGCCCTATTACAACAAGCCGACCCAGGAAGGGCTTTACCAGCACTTCAAGGCGATCGCCGACGCGGTCGACATTCCGATCGTCATCTACAATATCCCCGGCCGCTCGATCGTCGACATGTCGGTCGAGACCATGCGCTGGCTGTTCGAGTTGAAGAACATCGTCGGTGTCAAGGATGCAACCGCCAACCTCGCGCGCGCCTCCCAGCAGCGGCTCGCGCTCGGCAAGGACTTCAACATGCTGTCGGGCGAGGACGCGACCGCGCTCGGCTTCATGGCGCACGGCGGCCACGGCTGCATCTCGGTCGCCTCCAACGTCGCGCCCCGGCTCTGCGCGGAATTGCAGAACGCCTGCCTCGCCGGCGACTTTGCCCGCGCGCTCGAGCTGCAAGATCGGCTGATGCCACTGTTCGACGTGCTGTTCGTCGAGACCAATCCGGGCCCCGTGAAGTATGCGGCGTGGCGGATGGGAATGTGCAGCGCCGACACGCGGCTGCCGCTGGTGCCGGTCTCGGACTCGACCAAGAAGAGGGTCGACGCCGTGCTCGCGGGCCTCGGCTTGTTGCAGGCCAAGGCGGCCGAGTAGCTCTTCGGGAAGGCGGACAGGCCATGGCGGCCAAAGGGGACGCGGGCCGCCGGCTCGTCGCCGAGA
Source organism: Pseudomonadota bacterium (assembly GCA_040752215.1). Lineage (GTDB taxonomy): Bacteria > Pseudomonadota > Alphaproteobacteria > Rhizobiales > Hyphomicrobiaceae > JBFMEX01. Next base: position 16,980 of record JBFMEX010000007.1, on the reverse strand, counting down.
ACCGCAAGGCGCGCTTCGAATACATCATCACGGATACGATCGAGGCCGGCATCGCGCTCCTCGGCACCGAGGTGAAATCGTTGCGCCGCGGGCAGGCCAACATCGCCGAGAGCTATGCTGCGGTCGAGGACGGCGGGCTGTGGCTCATCAACGCGACGATCCCCGAGTATCCGGGTGCCGGCGCGTTCTTCCAGCACGAGCCGCGACGCAAGCGCAAGCTGCTACTCAAGGCGCGCGAGATTCACAAGCTCGCCATCGCCGTCGACCGCCAGGGCATGACGCTGGTGCCGCTCGAGCTGTATTTCAACGAGCGCGGCATCGCCAAGCTGAAGCTCGCTCTGGTCAAGGGCAAGAAGCTGCACGACAAGCGCGAGGACGAGAAGAAGCGCGACTGGCAGCGCGAGAAGGCGCGGCTGATGCGGGAGAAGGGATGAGCGCGTGGCCCTATCCGGCGCCGCTCGACGACGGTGCGGCCCGTCATCTCCCCGGCCGGGCGCTGCCCGACATCACGCTCCCCTCGACGCGCGGCGAGCCCGTCTCGCCGGCACGCGTCCCCGGTCGCCTGATCCTCTATGCCTACACCTGGACCGGGCGACCGGGGCTCGCCAATCCGCCCGATTGGGATGCGATCCCCGGCGCGCACGGCTCGACGCCGGAGGCGGAGGGATTTCGCGAGCTGTTCCCCGAGTTCGTCGCGCGCGGGGTGACGTTGCTCGGCCTCAGCACGCAGGACCCGGCGCACCAGAGCGAATTCGCCATTCGGCTAGCATTGCCGTTCGCGCTGCTGAGTGATGCCGATCTCGCGGTCGCCCGCGCGCTCGCGCTGCCGACATTCGCGACCGGCGGAGCGGTGTATTTGAAGCGGCTCACGCTTCTCGCGCGCGACGGCCGGATCGAGAAGGCATTCTACCCCGTGCATCCGCCCGACACTCACGCCGGCGAGGTGCTGGCTTGGCTCGGCTAGCCTTGTCGATACGCGCGGCGGAATCGGTCCGGCACTGTCTGTCCCAGCCACCTTTCACCTTCCGCCCAGCAGCACGTCCTTGGCCTCGTTGACCTTGGCGGCGAGATAGGTGGAGCCGCCGCGATCGGGGTGCAGCTTCAGGATCAGCTCGCGGTGGGCGCGGCGAATCGCGTCCTCGTCGGCGTCCGGCCCCAACCCCAGAATCTCGCGTGCCTCCTCGGCGCTCATGCGCCCGTCGGGGCCACCCGACATCCTGGCCTCGCCGCGCGCCACATCCTCGCGCCAGCTCGGGTGCACGCGGTCGAGATACGCTTCCACCAGCTGCGCGGAAGCGGGATCGGCGAGCCGGCAGTCCTGCCACAGCAGCGCCAGCTCCACCGGCTTCAGGCTCGCGAGCGTGCGGCCGGCGAACATCCCTTTCAGCACCTTGCCGCGCATATCGCCACTGTCGTGGTCGAGCTCCATGTCGAGGAAGTCGGTGACGACGCGCGAGGTCTGCCCCGGCGACTTGCGGCGCGCGCCGCCGATCGACCCGAGCGAGCCGCCCGCCAGCAGCCATAGCCCGAGCACCGCCAGCGGCAGCGCGTAGCTGGCGATGCCGCGCACGACGAGCACGCCCGCCCCGCCGAGCGCGACGAGACCGCCGGCGACCCGCAACTGCTGCGCCAGCCGCGCCGGATTGGCGCTCGCCAGCCCGCGCATCAGGAAGAGGGCGATGACCAGCGCCGCGAGGCCGAGAATGAAGTATTGCATGAGCGTTATTTCCGCCCGAGCTGCGCCAGCAGAAGTTGGGCGCCCTTGCCGCCGGTGCCTGCGTCGGCGAGCATCGTCAGCGCGGCACGCCCGCCGGCAGCATAGACCGCAACCGCCGCCAGCAGCTCCTTCAGCTGGCGCGCCGAGCCCTCGTCGAACCGGCACCACGCGCCGCCCGTCAGCCGCGCGATCTCTCGGAACGTCCGCTCGGCACGCGCGTCGCGTCCCTCCTGAAACAGGAACACCGGCACGCCGAGCAACGCCAGCTCGCCGGCCCGACCGCACAAGTCGTCGATGTCCTCCTCCATCGCGTCGCCGACGTAGACCAGTGCCGACACCTTGCACCGCTCGCACTCGCGCCGCGCGTGGCCGAGCACCTTGCCGATCTGGGTGTAGCCGCCATGGCAGGAGACCGTCGTCATCAGGCGGGCGAGCGAGCCCGGGTCCGAGACCCAACACGAGGCGCGGCACTCGCCCGCGCCGCGGAAGTAGACGAGCTGCACGTCTAGGCCGCCGACCGACTTGACTGCCTCGAACATCTCGGCCTGGGTGGCGAGCGCCATGTCCCAGGTCGGCTCGCGGCTCATCGTGGCGTCCATCGCGAATACCAGCCGCCCGCGCGCGCCGGCGGGGCGCGGCGACATCGCCTCGACCTTGGCCAGAAAGGCGGCGACATCGGCCGCACTCTGGGCGACGGGCGCCTTGGCCGTGCCGGCCTCGACCGGCAGCTCCGACGGCGCCGACGCGGGCGGCCGCATCGTCGTCCTCTTGCTCTCCTCGGCGCTCATCTCCGGCTCCAGCCGCGACCCATCGCCGGCCTCGCGGGCCGGCTCCGGAAGACATGGGCTTCTGAGCCGCTTGTCACAATGCCCCTGGCGCACCCCACTTGCCGCACCAGCGCCCGCGGGCGCTGCGACAGCGGGACATTCGCGCTTCGAGATGTTCGCCTTGCGGCAGGCCGCCGACCGTCTAGGATAGTGGAAAAACATCGACAGCGCCCAATTCGCCCAGGGAGGAACCGGCCCCATGAACCTCGTCAAGAACATTCTCGCCTTGATCGGCCTCGCCGCGCTGGCCGCGGCCGGCTTCGGCTACGTCCAGTTCGGCTCGGCATTCTCCGGCTTCGACCCGAAGGCCAAGGAGGTCTACTCGGGCATGCTCCAGCGCCTCATGGAGACCGGCAATCCGGCCGAGGCGACGGTGTGGAAGGCGAAGGTGAAGGACGGCCTCTCCTTCGACGACGTCGACACCGCCATCAAGTCGGTAGCCACCGAGATGAACATCAAGGACGTCGGCGCGCTGCCCTTGGGCGACCAGGTCGAGGCGATGCAGGGCAAGAAGTGGCGCAAGCTCAAGATTTACCTTTACTGCAACCCGCTGACCGCGGCCAAGATGATCGACTACTCCGACGCCTTCTCGGCCTACCTGCCGTGCCGCGTCTCGCTGCTCGAGGACAAGACCGGCAAGCTGTGGATCTACACCCTCGACATGGACATGATGATCCACGGCGGCAAGCCGCTGCCCGCGGAGCTGAAGGCCGAGGCAATCAAGGTCAAGGAGATCATGAAGGCCGTCCTCGACCGCGGCGCCAAGGGTGAGTTCTGAGCGGTGCTGGATGACCTCGTCCACGTTCCGCCGTCGGTCGAATTGTGCTACGATTATTTATAGAGCGCTGTGTTGCCGGCGAAGGTCGGCTGGCGCTGGTGAATTCGGAGCACGACAAGCGCCTCCTCCCGACGATCGTGGCCGACACGCAGCGGCGCGATAGGGAACCAAGCGTCGAAATTGGAATACCAGGCTGGACAATGCCGACCATCGAGAGCCGAGTCAGCGATCTGGAGTACGTCGTCGGGCACCTGCCGGAGGATCTCGACGCGCGCTTTGCCGGCGTCGACACCAAGCTCGCGGCGATCCGCGAGACGCTGGCGCTGCACACCACGCGCTTCACGACGCTCGAGCGGCGCATCGACGGGCTCGAAACGCGCATCGGTGGCGTGGAGAAGCGCCTCGATGGCGTGGATAAGCGCCTCGACGGCGTCGAAAGGCGCCTCGACGGCGTCGAAAAGCGGCTCGACGGCGTCGAAAAGGGGCTCGACGGCGTCGAGAAGCGGCTCGACGGCGTCGAAAAGCGGCTCGACTCTCTCGAAGGAAAGATCGACCTCATCCTCCAGCGCCTGCCCGGCTGAGCGCCGGCGCGGGAACGCGAAGGGCGGCGCGCCAATGCGCCGCTCGGCCTTGCCAGAGCATGCGAGGGGCTCCGCGCCCCTCGCACACCCGGGACACATCACTAAATTCGGCGCCAGAACCCACTTGCCGTGGACACGATCCCGATTGCACGGGGGTCGGTGGTCGGCGGCGCAACGCGTCGACGCGCAGAGCCGGGACCCAGCGGCACGGACGCGACGTCGGCGAAAAGAGCCCCTGGGTCCCGGCGCTCGCAAGTGGGCTCGGCCGGGATGATAGGCAGCGATGCGCGAGAGGCGGCGCCCCTCGATCCATCCCGCAAAGCGACGGCCATCCTTGGCCCCGTCCCCTACCCCCGCTCCGGCCCGATGCGGCGCAGTAGCTCGTAGTTTCCCCCCGTTGCGGTGATGTCGGTGGTGCGCACGCGCTCGATCAGGAACGTGCGCAAGGTATCCGGCCCACCCGCCTTCGGCCCCGTGCCGGAAAGCCCCTCGCCGCCGAACGGCTGCACGCCGACGACCGCGCCGATCTGGTTGCGGTTGACGTAGAGATTGCCGACGCGGGCATGCTCGGCGACATAATCCGCGACCGAGGCGATGCGGCTATGCAGACCGAGCGTCAGCCCGTAGCCCGAGGCGTTGATCGCCGCCACCACCTTATCGAGATGGCCGCGGCCATAGCGCACCACATGCAGCACGGGGCCGAACACCTCGCGCTTCAGGAGATCGAGGCTCGCGATCTCGTATGCCGCCGGCGTCGCGTAGCTGCCGACGCGGCACGGCTCCGGCAGATCGGGATCGGCGATGCGCCGGCCCTGGCGCTGCATGGCGAGCTTGTGGCCCTCGACCGCATCCTGCGCCGCCTCGTCGATCAGCGGGCCGATGTCGGTCGCCGGGTCGATCGGGTCGCCGACGTCGAGCGCATGAATGGCCCCCGCCAGCATCGCGACGACGCGCTCGGCAATCTCCTCCTGCACGAACAGGACGCGCGCCGCGGAGCAACGCTGGCCGGCGCTGTCGAACGCCGAGCGCACCGCGTCGCGCACCACCTGCTCGGGCAGCGCGCTCGAATCCGCGATCATCGCATTGAGGCCGCCGGTCTCGGCGACGAACGGGACGATCGGTCCGCGCCGGTCGGCGAGCGCCTTGTGAATGGTCCACGCGGTCTCGTTCGAGCCGGTGAAGGCGACCGCCTTGACGCGCGGATCGCTCACCAGCGCGGCCCCGACCTCGCCGCCGCCGGGCAAAAGGTGCAGCACGCCCTTCGGCACGCCGGCCTCGGCGAGCAGCGTGGTGACGAGGAACGCGGTGACGGGTGTCTCCGCGGCGGGCTTGGCCAGCACCGGATTGCCGGCGGCGAGCGCGGCGGCGACCTGACCGGTGAAGATCGCGAGCGGGAAGTTCCACGGCGCGATGGCCGCGACCGGCCCGCGTGCGCGAAGCTCCAGCGTATTCACCTCCCCCGTCGGGCTCTTGAGACTGACCGGAGCACCGAGCAGCCGGCGCGCCTCGGCCGCATAGTAGCGCAGGTAGTCGACCGTCTCGCGCACCTCGGCGTGCGCCGCCTCGACCGTCTTGCCGGCCTCGCGGATCAGCACGCCCATCAGGCGCGGGTTGTCGCGCTCGACGAGGTCCGCGGCGTGCTCCAGGATCGCGCCGCGCTTATCCGGCCCGAGCCGATCCCAGGCGTGCGCGCTCCTTGTCGCACTCGCCAGCGCCGCCTCGATGTGGCGCGGCTCGGCGGCGCGCACGGTGCCGATGCGCTCGCGGCGATCGTGCGGGCAGCGCACGACGCGGGCCGCATCGCCGCCTGTCGTCGCCACGCCGTCGACGATCGGGCCGGCGGCGAATGTGGCGCCGAGCTCGCGCGCGATCTCGTCCATCAGGCCGGCGCGCACCGCCGGTTCGGCGAGCGCGACCCCGGCGCTCGCCTTGCGCTCGGGAAGGTAGATGTCGCGCGGGCGCGCGATGGCAGGTCCGGCCGCGTCGGCAGGCCGCACGCGCGCCTGCTCCGCCGCCTCGACCGGATCGCGGACGATGTCGGCGACCGGGGTCTCCTCGTCGGCGAGCCGATTGACGAACGAGGTGTTGGCGCCGTTCTCGAGCAGGCGGCGGACGAGGTAGCCGAGCAGATCCTCGTGGCTGCCGACGGGAGCGTAGATGCGGCACGGCCGGCCGAGCCCGCCCGCGCCGACGACACCCGCATAGAGCGCCTCGCCCATGCCGTGCAGGCGCTGCAGCTCGAACGCGGCGTTGCCGCCGGCGACGTGGGTCAGCGCGATCGCGTAGGCATTGTGGGTGGCGAAGGCGGGATAGAACGCGCGCGGGTCGGCGAGCAGAAACCGCGCGCAAGCGAGGAACGAGACGTCGGTATTGAGCTTGCTGGTGAAGACGGGATAGTCGGCGAGGCCGCGCTCCTGTGCCCACTTGATCTCGCTGTCCCAGTAGGCGCCCTTGACGAGCCGCACGGGAATGCGCTTGCCCGTCAGGTCGGCCATGCGCCTCAGCCAGCGCAGCACCGGGATGGCGCGCTTGGAATAGGCCTGCACGGCGATGCCGAGCCCGTTCCAGCGGGCGATCGCCGGATGCGCGAACGCGGCGGCGAGCACGGCAAGCGTCGGCTCGAGCCGGTCCTGCTCCTCGGCATCGATGGCCACGGGGATGGCGCGCGCCTCCGCCGCACGCAGGATGGTCATGACCCGCGGCAGCAGCTCCTTGGCGAGGCGCCCCTCCTTGCCGGCCTCGAAGCGCGGGTGGAGCGCGGAGAGCTTGATCGAGATCGCGGGGCGCCCGAAGAGCGCGTCCACATGCGCCGAGCCGAGCGGGCCAGCCGCCTCGCCGACCACCTCGATCGCCTCCATGTAGCTCTGGAAAAAGCGCTCGGCGTCCTCCTCAGTGCGGGCCGCCTCGCCGAGCATGTCGTAGGAGATGCGATAGCCCTTCGCCTCCAGGCTGCGGGTACGGGCGAGCGCATCGCGGATGGTGCGCCCCATCACGAACTGCTGGCCGAGGATCGCCACCGCGCGGCGCACCGCCTGGCGGATCACCGGCTCGCCCGAGCGCGCGACCAGGCGTTTGACGATGTCGAGCGGCGAGCCGCCCTTGGCGCTCTTCAAGCGCACCAGCCGGCCGGTGAGCAGCAGGCCCCAGGTCGAGGCGTTGACGAAGGCGCTGTCGGAATGGCCGAGGTGATCCTCCCAGCGGCCGCCGGCGAGCTTTTCCGCGATCAGCGCGTCGGCGGTCTCGGAATCGGGAATGCGCAGCAGCGCCTCGGCGAGGCACATCAGCACCACGCCCTCCTCGCTGGAAAGACCGTACTCGCGCATGAACGCATCAACGCCGGCGAGGTCGTGGCGCCGCGCGCGGGCATCGAGCACGAGCCTGGTCGCGATCTCGCCGGCGCGCCGGCGCTCGTCGGCGGTGTAGACCGCGCGCTCGATCAAGCCGCCGACGAGGCGGTGCTCGTCGATCAGGTGGTAGGCGGAAATCTCCTCGCGCGAGGGCGTCTCGGGGCGCGTTTCCGTTTCCGCCTCGTCGACAAAGATCCGCGTCCGATTCACCGCCACGTTTGCCCACCTCTGGCCGCCCGACGCGCACTTGCGATTCGCGGGCAGCGACATCCTAGCAAAATCCGGCCGATGCGGCTGCTCAACCGCCGTCCCCGGCCGGCGGCTCGAGAAGCCGGTGCATGACCAGCGCATCGACCAGTCCGAGGCGCGGATGGCGGAAGGCGGAAGGCAGGCGGCCGACGATCGCGAAGCCGAGGCTCCGCCACAGGGCTATCGCGCGCTCGTTGGCTGCCACGACGAGGTTGAACTGCATGGCGGTGAAGCCGCGCTGGCGGGCCTCGGCCAGCGAGTGCAATGCCATGGCGCGAGCGATGCCGCGGCCTTCCGCGCCACGGGCAGTGACGTAGCCGCAGTTGGCGACGTGGTCGCCGCCGCCGGCCTGATTGGCCCGCAAATAATAGGTGCCGACGATGCGCCCGTCCTGCTCGGCGACGAAGGCGGAATGGGCCGGCGCCAGCCAGTAGCCGAGCGCCGCCCGCCGGTCGAGTTGTCGGTCGAGCGCGTAAGTCTCGCCGGCGCGGATCACGGGCTCGAGGATCGCCCAGATGGCGTCTTGATCCGTGGCGGTCGCCGCGCGTACCTGCACCTCGCTCGCCGTCATCCCCTTGACCAGCATCGCCACGACGCCCCTTGACGCCCCTCCGCTGTGGCCCGACGTTCCCGCAATCCGGCGTCGGAATGCGAGCGAGAGCCACCGTGACCCCGAAAAAGAAATCGATCAAGGTCGTGCGCAAGACGAGGGAGCTGCGCCAGCAGGTCGCCCGCTGGCGCGGCCGGCGCGAGACGATTGCGCTGGTGCCGACCATGGGCGCCCTGCACGAGGGCCACCTGAAGCTCGTCGCCGAGGCGCGCAAGAAAGCAAAGCGCACAATCGTGTCGATCTTCGTCAACCCGCGCCAGTTCGCGCCGCACGAGGACTTCGACCGCTACCCGCGCGACGAAGAGGCCGACCTCGCCAAGCTCGCCAAGGCCGGCGTCGATCTCGTCTGGTCACCGGCCGCGGCCGAGATGTATCCGGCCGGGTTCGCCACCCGCATCGAGGTCGAGGGCGCCGCGCGCGAACTCGAGACCGATTTCCGCCCGCACTTCTTCGGCGGCGTGGCAACGGTGTGCTGCAAGCTGTTCTCGCAGGTGGCGCCCGACGTCGCGCTGTTCGGCGAGAAGGACTACCAGCAGCTTTGCGTGATCCGCCAGATGGTGCGCGACCTCGACCTGCCGCTGACGATCAAGGGCGTGGCCACCGTGCGCGAGAAGGACGGCCTCGCGCTCTCCTCGCGCAACGCTTACCTGAGCGAGGAGGAGCGGAAAATCGCGCCGGCGCTCTACGCAGCGCTCGGAAAGCTCGCGGCCGACGTGAATGCCGGCGGCAGCATCACCATGCTGCAGGCCGAGGCGAGCATGGGGCTGCTGGCGGCCGGCTTCTCCAAGGTCGATTACGTCGAGGTGCGCGAGGCCGAAACGCTGGCGCCCTACGATCCGGCGGCCAAGCGCAAGGGCCGCGTGCTTGCCGCGGCGTGGCTCGGGCGGACCCGGCTGATCGACAACCGGGCCCTGTAGACGCGGTCACGCACGGGAGCAGCGGGCATGAGGCTTTCGCACCAGGAGCTGATCTACGGCGGCATCGCCGGCGCGGTGGTCGGCATCCTCTACCGCCTGATCAGCGCCAACTGGGCGACGCCACCGGAGACGATCGGTGCCGCCGACCTCGGCGCCGCCGCGGCCATCGGCGCCATTGCCGGCATCCTCGCCTTCCTCGTGCGCGGCGCCACCGGCGGCAAGTGATTGAAAAAGGCCAGTCCCGATGCAAGCATTTGCTGGGATGATTCGAGAGAGGCCGTACACATGGCGCACAGTTATGTCGAATTCCAAGCGGACCAGATCGCGCACATCGATACCGTGCTGGAGGCCATTCGATCGAAGCGGATCACCCGCGCGCACGAATATCGTGAGAACCGCCGTGGCCCGGATGAGTGCGCTGCTTGGGCTACTCGCCTCGAAGAGCTCCGCGCCATGCACGTCAAATCCGTAGAGGATTTTTTGTCCGGAGCGAGCCCGACCTGAACTCCTGCTTGCAGGGCGAGGGCTGTAGCAGGCTCTCCTCGCGCTATGCGCATTCCCCTGCGTCATGGCCGGGCTTGACCCGGCCATCCAGACTTCGATGGGCGAGGGTTCGCTCTTATGACCGTGGAGGGCCGCCTCGGGGGGCGGCCATGACGGGAAGTTGGACACCGGGGTCCGAGCATCGCTAGCCGGGCCCAGGTCCCAAGCCGGCGGTGCTGGTAGTGACCCGTCAATTGAATGCGCGTGCCGTCCTAAGCACGTACAAGGTCTTTTCCCTGCGCTTTCCCAGCCACAGCTTGCCAAGCCGACCCGCGCCGTGGCACTTGACCTCTCCGACTGAACCCTGAGATTCGCGAGCCCGCGGTCCGTCGCGCGTTCCCGCCGGGCTTTCCCAGCGCCGCACGACGGGAGCCGCCGATGGCCCAATCGCAACGCGACCTCTTCGCCAGGATCGAGACCGAGTTGAGCGAGAAGCCCTTGCGCACCGCGCGCCGCCCCGCCGACGCCGCCGACAGCTACACCGCCGCCGACATCGAGGTGCTCGAGGGGCTGGAGCCCGTGCGCCGGCGCCCGGGCATGTACGTCGGCGGCACCGACGAGAAGGCGCTCCACCACCTCTTTGCCGAGGTGATCGACAACTCCATGGACGAGGCGGTCGCCGGTCATGCCAGCTGGATCGAGGTGCGCCTCGATGCGGACGGCACCCTCTCCGTCGCCGACAACGGCCGCGGCATCCCGGTGGATCCCCATCCCAAGTTCAAGAACAAGAGCGCGCTCGAAGTGATCATGTGCACCTTGCACTCGGGCGGCAAATTCGATGGCAAGGCCTACAACACCTCGGGCGGCCTGCACGGCGTCGGCGTCTCGGTCGTCAACGCGCTCTCCGAGATTTGCGAGGTCGAGGTCGCCCGCGGCCAGCAGCTCTACCGCATGACGTTCTCGCGCGGCGAGCCGCAGGGCAAGCTGGAGCGCCTCGGCCCGGTGATGAACCGGCGCGGTACCCGGGTGCGGTTCAGGCCGGACGAGAAAATCTTCGGCAAGGGCGCTGCCTTCAAGCCGGCGCGGCTCTACAAGATGGCACGCTCGAAGGCCTATCTGTTCGGCGGCGTCGAGATCCGCTGGAGCTGCGATCCGACGCTGATCAGGGACGACACGCCGGCGGAGGCCGTGTTCCATTTCCCTGGCGGGCTCAAGGACTATCTGCTGTCCGAGATCGACGGCACCACGCAGGTGACGAAGCAGCTGTTCGCCGGCTCGGTCGAGAAGGAAGGCAAGCACGGCTCGCTCGAGTGGGCGATCGCGTGGATCTCGGACGAGGACGGCTTCTGCCGCTCCTACTGCAACACGATCCCGACCGCCGAAGGCGGCACCCACGAGAACGGCATGCGCTCGGCGCTGGCCAAGGGCTTGCGCGAGTTCGGCGAGCGTGTCGGCAACAAGAAGGCGGCGCAGGTCACCGCCGACGACATGATGGGCACCGCGGCGGCGATGCTGTCGGTGTTCATCCGCGAACCGGAGTTCCAGGGCCAGACCAAGGACAAGCTGGCGACGCAGGAGGCCGGCCGCATCGTCGAGACGACGATCAAGGACGCCTTCGACCACTGGCTCGCCGACAGCCCGGCCGAGGCGACCAAGCTGCTCGAGTGGGCGATCAGCCAAGCCGACGAGCGGTTGAAGCGGCGGCGCGAGAAGGAGATCGGCCGCCAGTCGGCGACGCGCAAGCTCAGGCTCCCCGGCAAGCTCGCCGACTGCACGATCCAGCAGGCGGCCGGCACCGAAATCTTCATCGTCGAGGGCGATTCGGCCGGCGGCTCGGCCAAGAGCGCACGCGAGCGCGAGACGCAGGCGGTGCTACCTTTGCGCGGCAAGATCCTCAACGTCGCCAACGCGTCGAGCGCCAAGCTCGCGCAGAACCAGCTGCTCTCCGATCTGATCCAGGCGTTGGGAGTGGGTACCGGCTCGCGCTACCGCGATGAGGATCTGCGCTATGAGCGCGTGATCGTGATGACCGATGCCGATGTCGACGGGGCCCACATCGCCTCGCTGCTGATCACCTTCTTCTACCAGGAGATGCCGGCGCTGATCGAGAACGGCCACCTCTTCCTCGCCGTGCCGCCGCTCTATCGCCTGACGCACGGCGCCAAGACGGTCTATGCGCGCGACGAACGGCACAAGGACGAGCTCGTCAAGCGCGAGTTCGCCGCCAACGCCAAGATCGAGATCGGCCGCTTCAAGGGGCTTGGCGAGATGAACGCCAGCCAGCTCAAGGAGACGACGATGGATCCCAAGCGGCGCACGCTGCTTCGGGTCGAGATCGGCGACGGCGACAAGAGCATGGTCGCGGAGGCGGTCAACGCGTTGATGGGCTCGAAGCCCGAGGCCCGCTTCCGCTTCATCCAGGACCGCGCCGCGTTCGCGAAGGATCTGGATATCTGAGCGTGCCTTCGGCCGTTGGCGATTGCGATAGCGAGGCCGCCCGTGACCGCACCGCACGCGAGCCGCTACTCCTTCGCCGGGCTCTCCTGCCGGCGCGAGAGGGCGATCTGGCGGGCGACGCCGGCCTCGTCGTTGACGTCGGCGTGCTCGAGCGTCGCATCGTCGACGTGGATCTCCCGGTTCTCGGGCGCATAGCGCGGACCCAGCACCTCGACGATCGTTGGCCAGCCCTTCTCGGGGCGCGGCCGGCGCGACCAGCCTTCGACGATCTGGCCCTTCTCGCGGTACTCGGGATCGCGCAGCATCAGCTCGTGCAGCCCCTGGAGCTTGTAGTGCGGCACCGAGGCATAGAGGTGGTGCGGCAGGTGATAGTCCATGCCCCACGGGAACACCGCGTAGCGCACGAAGGAGTTGACGAGGAAGATGCGCGAGTTGGTGAGCCGCCCGCGATCGGCGTTGCCGTGCTGCAGCCACTCGCGCAGGATCATGAACAGCGGGAAGGTAGTGAACAGCGGCAGGATCCACAGAAGCGCGAAGTAGCCCCACACCGGATGGCCGCTCGCATGCTCGGCCCACGTCAGCGCGCCGTAGAGCAGGAACATGAAGGTGACGCGGCCGAGCGCAGTGGCGCGATGCGAGATCACCGGATCGATCTTGCTCTTCGGGTAGTCCTCGTCGGGGATCAGCAGGTAGTAGGTGGCGGTGGCGGCGAACATCACGACGAGCGCGACGACGGCGACCGTCCACTGGCGGAGCGCGATCGCCGGGATCAGCACCGCCGGGGCGCCGACCGCGAACAGCACGCCGACGCGGATCGCCCACGGCGAGCCCTTGCGGGCGGTGTCCGCGTACGGGTTGGTGTCGACGCCGAGCGCGCTGTAGCGGGCGCGGGCGAGGATGTAGCTGACGAGCCGCACCGGGTTCAGCTGCTTCACGATGGCGATCAGAAGATCGATGTGCTCGAGCGGGAAGTCGAGCCAGTGGCCGCTGTCCTTCGCTTGCGAGAAGTTGGGATCGCGCTCGGGATCGTTGACGAACTGGTGGTGCGCGAGATGATGCAGGCGGAACGCGTAGGTCGAGGTGTAGATCGGGAACGCGGCGAGCCAGTCCGAGACCAGCTCGTTCTGCTTGCGATCGGCGAACAGGATGTAGTGCGTGCCCTCGTGGATCGCGCCGCCAAGCTGGTGCTGGGAGGCGCCCATGACGACGACGGCGAGAGCGACGGCTGGAATGTTCCACCACCAGCCGAGACCGGCCTCGGCGACGGCGCCGAAGGCCCACAGCGTGGCGACCACGGTCGCGGTCATCACCAGATAGACGCCGGCGAGGTAGCGGAAATTGGTCCAGTTATCGCGCTCCTTGAGCGCCTGGATCTCGGCGGCATCGCGACGACCGGCGCGCTGCGGGCGCGGTTGTGCGACGGCGGGGGACTCGAACGCAGTACTGGTGGTCATCACTCGTCTCCGACGAACTCTCTCGTCGCTCACGCGCCGCCGATGCGCGCCGCCCGCTCGGGGCGTTGGCTGAAGCTCTGGCACAACGCGGAGCGTCACCCCCGGTTGCCTCTCGATGGTGCCTATCGGCCGCTCTCCAAGGCGAGCCGCCGACGACCCAAAGCCCGCGCCCGACGGCTCGCGCCATCCGACCCGGGTCTCGACCGCGGACAGTCGCATGCCCGCGATCCTGCTCGCAGTCTCGCCGGTAACAGGCGACCGTATTGACCGACCCCCGAATGCTCGTCACGGATGTCAGCCGAGCACGGTTAATAATCTGTATTCTAATTACTAAATACCACGGATCAGCGTTACTGAACAGCCTGCCGATGGCCGCACGGCCGCTGGCATGAGCGTCATGATCCTCCTCGCGGCCTCCTCACGCCCCGCCGACGTAGCGGTAGGTGCCATCCTTTCGCTCGACCCGGCCAAGGCCAGGGAACGGCAGGTGGTAGCCGATCACCAGCGCCTTGTCGGTCGCCAGCCGGTCGAGCAGCGCCTTGCGGGTCGCCACCGCCCGCTCCGGCTCGTGGTCGAGCTCGGTTCGCCAATCGGGATGCGCGAACGAAACAACCGGGTGGATGAGCGCGTCTCCGATCACAACCAGCGTTTCCGAACCCGCCGCCAGCGCGAGCGAAACATGCCCTTGGGTGTGACCCGGCGTCGCGAGCACGTGCAATCCCGGCAGGATGTCGTCGCCGTCCTTCACGCGTTGGGTCTTGCCCTCGATCCCTTTCATGGTCCGCCGCGCCGCGGGGATGTACGCGCTGCGGTCGGCGGATATGCCGCGCTCGGCATTGTCGGACGCCCAGAAGTCCCACTCCGCCGCCCCAAAGTAGTGCGTGGCGTTGGGAAAGCGCGGGTTCTCCTCGAAGTCGTCGAGCGCACCCCACAAGTGATCCGGGTGGCCGTGCGTGAATACGACCTTGGTGACCGCATCGGCGCCGACGCCCGCGGCGTCCAGGTTGGCGAGCAGGCGGCCCGTCGTGGCCATGAAATTGGGACCGGCGCCGGTGTCGATCAGCACCAGATCGCTACCTGAGCGGATCAGCGTAACATTGGTCGGCCGCTCCATCATCTCGCCCGTCTGGCCCAATGAAGCGAGAATGGCGTCTCGCTCGGTGGCGTTTGCTTCGGTGGTGAGCAGGCGCTTCGGCATCACGATGTGCCCGTCGCTGACGACGATGATCTCGGCAGCGCCGTGCTTGAAGCGATGCACCGTGGCACTGTCGGCACGCGCCGGCGCCGGACCCAGCCCCAGCATCGACGTCGTCGCCAGTCCGAGCCCTCCGGCCAAGACCGAGCGCCGACTGATCGCGTCCCCACGTCGCGACGACATCACCGGCATGCGCATCCTCCCGTTTTCGATTATGTTGTGGGCACACTCTACCCATGCGCCCGGCGTAGCACCAGTCGCCGAATCTTGATGGTGGTCAAGGCTAGGCGCAGCGTCAGGCGCACAGTGCCGCCAGCTCCCCGAGCGCCTCACGCCATGGAGGAGATCATGAGCCGCCACGCCCTCCTGCACCTCGTCGCCGTCGTCGTGCTCGCCCTGCTGCTGCTGATCGCGGTACGGCTGCATTCGGCGGCGGCCGCCATCGACCCGCATGCCCTCTACGAGCGGGCCTGCGCCACCTGCCACCCGCCGCACTCCCGCGACCTGGCGCAGAAGTCGGTGAAGCGGGTCGATGGCCGCACGGTCGGCGCCCGGAGCGGCAAGCCGATCGCAGATCTCCTGGTCGGCCACATGGGGGTCAGGCTCACGGCCGAGGAGACGGCGGCGCTCGCCGGCCATTTCGAAGCCATGCTGGCGACCGGATTCCTGTTTCAGGAGAAATGCATCGTCTGCCACGACCGCGCCCAGGAGCTCGCCCGGCTCCGGTTGCAGATCCATGACGGGCGGCTGGTCGGGCGCTATTCGGGGCTCGATATCGCCGCCTTCCTGGAGCAGCACGGGCGCCTCGAGGGCGAGGAGGTGGCGATCATGCTCGCCACCCTCCGCCGCCAGCTCGAGCCCCGCGACCAATCGCAGCACGCCAATGCTCCCCCTGAGGACAAAGGGGTCGCACCACCCACCAGAAAGTAGCCCGCGACGGCGGTATTGCTTGCGTTTTGCGGGAACGTGTGCGAGCACCAAACCGGCTCGGGCGCAGGGGATACCGATTCACTTAGTCCCTTTTCGAGACCCCATTCGAGCTTGATTTGCCGCTTTAGGCACCGATCTCTCCCCTGCGCTCCGTCACCCGCTGCTGCCGCTTCGAGCGAAGCGCGCGCGGGCGAGACTGGGTTGCAGATGGAGAACACGACTGTTGGAAACTAAGCCCTTCGCTGAGCTGTGCCTCAGCCCCAAGGTGCTCGCGGCCGTCGAGGCTGCCGGCTACACCACCGCCACGCCGATCCAATCCGCCGCCATACCGTTCGCCGTCGCCGGGCGCGACGTGCTCGGCATCGCCCAAACCGGAACTGGCAAGACCGCCGCCTTCACCCTGCCGATGATCACCCGGCTGGAGAGCGGGCGGGCCCGTGCCCGCATGCCGCGCTCGCTGATCCTTGAGCCGACGCGCGAGCTCGCCGCCCAGGTGGAGCAGGCATTCGAGAAATATGGTGTCAACCACAAGCTCGACGTGGCGCTGCTGATCGGCGGCGTGTCGATGGAGGACCAGGTCAGGAAGCTCGACCGCGGCGTCGACGTGCTGATCGCCACGCCCGGCCGGCTGCTCGATCACTTCCAGCGCGGCAAGCTGATGCTGATGGGGGTCGAGATCCTGGTCGTCGACGAGGCCGACCGGATGCTCGACATGGGCTTCATCCCCGACATCGAGCGGATCTGCAAGCTGCTGCCGCCGCGCCGCCAGACCCTGTTTTTCTCCGCCACCATGCCGCCGGAGATCACCCGCCTCGTCCACCAGTTTCTGAAGGACCCAGTGCGCATCGAGGTGGCCAAGCCTGCCACCACCGCGAAGACCATCACCCAGCGCTTCCGCTTCTGCCCGGACAGCGAGGACTGGGCCAAGCGCGACGAGCTGCGCAAGCTGATCCGCAGCGAGACGATCAAGAACGCGATCATCTTCTGCAACCGCAAGCGTGACGTCGCGATCCTGCTCAAGTCGCTGTTGAAGCATGGCTTCAATGCCGGCGCCCTGCATGGCGACATGGACCAGAAGAGCCGCATGGAGACGCTCGACCGGTTCCGCTCGGGCGAGCTGACGCTGCTCGCCGCCAGCGATGTCGCCGCGCGCGGGCTCGACATCCCCGACGTCAGCCACGTGTTCAACTTCGACCTGCCGTGGCAGTCCGACGACTATGTGCACCGGATCGGCCGCACGGGCCGTGCGGGGCGCGAAGGCAGCGCGTTCTCACTCGTCGGCTACGACGATCTGCGCGTGCTCAAGGACATCGAGAAATCGTCCGCCATCACCATCGAGTGGATTGGCGAGCCGCCGACCGAGCAGGATTTCGCCGACAGCGCGGCGCGCAAGCGCCGTCGCGGGGGACGCCCGGGACGCGACGGCGACCGGCGT
>JBFMEX010000006.1:0-12930 GCA_040752215.1 Pseudomonadota bacterium | reverse complement strand
AGCAGGCGCAACATGCGGTGTGGTGCGCCAATATCGGCCTCGATCTCGGCGAGCGCGCGCGTCTGTGATCCGGTCAGCGCGAAGGGGAGCGCAGCGCGGATGCGCGCCCGGATGCGGCCGTCACCGCTGACCGGTCGGCCGCGCTGGCTCCTCAAGCTCTGGCGCACGAGCGCCAGCGCCAGCTGCCCCGCCAGCAGCTCGTCGTAGGCGAGCCGCTGCCACGGCGCGCTCGCCGGCGATACATCGGCGGCATCGGTCGGGCGGTGCAGGCGCGTGAGGGCATCGCTCAATGAGGGCCAGCCGCGCCTGGCGAGCCAGTCGGCCTGCTGCCATTCGGCCAGCGCCGGCACGCGCTCCAGCCCCTGGCGCGCGGCCTTGACCAGGATCTTGCTCGAGAGACCGGCAGTCAGGCCGTACACCGGCTCGAGCAGCGGAAGATCGCCGCGCGCCTCCGGGGTGACGATGTAGTCGGGGTGTGCCATCTGCAGCACCTCGCCGTAGCGCTCTATGCGACCCGAGACATAGCGCGTCTCGCCGACCGGCAGCTGGCGCTCGATGAATGCGCGCTCGGCGCGGAAGAACACGAGGTCGAGGCGACCGCTGTCGTCCTCGCAGGCGACCTTGTAAGGCGCCTTGGCGTTGCCACGCGGCGGTGCCCTGTGCTTCAAAATGCGCACCTTCAGCGTGACGATGGTGCCGGGTACCGCATCCGCGATTGCCGGCTCCGCGCGCCGGTCGATGCACCCGGTCGGCAGGTGCCACAGGAGGTCGATCACGCGCGGCTCGCCGACGCCCGGCGGCAGCGCCAGCGCCTTCTTCAATAGCGCCGCGAGGCGCGGGCCGATGCCGGCGAGCGATTGCGCCGAGGCGAACAGTGGCGAGAGCTCTGACGGCCGCATGTGCTCTACTGATCCGACTCTCGGGGCTCGATCCCGCTCGCGGTCGGCCGCGCGCGCGAAATTCGTTCGACGCCCGCTGCCGAACGAGACGGATTTCGCGATCACGACACTAGGCGGACGGGTGCGCGGGGGGTTATATGACCCCTGAACCGGGCCTCACCAAAGCGGCGCGGCCGCCGGGCGTCAAGTCCGGGGCCGGTGTTTTCAATAGGGCCATTCAATTCATGAAGCTCGCGCCCACTACTTTCCTTCTCCTGTGGGGAGAAGGTGGCCGCAGGTCCGATGAGGGGCTTGCCTGCAACGGGCTCCGTTGCCGGCGGCACGTCCCTCACCCGCCCTTCGGGCACCCGCTCCCGTCCCGGGAGGGGAACGAGATCGGCGCGCGCCGAGAATTGAATTGCCCCGGTGCTTCCAAGAACGTCCTCCAATGAATGCTTCCGACATCGCCGCCCGCCGCCGCCGCGCGGCGTTCCGCGCCGCCCATCGCGGCACCAAGGAGATGGATTGGCTGGTCGGGCGCTATGCCGAGGCGCATCTCGATGGCATGGACGAGGCCGCGCTCACGCGTTTCGAGCGGCTGCTCGAGATGCCCGATCCCGAGGTGCAGCGCTGGCTGTTCGACGGATCAGCGGGGGCGCCGGGCGAGATCGGGGTATTGATCGCCGACATGCGAAAATTCCACGGTCTCGGCGGGGATGCGGCATGAGTGGCAGGACCGCAATGACAAGTCCGGGCGGGGCCGTTGGCGACAACAGCGGCTCCCGGACGAGCCATGTGCTCTCCGGCGTGCCGGAAGGGCTCGATGCGCTGGCGCTGGCGACGCTGGCCCGCGAGAGTGCGCGGGAGGGAGAGCACGGCCTGCTGCTGCACGTCGCCCGCGACGATCGCCGGATCGAGGATCTCACACAACAGCTCGCGTTCTTCGCACCCGATGTCAAGGTGATCGCCTTCCCGGCCTGGGACTGCGTGCCCTACGACCGCGTCGGGCCGAGCGCCGACATCGTCGCCGGGCGGATTGCCGCTCTCGCGCGTCTCGTCGCCGCCACGCGCAAGGCGCCGACGGTTCTGCTCACTACCGTCAACAGCGTGCTCCAGCGCGTGCCGCCGCGATCGTTCGTCAAACGCTCGCTGAAGCAGATCGCCGCCGGCCAGCGCCTCGACATGAAGCGGCTCGTCGAGCGACTCGCGGTCAGCGGCTACCAGCGGACCGGCACGGTGATGGAGCCGGGCGAGTACGCCCTGCGCGGCGGCATCCTCGATCTCTATCCCCCCGCGCGCTCGCAGCCGGTGCGGCTCGACTTCTTCGGCGACACGCTGGAAAGCATCAAGGCATTCGATCCCGAGACTCAGCGCACGTCGAAGCCGGTCGGCAAGCTGACGCTGATGCCGGTGAGCGAGGTGGCGCTCGGGCCCGACGCGATCCAGATGTTCCGCCGCCGCTATGTGGAGCTGTTCGGGGGCGCGCGCGGCGAGGACGCACTCTACGAGGCGGTCAGCGCCGGCCAGCGCTATCCGGGCCAGGAGCACTGGCTCGCATTGTTCCACGAGCACCTGGAGACGCTGCTCGACTATCTGCCCGGCGTGGCGGTCAGCTTCGATCATCTGGCCGAGGAGGCGGCGCAGCGCCGCTTCGAGCTGATCCGCGAGCACTACGAGGCGCGCCTCGATCAGCGCGAGAGCGAGCGGTTCGGCGCGCCGCCATACAAGGCGGTGCCGCCGGAGGCGATGTATCTCGACGCCGACGGCTGGGCGGCAGCGCTCGCCGGCCACACGCACTTTCATCTGACGCCATTCGAGCAGGGCGCGACGGCCGACGTCCGCGCCTGGCGCGGACGGCAGGGGCGCTCGTTCGCCGCCGAACGGCAGGCGGGCGACGTCAACCTGTTCGATGCGGTCGTCGGGCACATTCGCGCGCTGCAGGCGGCGCGTCGCCGCGTCGTGATCGCGGCGTGGACGGCGGGCGCGCGCGAGCGGCTTGCCGCTCTGCTTTCCGACCATGGGCTGGCTGGGGCGCAGAAGGTGGCCTCATACGCTGAGGCGCTTGCGCTGCCGGAAGGCGCGGTGGCGCTCGCCGTGCTCGGCCTCGAACGCGGCTTCGAGACGCCGGAGCTGGTCGTCATCGCCGAGCAGGACATTCTCGGCGACCGCCTCGTGCGGCCTCGGCGCAAGGCGCGCAATGCCGCCGATGTGCTGACCGAGGCGACGAGCCTCGCGGTCGGCGACCTCGTCGTGCACGCCGAGCACGGCATCGGCCGCTTCTCCGGCCTCCAGACCATCACCGCGCTGGGCGCGCCGCACGACTGCCTGGAGATCCTCTACCAGGGCGGCGACAAGCTGTTTTTGCCGGTCGAGAACATCGAGCTGCTGTCTCGCTACGGTGCCGACGACGGCAGCGCGCAGCTCGACAAGCTCGGTGGTGTCGCCTGGCAGTCGCGCAAGGCGCGGCTCAAGAAGCGCCTCCGGGAGATCGCCGGCGAGCTGATCAAGATCGCGGCCATGCGCCAGTTGAAGGAGGCGCCGGCCGTCGCCCCGCCTGCTGGAGCCTTCGACGAGTTCGTCGCCCGCTTCCCCTACGAGGAGACCGAGGACCAGGCTGCCAGCATCGACTCCGTGATCGACGATCTCGGCGCCGGCCGGCCGATGGACCGGCTCGTGTGCGGCGACGTCGGGTTCGGCAAGACCGAGGTCGCGCTCCGTGCCGCCTTCATCGCTGCGATGAACGGCCTGCAGGTCGCGGTCGTGGTGCCGACGACGCTGCTCGCGCGCCAGCACTTCAAGACCTTCTCCGATCGCTTCCGCGGCCTGCCGCTGGTCGTGGCCCAGGCTTCGCGCCTCGTCGGCGCCAAGGAGCTGGCCGAGGTCAAGGAGGGTCTCAAGAAGGGCACCGTCGACATCGTCGTCGGCACGCACGCGCTGCTCGGCAAAGCGATCTCGTTCGCGCGGCTCGGTCTCCTGGTCGTCGACGAGGAGCAGCACTTCGGCGTCACCCACAAGGAGCGATTGAAGCAGCTGAAGGAGGACGTGCACGTCCTCACCCTCTCGGCGACGCCGATCCCGCGCACTCTGCAGCTGGCACTGACCGGCGTGCGCGAGCTTTCCCTCATCACCACGCCACCGGTCGACCGGCTCGCTGTGCGCACCTACATCTCGCCGTTCGATCCGGTCATCATCCGCGAGGCATTGCGGCGTGAGCGCTTCCGTGGCGGTCAGACGTTCTATGTCGTGCCGCGCATCGCCGACCTGGACGACGTGGCGGAATTCCTGGCCGAATCCGTGCCGGAGCTGCGCGTCGCGCGCGCCCACGGCCAGCTGTCGCCCGGCGAGATCGAGGATGTGATGACCGCGTTCTACGACGGCAAGTACGACGTGCTGCTCTCGACCGCGATCGTCGAATCCGGCCTCGACGTGCCGAACGCCAACACACTCGTCGTGCATCGCGCCGACATGTTCGGCTTGGCCCAGCTCTATCAGCTGAGAGGCCGCGTCGGGCGCTCCAAGGCGCGGGCCTATGCCTATTTCACCACCCCCCCGGGACAGGCTCTGACGGAAGGTGCCGAGAAGCGCCTGAAGGTGCTGCACTCGCTTGACACGCTCGGCGCCGGCTTCAGCCTGGCGAGCCACGACCTCGACATCCGCGGCGCCGGCAACCTGTTGGGCGAGGAGCAGTCCGGCCACATCCGCGAGGTCGGCTTCGAGCTCTATCAGTCGATGCTCGAGGAGGCGGTGGCGACGCTGCGCGGCGGCGACCTCGGCGAGGCGGCCGACCGCTGGAGTCCGGAGATCGCGCTCGGCACCTCGATCCTGATCCCCGAGACCTACGTCGCCGACCTGCAGCTCCGGCTCGGCCTCTATCGGCGCCTGTCGGGGCTCGAGCAACGCGCGGACATCGACACGTTTGCCGCCGAGCTGGTCGATCGTTTCGGCGAATTGCCCGAGGAGGTACGCCACCTTCTCGACGTGATGGAGATCAAGGGCCTCGCCCGGCGCGCCGGCATCGCCAAGGTCGACGCCGGGCCGAAGGGGGCCGTCATCACGTTCTACAAGAGCACGTTCGCCAACCCCGCCGGGCTCGTCACGCTGATGCAGCGCTCGCGCGGGCTGATCAAGCTGCAGACCGACCATCGGTTGGTGTTCAAGGCCGACTGGGATCTGCCCGAGACGCGCTTGAAGGGTGTGCGCACGCTGGTCGCCGAATTGGCCGAGACCGCCGACAAGGCCCGCAAGGCGGCGTGAGACAGGCCTCACCGCTCACCATGCGGGGAGAGGTCGCCGCGGCGTTCACGCGGGTGGACGGAGCGCAAAGCAGCAACTTTTCAGCTGTATCGAACCCGACGGCACCTCCGCTTGCGACCTGTCGGCGACCGGCGCAAGATTGCGCGGAGCAGGGGGAGGCTCACGCGATGGAATGGAGGCCACTGGCACGGCTGTTTGTGGGCCTTTGCGCAATATTGCCGGCGACCGTGGCTGCCGCTGAGCGCGCACGGCCGCCCGAGCCGCCGGCCGAGGTCTACCGCGGCTGGGACGGCAAGCCGGTGACGAGCCGGTGCCATGCTGCGCGTGACGACGCGGAAGGCTTCAAGGCGGCGCTCGCCGCCCACCAGAACGCGCTGATCGGGTTCGAGAACAAGATGCGGACCATGTACTACAGGGTTCCGCAGAAGGTGGCGACATGGCTGAGCGGGCTCGCCCCCGAGCGTGCGGTCGACATCGTGGCCCGGCGCCTTTCCGCGCTCGGCAACGAAGGAGCCACGCTGGCGCTCGTCTATGACACCGGTGTCTCGGACGGAAGCTACGCGGTGTGCGTCTGGCTGGTATCGTCACGCGGCATCGAGGCGGCGGAGACGGTGCCGCTCGCCAGTTACACCTCGTTCGCGCGCGGCATCGAGACCTCGCTCGGCGTGGTCACGCGGGCGGCGTCGAGGTCGCCACGACCGAGGCGGCCCGCAAGGACGAGGGGGACGCGCGCGTTGCCTGCCAACGCCGCCGGAACGGAGGCGAGTCCCGCCGAGACGCTCGCGTCTGTCGGTGCCCGCCTGCTGCCGCCGACGATAGCCGCCCGCCTCCTTGCCAGCAGATTCGACCGATTGCTCATCCTGCCCGCCGCCGACCTCGGCACGGTGCCGTTCGCCGCGTTGCCGGTCGGTGACAGGATGCTCATCGATCTCGCAACGATCGTCGTGCTCCCGGATATCGAAGGACTGTATCTGGATCAGCCAAGCTTCCCGTTCGGCATGCGAGGACGCTTCCCGACCTCGCTCGTGGTTGGAGATCCCGACCTCTCGCGCGACGCCGACTACGAGTGGGTGCCTCTGCCCGGTGCCCGCAGAGAGGCGGAGGCGGCCGCAAAGGTCGGTGCTTCCGTCGTGTTGACGGGGCCCGACGCGAGCCGCACGGCGGTGCTGAAGCGATTGGGCACGAACGCGCCGTCGCTGCTCTATTTCGCGACCCACGGCATCGCCGATCCTGTCAACCCGATGGACGGCAGCTTCCTCGCACTGACCGGTGGGCACCTCTTTGCGCGCGACATCAAGAAGTTGAGGCTCGGCTCGCGGCCGCTCGTCGTCATGAGCGCGTGTCAAACCGGGCTCGGCAAGGTGTTCGAGGGCGGCGTGTTCGGCCTTGCCCGTGCATGGCTCCATGCCGGAGCACGCCAGGTCGTCATGAGCTTGTGGAACGTCAGCGACGAGGCGACAGAGCGGTTGATGACGGACTTCGTTGGTGGTCTGCGCATCAAGGCGCCTGAGGTCGCGCTGCACGAGGCGATGCTCTTTGCCCGGCACCGCGAGAAGGACCCCGCGCTGTGGGCCGGCTTCACGATCTACGGCGCGCCCGATCCCGCTTCGCGCTGATCGGTCCCATCAGGGGTGCGGGGCAGCGCCCGCGGGCGCGGTCGGCGGCTCCTGCAGGGGCCGCCGCCAACGAAAAATGCTCGCAGACCTTAACATGGGTCACTGGACAAGCTCGTATCTGCGGACATCTATCTCGGAGGCGGGCGGTACATCATCGCGCCGAGCTGGAAGTCGAGCCGTCGCCGCCTTCGGCAACGATGCCGCGGCCGGCTGCGATGCGGGGATCGACCAGATCGGCCAGTCCCGGTGCTCGGTCGGACGTCGCAACCTCCGGACAGCCCTGGCGACCGGCCTACCGCCGGGACGCAGATCCGAGCGCGCAGTCGAAGGGAGCCCTCATGAGCGGATACAGGAAGAGCACCACGATACCCGGCAGCGCCTATGACGAGGTGCTGCAGGAACTGCACGCACATGCGTTCACTGGCGTTCCGGGCGAATCCGACCCGTTCACGCTCAGCCTGATCGAGCGCGAGTACATCGCCTACGCTCTCGCACTCTACTATCAGTGCGATCACTGCCAGGAGCACCACGGCGCTGCCGTGTCGCGCGAGCTGCGCAAGACACAGGCCGAGGAGTGGCCGTGGCGGCCGACGATCGAGAAGATCGTACTGTTCACGCGCACCGAGAAGCAGTGGGTCTCGGCCGCCGAGTGGGCGCGCTGGGAGAACGAGTGGCTGAGGTTCACCCATGTGCTCGGCAGCGAGCGCGCCCTGCTGGCGAGCCACGTCGCTTTCGCGATCGGCATTGCCCGCGCCGACAAGGACCTCATCAACTTCGCCTGGACGGCGGTCAGTGCATCCTACGGCGATCGTCAGCGGCTTCTCGGCATGCTCCGCGACGTCGTCCGCGTCACCGTGTTCATGAAGAGCGCGACGTCGGAGTTCCGCGTGACGCAGATCCTGAAGCTCCTGCTCGCCGCGCGCGGTATCGAGGTGTAGGCGGTCACGTCAACGCCCTGCGCATCACCTTGCCGTTGGCGGTGCGCGGCAGCGCCGGGACGAAGCGCACCTCGCGCGGGCACTTGTATGGCGCGAGGTGCTCGGCGGCGTGGGCGAGCAAGGCACTCGCATCGATCGCCGCGCCGTCGGCCGGCACGACGAATGCGCCGATCACCGTCACGTCGTCGCGCACGCGGACCTCGGCGCACGCGACCTCGGCGACGCCGGGGAAGCGCGCCAGAACCTCCTCGACCTCCTGCGGGGCGACGCGGTAGCCGAGCGCCTTCATGATGTCGTTGGCGCGGCCCAAGTGGGCGACGTAGCCGTCCGTGTCGATCAGGGCGAGGTCGCCGCCGACGAACCATTCCCCGCGCATCACCTCCGCCTCCTCCTCGGGGCGGCGCCAATAGCCGAGCATCAGGCCGGGATCGCTGCGATGGACCGCGAGCAGCCCCGTGGCGCCGGCCGGCAACGGCTCGTTGCCGCCGTTCTCGGCGAGGATTGCGACCCGCCGGCCCGGTTGCGGCCTGCCGACCCGCGCCGGCCGCCGCGGGACACCGGGCCCGCTCGAGATGTAGGTCGAGATCTCGCTCATGCCGAGCGCCTCGTAGATCGGCCGTCCGGTCGCCTGCTCCCAATCATCGAGCAGACCCGCTGGCGGTGTCTCGCCGGCGACCAAGGCGTGACGCAGCACGCCGAGCTCGCTCGTGCCGATCGCAGCGTACTTCAGCATCTGGCGAATGACGCCCGGCACGGCCGCAAACAGCGTTGCGCCGCTGGCGCGGATCAGCGCCGGCCACAGCGCCGGATCCTTCTCGCCGGTGTAGACGATTGCAGTCGCCCCGACCGCCCACGGATCGACGAGGCCGGTGCCGAGCGTGAACGTCCAGTTGAAGGCGCCGGCGTGCAGCATGCGGTCGGCGGCGGTGAGGCCGTACCAGCCGGCATACATTGGCCGCCGTCCCCAGGCCGAGCGCTGGGCGTGCAGCACCCCCTTCGGCCGCGCGGTGGTGCCCGACGTGTAGACGAGGAACGCGGGGGCGTCGGCGGCGGTGTCGGCGTAGGCGCCGCGGGGGCCGGATCGGATCAGAGCCGAGACGTCGTCGGCGGAGAGAATGCGCACGCCGGCCGGGCATTCCGCGAGCGCGAGGCGTGCCGACAGGGCGACCGCCGCTGCGCCGCTGTCGGCGATCAGGAAATGCGCCTCGTCCTCGGTGAGGTGACTCGAGGTGGCGATCGGCACCAGCCCGGCGGCGATCGCGCCGAGGAACAGGATCGCATAGTCGCTCCGGTTCTCGAGCCGGATCAAGAGCCGCTCGCCCGGCGCGAGCCCCGATGCCGCGAGCCCGCCGGCGACATTCAGCACGGCGGCTTCCAGCGCGGCATAGCTCCACGTCTCAACCGGCGCGGAGTGAACATCCTCGAGCACGAGCAGAGCGGTCTTTTCGGGCGTGGCGCGGGCGGCGCGGCCGATCGCGTAGGCCGCCATATTGAAGCGGGGAGGGGGCCGCTCGCCAGTGCTCGCCTCGCTCGGCATCGCGCGCTCACTTTGACTTGGTGGACCACCAGGTGTCGATGCTGTAGCCGTAGAGTGGTGTCGTCGCCGGCCGCTGCAGGTGCCGCCAATAGGCGATCCACTGCCGCGGCAGGTGAAACAGCGGGATCACGTAGTCGCCGGAGAGCAGCACGCGGTCGAGCGCGCGCACCGCCGAGACGAACGCGTCGCTATCCTTCGCCGCCAGAAGCTCGGCGATCATCGCGTCGGCGGCCGGATTGCGCACGCCGGCAAAGTTGAACGTGCCGTCGGTGGTCGCCGCCGCCGACGACCAGCGGAACAGCTGTTCGTTGCCGGGCGAGAGCGAGGCCGGCCACGTGGTCTGGATCATGTCGTAGTCGTAGCTCCTCAAGCGCGCCTGATATTGCGCGCTGTCGACGATCCTGAGCCGCGCCTCGATGCCGAGCCGGGCGAGATCGGCGGCGAAGCGGGCGAGCAGGCGCTCCTGCCCCGGCGAGCCGGCGAGAATCTCGAACGACAATTGCTTGCCGCTCGCGGCCTCCACCAGCTTGCCGCCGTCGAGCCTGTAGCCGGCCTCGCCAAGCAGGCGCATGGCCTCGCGCCAGTTGGCGCGGTTCTGGCCGCTGCCGTCGCTCTTCGGGAAGCTGTACGTGCCGGCCATGATGTCCGGTCGGACCGCACCGGGAAACGGCGCCAGCAGCTGGCGCTCGCGCTCGTCCGCCGGGCGGCCACTCGAGGCGAGCATGCTGCGCGCGAAGTAGCTCTCGGTGCGCGTGAACAGCGAGTGGTAGAGATTGCGATTGATCCACTCGAAGTCGAACAGGTGTATCAGCGCGCGGCGGACGCCCGGGCTCTCGAGCACCTTGCGCCGGGTGTTGAAGGCGAGCGCGGTCATCCCGGCCGGCAGGCCGGTCGCCATCTCCTCGCGCACGATGCGCCCGTCCTTGACCGCCGGTATGTCGTAGCCCTCGGCCCACTGCGCGGGATCCTCCTCGGAGCGGAAATCGATCTCGCCGTTCTTGAACGCCTCGAGGAGGGCCGCACCGTCGCGGAAGTACTCGAAGCGGATCTCGTCGAAGTTGAAGCGGCCGCGATTGACGGGGCGATCCTTGCCCCAATAGCCGGGGTCGCGCTCGTAGACGATCGCGCGGCCGGCATCGACGCGGGCGATACGGTAGGGGCCCGAGCCGACCGGCGGCTGAAGCGAGGTTTCCTCGAATGTCGCCGGGTCGGTCTTGTGGCGCGGCAGGATCGGCATCAGGGCGAGGATCAGCGGCATCTCGCGATCGCCGCTGCCGTCGAGCACGAGGCGTACGCTGCGCTCGGAGAGCCGCTCAGTCGCTGCGACCTTCTTGTAGTAGGTGCGATGGTTGGGCCGGCCCTTGTCGCGCAACAGCGCAAGCGAGAACAGGACGTCGTCGCTGGTGACCGGCGTTCCGTCGGAGAACCGCGCCGCCGGATCGATGTGGAAGGTCACCGAGCCGCGGTCGTCCGGCACCTCGATGCGTTCGGCCAGCAATCCATAGAGGGTGAACGGCTCGTCCAGGCCGCGCGTCATCAGGCTCTCGACCACGAAATCGCGCACCCCGCTTGCCGCCGTGCCCTTGACGATCAGCGGATTGAGACTGTCGAAGGAGCCGGTTGCCCCGAGCACCAGCCGGCCGCCCTTGGGTGCCGCCGGGTCGACGTAGGAGAAGGCCTGGAACCCGGCCGGATGCTTCGGTAATCCGTGCATGGCGATGGCATGGCTCGGCTCGGTCTGGGCCGGATCCACGGGCCACAGCGCAAGCAGGAGCAGGGCGGCGAGCCACCTGCGCCGGCCGCGGATCGGCGACGTGCGTCTGCGGGGGTGGGGGAGGTCGGGCATGGGCCTCGTCGGGTCTCGGGAGGGCTCGTGGCGCCTTTGCCACGTGGTTGTGTCGACCGTGTGTGTATCCCATCCGGCCGCTTCGGTCGGCCACGGGATTGCCTTATTCGCGGCCTTAGTGCGCGATCGGCAGGCGCCGAGAGCGCCGGGACCCGAGCGCGGGCGCGCCGAGTTGAGGGGCTGAGCTGGCGGGACCAGCTCTCAGGGAAAGGTCGATCTTTTCATGACACAGGGACGTGCGGTTTTGAAGCGTGCCGGCAGCGCGGTGCGGGTTGTGGCGATCGCTGCAGCAGTGGCCGCGGCGGGTCTGGCGGCGGGCACGGCGACGGCTCAGGACGCCAAGAAAAAGGATGCGCCAAAAGCGGCAGCCAAGGATGCCGCGGCCAAGCCGGCTGCCGGCGACGCCAGCAAGCAGAATGCCTGGCTCAAGGTCTGCGACACCTTGCCGGTGACGGTGAAGGACAAGGACGGCAAGGACGTAAAGGACGAGCTCGTGAGCTGCATGACGCGGCTCGATCTCGTCGACGGCCCCTCCGGCCTGCCGATCGGCGCCGTCTCGCTCAACGAGGTCGAGGGCAAGACGAGCAAGAACAAGAAGACCGGCCTGATGGCGCTGGTCCCGCTCGGCACGGTGGTGCCGGCCGGCGTGCGCATCGTGTTCCTGTCCGAGGCGGACTGGAAGAAGGTCAAAGACAAGGAGAAGATCGAGGACGGCGCGCTGAAGCCGATGCAGCTCAATTTCTCCGTCTGTCATGCGGTCGGCTGCAACGCCGAGATCGAGGCGACCGACGAGATGATGGGCCAGCTGAAGGGCGCAGGGGCCGTCGTCGTCAATGCGATCGACGCCGCGTCGGGCAAGCGCATCGTGCTGCCGTTCCCGCTGGCCGGATTCAAGGAGGCCAATGCCGGCAAAGGCATCACCACCGAGGAGTACCAGAAGCAGCGCAAAGAGGCCGTCGAGGAATTCCGCAAGCGTCAGGCGGCACTGGCCGAGCAGTACAAGAAGGATCAGGCGGTAAAGCAGTCGGAATCGGCGAAAGTTCTGCTCGGTGACGGCGCCTCCGCGAAGCCGGCCGACGCCGGCGCGGCGGCAGCCAAGCCGGCTACGCCCGCGCCGGCCGAGAAGAAGAAATAGGCACGCCCCTCCCACAGGGCGGCAAGCAACGAGGGGTCGGACCAGCGCGCGTCCGGCCCCTTTCGCTTGGGCGCCGTACGATCCGCCGGCGCGGGGCAGGTTCAATGGCGATGGATGAACACGGCGCGATAGCCGCCGTTCTCGTCCTCGACGAAGAGGTCGCCGATCTGGGGATGGCGCAGCGGCTGGCCGGTCTCGTCGGGCAAGAGATTCTGCTCCGAGACATAGGCGATGTACTCGGTCTCGGCGTTCTCGGCCAACAGGTGATAGAACGGCTGGTCCTTCTTGGGCCGGATCTCCTCGGGAATCGACTCCCACCATTCCTCGGTGTTGTTGAAGGTGGGGTCGATGTCGAACACGATGCCGCGGAACGGATAGAACCGGTGCTTGACCACCTGCCCCACCGCGAACTTCGCCCTACGCACCTTCTTTGCCGCCGCTGCGGACTGTAACTTGCGCGCCATCGTTGCATACGAGGCGAGGGCGGCAGCGCTGTCAATGCTGCAAAGGTGCACGGGGGTCCGTGACCCGATTCCGAGGCTCGCCACCACCCAGCCGGACGCGCGGGAGAGCGCTTCAAAATCAAGAGGGACACTGAAATCATACCCACCCACCTAACGTTTGACCTGCGGTATCCAGGGATACGAGCATAGCGACGTGAGGCGGCCGGCCTCGGCGCAGAGGCGGTTCCAGGCGGTGCAGGCGGCATCGGCGATCGCATCGTAG
>JBFMEX010000005.1:3292-16137 GCA_040752215.1 Pseudomonadota bacterium | reverse complement strand
CCCCGCGGGCCCGCCCCCCCCCGCGGGGCCGTAACGGGGGCGCGCGCGCGCCTCGAACGCCTCGGCGAACTTGCGGAACGCCTTGTCGAACATGGCGCCCATCAGCAGCCCCAGCATCGCCGAGCGGAACTCGTACTCGATAAAGAAATCGATCGTGCTCGTGCCGGGCCCCGTGTCGGTGAACCGCCAGCGGTTCTCGAGATGGTGGAACGGCCCGTCGAGATACTCGACCAGGACGTGGGAGCGGCCCTGGTCCAGCGTGACGCGGCTCGTGAAGCTCTCGCGGATCGCCTTGTATCCAACACCCATGCGCGCGATCAGCACCGGCCCGCCGGCGCTCTGCTCGCGGCGAATGATCTGGAGGCTCTCGCAGAGAGGCAGAAACGCCGGATAGGCCTCGACGTCGGCGACGACATCGAACATCTCGGCGGCCGTGAACGGCACTAGACGGCGGGTCTCGAAGCGCGGCACCGCTCACTCCCTCCCGGTCATGTCGGCACGCGCTGGCGCGCAGCCTTGAGCCGCGCGAAGTCCTCGCCGGCGTGATAGGACGAGCGCGTCAGCGGGCTTGCGGCGACCAGCAGGAAGCCCTTGGCGCCAGCAATGCGCGCCAGAGCCTCGAACTCGTCGGGCGGCACGAAGCGCTTCACCTCGGCATGCTTGCGCGTCGGCTGCAGGTACTGGCCGATGGTCAGGAAGTCGACTGCGGCTGTCCTGAGATCGTCCATCACTTGCAGGATCTCCTCGCGCCGCTCGCCGAGCCCGACCATCATGCCGGACTTGGTGAACATGCCGGGATCGAGCTCCTTGACCCGCTGCAGCAATCGCAAAGAGTGGAAGTAGCGCGCGCCGGGCCGGATCGCGAGGTAGAGCGAGGGTACCGTCTCGAGGTTGTGGTTGTAGACGTCGGGGCGCGCCGCGACGACCGTCTCGAGCGCGCCTTCCTTGCGCAGGAAATCCGGCGTCAGCACCTCGATCGTGGTCGCCGGTGCGGCGCGGCGGATGGCCGCGATCACGGCCGCGAAATGCGCGGCGCCGCCGTCGGCGAGGTCGTCGCGGTCGACCGAGGTGACGACGACGTGCGTCAGTCCGAGCCTGGCGACGGCATCGGCGACGCGCTCGGGCTCGCCGGCGTCGAGGGCGGCCGGCAGACCGGTGCGCACGTTGCAGAACGCGCAGGCGCGCGTGCAGGTGTCGCCCATGATCATCATCGTCGCGTGGCGCTTCGACCAGCATTCGCCGACGTTGGGGCAGCCCGCCTCCTCGCACACGGTGTGCAGGCCGTTCTCGCGCACGATCTGGCGCGTCGCCGCGTACTCCGCCGAGCCCGGTGCCCTGACGCGGATCCACGCCGGCTTGCGTTGCACCGGGGTGTTTGGCTTGCTGGCCTTCTCGGGGTGGCGCGGACGCGCGCCGCCGAGCGTATCGTGGACGGTGACCATCGCAGACTCCGGCCGGGCCTGCCCCGGCTCGCCCTATAGGTGGCCGAGCCGCCGGGCCGGATCAAGCCCTACCGTCGAATGCCGGGGCGTGCGGGCAATGCGTGGCTAGCGCCCGAGGATCCGGGCCAGGATGATCACCACGATCGCGCCCACGGTGGAGACGACGATCTGGTTCCCCCAGGCTCCGAGGTCGAATGGAAGCTGCAGCAAGCCGGCCTGCACCAGCGCGCCTCCGAGGAACGCGCCGATGATGCCGACCACGAGGTTGCGGATCAGCCCGCCGCCGCCGAGCAGCAGCCCCGCGAGCCAGCCAGCGATCAAGCCGTTCACGGCCATCACGATCCAGGGAATATAGGGCGTATAGTCCATGTTGCGCTCCAGAGTGGCCCGTCGATCCGCGATCCCGACTATCTCTACGCTAAAATCCAGGCCACCAGTACCACCACGATCGCGCCGCCGAGCAGCGACGCCGGCCAGCCGGCGATGCTGGCGATCACCAGCAATATGGCCAGGGCTCGCGCGTCGGCGTTCATGCGCGGGCTCCGCGCAATACGCTGTGAAAGCGTGTCAGTGTGCCGCGAGTCCCAATCGTCGTCGAGACGGAGTCCGCTGCCGGCGCGCGGTCGCCCCCCTTCGCCTCAGGCGTGACAACGCGCGCCGAGATACTGACCGAGCAGCTGGTTGTAGCGATCGACCTGCTCGCGCTGCGGCGGCGACAGCTTGCGGCCGGCGTTGGCCGACTCGATCAGGCTCGGTGTGCCGCGCGCATCGAGGCGATTGAGCTCGGCGCGCACGGTCTGGCACGTCTGGCCGGCAGGCAGCGCGATCGCGGGCGGGCCATTCTTGTAGGTGTCGTTGCTGGCGCAGCCGCCGAGCATCAGCCCTGCAACGATCACCAGCATTCCCGCGCCATGCAGTGCACCCGAATGAGCCGTCATCACCGCTTTGCTCCAATGAGCCGCAAATCAGTTGCGCCCTTTTGAACATAGTGAAACGAGCGGCGCAACCCCTCGGGATCCGGCTGTGGCTCGATCGGTGCAGATCGACAACGCCGGCCGGACGAAGCCGCTTCGAGCGCACGATCGGTATGCAAATCGCCGCGAAAAGCGGCGGCGCCCGCGACAATTGGTCGGGGCGGCGCCGGCTCGAAACGGGAGCTTGCCTCAGGGCTTGGCCACAGCTGGTGCCGCGGCCTTGGCCGCGGTGCTCGCGCTCGCCTTCGAGATACTCGTGGTCGGCGGCGCGATGGCCGCTGTCTGCGTCGCAGGCGTGGGCGACGCCGCCGCGGGTGGTGCAACGGCCGCGGTTTGCACCGGCGTGATCGTCGAGCACTTGGCCTGATACTCGCCGTAGGCCTTGTTCAGCTCCGCCTGCTTGGCGAGCGATGTGCGCTTCACCTCCACGCTGGCGCTCTTTCCGGTGGAGGCCTTCTCGAGCCGCTCGATCGAGCCTTCCTTGCGCAGAGTGTCGATTCGCGCGCTGAGCTCGACGCAGGCCGGGTTGACCTTCGGCGCGGTCGCGACCTTGTCGCCGTCCCCGGCGAGCGAGCCGGTGGGAAACGAGGAGCCGTCACTGGCACAACCGGCGAGAAGCGCGGCGGCGGCCAGGGCCAGGACGCGCGCTGATTGACGTAGGATCATTGGAACCCCCAAGGAGACCGAACGCGCGACTGCTGTTTCACCACCCCGAGGACTCTCTTAGGCGCCACGTCCCGCGAACGGCAAGCCGGCCCCATAGCATGCGCCCGAATGAGCTGTGCGCGCCAGGGCGATTGATGGGGAAATGCCCGCCGCGTGGCCGGAACGCCACAATTTCGGGCATCCGTTGAGCGTCCAGACGTGCCCTGGAGCGGTCGAGGCGAGGCACTGGCGAGCGCGCGGCTGGCGAATCGGGGACCCGATGCCACCTCAGGCCATGATAGGTCCGGGGTCCTCGATCAGCGCCTTCAGCCGGGCCAGCAGGGTGGCGGCCACCACCCCGTCGACGACGCGGAGGTCGGCGGCCAGCGTGCAGCTCATGACGGTCGCAACCGCGATCTGTCCTTCGGCCACGATCGGGCGCAGCTCGGCGGCCCCGACGGCGAGGCACGTCGCCCGCGGTGGCTCGACGATTGGGATCATGCGCGCGATGGCGTGCATGCCGAGATTGTGGATCGTGCTCGCGCCGCCCGCGTAGTGCTCGGGCTCGAGACGCCCCGACCGCGCACGGAGGGCAAGGTCGCGGAGCTCGCGTGCGATCAGGGACGCAGACTTGGCCTCGGCCTGTCGCAGCACCGGGGCGCGCCACCCGCCCTCGACCGCGACCGAGACCGCGATGTCCGAATGCGCAGGGTGCAGCACCCCAGCCTCGCACCAGGAGACATTGGCCGCCGGCACATCTGCCAGCGCCAATCCCAGCGCCCTGACGAGGAGGGCGGTCAGCGAGATCGCGCCGGCGCCCGGCTCACTCGCCGCTGTCCGCTCGTCGGCGCGCCGCGCCGCGAGCAGGGCATCGAGACGGCAGTCGATTCCGAGCACGAGTTGCGGAACCGTGCGCTGGGCAAGCCCGATGCGATCCGCCATCTCGATGCGCAGTGGAGCGTGCGGCGTCGGCGCTGCCGGCACGCCCTGGTCGAGCATGCGCCTTGCCGGACCTTCCGGCGCGCCAGGGGTGGCTCCGGCGGCGCGCGCCAGCTCGACGTCGCGCTTGACGATCCGTCCCTCGGGACCGGTGCCGGCGATGCCGTCGAGGTCGATGCCCGCCTCGCGCGCCAGGCGCCGCGCCAGCGGCGAGACGGCACGGCGTTGTCTCGGCGAGCTTGATCCGGCGACCGGCATCGGGGCTCCAGTGCGTGCGGCGCTCAATGCCGGGTGCGGCCCTTGATCTTGCCGGACGTCGCCACCGGGTTGGTCAGAATGCCCTGGTCGAACGTCCGGCGGATCTGTGCCAGCGCCTCGTGGCTCTCCATCTGGCCGTCCAGCGCCACCGCCTTGGCGATGTGATGGGCGACATCCGACAGCAGCCGCCCCCACTCGTTGACGTCGTGGGCGAAGGTCGTCGGATCGAACGTCACGTGCAGCGCGCCATCGCCGATCCAGCAGCGCAGCACCTCGACCGCGCTCTCCGCTTCGCGGATGGCGTCCGGCACGTCGAGCTCGTTCAGCGGTCCCTCACTCATCGCGGTCGTCCGTCCTCGTTCCGATAGAGCACGCGCAGCGTCGCCTCGATCACCTGCTCGGGGCCGGGCAGCGCGAGGCGCTCCAGGTTGGCAGCATAGGGCATCGGCACGTCGGCGCCCGACACCTTGGCCGGCGGCGCGTCGAGATGATCGAACGCCTCGATCGCCACCCGCGCCGCGATCTCGGAACCGACCGAGCACACCGGCCACGCCTCCTCGACGATGACGATGCGATTGGTTCTTGCGACGGAGGTCAGCACGGTCTCCATGTCGAGCGGGCGCAGCGATCGCAAATCGATCACCTCCGCCTCGATGCCGTCGCCCGCCAGCCGCTCGGCAGCGGCGAGCGCATGCACCATCGCACGGCCGAACGCGACGATGGTCACATCGCGTCCCTGGCGCGCGATACGTGCCTTGCCGATCGGCACCAGCCACTCGTCGTCGACCGGCACCTCGCAGAGCGTCTCGTAGAGCGCCTCGCTCTCGAGCACGAGCACTGGGTTCGCATCGCGGATCGCGCTCTTCAGCAGCCCCTTGGCATCGGCGGAATTGGAGGGTGCGACGACCTTCAGCCCCGGCACGTGCGCGTACCAGGCGGCGTAGCACTGCGCATGCTGCGCGCCGACCTGGGAGGTGGCGCCGTTCGGCCCGCGCAAGACGATCGGACAGCTCAACGCGCCGCCGGACATGTAGAGCGTCTTCGCCGCCGAGTTGATGATGTGGTCGATCGCCTGCATGGCGAAGCTCCAGTTCATCAGCTCGACGACCGGCTTCAGGCCGGCGAAGGCGGCCCCGACGGCGATGCCGACGAAGCCCTGCTCGGTGATCGGCGTGTCGATCACACGGCCGGTGCCGAACTCGTCGGCGAGGCCCTCAGCGACCTTGTGCGCGCCCTCTCCCTGCGTGACATCGACACCGATCAGCAGCACGTCGGGATCGCGCCGCATCTCCTCGGCGATCGCATCACGCAGCGCCTCGCGCATGGTGATGGTGGTGGTCTTTTCCCCTCCCCCTCGTGGGAAGGGGCCTAGGGTGGGGGGAGTCCCGGCAGACGTGACGGGCGGCATCCCGGTGTCCGACCCCGCGGCAGACGGTCTGCCGTCCACCCCTCCCCGGCCCTCCCCCACGTGAGGGGAGGGAGCAATACCGCTCTCCTTCGCCACCAGCACCGCGATCGGGGTGTCGACGCGCACGCGCGCGGTGCCGGCCGGCACCAGGATGCGGGCGAGCCGCCCCTCGGCGTGTGCCTCGATCTCCATCGTCGCCCGACCGCTCGCGATCTCCGCGATCACGTCGCCGGCACTGACCGATTGCCCCTCAGCAACCAGCCATTTGGCGAGCGTGCCCTCCTCCATGGCGGGCGACAGTCGCGGCATCAGGATCTCGGTCGCCATCGCATCCCGCCCGCGGTCAGAGGACAACATTGGCCGTGAGCGAAGCCGGGTCCGGCTCGGCGTCGGACTGGGCCAGCTGGGCGGCGCGATTGACGATGGCGCGCACCTCGCGGTCGATGGCCTTCAATTGCTCCTCGCTCGCCGCCGCCCGCTGCAGTATGCGCGTTCGGCTGAGCTCGATCGGATCGTGGTGCTCGCGCCTGGCGCGGCTAGCGGTCTGTTGCCTGGCCCGGTCCGACGTCACGTGGCCGCGATAGCGGCACGTCAAAATCTCGAGGATATAGGGCCCGTTGCCCTGCCGCACCCATGCGCCGACGCGCCGCCCGGCACTCTCGACCGCTGCGACGTCGATGCCGTCGACCTGCTCGCCGGGAATGGCGAAGGGCTGCCCGCGCCGCGCGAGGCTGGTCGGGCCGTCGTCGGAGGCTCGCGCGTCGCCGGCAATCGTAGCGTTGTTCTCGATCACCAGCACCAGCGGCAGCTTCCAGGCCGCCGCCATGACGAGCGTCTCGTAGACCTGGCCCTGGTCGGCGGCCCGTTCGCCGAGCGTGCACCACACCACCGCATCGGAGCCGCGGTAGCGGTTGGCGAGCGCCAGCCCGGCGCCGAGCGGCACCGGGGCCCCGACGATGCCATGTCCGCCGTAGTACCGGTGCGCCTTCGAGAACATGTGCATGGAGCCGCCCTTGCCCTTGCAGAGGCCGCTGGCGCGTCCAGTGAGCTCCGCCATGATCGCGTTCGGGTCGATCCCGGCCGCCAGCATGTGGCCGTGATGGCGGTAGGTCGAAATGACTTGATCGCCGTCCCGGGCGGCCATCGCGAGGCCGGTCACCACCGCCTCCTGGCCGATGCACAAATGACAATAGCCGCCGATGTAGCCCATGCCGTAGAGCTGGCCAGCCTTCTCCTCGAAGCGGCGGATCATCAGCATGGCGCGGTACGCGTCCAGCTCTTCGGCTACGGTCAGGAGCGTCGGCTCGGCCCGATCGCTGCCGGAGCTGCTCGATGAAGGCATATGGGGGGTCCGCTCGCTGGCGCGGGCACTGGACGCGCCCGCGCGCCGAGCCTACACGACCCCCCCTAAGGATGCCAGACGGCAGGAATCCCCGAAGACCGCTCGGGTCGTTTCGTTGCAACCATCAGTCGGCCTGGAGCAGCACGTCCGCCGGGTGGACGTAGCCGAGCGTCTCGCGGGCGATCTCCTCGACGAGGTCGGCGTCCGGCAGCTCGGGCCTCAGCAGCGCCACGTCGCGTGCGAGCGTGGACCGCACCGCCTCGAGGCTCCTGATCTCGAACTCCAGCAGGCTGGAGCGCTCGATCAGGCGGTTTCGCGCCTCGAGGCCGTGTCGGCCGTGGAGAATGTGAAAGGCGAAGTAGGCCGTCAAAGCCGCGCAGACAAGCAACACAGGGGTCTGCCTCAGCCAGTTTCGCCGATCATGGAGATGTTGACGCATCACACGAGGGTGTTCGAACGCTGCTACGGTGTCGGAACAGGACCGTTCTAACCCAGCGCCGCTTAAGGCCGGGTAAAACACCGTTCGATTTGTACGCGGCCGAGCGCGGCGCTCCGTCTCAGGTGCCAGTTTTGAGGATCGACCGGCCGGCATAGCGCGCGACGTCGCCGAGCTCGCCCTCGATACGGATGAGTTGGTTGTACTTCGCGAGCCGGTCCGAGCGCGACAGCGAGCCGGTCTTGATCTGCCCGCAGCTGGTCGCCACCGCGAGGTCGGCGATCGTCGAATCCTCGGTCTCGCCGGAGCGATGCGATATGACCGCGGTGTAGCCGGCGCGCTGGGCCATGGCAACCGCATCCAACGTCTCCGAGAGCGAGCCGATCTGGTTGACCTTGACCAGGATCGAGTTGGCGATGCCCTTCGAGATTCCGTCGGCGAGCCGCTGCGTGTTGGTGACGAAGATATCGTCGCCGACCAGCTGGCAGCGGTTGCCGAGCAGCTCGGTCAAGGCCTTCCACCCGGCCCAGTCGTCCTCGGCCATGCCATCCTCGATGGAGACGATCGGGAAGCGCTCGATCAGATCCTGGAGGTACTTGGCCATGCCGTCGGACGCGAGCGTCTTGCCCTCGCCGGCGAGCCGGTACTTGCCGTCCTTGTAGAACTCGTTCGCGGCGCAATCGATCGCCAGCACCACGTCGACGCCCGGCTGGTAGCCGGCCTTCTCGATCGAAGCCATGATGAAGCCGAGCGCTTCGTCGGCGCTCTTGAGGTTCGGAGCGAAACCGCCCTCGTCGCCGACGTTGGTGTTGTGGCCGGCGTCCTTGAGACCCTTCCTGAGCGTGTGGAAGATTTCCGAGCCCATGCGGATCGCGTCGGCGCAGGTGTCGGCCGCGACCGGCATGATCATGAACTCCTGGATGTCGATCGGGTTGTCGGCGTGCGCGCCGCCGTTGATGATATTCATCATCGGCACCGGCAGCACGTGCGCCGCGACGCCGCCGAGGTAGCGGTAGAGCGCAAGCGAGCTGGTCTCGGCCGCGGCCTTGGCGACGGCGAGGCTCACGCCGAGGATCGCGTTGGCGCCGAGGCGCCCCTTGTTGTCGGTGCCGTCGAGATCGATCAGCGCCGCGTCGATGCCACGCTGATCCTCGGCGTCCATCCCTGCGAGCGCGTCGAGTATCTCGCCGTTGACCGCGTCGACCGCCCGGGTGACGCCCTTGCCCTGGTAGCGCGACTTGTCGCCGTCTCGGAGCTCGATCGCCTCGTGCGCGCCGGTCGAGGCGCCAGAGGGTACCGCCGCGCGGCCCATCGCGCCGTCCTCCAGTACCACGTCCACCTCCACCGTCGGGTTGCCGCGGCTGTCGAGGATCTCGCGGCCGATGATGTCGATGATCGCGGTCATGGGGCTTGTTCCTTCCCGTTCGGACGGCCTTGCCGTCGCGCCTCTGTCGTGACACGGTTCGCGCCGGGTTGTAGCGGGGTTCGCGGCCAGCGCAAAGACCCGCCCGGGTAGGCCGGCCTACCCGATCGTCGCAGCCCGCGGCCCGCGCCGGCAGCCACGCGCCGCCCACCGTCGAGAACCGGGAGTTCCATCATGTGCGCTGCCAAGACGTACGCCGGCGGCTGCCACTGCGGCGCTGTGCGCTACGAGGTCACGGCCGACCTCGCCCAGGTGGCGGAGTGCAACTGCTCGATCTGCCAGAAGCGCGGCGCGCTGTGGACGTTCGTCAAGGCCCCGGATTTCAGGTTGCTGACGGGTGCCGACGTTCTCGCCGATTACCAGTTCGGCAAGCGCACGATCCATCACCTGTTCTGCCCGCGGTGCGGCGTCGGCGCGTTCTCGCGTGGCGTCTCGCCCGACGGAGGGGAGACGGTCGCGGTCAATGTGCGCTGCCTCGACGACGTCGACCTCGCGGTCCTGTCGCCGGTCCCCTTCGACGGCCGGAGCCTGTGACGTGAGCGAGAGCGCCGCACTCGTGCTGTTCTCCGGCGGGCAGGATTCGACCGTCTGCCTGGCCTGGGCCCTCGATCGCTATGCACATGTCGAGACGATCGGCTTTGCCTATGGCCAGCGTCATGCGGTCGAGCTGGCCGTGCGACCGCGGATCCGCGCCGCATTGGCGGAACGCCTTCCGGCATGGCGCGAGCGGCTCGGCGCCGATCACGTGCTCGACCTCGCCGCGCTCGGCGCTCTGAGCGAGACCGCCTTGACCCGCGACGCCGAGATCGAGACCACCGCCGCCGGCCTGCCGTCGACGTTCGTTCCCGGCCGCAACCTGTTGTTTCTCACCTATGCGGCTGCGCTCGGCTACCGGCGGGGCATCGGCCAGCTTGTCGGCGGGATGTGTCAGACCGACTACTCCGGCTATCCGGACTGCCGCGAGGACACCCTGCAGACGCTTGCGCGGGCGATCAGCCTCGGCATGGCCAAGCCGTTCCGCATCGTCACACCGCTGATGTGGATCGACAAGGCTGGAACCTGGGCGCTGGCGGACGAGCTCGGGGGGCCGGAGCTGGTCGAGATCGTCGTCGAGGAGACGCATACCTGCTATCTCGGCGAAAGGGCGACGCGCCACGCCTGGGGCTACGGCTGTGGCAATTGTCCGGCCTGTGAGTTGCGACGCAACGGATGGAACCAATGGCAGCGGATGGTGGCCTCCGCCAGCAGCTCTTGAGCGCGATCGAGCTCGCGCTTGCCGGCGATTGGGACGCGGCGCACGCCATCGTCCAGCGCCACGAGCACGACGCCACCGCGTGCTGGATCCACGCAGTCCTGCACCGCATCGAAGGCGACGAGGCGAACGCGCGCTACTGGTACCGGCGCTCGACGACCTCGCTCGATGCTGCGCGCGATCCCGCTGAGGAGCTTGCCGCGATCCGGACCGGACTGGGTTGATCCTCCTCATGCCTCCAGCTTGAACGGATTGAAGTCGGTCTCGCGATCGAAATAGTCCTCGTGCTCGGCGCGCTTCAAGGCGTCGACGACCCGGGTGGTCACGGGCAGGAACGCGACCTCGACCAGCGTCTTGGTCACGAACTGAGAGACGACCAGCGTCGCCACCAGCTCGTTCGGCATGATGCCGGAATTCCAGAACGCGAGCGGATAAAACAGCGCGCTGTCGACCGCCTCACCCGCGATCGTCGAGGCGACGAAGCGGGTACGCATGAAGCGACCCGCGGAGGCGACTTTCATCCGCGCCAGCACGTAGGAGTTGACGAGCTCGCCGCAGAAGTAGGCGATCATCGAGGCGCCGGCGACGCGCCAGGTGTTGCCGAACGCAATCTCATAGACGCGCTGGTTCTCCCAGCCCGGAGCAGGCGGCAGCGCGACGATAACCGCCGACATGAGGCTCGCGAACGCGAGCGCGGCGAACCCGGTCCAGATCACGCGCCGGGCCCGCGCGTAGCCGTAGACCTCGGTCAGGATGTCGCCGAAAATGTAGGAGATCGGGAAGAACAGTACCCCGGCTCCGAACGTCACCGCGCCGACGAGCGGCAGATCGAGTGTCGCCGCCTTGGCCGGGCCGATCAAGTTCGAGCACACGAGCACGACCACGAACGCAACCATGACGAGGTCGAGGTAGCGGTAGCTTCGTCGGGTCATGGCCATCGGGCCTCCACGCGGCCGAGTTGGCAGGGCCAGCCATTCCCCGCTATAGCGATGCCAGATATGGACCGGAAAGCATCAAGGCCATGATCCTGGAACAGAGAACCTACACCATACGCACCGGAATGATGCGCGACTTCCTCGACCTCGTCGAGCAGCGCGGGTTCCCGATCGCCCAGCGCATTCTCGGTGGCCCGCTCGGCTATTTCACCGAGGAGGTGGGGGACCTCAATCGGGTCGTGCACCTGTGGGCCTACGAGAGCATGGCCGACCGCGAGCGCCGTTTCGCCGAGATCTTCGCCATGCCCGAGTGGCTCGCCTTCATCGACGCCGTGCTGCCCGCGATCGAGCGGATGGAGACGCGCCTGTTGCGACCCGCGCCCTTCTCTCCGCTGACGCTGGAGGCGGTGCGGGCCCTCAATCGAACGGCGTGAGAGAAGGCAAGGCGGTCTCGATGTATACCGTCAAATCGATCTTCTACACGTTGCAGGGCGAAGGCGCGAACGCCGGACGGCCGGCGATCTTCTGCCGCTTCTCGGGATGCAACCTGTGGAGCGGTCGCGAGGAGGATCGCGCCGGCGCCGAATGCCGCTTCTGCGACACCGAGTTCGTCGGCACCGACGGGCCGGGCGGCGGGCGCTTTCGCAGCGCCGAGCACCTGGCCGCGGCCTGCGCCGACGCCGCCGGCGAGGACGCCGCACCGGCACTCGTCGTGCTGACCGGCGGCGAGCCGTTGCTGCAGGTCGACCAGGCGCTGATCGAGTCTCTTCACGACGAGGGCTTCGAGATCGCGGTCGAGACCAATGGCACGATCGCTGCGCCCGCGGGTCTCGACTGGATCACGGTCAGCCCGAAGGCGGGCACGACGCTGGTCCAGCGCTCCGGACACGAGCTGAAGCTCGTCTATCCGCAAGCCGGCATCCGGCCGGAGGATCTCGAAGGGCTCGCATTCGAGCACCGCTTCCTGCAACCTCTTGACGGACCCGACCTCGCAGCCAACATCGAGGCCGCAATCCGCTACTGCAAGGCGAACCCGGCCTGGCGGCTGTCGCTGCAGACACACAAGTTAATCGGGATACCGTGAGGCAGCAGGCAAAGGGTTAATCCGGCGCGTGATTCGGGCGCGGCTGCCGGTTGCCTGTTGCTTCGCGCCCCCCGACCCCCTATCAGCACGTCCATGCGGATCTACAAGGAGTTCCATTTCGAGGCGGCGCATTTCCTGCCGAGCGCCGCGCCGGGCCACCCCAACAGCCGGGTGCACGGGCACTCGTTCCGTGCCCGCGTCGCGGTCGAGGGCGAGCCCGATCCGGCGACCGGCCTCGTCATGCACTTCGACGACCTCGCCGGCGCGGTCGCCGAGGCGCGCGCCGAGCTCGACCACCGCTTCCTGAACGAGATCGCCGGCCTCGAGGCGCCGACGCTCGAGCGGATCGCGATCTGGATGTGGAACCGGTTGCAGAACCGCGTGCCGGGCCTCGCCGAGATCGTGATCGCGCGCGATTCCTGCCAGGAGGGCTGCATCTATTCGGGGCCGCCGCGCTCGGCTAGGATGGCCGCCGAATAGGCCTCGAAGGACCCGAGACCCGTACCGATGGCTCAGATGGACGTCGACAAGGAGATTCGCGACCTGAAACGCCGTCTCGACCTGGCCGAGACGCGCCTGTCGCAGATGGACGGCCGGTTCGAGTTCATCTCAGGCCAGCTGCGCGACATTCAGCTCTACATGCACGCCCGGTTCGCCGACATCGACGGCCGGCTCGACAAGATGGACGGCCGGTTCGACAAGGTCGA
>JBFMEX010000005.1:0-3192 GCA_040752215.1 Pseudomonadota bacterium | reverse complement strand
CGCAGATGGACGGCCGGTTCGAGTTCATCTCAGGCCAGCTGCGCGACATTCAGCTCTACATGCACGCCCGGTTCGCCGACATCGACGGCCGGCTCGACAAGATGGACGGCCGGTTCGACAAGGTCGACGGCCGGCTCGACAAGATGGACGGCCGGTTCGACAAGGTCGATGGCCGGCCTACCACGATGGACGCCAAGATCGACGCCCTGCCGCGTGCGGTGGCGGAGCTGATCGCCAAGCGCGGCTGACCCGGACCGATGGCGCGCAAAGCCCCCGACACTCGGCTGCTCGGCAAGCCGGCGGCGCTGCCCGAAAGCCCGGCCAAGGCGGTGCTCGACCGGGTCGCCAACCCGCACGCGGATACGCTCTACCTCGCCCGCTTCACCGCGCCCGAGTTCACGGCGCTCTGCCCGGTCACCGGCCAGCCCGATTTCGCCCACCTTGTCATCGACTACGTGCCACGCGACTGGCTGGTGGAATCGAAGTCGCTGAAGCTCTACCTCGCCGCGTTCCGCAACCACGGCGCATTCCACGAGGACTGCACAGTGGCGATCGGCAAGCGTCTCGTCGCGCTCCTCGAGCCGCACTACTTCCGCATCGGCGGCTACTGGTATCCGCGCGGGGGCATGCCGATCGACGTGTTCTGGCAGTCGGGCACCTGCCCCAAGGACGTGTGGCTCCCCGACCAGGGGGTGGCGCCGTATCGCGGGCGGGGGTAGGCTCACCCAGCGCCGCCTTGCGGCGCCCGGCCTGCCGCTCGTCGAAACCCATCTTCCCCTCCGCGGTTGCCGCCCCGCCATACGCGCTCTTGTCCCAAGGCCCGCACGCGGGCCCGTCTTGCCACTCTCCCGGTCGCGGGCAACGGATGCCAGCCGCCATCGTGCAGGCCAATCGGAAAGCCCCAAGATGCCTCGGACGCTCGTTGCCGCATGCCCCGCCTCCATGGTGCTGCCATGTCATCCTGCCGCCGCGGACGATGAGAGCGACGAGCCATTGGGGCTTGCGTGAGGCCAGTCGGCGCTCAGTCGGGAGCCGGGAAGGGCTTGCCGTCCGCCGGACAGCCCCGCAGGAACGCGGCGGCAACCTCGTCGGGCTCGAGCACCACCACGCTCGCGCCGCACTTGCTCAGATGCGCAGCCGCCTCCTCCGAGGCGGCGCGGGCGATGATCGTCAGCTGCGGGTGTCCGGCCCGCGCCCTGGTCACGATCTGCCCGGCCTCGATGCTGCCGGCGATCGTCACGACCAGCGCGCGCGCCGCGGCCAGATTGGCATCCGCCAGCAGATCGTGCGGATTGCCGCTCGCCGCCTTGATGTGCTCCCCGTCCAATCCACGCACCGCGTCCTGCTGCTCGTCGATGACGAAGAGAGGAATCCCGCGTTCTGCCAGCGCCCGTCCGACCCGCCTGCCGACCCTGCCATAGCCGACGAGAACCGCATGTCCGCGCATGTCCACCGGCCCACTCGCGCGTCCGCTCGAAGCGACGCTCGCACGCGCCTCACCGCCTTCCCCCGGCGCCAGCAGCGCGCTGAACTTGTCGGTGGCGAGGAACAGCAGCGGATTGATCATGATCGACAGCAGCGCCCCGGCGAGCACGAGGTCGCGTGCGGAGGCGCTGAGCAGACCAAGATCGACCCCGAGGCCGGCCAGGATGAAGGAGAACTCGCCAATCTGCGCGAGGCTCGCCGCGATCATCAGCGCCGTTGCCGGGGGATGGCGGAAGGCGAGCACGATCGCCATCGCGGCCAACGACTTGCCGACGACGATGATCGCCAGAGTGGCGAGCACGGGCAAAGTCTCGCGTGCCAGGATGGTCGGATCGAACAGCATGCCGACCGAGATGAAGAACAGCACCGCGAACGCGTCGCGCAGCGGCAGCGTCTCGGCGGCCGCCCGTTGGCTCAGCTCGGACTCACTCAAGATCATGCCCGCGAAGAAGGCGCCGAGGGCGAACGACACACCGAACAGCTTGGCGGCACCGAACGCCACCCCGAGCGCAATCGCGAGCACGCCCAAGCGGAACAGCTCGCGCGAGCCGGTGTGGGCGATGTAGTGC
The DNA here is from genome assembly GCA_040752215.1 of Pseudomonadota bacterium. Lineage (GTDB taxonomy): Bacteria > Pseudomonadota > Alphaproteobacteria > Rhizobiales > Hyphomicrobiaceae > JBFMEX01. The sequence goes on along the minus strand of JBFMEX010000005.1, from coordinate 1,138 downwards.
ATCACCCACGGAATGATCCGGCTGCCGACGACCATCATCAGCACGACGAACGCCGCCACCTTGACCAGCGTCACCGCGAGCGTCACCGCCAGCCCCCAGCCGCCGATGGCGGCGTCCGTGCCGGGCAAGGCCTTGCCGCCGAGCACCGGCGCCAGCGCCGGCAACAGCACCAGCGCCAGCACCATCGCGATGTCCTCGACGATCAGCCAGCCGACTGCGATGCGCCCGCGCTCGCTGGCGACCAGGCGGCGCTCCTGCAACGCCCTGAGCAGCACCACCGTGCTGGCGACCGACAAGGCGAGACCGAGCACGAGGCCTGAGCCTGTCGGCCAGCCGAGATAGCGTGCGAGCCCCAGGCCGAGCAGGGTCGCGACCGCCATCTGCGCGATAGCGCCGGGAATGGCGATTGCCCTGACCGACCACAACTCCTCGAGCGAGAAGTGCAGGCCGACGCCGAACATCAGCAGGATCACGCCGATCTCGGCCAGCTCGTTTGCGATCTCCTGGTCGGCGACGAACCCAGGCGTGTGCGGCCCGACCAGAACGCCCGCGAGCAGATAGCCGACCAGCGGCGAGATCCGGACGCGCTGCGCCAATGCCCCGAGCACGAACGCGAGGCTGAGGCCGACGACGATGGTGGCGACGAGCGGGGTGTCGTGCGGCATCTGGCCGAGGGGCTCCGGCGCGAGGGGCTTGCGGATTCCGGGTCCATCGTAGGCGAGGTCGGCGCGGACCGATAGTCCGGCGCGCCGCGTGCTCTGGCCAGAGCCGGTTGTCATCCCGGCCGAGCCCTCCAGCGAGTGCCGGCAGGGAATGCGTCGCACGCAAGGTCCTTTGTGAGCCTTCGGCGACTCTTGCGCTGGGTCCCGGATCGGCCGCGCGGTGAAGGGGCCGCTGCATAGCCTTAGCTTGCGCTGGCGACTCCCCTTGCGGGGAGCCGGCCGCCGGCGCGCCTACTTGCGCTCGAAGCGCTTGAACTTGATGCGATGAGGCTCGCTTCTCGGTGGCGCCGGCGACTCCCCTTGCGGGGAGCCGGCCGCCGGCGCGCCTACTTGCGCTCGAAGCGCTTGAACTTGATGCGATGAGGCTCGCTTCTCGGTGGCGCCGGCGACTCCCCTTGCGGGGAGCCGGCCGCCGG
>JBFMEX010000004.1:0-10930 GCA_040752215.1 Pseudomonadota bacterium | reverse complement strand
CTTGCGCCGACATGCGGGTCATTCCAGTATTGCCCCCCATACCTGACATCCCCTGCAGCCGCCGCTCGACCTCGGCGGGCGAGCGGCCCTCCATGCCGATCATGCTGTCCGCCGACATGCCGGACATTCCAGACATGCCACCCATACCGGACATCCCCTGCAGCCGCCGCTCGACCTCGGCGGGCGAGCGGCCCTCCATGCCGATCATGCTGTCCGCCGACATGCCCTGCATGCCGGACATCCCCTTCTGATCCCCCGCTGACGCCGGAAGAGCCAGGGCGCAAGTGAGAAGGGCCGCGCCGACCAGCTTGGAATAGCTCATCATCATTGGTTCTCCTCGATCGATCTACGGACCCGGCCGCGTGGTCGTGCGACCATCCGATCTGGTGGGCCACCTGGTATTGCTCGCATGTGGACGAGAGCGCATCGGCTCGAGACCGAGCTACAGCTCCCGCGCCGTGCGGCGTGCCATGGTGCGAAAACGACGATCGAGTGCTAGCGCAGAATGCGCGTCGTGCGATTGCGATATCGCAAAGTCACAACGCCGTTGCCGCCGCGAGTGCACCCACAAATTGTCGCAATGCATCGCCCGCGACAACTTGCTGCACGGCGGCTTCGAGGCCGGCCGACAGCGAAAAGTACAAGCGACGACACTCCGGGGACACGATCCCGGAACAGGGAAGGGCACGGCGGAAACGAGCATGCTGCGTGCGGAGCTCCGACACGGCGACGCTGGCGAAGGCAATCGGGTCATGGCCCCGCAATGGGCCGCGGCCGAGCCGCAGCGACATCCGACCGAGTGAATGGCTGCGCGGGTGCCCCAGCAATGCCGGGCACCGGCATTCGTTTCTGCAACGCGCGACGACACGCAGTCCGCGCGCCGGCCGCCGCGCGTGGCCGGCGGCAACGTCGGTCGAGGCCTTCAATCGCAGGCATCTTCCCTACCGCCCCACGACCTCCCCCGTGCGCTCCGGCTTGGTCGGGCGTTTGGCGGGGTCGTCGAGCCAGGGGGTGGTGCCGGCCGACGACGGGGTGAAGCGCGCGCCGAGGGACGAGATCGCCTCGGCGCACAGACTGCCCTGGCGCGTGCAGGCCTCGGCGACGGCATCGCGGACGGCGAGGCCGCCGGCGATCATGGCGCTCTGTTGCTCGTCGCTGGCAGTGGCGACCGCGTAGGCGAGGAAGCCGAGCAGCACGAGCTTGACGAGGCGGGGCATACGCGCGCTCCCTGGCGCCCGGCCGCAGCCGGACTCTGGAACGGAACCGGAACGCGGCGACGTTGCCACGGGGAGGATTAACAGAGCCTTAACCGCGCGGCCGGCGCTGCGCGCTGTACCGGCGTGACGCGCAATCGGTCCGTGCTCCTCGCCACGACTGCCGGGATTGTCCCCCACCCCCGCCGCGTCCCCGCAAGGGGGAGGTGGGCCTCACACCTCGATCGTGCCTTCGAGGAACACGACCGCGTTGCCTCCGAGACGGACGCGGGCGCCGAGATCCTCGCAGCGGACGATGCCGCGACGTCGCGACAGCTGGTGGCCGACGAGGCGCGTCTTGCCGAGGCGCTCGGACCAGTAGGGGGCGAGGCAGAGATGGGCGACGCCGGACACGGCGTCCTCCGGCACGCCGTTGGCGGGGGCGAAGAAGCGCGAGACGAAATCGAACTCCCCGCTTCCGGGCGCGGTGACGATCACCGCGGGCAACGGCAGCGCCGCCAGCCCCGCCATGTCGGGCGCGAGGCTCAGAATGTCGTCGGCGCTGTCGTAGAGACAGAGATAGTGTTTGGCGGCCAGCACCGCGCGCGGCGACCGGCCGAGCGCCGTCGCGAGCGCGGCCGGGGCCTCGATCGGCGTTGGCCTCAACGCCGGCATCTCGAGCACCAGCGCGCTGCCGTCGCGGGTGACGACGAGATCGTCGCCGCGGCTGGTGAAGCGCACCGATGCCGCGCCCGGCTGGATGCGATCGAGCACGAGATGACCGGCGGCGAGTGTGGCATGGCCGATGAGATCGACCTCGCGCGTCGGCGTGAACCAGCGGATCGCATAAGTGCCGCCGGCAGGCTCGGCCGCGAAGAACACCGTCTCGGCAAGGTTCATCTCGGCGGCGATCGCCTGCATGGTGGCCTCGGGCAGCCAGGCATCGAGCGGGCAGACTGCTGCCGGGTTGCCGGTGAGCGTGCGCTCGGCAAACGCGTCGACAATGTACATCGCGAGCTTCACGCGCCCTCCCCTCGGTCCTCGCCCGACGCGGCGACCTGCTGCTCGGGAGCGACGATCATGCCATTGTCCTTGAGCTTCTTGACCTCGATGATGCCGCGGTTCATCTCCGCGCCAAGCAGAATCACGACCGCCGTGGCCTGGAAGAAGATCAAGGCCACCATCAGCTGCGAAAGGCCAGCATAGAAACGCGTGTAGTCGCTGAAATTGAGGTAGTACGAATAGCCGGCGGCGAGTCCCATCCACAGCACCACCGACAACAGCACGCCGGGCCAGACCTCGGCCAGCGTGCGCTTGCCGGCGGCGAGCCAGAGGTGGAAGGCAAGGAGCTGCACGGCGATAACGCCGGCCGCCATGGCGTAGCGCGTTGCGAGCGCGAACCAGTTGGTGTCGAAGTGCTCCTTGAGCCAGGTCGCGGCCTTGAATCCGGCGGCGAGGTTGGGACCGACGACCACCGCCCAGGTCAGCACCAGCATCGACACCGCGCTGACGAATACGAACAGCATCGAGATCAGCAGACACAGCGGGTAGGGCCGCGTCTCGTGCACGCGGTAGGCGCCATTCAGTGCCGCGCGCAAGGTCTCGATGGCGCTGGTGGCGAAGAAGAGTGCGATGAAGCCGCTCACCGTCATCAGGTCGACGCGGCTCCTGCCGACCACGTTCTCGACCTCGGGCGCGAGGCCCTTGGCGACCGGCTCGGGCAGGATCTGGAACAGCTGGTCGACAGCGGCGGCGGCGAGTTCGCGACCGCCATAGATGCCGGCGAGCGCACCGAGGAAGATCACGAACGGGAAGATCGAGACCACGAACGAGAACGCCACCGCGCCGGCCATGGCGAAGCCGGAGTGCTCGTAGAGGCGCCACAGCGCCTCGCGCAGGGTCATATGGGACTGCATCGGGGTTCCTCGGATCGATAGGGCGCGCACCGTATCGTGATCTGCATGCGATGCAAGGCAGGTCTGAGGCGCGTGGAATTCGATTGCAGAGGGGCGGCCAACCGCCGCATGAAAGTCCGCCCGGCGGAGCCTGGGCACACCCCTGCTTCCTCGCCCGGACGCTTCACCCCATGCTGCTCCGCCTCGCCCCCGCGCTGTTCGTCGTGCTCTGGTCGAGCGGATTCATCGCTGCCAAGCTCGGCCGCAATGGCGCCGAGCCGTTCACGTTCCTGTCGATCCGTTTCCTCATCGTGCTGGCGATCATGGTGCCAATCGGGGCTTGGCTCGCGTCGCGCCGACTGACACGCGGCGAGCGGCTGCACGCGGCCGTGGCCGGCAGCCTGATCCACGGCACTTATCTTGGCGGCGTATTCTTCGCAGTGAAGCACGGAATGCCCGCTGGCGTCGTCGCGCTCATCGTCAGCCTGCAACCGGTGGCGACGGCGGTCGCCTCCGGCCCGCTGCTCGGCGAGACGGTGACGCGTCGGCACTGGCTCGGGCTCGTGGTCGGCCTAGCCGGCAGCGCGCTGGTGCTCGCCCCACGCCTCGATCTCGCCGCCTCCGGCATCACGAGCGCGACCATCGCTGCCGCAGTGCTGGCGCTCGCCGGCATCACCGCCGGCACGATCTACCAGAAGCGCTTCGCCAGCCGGATCGGCATCGGCGCGGGCGCGATCTGGCAATATCTCGGCGCGCTCGCCGTGACCGGCGTCGGATCGCTCGCGCTTGAGACGCGCGCGGTCGTGTGGACCGGCGAGTTCGTCGTCGCGCTCGCCTGGCTGGTGCTGGTGCTGTCGGTCGGTGCCATCTCGCTGCTGATGCTGCTGATCCGCGAGAGCGCGGTGTCGCGTGTGACGGGGCTGTTCTACCTGGTGCCGGCGACGACGGCGCTGATGGCCTGGGCCCTGTTCGGCGAGACGCTCGGCATTGCCCAACTCGCCGGCATGTTGTTGGTCACGATCGCCGTGCTGCTGATCCGCCCGGCCGCCGGCGCCGGCGCGGGCAGCCGCCGGTCACCCTGATCGGCGAAGCCCGTGGCCGGGCCAAGCCGGCTTTGCTAGTCTCGCTCCGCCCGTGCCGATCGGCGGCGCGAGGCAAGCCGCCCCCCCTAACCCACGCAGGCTCGTCATGGCGTCACCGTTGTCGGAGCGGATCGGCTCACTCGTCGACGAGCGTACCCGGCTCGACGCGCTGCTGACCGGCAACATCCAGTGGCAGGCGCTCCGCATCGCCCGGGTGGCGGCGGCGCGCGGCGAGGCCACGGCGGCATACGACGTCGAGCGGCTCGAGTCGGCACTGTCGGCGAACGCCATGTTCCGCGCCCGCGAGGCGCTCGACGCGGCGATCCGCGAGCTGTCGGCGGCGAGCGCGGCGGAGAGCGTCGAGGCCGACGATGCGCGCGCGTCGCTGGCCGAGGTCGTCCGGTCCAGGCCCGAGGCGCGCGTCCACACGCATCCGCCGACTGTCGCGCGCGAGTCCGGCGCCGACGACCTGACGCTTATCCGCGGTATCGACGCCGCGCTCGCCGCCGGGCTCGCCGCGCTCGGCGTGACGAGCTACGCGGCGATCGCAGGCTGGTCGGCCGCAGACGTGGCGCGCTTCGCCTCTCGGCTAGGGCTCGGCACCGAGATCAGCCGCGGGAACTGGATCGAGCAGGCGGCGGTGCTGGCCGCCAAGGGCCGTCGCCCGCGGGCCGAGGCCTCGCCTCCGACACCGCCGGCGGCGAAACCGGCGACGCAGCACGCAGCGGCGCCACATCCACCGGCGGCTCCGGCTCCGGTGGCCGTCGAGCCGGTGACCGCTCGACCCACACCATCGGCAGCGGAGCCATCGGCGGTTGTCGTGGCGCTGCGCCAGCCCGCCGCTCCGCGCGCCACTGCAGCCCTGCCCGCAACAGCGCCGGAGCCGCCCCGCGATGCCGAGGTCGCGCCGGAGGCGCCAGCTGCGCCCGACCGGCTGACGCTCATTCTCGGCCTCTCCGCCGAGATGGCCGACTGGCTGGCAGCGGCTGGCGTCACGCGGTTCGCCGAAATCGCGGCCTGGACCGCCGGCGACATCGCCTGCTACGGGGCCGAGGTCGGCATCGGCGAGGCGGCGCGCCAGCACAGCTGGATCGAGCAGGCCGCAGTATTGGCGAGCGGCCGCCCGACGCGGCACGCCAGGCGCGTCCTGACTGGCGAGTGGGACGCGCTGGTGCCGCCGCCCCGAGCCGAGGAGAGACCGGACGGCGAGTTGCGCGCCAAGCTGATCGCAGCGTCACTGTTGTCGGCCGCCAACGCCATGCTGCGCATCGGGCCATTACCGCCTGCCGAGCCAGTGGCGAGCGAGCCGGCGAGCGGCGCTGCCGAGGAGCTGCAGCCGTCTCCGGCGACCGAGGCTCCCACGACCACCGAGGAGAAGGCCGCAGACGCTGCACCGGCCGCGCACGACCCGGTGGCAATCGCACGACCACCGGTGCTTGCCGACGCCCGCTTCGGCCTGCCGCGCCTCGCCGAGCAGATCGCCCCGCTCCGGGCAGCGGCGCCGGCCGCCCCCGAGCACTCGGCTCGATCCCGCCTGCCGACGCTCGGCAGCTGGAGCGCCCCCGGCGCGCACGAGGAGGTGGCCTCCGTGCCGGCGGCCGCCGCGCCGTCGGAGGCCGCTACGACCGGGACGACGGTCCGGCGGCCCGTCGAGTCGGAATGGCTGGTCGTCCCGCCCGGCGAGGCCGAGGTCTTCATCCACCAGCTCGACGACGCGGGGCAGACCGGGCCACCGGCAGCCGCCAATACTGCGCAGGCGGCAGCCGCCCAGCCGGAGCAACACCGCCCCCCGTTCCGGCCGCGCCATCCCGCTACCGAGCGCGCGAGCAATCTCGGCGGCTCCGCCGAGGAGGCGAGCGTCGAGATCTACACCCACGGCGAGCAGCCGCGGGTGCACGCCTCGGCCGCGCGGCCCGCCCCTGCAGCCGAGCACGATGCGGTCGACGCCAGCTCGGTGCGCCGCTTCCTCAAGGTGCTGACCGGGCGCTGATCCGCCAAGAGACGACGCCCGGAGCCATCGCACCCTCGCTCGCCGCCGGCGCGCGCTCCCTCTCCCGGAACGGGAGGGTGCCCCCCCGGGCGGGTGAGGGACTTGCCACGTGTGGCGGCCTCCGGTGGCGGCGAAGCCCCTTATCCGCCCGGGCACCCTCTTGCGCGAGCCGGACAGCTGTGGGCTCGACCCGACCATCCTTTGCCGCTCGCCACACACCGCGAGACCGTGGCCCCAGGATGGCCGCCTCGAGCGCTGCCACGACCGAGTACGGCGGTCGTCCCTAGGGTTCAGAATAGTCGAGCCCCTTCACGAAGGATCGGCGAGACAACTCTCGAACGAGGCGGCGAGGTTGCCCATCATCGTGAAGTAGAGCTCGGGCCCGGACGCGATCTCGGCGCCGATCGGGTCGAGCACGCCGGCCTTGGCCTTGGTCCCCTCGATGATGGAATTGACCACCTTGGCGCGGAACTGCGGCTCGGCGAACACGCAGCGCGCGCCGAGATCGCCGATCCGCTTGCGCAGCTCCGAGATGCGCTTGGCGCCCGGCGGCACCTCCGGATTGGCGGTGATCGCGCCAGCCGCCGTGAGGCCGAAGCGGGCCTCGAAATACTGGTAGCCGTCGTGGAAGACGACGAAGGGCCGCCCGGCTAGCGCTCGCATTCGCCGGCCGAGCCCGCTCTCGAGCTCGCCGAGCCGTGCCGTGAGCTTGCCGGCATTCTCGGCCACGCGTGTCGCATGATCGGGATAGCGCTTGGCGAGCAGATCCTGCAGGTGGGCGACGATCAGGCGCGCGTTGGCCGGGTCGAGCCAGACGTGGCCATCGACGGCGCCATCGTGGTCGTGATCGTGATCCTTCGCCTTGGCTTTGGTCGTCGACTTGCCCGAGTGCTTGTCGTGGTCGTGACCTTTCTTGGCGCCGTGGCCATGGTCGTCGTCGTGATCGTGCGCCTCGAAAGCCGCGCCGGTGCGGATCGTCTTGAGCGTCATGCCAGGAATGTCCTGGACCGTCACCACCGTCACCTTGCGGTCGAGGCCGGTGACGAGCTTGCGCGCGAACGGATCGACGCTGTCACCGATGCGCACGAAAATATGGGCGCGATCGAGGGCCCGGCCGTCGGACGGCTTCAGGGCGTAGGTATGCGGCGAGGCAGCCCCGTCGACGAGCAGCGCCGGCTTGGCGATACCGTCCAGCAAGCCGGCGACAAGTGCGTGGATGGGTTTGATGGATACGACCACCTCCGGCGTCTCGGCCGCCGCCGGCCGCGTGCCGAGAATCGCCAGCGCGATCGCCACCGCGCCGAGCGGCCGTATCGCAGCGGCAGCGTTGCGGCGAAACATGCCCCCGCTCGACGATCCAATTGCGCCCACACTGCCATCCATCCCATCCATCATCGTTCTGCTCCCCGTCTGTTGCCGGCTGCGGCGGGACGTGCCCCAGATTTCGTCGATCCCCGATCGGCCGTCCGCTCGATACCGGATATTATAACATCCTGACGATTGCAAGGCACAATCGCCACCTTTCTGCTATATTGAAAAGCGATTTGCTGAGGCGCCGCAGCGCGGCGAGCGCGGCGCCGGTGCATTACGAGGCCCGAGCCCGAGGGGAGATCAACGCAATGAACCGATTTCGATTGCTTGGCCTTGCCGGGGCGACATGGGCGCTGGCCGCGGCCGGCACGCTGCCTGCAGCCGCCCACCCGCACGTCTGGGTGAAGGTCGAGACCAAGGTCGTCTACGACAAGGGGGCCATCTCCGGGTTCGCCCATCGCTGGACGTTCGACGACCTCTATACGGCGATGGCGATCCAGGGCCTCGACACCAACAACGACGGCGCCTACGACCGCAAGGAGCTGGCCGAGCTGGCGCAGGTCAACATGGATGGGCTCAAGGAGTTCGACTACTTCACGTTCGCCAAGCTCGGCGCAGGCGATCTGAAGCTCGCCGACCCCAAGGACTACTGGCTCGAGGTCAACGACGGCGTGCTGACACTCAATTTCGTGTTGCCGCTCGCCGCACCCGTGCTGGCCGAGGCCGAGGGCTTCACCTTCACGGTCACCGACCCGAGCTACTTCATCGCCTTCGATCTCGCCGAGAAGAGCCCGGTGACGCTCGGCGACGGCGCGCCGCAAGGCTGCGTCGCCGAGATCGGCGGGCAGGGCGACAAGGCGAGCGACGATACCGCCCGCCTCGGGCAGGCGTTCTCGAACCAGCTCGGCGGCGCCTACCCGATGGCAATCGGCAAGTCCGTCGCCATCGTCTGCCCGAAGTCGTGAGATGACCACACGCGCGCTCGCTGCCGCACTGCTCGTGATCGTGCTCGCGCTCGCCGGCCAGATCGCTGCGGCCGAGCAACGCTCGCCGCTCGGCGTCGGCGTCGGCCACGGCGCGGCGCCGGCCGCCGAGCGCGGATTGCTGGCCGGGCGGAGCGCAGCACAACCGCAAGCGACCGAAGGCGGCTGGACGAGCCGCGCCTACGCCTGGCTGATGGCCGAACAGGCGCGCATCAACCGCGAGCTGACGGGGGCGGTGCGTGCGATCAAGACCGGCGATCCCCTGCACGCGACGCTGCTGCTGGCATTCCTCTCGTTCACCTACGGCGTGCTGCATGCGGCCGGGCCGGGACACGGCAAGGCGGTGATCTCGTCCTACGTGCTCGCCAACGAGCGCACGATGCGCCGTGGGGTCCTGCTGTCGTTCCTGGCGGCGCTGTTCCAGGCGCTCTCTGCGATCCTGATCGTGGCCGTGCTGACCATCCTGCTCAAGGCCACGAGCCTGACGATGCGCACGACGGAGGCGTGGATCGAGACCGCGAGCTGGGGCCTCGTCGCGCTCATCGGCATCTGGCTGATGTGGCGACAGCTCGCCGCGCTCGGCATCGGCGCGGGCGCCAGCAGCAGCGCGACGACGCCGGCAGCGATGCACGCCCACGCCGGCCATGCACACGCCCACGATAATCACCACAGTCACCACCATCACGAGCACGCCTGTTGCGGCTGCACGCCCGAGGCCGGAGGCGCGCAGCACGACCATGATCATCACCACCATCACGAGTATGCACACGGGCAAGGTCACGAGCAGGCGCCGCAAGCGCATGTTCGCCACGATCATCATCATCACGACCATACGCACCACCACCACGCCGATGCGGGCCACGATCACGCGGCCTGTTGTGGACATGCGCACATCCCGGCGCCGGAGGCGCTTCAAGGTGAGTGGTCGTGGAGGCGGGCGCTGGCGATCGCGCTCGCGGTCGGCATCCGGCCATGCACAGGCGCGATCCTTGTGCTGGTGTTCGCGCTGAGCCAGGGCCTGCTGTGGGCTGGCGTGTTCGCCACCATCGCGATGGCGCTCGGCACTGCGATTACGATCTCGGCGCTCGCCGCATTCGCCGTCGGCTCACGCGAGATGGCGATGCGCATGGCTGCCGGCGGCGGCGGCAAGTGGGCCAGCCGCGTCGGCACCGCGGCCGGCTTCCTCGGCGCCGGGCTCGTGCTTGGTCTCGGCGCGATCTTCTTTATCGGCTCGCTCACCAGCGCCCAGAGCCCGTTCTGACGCCGCTGCGTGTACCGGCCTCGTGCCGAAACGGGACAGCCGTTTACCAGCACTTCATGCGCGATGCTTTCCAATCTATAACCGCCGCTAGAGTGAGGCATCGAGGCTGTCGGCCTCGTCTCCTCGAGGTGGCTGTGTCATGCGTCGCACCTTCTCCGCTCTCGCGCTCGGAATCCTGGCCATCCTCGCCGGCGGCAGCTCCGAGGCCGCGCGCCAGATCGAAACCTCGGCCGTGACGGCGGCCAGCAGCTACGAGCTGATCGTGTTCGAGGTGCCGGGCTGCATCTACTGCCGCGTGTTCCGCCGCGACGTTCTGCCCGCCTACGAGACCTCGGCGCGGGCGCGCGAGGTGCCGATGCGGTTCGTCGATCTCAACGACATCGACGAGCAGAGGATGGGGCTTTCGAGCCCGGTCGACGTGGTGCCGACGGTGGTGCTGATGCACGAAGGACGCGAGGTAGGACGCATCGCCGGCTATCTGGGGCCCGAGAGCTTCTTCCATTCGGTCAGCCACATGATGAGCCAGCAAGAGTAGCTCGCTGCAGTGACCGCGCCGTCGCCGCCGTGATAGGCTGACGAAAAATCGGCAGGGGCGCCACTCCCATGCAGGCACGAGCGTCGATCATCGCGGCATGTGCGGGCCTTGCGCTGCTCGCAGTGCCGGGACGTGCGTCCGCGTTCTTCTTCTGCTTCAGCTTCGGCGGAGATGGCAGGCCAGGCACCAGCTTCGGCGGACCGCCGGCATTCGGGCCGCCGCCCTACGGCTTCGCACCTTACGGGTATGCGCCCTACGGGCCGCCACCGTTTGCGCCCTACCCTTCTTACGGCCCCGCGCCGATGACGCCCTGGCAGGCGCATTCGGGCGTCGCACAGCAGGCCCCGCTGCCGCCCGCCATGACCACGCCGGCGCGCTGAAGCTGGCTCACTCGCTCGGCGAGGGCGTGCCCGCGCGAGCCGGCGCGAACACGAGGCGCTGGTAGACGAGACCGATGCCGACCAGCACCAGGCCGAGGCAGATGAACGACAGCGCCCGCCACAGCCCGTCGATGCCCGCGAAGTCGAGCACGACGACCTTCACCGCCACCAGCGCGATGAGACCGGCGGAGGCGACGCGCGCCGGCAGCGAGTGGCGCCGCAGGCCATAGGCGAGGAACGCGATTGCCAGCACCAGCCACGCGGCGGTGTAGGCCCACAGCTCCGAGCTGGAAGTGGCGC
>JBFMEX010000003.1:0-13188 GCA_040752215.1 Pseudomonadota bacterium | reverse complement strand
CGGCGGCGGGCTCGCCGCCTCGTGCCAGGCGACCGCGACCGCCGGCACGCTCTCCGGCGCTTCTGCGAGCGGTGCCGGCTGCTGCGGCAACGAGGCCAAGCGCGACTTCAATGCCGCCTTCAGGCCATGGCGGTCGGCGTCCTCGCCCGTGAACAGCGAGGCGCTGCCGTCGAGGCTGGCGACACGGACCCGCGACGGCACCTGCAGCGCCATCGCCATCGCCACGGTGACGTGGGCCTGATCGGAGCTGGCGAAGCGGCCGATGTGACCCGGCACCGGATCGTAGCGGCGGTGCTTCTTATAGCGGGCCTCGGCGTCGGTCGGCGCCTTGATCACGCGCACGTCGAGCTGAGCGACGCCGCGATGCACGAAGTCGAGCTTCTCGGCCGCGGCGCGCGAAAGGTCCAGCTTGCGATTGCCCCAATAGGGCCCCGCATTGTTGACGCGCACGACGGCGGTCTGGCCGTTGGCCGGGTTGCGCACCAGGAGGACGGTGCCGTCTGGCAGATCGGGACTCGCCGCGTTGTCGGCGGTGTGGGGATGGAAGACCTCGCCCGAGGAGGTCAGCCCGCACGGATTGTAGCGGTCGGTCTTGCAGGAGTCGTAGAAGGAGGCGGCGAGCCGCATCTCCTTGCCGACCAGCGCCTCGGTCTCGGCGATGGTCTTGACCCTGTGGCAGGTGCCATAGAAGCAGTAGCGGGCGCCGGGTCCCTTCGCGCCTGCCTCGTCGACGACGCCGCTGCTCACTAGCGCCACCGTCGCGAGTGCCGCCGACGTCAGCAGACGCCAACCGGCCGAAAGCGCGCTCGCTGGCGCGCCACATATCCTTTTCATCCTCGTACCCCCAGTCACTGGCTCATGGCCGAGGGCGCGCGGATCTCTCGTCCGTTAACCCTATCGGCGGGCGGACAAGAGCAGGCGGATCGTGGCGATACGAGGCGTCGTTGAGAGATTTGGTTAACAAGCGGGGGAGCATAAGGTGCGCCGATTCGGCGCACGGACCATCAGATCAAGCTGTGATCCGAGAGTGTTAACCGCAATTGCGAGAAAACCTCCTCCAGCCGTTCTGCGTCGATCGACCGCAGCACCAGCTCGGTGCCGACCTGGCCCTCGCGGTACCAGGGATAGCTGCCCATCGTGACATCGGGGTTCGCGCGCTGGTGAGCGGCGAGAAGGCCGGCGATCTCGCTCTCGGGTCGTGCCACCTCGATCGACCGCGACAGCATGCGCGCGCCGGTGGCCAGCGTCGGCAGCACCTCCTCCAGCATGGCCTGCATGACGCTCGGCACGCCGGCCAGGACGATCACGTTGGCGATCCGAAAGCCCGGCGCGACGGAGACGCTGTTGGCGACGAGCTCGGCGCCGGACGGGATGCGCGCCATGCGCAGGCGCGCCGGTGTCAGCTCGAGCCCGCGGCTCTCGTAATAGGGCTGCATCAGCGCCACCGCGCGCGGATCGACGTCGATGACGACGCCGAACGCCTTGGCAATGCTGTCGGCCGTGATGTCGTCGTGGGTCGGGCCGATGCCGCCGGTGGTGAAGAGGTAGGTGTAGCGCCGGCGCAACGCGTCGACGGCGGCGATGATCGCCGCCTCGTCGTCGGCGACGACGCGCACCTCGATGAGACGAATGCCGACGGCGGTCAGCCGTGCGGCGATTGCCGCAATGTTCTGATCCTTGGTGCGCCCGGAGAGGATCTCGTCGCCGATGACGAGCAGCCCCGCCGTCACGATCTCGCTGTCGCTCACGCGCTCGCCTCCCGATCCATCGGCAAAGACTCTTAGCATCGGTCGTCGCGGTCGGGCCACGCTGGCGCGCAAGTCGAGCGCCGATGGGGCATTCAGCCGAGAATGAGACGCTTCAGGCGCGCGAGAAGGCCCGGCTTGGCGGTGCCGCCGTCAGGACCGCCCGCAGTATCGCCGGCCTGTGCACGGCGGATCTCGGTCACCGCGGCGTCGACCTTCGCCGCCAGCAGGGCCTCGCCGATCTCGCGGCTGGCCTTGGTCGCATCCCCGTCGGCGCCCTCGCCTCCGGTCGAGAGCTTGACCTTGCGGATGCCGTCCGGGGCGACGGCGAGCAGCTCGGACGTGTCCCGCAAACCGGCGTGCCTGCCGATCTCCGCCGCTGTGAAGCCCTGCCGCGCGAGCCATTCCCGGCCATCGCTCGCGGCATAGTAGGTCGAGGCGTTGACCACGCGGACGCCGTCCTTCCTCCAAGCGGCCGAGAGGCGTGCCGCCACCTCCTCCTGGGGGCGCTGGTTGCCGCCGGAATCGCCGACCAGGACGATGGTGGTGAAGCCGTGCGTCTTGAAGCTCTCGGCCGCCGCCTCCAGCACCTTGGCGAACACCGGCTCCGGCAGCGAGATGGTGCCGGGATAGGCCATGTGGCCGGTGCGCCTGGCCGCGTCACCTTCGGGGACGTAGGCGAGGACGGGCGCGACGAGCGCATCGCCGAGCGCTCGGGCGATGCGCTCGGCGGTCGCGGCAACGATCATATTGTGCTTGCCGGTGACCATGTGCGGCCCGTTCTGCTCGGTGCCGCCGGTCGGAATGACGATCGTGCGATGGCCCGCGGCGAGCCGATCGCGGATCTCGGTCCAGGTGAGGTGCTCGGTCCTGACCTCGGCTGCGCGCGGCGCCTCTGCGCGGGCCCCGGTGACGATGGCGAGGAGCGCGGCCAGCGTAATCGCCGCCGCGGTCCGGATGTCGCGCTTGCCTGTGGTGGTCATGGTCCGCGGGCCCAATCGTGGATGAACGGGCGATGGTGCTGCACGAGGCTTAATTTCACGTTGCTGCGGTGCCAGCCCGTCACTTACGTTCCGGCCGATGAAGTTCTCGAAGCCCCTTTCCCGCGGGCGCCTCGTCAAGCGCTACAAGCGGTTCCTCGCAGACGTCACGCTGGACGCCGGCGGCGTGGTCACCGCAAGCTGCCCCAACACCGGCTCGATGATGGGGCTTTCGAGCCCGGGCATGGCCGTCTGGCTCTCGGAAAGCGACAGCCCGACGCGCAAGTACCGTCACACGCTCGAGATGGTCGAGGCCGATCTCGGCGGCGGGCCGACGCTGGTCGGCATCAACACAGGGCATCCGAACCGACTGGTTGCCGAGGCGATCGAAGCAGGGCGCATCCCGGCGCTGGCCGGCTATCGAAGTCTCAGGCGCGAGGTGAGGTATGGCGTCAACAGCCGCATCGACCTGCTGCTCGAGGATCCGGCGCAGGGCCTCGCCTACGTCGAGATCAAGAACGTGCACCTGATGCGCGCGTCGGGGCGCGCCGAGTTTCCCGATTCGGTCACCGAGCGCGGGGCGAAGCACCTGGCCGAACTCGCCCGGATGGTCCGCCAGGGTCACCGGGCGGTGATGCTGTTCCTGATCCAGCGCAGCGATGCCGATCGGTTCGCGCTCGCTCGCGACGTCGATGCCAAGTATGCGGCCGCGTTCGCGGCGGCGCGGACGGCCGGCGTCGAGGCGCTGGCCTACCGCTGCATCATGACGCCGGAGGAGATCACCGTCGACCGTCCGGTGCCGATCGAGGCGTGAGCGTCGATCAACCGGACCCCACGCGGTCTTGATCGGACTTGAGGTGACAAGCGGGCCGGCAGGGGCCAGATTCGGTGGCCAGCGCGTCCCGCCAAGTGGGCGCAATCCGGAGAGACCCAGATGATCACTCGACGCACGCTCTCGCTCGCCAGTCTCGGCGCGCTCGCGGCCGGCGTTGCCGGTGCCCGTTCGCAGGCAGGCGACGCGGGCAAGAAATTCGAGATCGAGAAGTCCGATGCCGAGTGGCGCAAGGCGCTGACGCCGGAGCAGTTCCGCGTCCTGCGCCAGCACGGCACCGAGTACGCGAACTCGAGCCCGCTCGACAAGCAGTACGGCCCCGGCACCTACCATTGCGCCGGCTGTGACCTGCCGCTGTTCAGCTCGGTGACGAAGTTCGACAGCGGCACCGGCTGGCCGAGCTTCTACGCCCCGCTCGAGAATGCGGTTGGCACCTCGACCGACTACAAGCTCATCTATCCGCGCACCGAGGTGCACTGCCGGCGCTGCGGCGGTCATCTCGGACACGTGTTCGACGACGGGCCGAAGCCCACGGGCTTGCGCTATTGCATGAACGGCGTGGCGCTGAAGTTCGTGCCGGCGGCGAAGTCGGAGAGCTGAGACGATGCGGCGGGCCTTCATTCTCGCGGTGCTGGCGACGGCGCTGGCAGGGGCGTTGCTGGTGCTGGTCGGCGCGCCGGCAGAGCGCGTGGCGCGCGCCGCCGAAGTGGTGAAGGAGGCGGGCACGGATGTGCGCGTCGCCGGCCGGCTCGCTGCGGGCGAGGCGGTGGCGACGTTCGCCGCCGGCTGCTTCTGGTGCGTGCAGGCCGACTTCGACAAGGTCCCCGGTGTTCTGCGCACGACGACCGGCTACATGGGTGGGATGACGCGCAACCCGACCTACGAGGAGGTGGCGACGGGCCGGACCGGGCACGCCGAGGTGTTGCAGGTCGTGTTCGATCCGAAGCGAGTCAACTACGCGCAGCTGCTCGACGTCTACTGGCGCAATACCGATGTGCTCGACGGGCGCGGCCAGTTCTGCGACCGCGGCAGCGCCTACCGGCCGGCGATCTTCGCCCACGACGACGAGCAGTTGCGGCTTGCGACAGAAGGCAAGAAGGCGCTCGACGACAGCGCGCGGTTCATGCGTCCGGTCGCGGTGCAGATTGCACGTGCGACGGCGTTCACACCGGCCGAGGCCGAACACCAGAAGTTCTACGAGAGCAATGCGCGCTGGTACAAGTTCTACCGCTGGGGCTGCGGCCGGGATTCGCGCCTGCACCAGCTGTGGGGGCCGGCGAAGCGATAAGCCTGCAAGGGTCGAGGTGTTGACCTCGACGCGTGCGGATCAGCGGATCAGGTCGTCGAGGATGA
Source organism: Pseudomonadota bacterium (assembly GCA_040752215.1). Lineage (GTDB taxonomy): Bacteria > Pseudomonadota > Alphaproteobacteria > Rhizobiales > Hyphomicrobiaceae > JBFMEX01. The sequence goes on along the minus strand of JBFMEX010000003.1, from coordinate 8,278 downwards.
AGGGCTTGTGAGCCGTCGTCTTGCTCGCGGCGGAGTTCGCGCCGGGGTCGGCGGATTCCGACGAGGCGGCGGTGCCGGCGGCTTTGGCCTCGGCCGGGGCCTCGAGCGAGCCGCGCACGCCGCAGCCGGCGAGCGCCAGGACGACGAGCGTCGCGGCGATCAGCGAGACGGCCTTTTTCTCAGCGTGTGGCATCGTGCCCCAATCCGAAGTTCCCGGCCCGTCGCGGCGGATGCGAGATCCGGCCGCGCCTCAGCGGAAGGCTATTCGAGAGCGCCTTCCGCCGCGGCCGAGCGGCGGCTATTGCCAGGCCCCGCCCGCCCATGCGGAGAGGATTGCGGACCCCCGCGGGGCCCGATCCCAGGGCTATCTAGCCGGGCACCGCCTCCTTTTCCAACCGTTTGAGCCAGGAGCGCGCCATTTTCATGACGTTCTGTGGCGCGGTTCCACCATAGCTGGTGCGGCTTCTGACGGAGTTGTCCACACCGAGCACGGCGTAGATGGCCTTGGTGATCCTGGGCTCGACCGCCTGCATGGAGCCGAGCGGCAGTGCGTCGAGGTCCACGCCCGCTTTCTCGGCAGCCTTGACGATCGCGCCGGTGACGTGGTGGGCGTCGCGGAACGGCAGCGCCAGTTCGCGTACCAGCCAGTCGGCGAGATCGGTGGCGGTCGAGTAGCCGCGTCCGGCGGCCATGCGCATCGCTTCGGCGTCGGGCTCGAGGTCGGCGACCATGCCGGCCATGGCGGCGAGCGCCAGGCGGAGCGCGGCCAGCGCGTCGAAGGTCGCCTCCTTGTCCTCCTGCATGTCCTTCGAGTAGGCGAGCGGCAGGCCCTTCATCACCAGGACGAGGCTTTGGAACGCGCCGGCGATGCGCCCGACCTTGGCGCGCGAAAGCTCCGCCGCGTCCGGATTGCGCTTCTGCGGCATGATCGAGGAGCCGGTAGTGAAGCGGTCCGAGAGCCGGACGAAGCCGAACGCCGGCGTCATCCAGACGACGATCTCCTCGGCGAGGCGCGATAGATGGACCGCACAGATCGTGGCGGCGGCGAGGGTCTCGAGCGCGAAGTCGCGGTCGGAGACGCCGTCGAGCGAGTTGGCCATCGGCCGGTCGAAGCCGAGCGCCTTGGCCGTCAGCTTGCGGTCGATCGGGAACGAGGTGCCGGCGAGCGCCGCCGAGCCGAGCGGGCACTCGTTGAGGCGCCGGCGCGCATCGGCGAGGCGGCCGCGGTCACGGGCCAGCATCTCGACGTAGGCGAGCAGGTGGTGGCCGAACGTCACCGGCTGTGCCGGCTGCAAGTGGGTGAAGCCCGGCATGACGGTGGCGGCGTGGGCAAGCGCCTTGCTCGCCAGAGCGTGCTGGAGCCGGGCCAACTGGGCGTCGAAGCCGTCGATCTGGTCGCGGATATAGAGGCGGAGGTCGGTCGCCACCTGGTCGTTGCGCGAGCGGCCGGTGTGCAACCGGCCGGCGGCGGTGCCGATCAGCTCCTTCAAGCGGCTCTCGACGTTCATGTGTACGTCCTCGAGCGCGCGCGAGAATTTGAATTTCCCGCTCTCTATCTCGGCCAGCACGGCATCGAGGCCCTTGGCGATCTCGCGCGCATCGGCCTTGGAGATGATGCCGGCCTCGGCGAGCATCGCCGCATGCGCCTTCGAGCCGCGGATGTCCTGTGGCGCGAGGGCCTTGTCGAAGCCGATGGAGGCATTAATTTCCTCCATGATCTCGGCCGGCGACATTTCGAATCGGCCGCCCCACATCTTGTTGGAGGTCTTGTCGATCACCGGCAGCGGCTCCATCGTTGCGGCCCGATCGGGCCCGAAAGCAGGCTCATGAGCAAGATCAAGAGGACGACCGTGCGCCGGCGATTGGTGGCCCGCAAGCGGCGGCTGGCGGCGCTGGCCGGGTTCGCAGGGATGGCGGCGATATACGGCATAGCCACCGGCGCTGACAACGCCGCGGTTGCCGGGTCGCTCGAGGTGGCCGACGCGGGGGGCGTCGCCACCGCGGCCAAGCCCGGGCAGGGCAAGCTGGCGGCGTTCGTGCGCAAGGCCGTGCCAGAGCCGGTGGCCGAGTTTCCATTCCTCGACGGCGAAGGGAACGCCCGCACGATCCGCGACTGGCGCGGCAAGGTGGTGCTGTTGAACCTGTGGGCGACTTGGTGCTGGCCGTGCCGGGAGGAGATGCCGTCGCTCGAGCGCCTGCAGAAGGCGCTGGGATCGGACCGGTTCGAGGTGGTGGCGGTCAGCGTCGACCGCACCGGCCTCAAGGGGGCGAAGGAGTTCCTGGGTACGATTCGGGTCGACGCCCTCAAGGTCTACGCCGATCCGACGGCGCGGGCCGCGAGCCAACTGAGAGCCATCGGCATGCCGTCGACGTTGCTGATCGACGTCGAGGGGCGCGAGATCGGCCGCTTGATCGGACCCGCCGAATGGGACTCCCCGGACGCCAAGGCGCTGATCGAGGCGGCGCTGCGCTGAGCTGAGCTGGGCTGAGCGTGGTGGCGGCCTTCGTCGGTCGCTGGTGGGGTGAAATCCGAATGAAAAGGGCGTCCGCCTCGCAGCGGACGCCAAGTCGAAGGGGGAGCGGAAAGGAGGAGGAACCGCCCCCCGGTCGTGAAAGCGTGATCAGTTGGCCTTGGGGGCCGCCGGAGCGGCCGGCGGGGCGCCGTAGCCGTAGGGGCCGTAGGCGTAAGGAGCGCCATAGCCATAGGGAGCGCCATAGCCGTAGGGCGCGCCGTAGCCATAGGGAGCGCCGTAGCCGTACGGGCCGTAGCCACCCCACGGAGAGCCCCAGCCGTTGCCGTTGCCCCAGCCGCTGCCGCCCATGTTGAACGAGAGGTTGCCGTGGCCGGTGCCGTTGCCCCAGCCGTCGCCGAACGGGCCCCAGCCCCAGGCATTGGCGTCGTTGCCGGCGAGCGTCGTCGCGCCGAGCGCGAGAAGGCCCGCTGCGGCCATCGTCTTGAACATCTTCGTCATGGTGATCTCCCTGGTGCCCGACGTGCGGGCTCTTGAGCTCGACTACATCCGGAGGGGACCCAAGACGGGGCTGCTCTGGATATTCAGATATTCGCAATCATTGTGCCAACTGCGCATCTTGTTGTTATGGCTACGGATTTCGAATGTGGCGCGCGCGACGTTGCAGCCCTCGTCGTGCAGAAGGAGTATCTAGGCCATTGTTCCGAATAGCCTTTTGTCAACGCCGCGTTGTCGCGCTGTTGCGCAACAGCGCAACGCACGTTCGCCAGGCAGCTGCGCAGTCTTGCACTGGGAAACGAAAAAGGCGCCCGCCGAGGCGGGCGCCAGGAGTAACGCGGAAGCCGGAAAGGAGGCGCTCGGCTTCCGCGGCAGTGAACCGTGATCAGTTCGTCTTGGTCTCGGCCTTCGGGGCGACCGGAGCGATCGGCGCGTAGGCATAGGGGCCATAGGCGTACGGGCCGTAAGCATAGGGGTAGCCGTAGCCGTTGCCGTGTCCGGCGAGGTTGCCGCCGAAGCTCATGTTGAAGTTGCCCGATCCGTAGGCGCGGCCGTCGAACCCGTCATAGCCGTAGCCGTAAGGGCCGTAGGCGTAGGGGGCGATCGGCGCGGGAACGACCGGAGCCGCGGTGACCGCGGGAGCAGCCGGAGCGGCGGCGGCCTTCGGAGCCTCGACCGTCGGAGCAGTGGCCTGGGCGTCAGCTGCCGGGGCGACCGGAGCATAGCCATAGGGCGCGTAGCCGTACGGCGCATAGCCGTAAGGGCCGTACGCGTAAGGGTGGCCGTAGCCGTAGCCGCGACCGTCGACGTTGCCGCCGAAGCTCATCGAGACGTTGCCGTGGCCAGTGCCGTTGCCCCAGCCGTCACCGAACGGGCCCCATCCGCCCCAGGCATTGGCATCGCCCGCGACCGACGCCGCACCGATCGCGAGCGCACCCGCCACCGCCATAGCCTTCAGAACCTTGGTCATCTTCCATCTCCCAATTGACTGCACTGCTGCACTGAATTCGTATCCATGCCGGTTGTCCGGTGCGGCGTCGCCGCTGGATGACAAGTAAGTCTGCAAACGTTATGCCAGTCTAATAACCATCTGAAATTCATAGGAAAAGACAGATTCGCCGCAGTTGCGGTGATGCGGGTCCGCTTGGCCGCGGCTGTTCGTCAAATCATTGATGAGTCGTTATTTTCCCCGTCGAACGGGAACTGTTGCGTTGCGCAACACATGCAACAATTTCGATGCTGAAAGTCGAGCCCGGCGACCACAAGAAAGAAAAGCCGGCAGCTCATCGGGCTGCCGGCTTGGTGGAGGCGGTAACGCAGTGCTCTCGGCTCCGACGAGCACGGGGGCCTATTTCTTCTTCCCCGGCTTCTGGGTCAGGGCCGAGGCGGCGATGGTCTTCTCGGCCTTGGAGGCCTTCGGGTCGCGCAGCATCTTGGCCGCCGTGCTGGCCACGGCGGGGCTGGTCGCCTCCTTGCTCTTCGACTGGGTCAGCGCCGAGGCGGCGACCTTTTTGGCGGCCGGGCTCGCCGACTTGCTGCCCAGAGTCTTGGCGGCGGCCGACGCCACCTTCTTGCTCGTGCTCTCGCTCTTGGCCTTCGCTGCCATCGTGAATTCTCCCATCAATGGCTGTGATCCTTGGACGCCGCACCGGACGCGCACAATGCCAGATTCGCTTTGAGCCGCCGCGAACAAAGTGTTGAGCGGCGGTTGTTGTCGGCAACCCGTTTGCAGCTGGGGCAGGCGGCGGCATTGACACCCCCTTCCCGAAGCCCGACAACGCGCGCCGATGCATGACAGCGGATGGATGAGGAGAGCGATGGCCAACGCCGATCTGGAGCGCGCGATCGAGGAGGCTTGGGAGGGCCGCGACAAGGTCGACGCGAGGACCAAGGGCCCCGTGCGTGAGGCGGTGGAGCGGGCACTCGACCTGCTCGACACCGGCAAGGCGCGCGTCGCCGAGAGGAAGGACGGCGCCTGGGTCGTCAACCAGTGGCTCAAGAAGGCGGTGCTGCTGTCGTTCCGGCTTTCCGACAACCAGGTGATCCCGTTCCAGAAGAGCGGCACCTACGCCAGCAAGGCGCACGGTTACGACAAGGTGCCGCTGAAGTGGGCCGACTGGACGAGCGACCAGTTCAAGGACGCGGGCTTCCGCGCCGTGCCGGGGGCCATCGTGCGCCGCTCGGCCTACATCGCGCCGGGCGTGGTGCTGATGCCGTCGTTCGTCAACCTCGGCGCCTATGTCGACAGCGGCACAATGGTCGACACCTGGGCCACCGTCGGCTCCTGCGCCCAGATCGGAAAGAACGTGCACCTCTCCGGCGGCGTCGGCATCGGCGGCGTGCTGGAGCCGATGCAGGCGGCGCCGACCATCATCGAGGACAACTGTTTCATCGGCGCGCGCTCGGAGGTGGTCGAGGGGGTCGTCGTCGGCGAGGGCTCGGTGATCTCGATGGGCGTGTTCATCGGCGCCTCGACGACGATCATCGATCGCGCCACCGGCGAGCGCTTCATGGGCCGCGTGCCGCCCTACTCGGTCGTGGTGTCGGGTTCGATGCCCGGCAAGCCGCTGCCCGATGGCTCGCCCGGCCCCTCGCTCTACTGCGCGGTGATCGTCAAGCGCGTCGACGAGAAGACGCGATCGAAGACCAGCATCAACGAGCTGTTGAGAGATTAGGGGCGCATGAGAGATTAATAGCGCATCCGACTCCCCTTGCGGGGAGCCGGCCGGATGCGCCGGCCAGTGGGGATGAGGGCTGCAAGCCATGATCGTTCTTCAACTGCGCGCCTCGAGAATGATGTTGAATGGTGTCTGTGCCGCCTTGCGCACCGTGCCTAGTCCGGCCGCTCGGAGCACGGCCTCCAATTGAGCCTGGCCCGCCTGCGCACCGAGGACATGTGTGCCGTTCTCCGATATGGCATGCGCGCAGCACATCGTCGTCGAAGCAGAGTAGTAAAGTCGACCGACCGCGTTGATGTTGTCCTCGACTCGATCGCCGGCATACGGTTCGACCAGCATGATCGTGCCATCATATGCGAGCGCCTCTGCGGCATAGCGCGCCGCCTCGATCGGTCGGCCCATGTCGTGCAGACAGTCGAAGAAGCACACGAGATCATAACCTCGCTTTTCGTAACTATCGGCCGTCGCGACTTCGAAACTGACGCGATCCCCGACGCCGGCCTGCCGGGCCACCTTGCGCGCGATCTCGATCGAGCCCGGATGCACGTCGAATCCCCAGAACCGGCTTCTTGGAAACGCTTTGGCCATCAGCACCGTTGAGTGCCCATGCCCGCAACCGACGTCGGCGACCTTGGCACCCGCTTCGAGCTTCGCTGTCACGCCAGTGAGTGCTGGAAGCCACTGCTGAACGAGGCTCGCGGCATAGCCGTTGCGATAGAACGCTGCGACGCCGCAAAAGAGGCGTTCGCTGTGCTCGCCCCAGGAAACGCCGTTGCCGTTCTTGAAGGCCTTGAGGGCCTTGGGCTCGTCCTCCCACATGGAGGCGACCACATTCCAGGCGTTGGGTAGGAACACCGGGCTCGTCTCATCCGCGAGAACGACCGCCTGCTCCGTGGTGAGCTCGTAGCTCCGCGAAGCAGGGTGGTAGTCGATGTAGCTGGCGGCAACCTGCGAATTGAGCCATTCACGAACATAGCGCTCAGCGCAGCCGGTGCGGTGGGCGACCTCATGCGAGCTGAGGGGTCCGGCCCCCGCCAACGCATTATAAAGGCCCAAGCGATTGCCGATGCTTACCATGACGCCGCTGTAGCCGGCTGCAAGGTCGCCAATGTGCCGAGCGACGAGGGCATCCAGTTTCTGTTGATCGATTGTCATCATCATCTCCTATGTCGCTCCTCGACGCCGCTGGCGCCGGGACCGGGCAGGAGAATGGCTATTGGCGGTCTGATCCGGCAGTGCGAGACTGGCCAATAACGGTTCATTCATGCCAAGGGCCTGCCGATGTCGGCCAGAGCTAGCCCGCTACACGTGAGCCTCATCGCTATTCCCGATGCGGTCATCTCCACCATCACCGGCATCTACGATGTGCTGGGCGCTTTCCGCATGCTCGGACCCATTGACGCCGCTCTTCCCGAGGCGGTCCCATTCAATGTCGAGATCGTCGCCTTGGAGCGCGGCGTCGTCGCGCTGGCGAGCGGCTTACCGGTGACAGCTCAACGTGCCGTCAGAGAGGTGACTGCTACGGACATCATCATCGTTCCGTCGGTCCTCCTCGGGCCCGATGGCTGGAAGACCGGCCGCTATCCCGAGTTGGTGCAATGGACCAAGAACATGCACGACAAAGGGGCACTGCTGTGCTCGGCCTGCTCGGGTGTGTTTCTGCTGGCGGAGACGGGACTCTTCGACGGTCAGGAGACGACCGTCCATTGGGGCTACGCCGCGGCGTTTGCCAAGGTATTCCCCCATGTGCCGCTCAGCCTCGATCGTGTGCTCGTCGTCTCGGGCCCACGCGAGGAGTTGATCACGTCGGGCGCATCCATGACCTGGCACGACCTCGTGCTCTACCTGATCGCTCGCCACGTTGGCGCTACGGCTGCGCAAACCGTGGCGCGATACTTCGCGCTGCAGTGGCATCATGACGGCTTGGCGCCCTACATCGTGTTTCATGGCCGGCGAGATCACGGTGATGCGGTGGTGAGCGACGCTCAGGATTGGCTCGCCACGCACTTCTCGGTCGCCGCTCCCGTCGAGGAAATGGTGAGGCGATCCGGGATTCCCGACCGCACATTCAAGCGTCGCTTCACTGAGGCGACCGGCTTTTCCCCGATCGACTACGTCCAGCGGATCAGAATCGAGGATGCCAAGCGCTGGCTCGAGCGCACCGAGGTGTCTGCCGACGATATCAGCTGGAAGGTCGGCTACGAGGATCCCGCGTTTTTTCGCCGGCTGTTCAAACGCGTCACGAGCATGACACCCGGCGCCTATCGAAAGCGCTTCCAGGTCCCGAAATTCGCGCGCTCGGAGCGGCGATAGTCAGAGAACCGGCGTACCTACATTCTGCTGGCCATCCGAAACCGGCCGAACATCCGTTTATGCGTCGGCCGCAATACAACAGATCCGGATGGTCTGACCCTGCCAGCTCGCTCTACCGCGCGGTGATCGTCAAGCGCGTCGACGAGAAGACGCGATCGAAGACCAACATCAACGAGCTGTTGCGGGATTGAGGTGGGTGCGTGGCGCATGTCGCGAACGGCGCCGCTTCGCCTCCTCCCCCTCGAGGGGGGAGGACGGTGCGCCACGCGTTGGCGGGCGGCGACTTGCGCGACAGCCGCACGGCCAGCAACGCAGCCC
>JBFMEX010000002.1:0-26051 GCA_040752215.1 Pseudomonadota bacterium | reverse complement strand
GGGTCTGACCCCTGGCTCGACGGTGGTGCCAGGGGTCAGGCCCGCGGGGTCTGACCCCACTGGCTGCAGTCCCGCCGCACTGCTCGCGCTCGCCTATCCCGAGCGCATCGCCAAGGCGCGCGGCGCGCCGGGTCAATTCCTGCTCGCCAACGGGCGTGGTGCGAGCCTCGATTCGACCGACCCGCTGGCGCGCGCTCCGTTCCTCGTCATTGCCGAGCTGCAGGGCGCGGCGGCCTCGTCGCGCATCCTGCTCGCTGCGTCGCTCGACGAGGCAGAGCTGTCACGTATCGCCGGCAATCGGATCGCGTCCCGCGTCGAGCTCTCGTTCGATGCGGCGGCTGCGGCGCTCAGGGCACGCCGCGTGCGTCGCCTGGAGGCGATCGAGCTCGCTGCCGATCCACTTGCCGTGCCGGCCGACGAGGCAGCTGCGCAAGCCCTCGCCGATGGCATCGCCGCGCTCGGCATCCACCGCCTGCCGTGGAGCAGGGCGCAGGCCCAGCTGCGCGACCGCGTGGCGTTCCTGCGCCGTGCCGCCGGCGAGCCGTGGCCCGACTTGAGCGACGAGGCGCTGGCCGGATCGGTGCGAGACTGGCTGGCGCTGTTCCTCACCGGCAAGTCCCGCCTCGCCGACGTGACCGCCGACGATCTCGCCGCCGCGCTCGACACGCTGCTGCCGTGGGAGCTGCGCCGCCGCCTAGACACCGAGGCACCGACCCATTTCGAGGCGCCGACCGGAAACCGCTTCGCGGTCGACTACGAGGGCGCCGGCGCCCCTGCGGTGCATATCCGCGTGCAGGAGCTGTTCGGCCTCAAGACCCATCCTGCCATCGCCGGCGGTCGCCTGCCGCTCACCCTCCATCTGCTCTCGCCGGCGCAGCGACCGATCCAGATCACCCGTGATCTGCCGGGCTTCTGGGCGGGCTCGTGGAGCGCGGTGAAGGCCGAGATGCGCGGGCGCTACCCGAAGCACCCGTGGCCCGACGACCCCGCCAACGCCGTGCCGACCGCACGCGCCAAGCCGCGCGGGCGTTGAGTACGGCCGCAAGCTGGGCGACACTCTCCGCGCGCACTCACGCACCGATTGCCTTATCGCTCCGCTCCCCCTCGAGGGGAGGCGAACAGGTCGCGGTGCCGGTTGGCCTGCTGCAACCACGAGCAGGCTTGGGGGTACGAGCATTCATATCCGAATGGGGCCACATGGCACAGCCAAAGCCGACCTTCCAATGGGACGACCCGCTGCTCCTCGATCTGGAGCTGAGCGAGGAGGAGCGCATGGTCCGCGACACCGCGCGCGGCTATGCGCAGGGCCGGCTGATGCCGCGCGTCGTCGAGGCCTTCCGTCACGAGCGGACCGACCCTGAAATCTTTCGCGAGATGGGTGCGCTGGGGCTCCTCGGTGCGACGATCCCCGAGGAATACGGCGGCGCCGGCCTCGGCTACGTCGGCTATGGCCTGATCGCGCGCGAGATCGAGCGCGTCGATTCCGGCTATCGCTCGATGATGAGCGTGCAGTCGTCACTGGTCATGCTGCCGATCCACGCCTTCGGCTCCGAGGCGCAGCGCCAGCGCTATCTGCCGAAGCTCGCACGCGGGGAATGGGTCGGCGCGTTCGGCTTGACCGAGCCGGACCACGGCTCCGATCCGGGCTCGATGGCGACGCGCGCGCATCGTACGAGCAGCGGCTATCGTCTCGTCGGCTCCAAGACCTGGATCTCCAACGCGCCGATCGCCGATGTTTTCGTGGTCTGGGCCAAGACCGACGACGGCGTCATCCGCGGCTTCGTGCTGGAGAAGGGCATGAAGGGCCTCTCGGCACCGGCGATCCACGGCAAGATCGGGCTTCGCGCCTCCATCACCGGCGAGATCGTGATGGACGACGTCGAGGTCGGCGCCGACGCGCTGCTGCCCGGCGTCGCCGGCCTCAAGGGGCCGTTCACCTGCCTCAACTCGGCCCGCTACGGCATCGCCTGGGGCGCGCTCGGCGCGGCGGAAGCCTGCCTCGCCATCGCCCGCCAGTACGTGCTCGACCGCACCCAGTTCGGCCGCCCGCTCGCCGCCAACCAGCTGGTGCAACGGAAGCTTGCCGACATGGTGAGCGAGATCGCGCTGGGTCTCCATGGCTGCCTGAGGCTCGGCCGCATGAAGGAGGCCGGCGACGCCGCGCCGGAGGTGACCTCGATCCTGAAGCGCAACTCGTGCGGCAAGGCGCTGGAGATCGCACGCAACGCCCGCGACATGCTCGGCGGCAACGGCATCTCCGACGAGTTCCACGTCATGCGCCACATGGTCAACCTCGAGGCGGTCAACACCTACGAGGGCACGCACGACATCCACGCCCTGATCCTCGGCCGCGCCATCACCGGCATCGCCGCGTTCGAGGGGTGATCCCGGCACGTGAAAGTTTCGAACTGTTGCCAGCGCTGATCAGCGCGCCGGCATTTCGTTTCTTTGCGCGCGGCGACTCTCGTTCTGAGAGCCGGCCGCCGCGCGCGGCCAGCGGCGGCGCAGGTCGAGATTTTCGATCATGGGCATGACCTCGATCCCCGATCGCGCCCCTGAGCGGTTGCCGATCGCGGCGTGGCTCGTGGCGCCGATCACGGTGCGGCGGCGCGGGAGGTGAATGGCAGCCGGCGCGCCAGCCGGTCCCAGGCGGCGACGAGGCGCTCGTCCCAGGTGGGCGGCGCGGGCGCGGGCGGCGGCCCGCTTGCGAGGCAACTCGCGGCAGGGCGCAGGGGCAATGCCGCAACGAGCTCCAGAGGCTCGATCGGCACGTCACCTGCTGGTGGTGCGCTAATTCCGGTTCGCGGCGGCGTTGTCGCCGCCGCTCGGGTCGAGCTGGCCGGTCTTCAGGTCGAACTCCACGAGCTTCATCTGCTTGGCGTTCTCGGCCAGCAGGTGGATGTGCACCTCGTTGGCGCCGAGGCTCGCGCCCTTCTGGCGGATGTCGGCGAGGTTGAGTGATGGCGCGGCCTGCTCGGCACGGCCGACGCCGAGCAGCGTGCGGCTGCCGTCGTCGCCCCGGCGCACCAGCACGTAGTTGCCCGTCGAGATCGGCGGGCACTCGGTTAGCCGGTAGACGGTGTGGATGTAGCGCTTGCCGGACGCGCCGGCCCAGAAATGGAACCGCTCGGTCAGCTGGCGGTCGCTGCCCGCAGCCGCGCCTGCGCCGGGCGGGTGGCCGCGAAGCGTGCGGTACGCCGCGAGATCGATGATGCGCGCACTCATGACTGCCTGACCCCTCGACGCGCGCTCACCGCCGCGTTCGTTGCGAACACTCACTCTCAGCGCAAATCCCAGCTGAAACGTGGCTGGAGGGATTGTGGCCCGGTGCGGGTGAAAATCACGTTACCGCGCGGCGCGTTTGCATGCCGTGATGCCGCCTTGCATCACCCGTCGTGCCGTCTCCGCGCTCCGCCACCGGCTCACACGCACCGCGAGTAGCCGCACGAGCGGCATACCCAGCACCCCTCCTGGCGCAGATAGTCGGCGGAGCTGCAGCGCGGGCAGAGCTTCGCCGGGGGCCGCTCGGCCCTGGGGCCGGCCGCCTCCGGCCGCTCGGCCCCGGCCGGCAGCGCCAGCCGCGGCTCGACCGCCTCGCCGAGCCGGTGCGGCTCGGCACCGGCCTGCAGGAAGCCGGTGCGCACCATGTGGGTCTCGATCACCTCGCCGATCGCGGCCAGCAGGCTGGGCACGTAGCGCCCGCCCATCCACTGCCCGCCCTGCGGATCGAACACCGCCTTCAGCTCCTCGGCGACGAACGTGACATCGCCGCCGCGCCGGAACACGGCGCTGATCATCCGCGTCAGCGCCACCGTCCAGGCGTAGTGCTCGAGGTTGCGCGTGTTGATGAAAATCTCGAACGGGCGCCGGCGGCCGTCGCGCTCGATGTCGTTGATGGTGACGTAGATCGCGTGGTCGCTGGCCGGCCACTTGAGCTTGTAGGTGTAGCCGGAAAGGACGCCCTCGCGCTCGAGCGGTCTGGCCATGTAGACGACGTCGCCGGCCCGGGTGGGCGTCGGCACAGTCTCGACGGCGGCGCGCGGCTCGGGCCCGGCGCGCCCGCGCGCGGCCGATCCGGCGGCGTCGCCCCCGCTCCGGTCGGCGGCCGGCGACGGCTCTCCACCGGCGACGACCGGCGCGAGCACCGCGCCCGTCACCGGGTTCGGCCGGTAGGTCGTGCAACCCTTGAGCCCCAACCGGTAGGCCTCGAGATAGACGTCGGCGAACGCCTCGAACGGCATCGTCTCCGGGCAGTTGATGGTTTTCGAGATCGCGCTGTCGACCCACGGCTGCAGGGCCGCCTGCATCTCGAGATGGGCCTTGGGCGAGAGCTGATCGACGCGCACGAAGGCCTCCGGTAGAGCGACCCCGCCGTGCTGGCGGCGGAATTGAGCGTGCGCGAAGTCCTCGATCGTCTGCTCGTGCCGGCTGCCGTCGGCGGCGAGCACGCGGCGCACGTAGAGGTAATCGTAGACCGGCTCGATGCCGCTCGACACGTTGCCGGCGAAGAGCGAGATGGTGCCGGTCGGCGCGATCGAGGTGAGACAGCCGTTGCGGATGCCGTTCCGGCGAATCGCCGTCGCCACCTCGGCGCCGAGCCGCGCCACGTTGGGACCGGCAAGGAACCGGTCGGCATCGTAGAACGGGAACGCGCCCTTCTCGCGCGCCAACTCCGCGCTCGCGAGATAGGCCGCGCGCTGGATCGACTGCATCCAAGAGGCGGCGAGCTCGCGCCCGCGCGGGCTGCCGTAGTGGGCGCCGCACAGGATCAGCGCATCGGCGAGCCCGGTGACGCCGAGACCGAGCCGGCGCTTGGCCTTGGCCTCCTGCCGCTGGCGCTCGAGGGGATAGCCGGAGACGTCGATCACGTTGTCGAGGAAGCGCACGGCGACCGCCACTCGCTCCTCGAGCCGGGCAGTATCGATCGCCGCATCGGCGCCGAACGGGCGCTCGACCAGCTGCGCCAGATTGATCGATCCCAAGAGGCACGCGCCATACGGCGGCAGCGGCTGCTCGCCGCACGGATTGGTCGCGTGGATCTCCTCGCAGTAGGCAAGATTGTTCAGGGCGTTGACGCGATCGATGAAGATCACGCCCGGCTCGGCCACCTCATAGGTGGCCCGCATCAGCCGCTCCCACAGTGCGCGCGCAGCGACTGTGCGGTGCACCTTGCCGTCGAACACCAGGTCCCATTTCGCGTCTGCCTTCACCGCGCTCAGGAATGCGTCGGTGACGAGCACCGAGAGGTTGAAGTTTCTCAGCCGCGCGGGCTCGCGCTTGGCATCGATGAACGCCTCGATGTCGGGGTGGTCGCAGCGCAGCGTTGCCATCATCGCCCCGCGCCGTGCGCCGGCCGACATGATGGTGCGGCACATCGCGTCCCACACGTCCATGAAGCTGACCGGACCGGAGGCGTCGGCGCCGATCGAGCGGACCAGCGCGCCCCTCGGCCGCAACGTCGAGAAATCGTGGCCGATGCCGCCGCCCTGCTGCATCGTCAGCGCGGCCTCCTTGACATGCTCGAAGATCGCGGCGAGGTCGTCCTCGATCCGGCCCATCACGAAGCAGTTGAAGAGCGTGACCGTACGCCTCGCCCCGGCGCCGGCGAGGATGCGTCCGCCGGGCAGGAAGCCCATGTCGGCGATCGCCTCGTGGAAGCGGCGCGCCCACCGCTCGCGCACCCGCTTGCCGCCTTTCTCGGCCGCCGCCGCAGCCGCTGCGACGCGGCGGAAGGTGGCATCGAGATCGGCGTCGAGCGGCGTGCCGGCCGGATCCCGGAGCCGGTACTTGAGGTTCCAGATCTCCTCCGCGATGGGCGCGGCAAAGCCGGCGGGAGTGGGCATGTCGCAGCTCGATCTTCGACGGTCCGGAAGCAAACTTAATCGCGCGTCGCGTGCAAGTCAACTAATGTTCTATTAATGTTTTTGTTATGTTCATATTTCTCCGGTCTAACAAACCTACGCCTCGACCGCCGGCTGTGTCCTGCCCGCGCTGGGTAGCGGCGGCGGCGAGGGACCCCGCGCGGCCTCATCGATCAGCCGCGCGCTGGCGGCCTCGATGCGCGCGACCACCGTGTCGCGGAAGGCGGCGCGCGCCATACCTGGGGGGAGCGGCTCCAGCAGCTCGACCACGATGGTGCCCGGATAGCGCATCAGCTTGCGTCGCGGCCAGTATAGCCCGGAGTTGAGCGCTAGCGGCACGCAGGCAATGTCGAGGCCCTCGTACAGCGCGACGTAGCCCGGCTTGTAGTCCGGTGGCGCGCCGGGCGGTCGCCGCGTTCCTTCTGGAAAGATGACGATCTCGCGCCCGTCGCTGGCCCGCGCCCGCGCGTCGCGGATCATGGTCTTGAGCGCGCCTGCACCCTTGTCGCGCTTGACCAGGATGTGAGCGAACTTGACGCAAAACCAGCCGTACAGCGGAATCCACTTGAGTTCGTCCTTGAGCACGATCGCCGGATCGCGAAACAGCGGCACCAGCGCGAACGTGTCCCACGCCGACTGGTGCTTGGCGACGACCAGATATGGCCCCGCGGGCACCCGCTCGAGCCCCCGTACCTCCATGCGTGTGCCGCAGATCTTCTCGAGCAGCCACAGCGAGACGATCGCGTGCGCCTTGAGCCCCATCATCGCGTAGCGCCGCGGTCCGAGCAGCAGTGGCGAGCCGAGCACCAGGAACAAGGCGGTCGCGGTGTAGAAGGCCGCAGCGAACAGCGCCGATCGCAGCATGTCTGCGGTCCTCAGTTCGCCTTGGCGGTGGCCGGTCCCGGGCTGGCGACGGCGCCAAGCCCGCTGGCTGGTCCGACGAGGCGGCCGATGGTCTGCCGCGCGGCGACCGGCAGGAGCTTCAGATACTCCGCCACCAGCGTCCGCGCCGCGCGCCAGCTGAGCCACCAGGACTGGTCGCGGAACGGCTTCGCCACCACCGGATGGGCGATCAGCTCGACCCCGTCGAGCGCCTCGGAAAGAACCGCCAGGCTGCGCGGCATGTGATAGCCGGCGGTGACGACGATCAGGCTCTTGAAGCGGTGCGCCGCGACCCACTCCCGCGTCTCGCTCGCGTTGCCGAAGGTGTCGAGGGCCTCGTAGTCGAGGTCGACGCAGCACTCGAACCGCGGCTCGTCGAGATCGGCGAGCCGCATGATCTCCGCCCGGCTGGTGCGCGTGTTGACCCCGGTCACCAGCAGCCGGCGCCCATGGCCGGTCTTGAGCAGCCGGCCGCCCTCGACGATGCGTGCGCCGCCGCCGGTCAGGACCACGATGCCGTCCGCCTTGCGCTGCTCCGGGGCGGGCGGGCGCGAGGCGATCGCGGCGAACATGACGAAGCCGAACGCCAGCAGCCCGGCCACGACCGCCGCCAGGCCTGCCAGTGCGTTCGCCATGCTCCGCATCGTCTTGCTGTCCGTTTCGCCGCTCGTGCCGAGATCGCGAGACCCGGCGGGCTTCGGAATCGTCACAATAGCGCAGGCCGCCCGCGCGTCGATCGCCTCGCAACTTCGACCGATCAAAAACACTAACCGATTTGCCTCGGCTTGTGACAAGACGCCCTATTATTCGTTTCCGGCGCGAAGTGCAGAGAAAGGATCATCTCGCCACGTCGAAATCGTGGTCCGCGGCGGAATCGGCAAAGCCCGCTCCGCGGGCCGTCAGTGCTGAGTATTCAGTATCCGGAACACGCCGAACCGCGAGGTGACCATGCACAGCGCGGCGATCACCACCACGACGATGCCGAGCAGCACGAAGCCCGCCGCATCCAGCGTGCCGGTGCCGATCAGCCGATGCAGCTCGGCGACCGTCACGGTTCCGCCGCCGAGCAGCTCCATCGCCGTCGGCATGGCGAGGAACACCGCCATCGCGCTGAGCGCTCCGACCATTCCGGCGCGGATGCCGAGGCGCAGGAAGTGCTTTTCGAACTCGCGCGCGATGAAGGCGTCGGTCGCACCGACGAAATGCAGAACCTCGACGATCTCCCGGTTCGACGCCAATGCGCTGCGCGTGGCGGATACGATGATCGCCGTCGTCGCCGCGGCGACCAGCAGCAGGATGGCGAGGCCGCCGAGGGCGAACGATCGCGTCACGGTCTGGATCTGGCGTTGCCACTGGCGGTGATCGTCGATCGAGGCGGCGGGGAACCTGGCGCCGAGCTCCTTGCGCATGGCGTCGAGATTGGGCGGCGTGTTGCGGTCGAGCTCGAGCGCGATCAGCCGCGGCACGGGTAGCGACTTCAGCGCGTCGGACGTGCCGAGCCACGGCTCGAGCAGCGCCGACGACTGCTCGAGCGTCAACGGCCTGACGCCGGCGATGCCCTGCTGGCCAGACAGGTAGAGCGCCACCTCCTTGACGACCTTCTCGGAGTCGACCTTGTCACGCGGCTCGACCTGCACCGTCACCTCGCTGGCGATGTCGCGCATCCACGCCGCGGCCGATTGGTTGATCAGGTAGACCGCGCCCGCGGTCAGGCAGGCGAGGAAGCACATGATCGACACGACCAGCGTCAGCGAGCGTCCGGTGACCGAGCCGGCCGGGACGATCGGCGCATGCGACCGGGTCGGATCGATGCTCTTGGCGGCTCCCGAGTGCGCCGGCCGGTCGGCGGCCGGCACCTCCAGGCGAGGAGGGGGCACCGGCGCCGGCTCGGGCCGCGTGCGCGCGCCAATTGGCGGCGCGGCGGTAACGACGTCGTCGTAGGCCTCGGCGCGCTGGCGCGGGTCGCGTGGCCCCATCGCCTGCATCGGCCACCCGGTCGGTCTGTCATACGATCCGGACATGGCCCTTGTGCACCTCGATGCGCGGCAGCTTGAATTGCCGCATCAGCTGATGGTCGTGGGTTGCGATCAGCACAGACGTGCCGAGGCGGTTGAGCTCAACGAACAGCCGGAGCAGGCGGCGCGCCATCTGCGGGTCGACGTTTCCGGTCGGCTCGTCGGCGAGCAGCAGCTCCGGCTTGCCGATCACCGCCCGCGCGATCGCTGCCCGCTGCTTCTCGCCGCCCGACAGCACCGACGGAAAGGCGTGCATGCGGTCGCCGAGCCCGACCCACTGCAACAGGTCGGTCACATCCTCGCTGTAGTCGTCGACGCGCTTGCCGATCACCTTGAGCGGCAGGGCGACGTTTTCCCAGGTGGTCAGGTGGTCGAGCAGGCGGAAGTCCTGGAACACGATGCCGATGCGCCGGCGCAGCTGCGCCCGCTTGGCCGCCCCGACCCGGCTCACGTCCTGCCCGAACAACTGGATCTGGCCCTCGGTCGGGTGGATCGACATGAACAGCAGCCTGAGCAGCGAGGTCTTTCCGGCTCCCGATTCGCCGTGCAGGAAGTGGAACGAGCCTGGCCGCAGGTGCATGTTGGCCCCGGAGATCACCTCGGGGCCGCTGCCGTACCTAAGCGCCACATTGCTCAGTTGGATCACGTCGAGACCCGCCTTTCTCACGGGGATGCAGTCCGCGGCGCGGAACGATCCGGCCACTGACCGTGCTTCGGCGACGCATTTATGCGAAATGAGACCACTACGATCAATCGATCAGGAATGTGGCAGGGTCGTGTGCACAGCTTTGTCGCCGCCGGTGAAGGATTTCGACCAATGGTCGTGCTGCCGGTGGCATTGATCTATAAGCGGTATGGAACGCCCAAACCGGGGATGGAGATGAGCGAGACCAGAGCCCTGACCGACGCCGTCGAGGTCGTCTACGCGCCGGAGCGGATCGCAGCCCGGCTCGAGCAACTGGCGGTGGAGATCGTCGCCCGCAACCCTGGGTCCGAGCCGCTGCTGGTCGTCGCCGTGCTCAAGGGCAGCTTCGTATTCGCCGCTGACCTCATTCGCGCGCTGCATCACTCCGGGCTCGCTCCCGAGGTCGACTTCCTCACCCTGTCGAGCTACCGCAAGAGCAGGGTGTCGTCCGGCCGGGTCGAGATCCTACGCGACATCGAACTCGACGTCCGCGGCCGCAACGTGCTGATTGTCGACGATGTGCTCGATTCCGGTCGAACACTCGCCTTCGCCAAGGATCTCGTCACCGCCCGCGGCGCGCGTCGTGTGGAGACGTGCGTGCTGCTCGACAAGCGCCTCGCGCGTGCCGTGAACTTGGTGCCCGACTACGTGGCCTTCGAGTGTCCCGAGGTGTTCGTCGTCGGCTACGGTATGGACATTGCCCATCGCTATCGGGAGCTGCCGTTCGTCGGCCGGCTCAAGGTGTAGGCGGAGCCGGTCCGTTCGGTCCGGTGAAGCGCGGGAGGAGAAGGATGGCGGCGATCCTGTTGGCGGACGACGATGCGGCGACGCGCGATTTCGTGCGCCGAGCACTCGAGGGCGACGGGCATCGGGTGGTGGCGGCAGCCGATGGCGTCGAGGCGCTGGAGCGGATCACGGCCGCGCCCTTCGATCTCCTGGTCAGCGATGTCGACATGCCCGGCTTGGACGGCATCACCCTGGCGACACGTGCCAGCGGCGCGAGCCCGCGTCTCGCTGTGCTGCTGATGTCGGGCTTTTCCGAGGAGCTGACCCGCTCGAAGGAGGTTGGCGCGGCGCGGCTGGCGGTGCTGAACAAGCCGTTCACGCTCGACCAGCTGAAGAGCACGGTACGCGGCCTGCTCGGCTGAGCGCGTGCAGCCGCTCGCCCGTGCTCACCCGCCGGTGACGCTCATGTGGCGACCGACCGCCGGTCGGCTGCTGCCGCGCTCGATGACGAAGTCGTGGCCCTTGGGCTTCCTCGCAATGGCTCGATCGATCGCCGCGAGCAGCGCGCGATCGTCGCTGCTGGCGCGCAATGGCGCCCTCAGATCCGCGGCGTCCTCCTGGCCGAGGCACATGTAGAGCGTGCCGGTGCAGGTCAGTCGCACGCGATTGCAGCTTTCGCAGAAGTTGTGGGTCATCGGCGTGATGAAGCCGAGCCGGCCGCCGGTTTCGCCGACGCGCACATAGCGTGCGGGCCCGCCGGATTGGAACGGGATGTCCTTGAGCGTCCAGCGGTCCATCAGCCGCGCGCGCACGATGGAGAGCGGCAGGTACTGGTCGGTGCGATCGGCGTCGATCTCGCCGAGCGGCATGGTCTCGATCAGGGTCAGGTCGAAGCCGCGGCCATGGGCGAAGCGGATGAGGTCGTCGATCTCGTCCTCGTTGGTGCCCTTGAGCGCCACCGCGTTGATCTTGATTCTGAGGCCCGCTCGCTCGGCGGCATCGATGCCGCGCAGCACAGTGTCGATCTCACCCCACCGAGTGATCGCCTTGAACCGGTCGGGCCTCAATGTGTCGAGCGAGACGTTGATCCGCTCGACGCCGCACGCCTTGAGTTCCGCGGCGTACTTGGTGAGCTGGCTGGCGTTCGTCGTCAGCGTCAGCTCGTCAAGTGCGCCGCTCTCGAGATGGCGCGACAGGGCCCGGAACAGCCACAGGATGTTCTTGCGGACCAGCGGCTCGCCGCCGGTGATGCGCAGCTTCCTGACGCCGCGGGTGACGAACGCCGAGCACAGCCGATCGAGCTCCTCGAGACTCAAGAGGTCGCGCTTCGGCAGGAAGGTCATGTCCTCCGACATGCAGTAGATGCAGCGCAGATCGCAGCGGTCGGTGACCGACACGCGCAGATAGCTGACGTGGCGGCCGAACGGGTCGATCAACGTTCCGGCGGTCGGAGCGCCAGAGGCGGCGGCGGGCAGGCTCGGCTTGCTGGTCATGAAATGTACACCCAACCCGGGGAGACCGGGACATTCACGTGCCCAATTCGATGGCACCTGCCTGTCATCAACCCTGCAACCACTTTAGCGAGGGGAGGCCGCGGTTCAAGCGGACTAAGGGCGATCGAGAAGTCATAGGCATCCTGCAAAGAAGTGTACTTTCATGTCTTTCGTACAATATGCGCAAGTATCAGGTCAGAGCACAACAGAACGGCATGCTATGCATTCTCAAATGACGTATTTCGCAATGATTTGAACGACCTGGAACCCCGCACTGGGTCTTGCCAGTGGCCGGGATCGGCGGCAGACTGCTTGGTATACAAAAACAAGAAAATCCGTTGGGAGGCGGCAGCGTGACACGCGCTGACCCAGGAAACGCGGCACAGAGTGGCGGGAGCATTGCGCCCGAGGATATGTTGCGCGCCCAGCTGTACCTGCTCCTCGCGCGCTATCTGGACGGACCGCCGACGCAGGCTTCGCTCGCCACCGCCGCGGCCCTCGTCGGCGACGACGCGCCGCTCGGCCGGGCCATCAACAGCTTGGTCACCACCGCCCGCGCCAGCGATCTCGATCGCCTTTCGGAGCAGTATCACGAGCTGTTCGTCGGCCTCGGCCGCGGGCAGCTGGTTCCGTTCGGCTCCTACTACCTGACCGGGTTCCTCAACGAGAAGCCGCTCGCCAGGTTGCGCCAGGTCATGGCCGAGCGCGGAATCGCGCGCGAGGATGGCGTTGCCGAGCCGGAGGACCACATCGCCTCGCTCGCCGAGATGATGGCAGGCTTCATCACCGGAGGCTTCGGCGCTCCGATGAGCCTCGCCGAGCAGAAGCTGTTCTACGCCGAGCACATCGGCTCTTGGGCGCCGCACTTCTTCCGCGATCTCGCCGGTAACGCGATATCGCCGTTCTATGCCGCGCTGGGCGCGGTCGGGCAGGCTTTCCTCAACATCGAGGAGCGCGCGTTCAGGATGATTTGAGCGCAGGTAAGGGATTGCAGTCTAAAGCGCCCCCCGGCGGGGCGACGCAAAGGAGGAGAAGAGATGGACGAGAAGGACAAGAAGGCGATCGCCGACCGCCGCAGCTTCCTCAAGCTCGCGGGCCTCGGTGCCGTCTCCGGCGGTGCCGCGCTCGTCGCCGACGCCGCCACCGGCGAGGCCAATGCCAAAGCACGGCCGGCCGACGCGCTCTATCGCGAGACGGACCACGTCAAGCGCTACTACGAGCTCGCGAAGTTCTTCTGATCAACCGAGGCCCGGCACCGCGGCGCCCGCTGAGGCGGGATCGCCGACAGGTGCCAACAGCCGAGTGGGAGAGACGACATGCTGAAGAAGAAGGCCAGCGGCACGGCGCAGGGCGGCCGGCTCGCGATCGCCGCCGCGGCGCAGACCGAGTCCGGCACCATCGACCGGCGCTCGTTCCTCAGGAACTCCGGCCTCGCGGTCGGCGGCATCGCTGCAGCGACTGCCCTCGCCGGCGGTCGCGTGCAAAAGGCCGAGGCAGCGGCGCCGACAGCGGCTGCCGGCGCCAAGATGGAGATCAAAAAGACGATCTGCACCCATTGCTCGGTCGGTTGCACGGTGATCGCCGAGGTGCAGAACGGCGTTTGGGTCGGTCAGGAGCCGGGCTGGGACAGCCCGTTCAATCTCGGCGCCCACTGCGCCAAGGGTGCGGCGGTGCGCGAGCACGCACACGGTGATCGCCGGCTCAAGTACCCGATGAAGCTCGTCGGCGGAAAGTGGACCCGCATCGGCTGGGAGCAGGCGATCAACGAGCTCGGCGACAAGATGCTCGAGATCCGCGAGAAGAGCGGCCCCGACTCGGTCTACTGGCTCGGCTCGGCCAAACACTCCAACGAGCAGTGCTACCTGATCCGCAAGTTCGCCGCCTTCTGGGGCACCAACAACATCGACCATCAGGCGCGCATCTGTCACTCCACCACGGTCGCCGGCGTCGCGAACACGTGGGGGTACGGCGCGATGACCAACTCCTACAACGACATCCTGAAGTCGAAGGCGATCTTCCTGATCGGCGGCAACCCGGCCGAAGCGCATCCGGTCTCGCTCCAGCACATCCTCAAGGCCAAGGAGCAGAACAATGCGCCGCTGATCGTGTGCGATCCGCGCTTCACGCGCACCGCCGCGCACGCGAGCGAGTACGTCCGCTTCCGCCCCGGCACCGATGTCGCGCTGATCTGGGGTATCATGTGGCATCTCGTCGAGAACGGCTGGGAGGACAAGGAGTTCCTGCGCAAGCGCGTGTGGGGCATGGACAAGGTGCGCGAGGAGGTCAAGAAGTGGACGCCGGAGGAGGTCGAGAAGGTTACCGGCGTGCCCGGCTCCCAGCTCCACCGAGTCGCCAAGACTCTCGCCACTAACAAGCCCGGCACGGTCATCTGGTGTATGGGCGGCACCCAGCACACGATTGGCAACGCCAACGTGCGCGCGTACTGCAACCTGCAGCTCATGCTCGGCAACATGGGCGTCGCCGGCGGCGGCACCAACATCTTCCGCGGCCATGACAACGTGCAGGGCGCCACCGATCTGGGTGTCACCTGCGATTCGCTCCCCGGCTACTACGGCCTCGCCGAAGGCTCGTGGAAGCACTGGGCGCGCGTTTGGGGCGTCCCCTACGACTACCTGCTCGGCCGCTTCAAGGACAAGAAGCTGATGGAGGCGGCCGGCGTTCCGGTCAGCCGCTGGATCGACGGCGTCCTCGAGGCCAAGGAGAACTTCGAGCAGCCCGACCACATCAAGGCGATGGTGTACTGGGGTCACGCTCCGAACTCGCAGACGCGCGGGCCGGAGATGCAGAAGGCGATGAAGAAGCTCGACCTCTTGGTCGTCATCGATCCTTATCCGACAGTCACCGCCGTGATGCACGACCGCACCGACGGCGTCTATCTGCTGCCGGCGGCGACGCAGTTCGAGACCTCGGGCTCGGTCACCGCGTCCAACCGCTCGCTGCAGTGGCGCGAGAAGGTGTTCGAGCCGTTCTTCGAGTGCAAGACAGATCATGAGATCATGTATCTGTTCGCCAGGAAGTTCGGCTTCGACAAGGAGATGTTCAAGAGCATCAAGGTTGAGAAGACCGAGCCGGTGGTCGAGGACATCACGCGTGAGTTCAACCGCGGCATGTGGACCATCGGCTACACCGGCCAAAGCCCCGAGCGGTTGAAGCTGCACATGGCCAACCAGCATACCTTCGACAAGGTGACGCTGAAGGCCAACGGCGGCCCGTGCGACGGCGACTACTTCGGTCTGCCGTGGCCATGCTGGGGCAACCCGGACATGAAGATGAGCAACGGCAAGATCGGCCACCCCGGTACGCCGAACCTCTACGACACCTCGAAGCACGTCCAGGACGGCGGCCTCTGCTTCCGCGCCAACTTCGGCGTCACTGCGCCGGAGAAG
Source organism: Pseudomonadota bacterium (assembly GCA_040752215.1). Taxonomy (GTDB): domain Bacteria; phylum Pseudomonadota; class Alphaproteobacteria; order Rhizobiales; family Hyphomicrobiaceae; genus JBFMEX01. The sequence goes on along the minus strand of JBFMEX010000002.1, from coordinate 10,982 downwards.
TGGGCGAAGGGTGACAAGGACGCCGACAACATGCTGGCGGTCGAGAGCTGGCCCGAGGGGTCCGAGATCAAGGACGGTTACCCCGAGGTCACCTTCGGCATGATCCGCAAGCTCGGCTTCGACAAGGACCTGACGGCCGACGAGATGGCGGCGATCCAGAAGATCGGCGGCGAGAAGATCGACGGCGTCAACTGGAAGGTTGATCCGTCGGGCGGCCTGATCCGTGTCGCGCTGGCCCACGGCATTGCGCCGTTCGGCAATGCCAAGGCGCGCGCGGTGGTGTGGAACTTCCCCGATCCGGTCCCGCTGCATCGTGAGCCGCTGTACAGCCCGAGCCCGGAGCTGGTCGCCAAGTACCCGACCCACACGGATCGCAAAATGAACCGGCTGCCGGTGCTGTACGAGAAGGTGCAGAAGGCGGCGATCGCCAACAATGTTCCGAAGGAGTACCCGATCGTCCTCACCTCCGGCCGGCTGGTCGAGTACGAGGGCGGAGGCGACGAGACCCGGTCCAACCCGTGGCTCGCCGAGCTCCAGCAGAACATGTTCGTGGAGATCAACCCGACCGATGCCAACAACCTCGGCATTCGCGACGGAGCGCAAGTCTGGGTCGAGGGTCCCGAGAAAGGCAAGGTGAAGGTCATGGCGATGGTCACCGAGCGGGTGGCCAAGGGCGTGGCGTTCATGCCGTTCCACTTCGGCGGGCACTTCCAGGGCCAGGATCTCAGGGGCAAGTACCCCGAGGGCGCCGACCCCTATGTGCTCGGTGAGGCGACCAACACCGCGCAGACCTATGGGTACGACAGCGTCACCCAGATGCAGGAAACCAAGACGACGCTCTGCAAGATCTGGAGGGCTTGAGCCATGGCACGTATGAAGTTCCTCTGCGACTCGGAGCGCTGCATCGAGTGCAACGCCTGCGTCACCGCCTGTAAGAACGAGCACGAGGTGCCGTGGGGCGTGAACCGCCGCCGCGTCGTCACCATCAACGACGGCAAGCCGGGCGAGCGCTCGATCTCGGTCGCCTGCATGCACTGCTCGGATGCGCCGTGCATGGCCGTCTGCCCGGTCGATTGCTTCTACCAGACCTCGGAAGGCGTGGTGCTGCACAACAAGGATATCTGCATCGGCTGCGGCTACTGCTTCTACGCCTGTCCGTTCGGCGCTCCGCAGTATCCGCAGGCGTCGAACTTCGGCAGCCGCGGCAAGATGGACAAGTGCACCTTCTGCGCCGGCGGTCCGGAGAAGAACAACTCCGAGGCCGAGTTCAAGAAGTACGGCCGCAATCGGCTTGCCGAGGGCAAGCTGCCCTTGTGCGCGGAGATGTGCTCGACGAAGGCGCTGCTCGCTGGCGACGGCGACGTCGTGTCCGATATTTATCGGCAGCGGGTGGTCTCGCGCGGCTTCGGCTCCGGCGCCTGGGGCTGGGGCAAGGCCTATCCGGGCCCGCAGGGCTGAGTGCGCGCAGGGACGCCACGCGTCCCACCGCGAGCATGGGCGAGATCGGCGGGGCGGCCCTGGTGCCGCCCCGTGTCGTGATGGCGGCCCGAGCGCGGCTTGGCCGGGCCGATTGCGGGCATGGGAGGATCGTTGATGACGATGCGGAATGCGGCGCTGGTCGGTGTCTTCGGTGTCGTGCTGACGATGGCCGGATGCGGCGATGTCCGCTCCGGCCGTCCGTTGCAGCTGGAGCCGGGCGTCTACAAGGGCGAGACGGACGAGGCATTGACAGAGGAGCAGCGCAAAGGCCTCGCCGAGCGCGCGGCGCAGCAGAGGTAGTCGAGCACCAGATGCCCCGTCTCCGGCCGGGACGGGCTTGCCACGTGTAGAGGGTGAAGGAGCAGACGCGCGAGCGATCGCATCGACGGCCGATGGCGTAACGACAGGCAGCCGGCGGAACAAGCCGGCGCACTCGGGAGGTTGCGATGGCGTTGACGACGATTTTCGGCCGGAGGCTTCCGGCGTGGCCTTTCACTGCGGCGATCACGGCGCTCGGTCTCCTGGCTCTGGCGCTGCTCGCGGCCGGCGGGCCGGCCACGGCCCAATCGGGCTCCAGTGTGCGCCCCCCATCGAGCGCGGTTTCCTCCGGCCAGCCCGGTGCCGGCGTCGGGGCGGAGGCTCTGCGCAGCGGCAACTACGACATCGAGATGTGGAAGAAGCTGCGCCAGAGCATGCAGGGCACCGTCTCGATCCCGGACAAGAAGTCGGGTCTGCTGATCCAGGCCGACGGCGAGGAGTGGCGCAACCTGCGAACCGGCCTGCTGCCGCAGTACGGTGCCTATGCGCTCGGCGCCACGCTCGTCGCGCTGGCGCTGTTCTTTTTCCTGCGCGGGCGCATCCGCGTCGAGCACGGCCTCTCTGGCCGCACCATCACCCGCTTCGGCGACCTCGAGCGGACCGGCCACTGGCTGCTGGCGATCTCGTTCATCGCGCTCGCGCTGACCGGCCTCAACGTCCTCTACGGGCGTGCGCTGGTGATGCCGCTGATCGGCAAGGAGACGTTCGCGGCGCTGTCGGGCTGGGCCAAGCTGGTGCACAACTACGTGGCGTTCGCGTTCATGGCCGGACTTGTGCTCACCTTCCTGATGTGGCTCCGGCACAATTTTCCGAACCGCCACGACGTCGTCTGGCTCATCAAGCTCGGCGGCCTGCTCTCACGCCATTCCCACCCGCCGGCGCGGAAGTTCAACGCCGGTCAGAAGATCTTGTTCTGGCTGGTGATGCTTGGCGGTGTGGTGCTCTCGGTCACCGGGATCGCCTTGATGTTTCCCTTCGAGACCAACGTCGTCGCCAAGTCGATGGCGCTTCTCGCTGCGGCCGGCCTGCCGGTGCCGACCGAGCTGACGCCGCTGCAGGAGATGCAGCTCGCCGCCACTTGGCACGGCATCGCGGCGCTCGTGCTCGCGTGCATCATTCTCGGCCACATCTACATCGGCACCATCGGCATGCAAGGCGCGTTCGCTGCCATGGGCTCCGGCGAGGTGGACTTGAACTGGGCCAAGGAGCACCATGGGCTGTGGGTCGAGGAGGAGCTGGCCAGGGAGCGCGAGGCGCCTCGAGCTCGCATCCAGGCCGCGGAATAGGCAACACCCGATCGCCGGATCACGAGGGTCGATGCTGGACCGGTGCCCAGGTCATCGCAGTGTCGGAGGGCCGCGTCGGCTTGCGGTCCTGCTTGTCGCCGTCTGTCATCTCGCTGTTGCACAAGCGCAAGCGGGCGAGCCGACGCGCGGTCCTGGCACCGCGGCGCCAGGTGCGCAGCCGTCCGCCGCAGCCGAGACGCGCAAGTCGCACGCCGGCAATCTCGTCGGCCACGGCGGGCCGATCAAGGCCATTGCCGTCGACCCGGACTCCTCGCGCGCACTCACCGGCAGCTTCGACTACGCGATGATGGCGTGGGACCTGTCCGGCACCGAACCTCGGCTCTTGAACCGCCTCGCCGAGCATGATGGTGCCGTCAATGCGGTCGCCTTCCTGCCCGGTGCCAGGCGCGCGCTCGCCGCCGGCGACGATGGCCGCATCGCGCTCTGGGATCTGGAGACGGGCAAGCTCCTGGCCCGCCTCGAGGGACACACCGCCAAGATCATTGCGCTCGCCGTGTCTCCCGACGGCCGCCTTGCCGCCTCGGCGAGCTGGGACCGCACCGCCAGGCTGTGGGATCTCGAGCACCTCTCCGCCGGCCCGGTGATCGCCGGCCACCAGGGTCCCGTCAACGCCGTCGCCTTCTCCGCCGACGGCCAGCGCCTCTACACCGCGGGCTACGACGGCGCCGTCAATCTCTACGCGGTCGGCGACGGCTCGCTCGTCAGGCTCGTGCACAAGCACGGCTGGGGCGTCAACGTGCTGGCGCGGCTGCCGGGCGGCGAGCGGCTCGTGCTCGGTGCGCTCAACGGCTCGGCCAAGGTGATCGACGGCGAGACCGGCAGGGTGGTCGCCGAACTCCCCGATTGCGAGCGCCCGATCCTCTCGCTGGCACAGGTCGAGAAGCCGGGCCTTGTCGCGCTCGGCAGTGGCGACGGGCTGGTCCGCGTCGTGCGCATCGGCGACTGGTCGGTGATCGAGGAGCACGCCAACCCTTATGGTCCGGTGTGGGCGCTCGCTTTCGCGCCGGGCGCCACCGCGATGTACTACGGCGGCCTCGACGATTTCGCGACCCGCTGGCAGATCGCGCCGCGCGAGGCCTTCGAGCAGGTGGACAGCACCTACCCGCGCCGCTTCCAGCAGAGCGCTAGTGGCGACAATCCCCTCGCCGAGGGCGAGCTGCAGTTTGCGCGCAAGTGCAGCGTGTGCCACACGCTGGAGCCCGATGGCCGGAACCGCGCCGGCCCGACGCTCTCAGGCATCTTCGGGCGGCGCATCGCCAGCGTGCCGGGCTACCCCTACTCGGAGGCGCTGAGGGGCCTCGACTTCGTTTGGACACCGGAGATGGTCGAGCGGCTGTTCGAGCTTGGCCCCGAGGTGGTGACGCCAGGCTCGAAGATGCCGCTGCAGAGGATGACCGAGGCGGGCCAGCGCGCGGCGCTGATCGCATATTTGAAAGCAGCGACGGCAGCGGCCGTGCCGGGATCGCCGGCGGATGCGACTCAGGGAGAGAGCAAATGAAAGCGTTCATCAAGAGTCTGGTTGCGCTGGCCGTGATCAGCGGGATTGCCGCGGTGGGGCTCGGGCTGGTGCCGATGTCGTCCAGCGATGTCTTCACCGAAAGTCGCAACGTTCGACTCTGATCCGCGCCATCGCGTGCTATCACCTGGGGCCGGCGACCGGCGCCGCCGCGACGAAAAGCAATCAACCGACGAGAGACGGTCATGGACGACGACAAGTTCAACATGTCGCTCAGGAAGTTCCTGAAGCAGGTCGGTGTCACCTCGCAGCGCGAGATCGAGCGCCTCGTACGCGAGGCGAAGCCGGCCGGCGGCAAGCTCAAGGTTCGCATGGTTCTGACGGCCGAGGGCACCGATCTCAATCATGTCGTCGAGGAGGAGCTCGAACTCGGGTGAGCCCGGTGACCCGCGCGATCGAGGCACGCTCGCAGCCGGCCGCGCGCAGCGGTCGGCGCGCGGAACCCGTGTCGCCGCGCGCAGACGGAATCCCTGCGTGAAGCTCCTGCGCACGATCCGATTCGATTCGAGCGACGATCACGTCTACGAGCGCGCGGCGGCGGCGGGAGAATGGGCGGTCTCGGGTGTCTTCGCGTTTGCGGGCCTCGGCGAGACTGAGCTGGTTGGCAAGACGCGGCAGGCGTTCGCCAATGGCTTCCTCGGCGTCGCGAGCTTCGGCCGCTCGACCTTCGTCACCGTCGCCGAGGCCAGTGAGGCCGATTGCGACGAGGTCGCCTATCGCCTCGCCCTGCACTTCGTGGAGCATTTTGGTGCGCCCGATGTCGAGGCGGCGCTGCCCGCCGCCGAGGCCGAGGTCGCCTTCGCGCGCGATCTCGCCGAGGGCGTACCGATCAACACCGTGCTGACGCTGCGCCGCGTTCGCGATGCGACGGGCGAGATCCGCGAGGAGCTGCGCAAGATCCGCCCGCCCTCCGCCGAGCCACAGCACGCCCGCATCTGGACCAGCGAGCCGGACGATGCCTGACTTTTGGAAGTCCGCCGGAATGCATCTCCTCGAGCGCAACGCCGATGGCTGGCTCGCCGTCACGCCGGATTTCGTTCGCGCCTACCTGACACGGCCCGAGGTGCACCCGGTGCCCGAGAGTTGCGCCGCCGAGATTCGCCTGCACGAGGCGCTGATGGCGGACCCGTTCCGTCCCGTCGACGAGGCCGAGCTCGGTCGCCTCGCCGACAGGGATGCGCACGACAACTATCTCGCTGTTCTCGCGCTGCGCGACGCGCTGGCCGCCTCCGGAACCATCGAGGGTGCCTACCTCCGCCTCGTGCGCAAGCCGGACCGGCGCGTGGCGCCTGTGTTCCTCGACCAGCTCGTGCACCTCATCGTCCGCAACATTCTCGCCGCGACCGACGATCCGATGCGGCTGAGAGCCGGCGAGCTGTTCTTTCGCAGCCAGAGCGTGTCGACCGAGGGTGGCCGGATCATGCTGGCCGACGAGGAGATGGTCGAGATGCACGCGCGCTCGGAGCGAGAGAGCGGCATCGGCCAGCTTCTGGCGGCGACCGGCACACCAATGCGCTCGGTGTCGCTCGACGTTCTGACCCGAGACAACGCGGCGATCTACTGGCCGCGCTCCGACCGCTTCGATACAGTCATCGACTTCCGCTTCGAGCAGCCGGCTCCCGACGCTTTCGCGCGCGTCGTCGAGGGCTGGCTCGCCCATCTCGCGCGCATCGAGGTGAAGGTGGAGCCGCGCCCGCGCATCGACGACGACGACTGGCGCTGGCACATCGGCCTCGACCGCGAGGCAACGCGCATCCTGAATACGCTCTACGAGGGCAAGGAACTTGCCGCCGACGATGCGGCGGAGATCATCGCGCTGTTCCGCATGCGCATCCTCGACGACCACCAGGTGCTCGAGCGCGTCAAGGGCAAGCCGGTCTACCTCGGCCTCGCCATGTCGGCGAGCAAACGGCTCAAGATGAAGCCGCAGAACCTGCTGACCAACCTGCCATTGAAGCCGTCGGCGTAGAGCGATGTCAGTGGGCAAAGAAAAGAGGGTCCGGCGGGGGGACCGGACCCTCTCGTGTGACGCCCGGGGGTGCTGGAGGGGGGGACGGGCGTCGGAAATGCTCAACTCGATATGTGGGTGGGCAGGTCGGCCGTATCAAGCTCACCCACTGCCGCCGCCGGGCCGACCGCGGCCAGGATGGTCGCTGAGAGGAGCAGCGCGGCCAGCACGGCGACGAGCAGGGTTCTCATGGATCACTCACTCCGATTCGATTGCAGCTCTGGCGTGCATCGCAGGAGGGGAGCCCCGCTTCGCCGCGCATCGCGTCTGCTTGATCGAGATATGGGAGCGCGCCGCCCGTCCGCCAGGGGCCTCACGTCATGGTGACGGTGCGTGAGCGTGGTACGCATGCTGCACGGCTCACGTGACGCGTCCCTCCCCCACGTGGGGGAGGCTGGACGGGGATGGCCGAGCAGCAGCCATCGTGCCTGGCGGCCGGCCCGCCGGAGGCGAGTCGGGACGCGCCAAGAATGACGTCGGCCCCCCTCCGGACCCCTCCCCGCAATGCGGAGCGGAATCGGCGCGGCACGCGCCCAAGGGCCAGTGTCGTGATCGCGAAATTCGTTCGCCGCCCAGCCGAGAAGCATGTAGCGGGCTTCTCGATCACCACACTAGGAAAGAAAATCGTCGACCTTCTTACCGGTCTTGCGCGCCTGCTCCTCGGCCAAGTGGTAGTCCTCGGTCGTGCGCACCCGCGGTCGCTCGCCGCCGCGGAACGGATCGTCGGCGGATTCGGCCAGTGTTACGACCCGGCAGTTGTCGCACATCTGGATCAGCCGCAGCTGCTCTGCATTCTGGAACATCGTGTGCCCCTTCAAGCGCTCGACGATGCGCTCCACCGACGATCTGGCGCCGAACGGCGTGCCGCAGCGCACGCAGTGGAACGGCTCCTCGCCGTGCAGCACCTCGGCCGTCAGCGGCGCGTTGGTGAAATCATAGCGCGGCTCGAGCGTGATCACCTTCTCGGGGCAAGTCGCTGCGCACACGCCGCATTGCACGCACGCCGCCTCGGTGAAGCGTACCTCGGGCCGCTCGGGGCTGTCGCCGAGCGCGCCCGCCGGGCAGGCGCCGACGCAGGAAAGGCATAGCGTGCAGCCCTTGGTGTCGATGACGATGCGGCCGTAGGGAGCGCCCTTCGGCAATGCGATCACGTCCTTCGGTGCCGGCGCGCGCGCGTGCAGCTTGCTCATGACGACACGGGCGATATCCCGCTTGCCGCCGAGCGGCGCGAGCGCCTGCGGCTCGATCGCGGACTTCCGCTCCAGGCCGTAGAGCGCCGCCTCGACCGCGTCGGGGTCGTGCTCGACGAGAACGTGTAGGCGTCCCCCCTCGTAGCCGAGCCCGGCCAGGATCGCCTCGCCGAGAGCGATCTGCGAGGTCAGCGCCTGCATCTCGTCGCGGCGCTCCGGCGACACCAGCACGACCACGTGCTCGGCGCCGAGCACCAGCATCGCGACGAGGAGTTCGTGGGCCGTCTGCAGCACCGAGTAGAGGCCGAGCGGCAGCACGTTCGCCGGCAGGCCGCGACCGAAGCGGGCCATTGCCCCGACCAGCTCCCCGCCGTGGCGCTCGTCGTGGAGCAGGAGCACGGGCCGCGTGCCGCCGGCGGCAAGATAGGTCCGAACCAGCAGTCCGGCCCGCGTGATCACGTCGGCCCGCGCCGGGAACGCGTAGCTCGCCGCTCCCGTCGGACAGACCGCAGCACAGTTGCCGCAGCCTCCGCAGATCGCGGGATCGATCTTGACGTGGTCGCCGTCGGGCGTGATAGCGCCGAGCGGGCAATGGTCGAGGCAGCTGCGGCAGCCGACCTTCTGGCTGCGGGCATGCGCGCAGATCGAGGCATTGTAGTCGACGTAGATCGGCTTCTCGAACTCGCCGACGAGATCGCTCGCTGCCAGCATCGCCTTGGCCACGGCGGCGGGGTCGCCCGGATCGGCCCTCAGATACCCGTCGCGCCGATCACCGCCGGGAAACAGCGCCGTGCCACCGGATACGTCGAGGATCACGTCGCAGCGCGAGCTCGCCCCGTCGCGGGGCATGGCGAAGTCGAGCTTGCGGCGGGAGGAGGGCAGCATCGGCGCATAGCCGTCGACGACGATGTCGAAGTTGCCGAGCGCCCCCTTCGCGCTGCGGATGCGCCCCCTGGCGATCGGCGCCGCGACCACGCGTGGCGGCAGGGCATCCTCGACATCGGTCAGAAGCACCGACACGCTGAGGCGGGACTCGAGCGCGCGCGCGACGTCGAGCGCGATCTGGCCCTTGCCGTAGACGAGGCACACGCCGTCGGAGGTGAGCGTCGTCAGCGGTGCCGGTACCGCGACATGCCGCCCTGCCGCCAGCAGCGCCGCCATCTTTGGCGTTGCGCCACCCATGTCCTCGCACCAGCCCGCCTCCTCGCGGATGCCGGTGAAGGCGAGCCGCACATCGCCGTGCCCCCTCTCGGCGGCCACCTCGCGGAACAGCGGTGCCTCCTGCCGGCAGGCGACATGCACCCGCCGGCCACCCTCGAGCGCCCTCTCGAACGCGGCGAGGCCGCCCCGGCATAGCTCGGAATGGACTGCGAGCGCCTCCGGGCGCCCGAGCGCGCGGCCGATCGCGTCTCCGTCCACGTGCATTGTCCGCTGGCAGTTGCAAACGAGCAGCGTATCCTCAGGGGTCTTGCTCATGGCGCATCTCGGCTCGCGTTCACCGTTGTCGACGTCTGGAAAACAGCTTTGATCAAAAGGCGTTGGCCGCGACGGCAGATGGGAGTATAAACTTTCGTCTAAGAGAAGACAGCGTTCAAGCAGAGAGACCCGCCCGCATGAGCCACGCCGTGACGATCCCGGTCGGTGTCATCGTCGCCCGCGAGCGGATCGATCATCCTTGGCAGGATTATCGCTGGCGTCCGGTCGCGGTGTTCCTCGATCCCCCGCCCTTGGACCGCTGGGTGGAGGTCGCGCGCGGGCCCACGTTCGTTCACTACCACGCCGCGACGCTCGAGATCGAGCTTCACCGTAAGGAGACGACCTCCTATCAGGTCAATCTGGCAAACGGGGCGCCGTCCGTCTACGTGGTCCTGTGCGAGGGCGACGGCTCAGAGCGGGAGCCGATGCGGGTGCATCTCGTCACCGCCTCGCCGTTCGAGGCCCAGGCCTACGACGGGTCGGGGTTCGAGATCGTCGAGCGGGTGGCGATGCCGGAGCCGCTGATCGCCGAGGTGCAGCGGTTCATCGACCGGCACCATGTCGAGGAGGCGTTCACCAAGCGCCAGCGCCAGCGTCACCACGTCGAGGACGAGCACAAGTTCGGCCAGGAGCCGCTGGTGGCGCTCAGAGAGCGCATGGACTACTGGCGGCAGGCCAAGGCCGGCTCCAAGTCGTAGCCGTTGCGGGTCCGGCGCGGCCGGCGAGCACGAGGACTCAACGAGCCGATGAGCGAGCGTGACCAGGAGAGCTTCGTCGGGCGCTGGGCGCGATTGAAGCGGCAGGCGCGCACCGGTGAGGCCGAGCCGGCCGCCGGCGAGGACCTGCGCGAGGGTACGATCGCCGGCGACGGCGCGGAAAGCGGGGTCGCCGCGCTGCGCCCGCCGGCCGACGATGCGCCGGAGTGCCCGCGCCCGCTGACGCGCGAGGACTTCGCCGACATCGACTTCGACGCGCTTGACTTCAACTCCGACTATCGCCGCTTCATGGCCGCCGGTGTGCCGGACGACGTGCGCAACGAGGCTCTGCGCAAGCTGTGGGCGTCCGATCCCGTGCTGACCATGCACGACGGCCTCGACGACTATTGCGGCGACTACACCGACGCCGCGACGGTGCCGGCCGGCATCGTCAAGACCGCGTATCGGGTGGGCAAGGGCTTCCTCTCCGACGCCGAGTTGGCGGAGTGGGATCGGCTCGGCAAACCGCCGGCCGACGACGAGGCGCGCCGCGTCGCGGTCGCCGAGCAGGATGCGCCCGCCGCCGACGACGCGCCACCTCTGCCGTCCCATACTGCCACGGCGCCGCCGGCCACCGAGGCGGCTGCACCTCCGCCCTCACCGGCAGATGGCGAGCCGACGTCCGCCGACATCGCCGTCGCTGCGCCCGAGGACACCGGCAGCAAGGCGACTTGATTGTCCTTGCTGCGCAGCGACCGGCGCGCCCCGTCCGGGCACCTGACCCCGATCGCCGTCGCCGACATTGCCGCATTTCACCAACCTCCCGCGGTCGGGATCGCGTCCCCGGAGCGCGGAAGCATGCGCTGAGTGTGCTGAGATCGTATTCACCTGACAGTTGAGGCTACGGAGGCGACCATCAAGGGTCGCTGTGCCGTGGCCGTGCCGCTGCCGGTTGAGGTTAGATGGTGTTGCTGAGACATCACCCTTCCTCAA
>JBFMEX010000001.1:0-13904 GCA_040752215.1 Pseudomonadota bacterium | reverse complement strand
TGCAGGGGTGGGCGGTGGGGGGGCGCCCCCCGCGGCCCCCACCCCCGGAGAACGTGGCCCGGGACAGCCAGGACCATTCAATTCTCAGAGTTTGCGCCCACCACTTCCCTTCTCCCTCGGGAGAAGGTGTCGGCAGGCCGGATGAGGGATCTGCCCATCCTCGGCGCCATCGCCTGCGGTTGGTCCCTCACCCGCCCTTCGGGTACCCTCTCCCGTCCCGGGAGAGGGAAGAGCGCGGTGCTCGCCGAGAAATGAACCACCCTGCGGGAAGCCCCCCAGCGACGAGCACTGGGGGGCACGGGTCATCCGGCTGCGGGGGCGTGGGGAGGACGGGGAAGCGCCGCCGGAGCCCGTTCATACCGTCGCGCGAAGGACTCGACCTCATGCCGGCGCCGACCGGCGCGCCGTTATTTCATTTGCCTGCGTGCGGCCAGCGGCAATGTCAGTCGAAAACTCCGCTCGCGGTATTGCTCGGGCCTCACCACCAGCCCTTGCAGATGAAGTACTTCTCCTTCCAGAACAGGAACCCGGTCTTCCACCACATGCGCTTGTAGTAGCCGCAGCCATCGTGGATGACGAGCGGGGCGTGGAGGAAGTGGTGCTTGTGGACGCCGAAGCGGAGGTGCTTGCCGCCGGCCTCGGCGCCGCCGACCGCGCCGGTGAGCGCGAGCATCGCGACGCCTGCGGCGATGGCTGCCGATTTGATCCTGCCGTTCATCAGAGTGACTCCTTGCAAACATGGGTTGGCGCTGCCGACGGCTCGGCTGCGAGCCGCGGCTCCGAGCGCGGCGGCGGGGGCAGCCGCCGGGCCGTCTCGATGCTGCGAGGATGACAAGGCGCGCGTTCGTGCGCTGTTCCCGGCGGGACATGGTGATTGCGCAGCGCGCGCCCTCCGATCTGATGCGCCGCGAGCCTGTCCGGGGACATGACCCGATCGCCGTCGCCGACGTCGTCGTTCTGCCCCCACCTCAAGCGATCGGGATCGTGTCCCCGGGAATGCCGTTACTTCGCTACTTCCGGCATTGTGTCCCCGTTACTTCCTGTCCGGGGACATGACCCGATCGCCGTCGCCGACGTCGTCGTTCTGCCCCCACCTCAAGCGATCGGGATCGTGTCCCCGGGAATGCGTTACTTCGCTACTTCCGGCATTGTGTCCCCGTTACCTCGCAATGTCCCCAACAGCGGTCCTGCTGAAGATCGCATTGCCTTGTCTACCCGGAACTTGTCCCCTACCCATGGGCGCCTCCTGTTGTTTGGCTCAGAAGTGGTCTGCTTCGTTTCAGCACGCGCGCTTTGTCATTGCTCCGATTTCGGCGGGATCGGCGAAGACGATCGACACGCGATCGCCCATCATGCCGGCGCCAACGATCACCGGCCTGCCCGGCTTCGGCCCCGTGGCGGCCGTATCGGTCTTGAGGCGCACGTTCATTTCCCAGTAGGGGCGCTCCTTGCCGTCGGCCGTCTTCACGAAGTACGTGCCGCGGCAGTGACGGATGGCGGTCACATGCTGCTCGGAGGCGACATCGCCGAGCGGCTCGGGCCGCTGGCCTTGGACGGTCTCCTTGTCGAGCAGGCGCTTGTCGACCACCGATTTCGCGCCACCTGCGGCCATGGCCTCTTTGAGGAATGCGATGAGATCGCCACGGGCCTTGTCGTCCGCAATCCCGCGGAAGACCATGTAATTGCCCGGCACCAGTCTTTCGGGGTGCGCGAGCCAGGCATCGAGGGTATTCTCATCCCAGACGAGACCCGCTTCCATCAGCGCCTTCGAGTAGCGGGGGAAGTCCTCAAGCGTGCCGGCCTTCTTGCCCCAACGGTCGGCGAGACTCGGCCCCGTCAGGTGAACTCCTGGCTCAAGTGAGTGGCACGCGGCGCACGCTCGGTAGGATTTGGCACCTGCCCTCGCGTTTGCTTCGGCATTCGCCGCGCTGGCCGCTCCTGATGTCAGGATGATCCCCAGCATGACGGCGCTTATCGGGTTCAGCATGGTTTCCTCCTCAGGCGACGCGGATCACGCCCATCATGCCGCCGGCCTGGTGCTCCAGGATGTGGCAGTGGAACATCCAGTCGCCGGGGTTGTCGGCGACGAAGGCGATCTCGACCGTCTCGCGCGGGCTCATCAGAACGGTGTCCTGCCACTCGCGGTGTGGCGTCGGGCTGCCGTTACGGCTGATCACCCGGAAGAAGTGTCCGTGGAGATGAATGGGATGGTGCCAAGCCGTCTCGTTGCGCAGCGCGAGCACGTAGGAGCGGTCGCGGCGTAGAGTGATGAGCGGCTCAAGCACATGGCCCGTGGCCGCGACGCCGTTGATGAACCAGATCTTGCCCGAGTGCATCAACTCCATCATGTTCCTCATTCTGCCGCCTCTGTCCCCGCCCATCATCATTCCGCCCATCATGCCGCCATTGAACGTCACCTCGTGGCGCTCGGCCGCGTTCAAGTCGGGCTCCGGGAGCGGATTGGGCTCAAGAGCGAACGGCGCCTCGAGTAGGTGCTGGCGCAGGGGCTCTGCGGCGTAGACGAGATCGACCAGCCTGTATTCGAGACCACGGTAGAACCGGTCGGTCACCCTGTAGCGCGCGCCGGGTTTGTCCGTCAGATCGAGCACGAGGTCGACGCGCATCGCGGGACCCAACACCACGCGCCCGCCGGCCGGCGGATGTGGTGGCACCGGCTGGCCGTCGTACGCGACGACGATGGGCCGGTGTCCCTCGAATTCGAGGCCGAAGATGCGCGCGTTGGCGGCATTGATGAGCCGGAGGCGCAGGCGCTCGCCGCTGCGAACGGCGAAGGTTTCGGGCACCTCGCCGTTGATCGTGACCGTGTTGCCCACACGTCCGCTGTGGGCCATGTCGTGTTGGCTATCGAAATCGTCGCTGATCTGAGCATCGCGGAGTAGGCGCCAGTCGCCCAGGACCCACACGAGGTCGCGATCCACCGTGATCGGCCGCGGCTCCTCGACGATGAGGGGGCCGTAAAGGCCGCGCCCGACCTGAACGGAGCTGTGCTGGTGTGGATGGTACCAGTAGGTGCCGGCATCGGGGGCATCGAACTCATAGGTGAAGGTCTCGCCCGAAGCGATTGGCTTCTGCGTTAGGTGTGGCACTCCGTCCATGGCGTTGGGGACCCTCACGCCGTGCCAGTGCACGGTCGTTTCCTCCGCGAGCCTGTTCGTGACGGCAACGCGCAGCCGTTCTCCCTGACGCACCCGAATCTCGGGTCCCGGAACGGAGCCATTGTAGGTCCACACGGCCGTTTCCGGGTGCTCGGGCCCGACCAGTCGAGCACGCCCAGGTTCGGCGCGAAGACGAACGTCGCGCGAGGCTGCTGCCCGAGCCAGCAGGGGCGGCATCACGGACGCAAGCACAAGTCCCGCCCCTACTGCGAGCAGGGAACGGCGCGACACTGGACAGGGCGCGATGTCCATGGGCGGGGCCTTTCACGGCTTGGCTTGGAGGTTACTGGCGCAAACGGCCGCTGCGACACACGACGCGGCGCAACAGCCGAGCACGGGTTCAATCGTGCAGGGGGAGCGCCAGTCGCTCAGAGCGGGAGCCTGGGGGGCGGCGGATCGGGTGCGATGAGCCGACCGCGAGCCAATGTGAAGGTCGCGCTTTGCACCGACGAGACGAGTGGCGGCCTCAGTACGGCGCCGTCTGGCAGGATGGCGCAGGTGCCGGCCGCAACGCAGTTGGGTGCACACGTGCCGGTTTGGCAAGCGGTCGGTCCGGGGGCCGGCGTGGAACAGTTGCAGTGGTCGCACGCATCGCCTGAGGCCGCATCAGCGCCGGCCAGGACTGCCATCTCGGCGGTCACGCTCGATGCGTGGGCCGCAGGCACCACCGTTCCCAGCGCGAGCAACACGCCCAGGATCACGACGGCACCTTTTCGCAGGCACGTCAGCATGACACTCCAGAATTTATGCAGCGCAGGAATTCCGCTCCAGGGGGCAGAAGATTACACCTGGGTTGCCTCAGCCGACAGGACTACACATATTTGTGACATGGACTTGTGCCCGGCCGCCTTTGTTCCTCCGCGAGCACCGGGAAAGGAGGGCAGGCCGGTCGGCCCGCCGAAAGGTGTGGAACCATGCGATGGCTCACACCGGTCTTGGCATCGGTCATCGCTCTGACAGGAGGCGGTCTCCTGGCGGAGAGGTGGGGGATAGGCGAACCGGGCGCCAAGAATTCGCGAGTGGTTGTCGCCGCCGGTCAGCCGCTGCATGCCTCAGTCGGCAAGCTGATCGGTGCGCGGACTTGCACCGGGGTCCTCGTGCTGAATCCCCGGATCGTGGTGACCTCCGCCCATTGCCTCGTGGGGCGGGACGGCAACCTGATCAAGAAGCCGGTGACATTCGTCTTGAATTATTATGACGACGGAGCGCCGCTCAAACTGCAGGGCAGAATCGAGCGTGTCGGTTCCACCCGTCAGTACCGGGGCTACACGCTGCGGGACGGGGCGATGGACTGGGGCATCGTGCTGCTGGATCGCGCGCCCGCGAACGTCCATCCTCTTCTCCTTAGGAGTGTCTCCGGTTCCGACATCGCACGCCTTCGGATTGCACTGTCGGCCTTCTCCATCGACGTCGACAACGGTCGAGCCCTGGCTGTCGACGACCGCGTGTCGATCCTCTCCTTGCGTTGGGGAGTCTACCTTCACGACAGTGAATGGGCGCTGGGATCGTCGGGGGCACCGTTACTCGTCCACACCAGCGAAGGGCTCGCGGTCATCGCCATCAACAGCGCGTGCCTGTTCGCGCCCCGCCCAGGCGAGGGCGGCGCGCTCACGATGCTGCACGCTGCGGTTCCGGCGTCCTCCTTCGAGGGCGCTGTGAGAGAGATTCAGGATCGTTTCGCCCGCCGATGATCCGGCATATTTGACTCTCCCGGAAGCACCACGGCTCGCTGCCAACCTATCGATCCTGCACCGGCGCTCACGGCTGCCTGATTTGCCCACCCCAAGTTCGTGGTGGTCCCGTCGGCTCCGCTGCCAGCTCCTGCCTGAGCATTTGGATTTGCTGTCAGCGCCGGGGATAACGGGGACACGGAATAATGGGGACACAATACTTGGGGGAAATAACGGAATAACGGGGACACAATACTTAACTCCCCATTCCGCGCCCCCCATTCCAACATCCCCATTCCGGGGACACGATCCCGATCGCGTAAGTGCCGTGCCGTGCGGCGATGGGAGCGACGGCGATCGGGTCATGTCCCCGAAATGCGCCCGACTTGAATAACGGGGACACAATACTGAACTCCCAATTCCGCGCTCCCCATTCCGACATCCCCATTCCGGGGACACGATCCCGATCGCGTAAGTGCCGTGCCGTGCGGCGATGGGAGCGACGGCGATCGGGTCATGTCCCCGAAATGCGCCCGACTTACTCCCCGCGCATCGCGGCCTCGATCGTCGCGAGCGCGACCGCGCCGGTGATCTCGGCCGGCAGGGCCAGGAAGTCCCCCTTGCCGGCGAGCGCGGCCTCGAGCCGGCGCTGGAACTCCTCGCGGTCGACCTCGATGGTGCCGAACTGGCGCAGATGGTCGGTGACGAACTGGGTGTCGAGCAGTGTGAAGCCGCCGGCGACGAGGCGTGCGACGAGGTGCACCATCGCCACCTTGGAGGCGTCGCGGGCGTAGGAGAACATGCTCTCGCCGAAATACGCCCCGCCGAGCGCGACGCCGTAGAGCCCGCCGACGATGCGGCCGTCGTGGCGGACCTCGACGGTGTGGCAGTGGCCGAGGTCGAACAGGTCGCGGTAGAGGCGGCGGATGCGGTCGTTGATCCAGGTCGAGCGCCGGCCGGGGCGGGAGGCCGCGCAGCCGTCGATGATGCTCTCGAAATCCTCGTCGATGGTCACACGGTAGGGTGTGGTGCGGACCGTGCGGGCCAGCCGGCGCGGCACGTGCGCCGCCTCGAGCGGCAGGATGCCCCGCTGCTGCGGCTCGATCCAATAGAGTGCCGGGTCGTCGGCGCTCTCGGCCATCGGAAAGATGCCGCAGCTGTACGCCTTGAGCAGCACCTGCGGCGTGATCTCGATCAGGATGTCGTCGCGCGAGGTCATCCGGGGCTCTGGGTAATGCGGCTCGCAGGGCGTCCGGCCCGCGCCGGCCGACCACCCTGTCAGCCCAATCTAAGGCTTGCCGAGGAATTTTTCGAGCCAGTGGATGTCGTAGAGCCCGTTGGCGATATCGGGCTGGCGGATCAGCTCGTTGAACAGTGGGATGGTGGTCTCGATGCCGTCGATCACGAACTCGGACAGCGCCCGCTTCAGCCGCATCATGCACTCGTTGCGGTTCTTGCCATGGACGATCAGCTTGCCGATCAGGCTGTCGTAGTAGGGCGGGATCTTGTAGCCCTGGTAGACGCCCGAATCGACCCGCACCCCGAGGCCGCCAGGCGGATGCCAATAGGTGATCTGGCCGGGCGAGGGGCGGAAGGTGCGCGCGTTCTCGGCGTTGATGCGGCACTCGATGGCGTGGCCCGAGAAGGCGATGTCGGACTGCTTGAGGCTCAACGTGCCGCCGGAGGCAATGCGCAGCTGCTCGAGCACCAGATCGATGCCGGTGATGGCCTCGGTCACCGGGTGCTCGACCTGGAGGCGGGTGTTCATCTCGATGAAGTAGAACTCGCCGTCCTCGAACAGGAACTCGACCGTGCCGGCGCCGCGGTACTTGAGCTTGCGCATTGCTTCCGCGACCGTGTCGCCGATCTTCTTGCGCGAGGCGGCATTGAGCGCCGGCGAGGGCGCCTCCTCCCATACCTTCTGGTGCCGGCGCTGCAGCGAGCAGTCGCGCTCGCCGAGGTGCACCGCGTTGCCCTGGCCGTCGCCGAACACCTGGATCTCGATGTGGCGCGGCTTCTGCAGGTACTTCTCGATGTAGACGGCGTCGTCGCCGAACGCGGCCTTGGCCTCGGAGCGAGCGGTTGCGAGCGCGAGGCCGAGGTCGGCGGCGGAGTGGGCGACCTTCATGCCGCGCCCGCCGCCGCCGGCCGCCGCTTTGATGAGAACCGGGTAGCCCATGTCCTTGGCGATCCGCAGTGCCTCGGCCTCGGTGCTGACGGCACCATCGGAGCCCGGCACGACCGGAATGCCGAGCTTCCTCGCCGTCTCCTTGGCGGCGATCTTGTCGCCCATGACGCGGATGTGCTCCGAGGTCGGGCCGATGAAGGTGATCGAGTGCTCCTCGAGGATCTCGGCGAAGCGCGCGTTCTCGGACAGGAAACCGTAGCCGGGGTGCACCGCATCGGCGCCGGTGATCTCGCAGGCGGCGAGCAGGCGGGGAATGTTGAGGTAGCTGTCGCTCGCCGGCGGCGGGCCGATGCACACGCTCTCGTCGGCGAGACGCACGTGCATCGCGTCGGCGTCGGCGGTGGAATGCACCGCAACGGTCGATATGCCGAGCTCCTTGCATGCCCGCTGGATCCGGAGCGCGATCTCACCGCGGTTGGCGATCAGGACTTTGTCGAACATTTTTCTCTCAGATCGGCAGCGGGCAGCCGGCAGCCGGCAGGCGGGTTGTCGACATCCGATCCTGCTGCCTGTTGCCTGCTGCCTGCTGCCTGTTTCCCGGCCTCACTCGATGATCACCAGCGGCTCGCCGAACTCGACCGGCTGGCCGTTCTCGAACAGGATCGCGGTGACCGTGCCGGCCTTGGGGGCCGGGATCTGGTTCATCGTCTTCATCGCCTCGATGATCAGCAGCGGGTCGCCCTGGGCGACGCGGGTGCCGACCTCGATGAACGGTGCGGCGCCAGGCTCCGGCGCTCGATACGCCGTGCCGACCATCGGCGACTTGACCGCGCCCGGATGCTTGGCGGGGTCGGCGGCGGCGGCGGGCGCTGCGGCGGCTGGAGCCACTCCGGCGGGTGCTTGGGCCGCGGCTACCGGCATCGCGACCGGCGCGGCGGTCATGCTCAGCTGGCGCGCGACGCGGACCCTGAGACCGCTCTTCTCGATCTCGATCTCGGAAAGACCCGTGTCGTTCAACAGTTCGGCGAGCTCGCGGATGAGCGCGTGCTCTGGGCTCGCCTTGTCGGCCTCTTTCTTCCCCGTCATGGGTCGATCATCCCAATCTCTGGGCGGCTCACCGCCCGACTATCGCTTCTGCCCGCGGCCATGTCCGGCCAGAATGTCGGCCATCGCCTCGATCGCAAGCTCGTACCCCTTGGCGCCCAGGCCACAGATCACCCCTTTGGCAGCCAGCGAGACGTAGGAGTGATGCCGGTAGTCCTCGCGGCGGAAGATGTTGGAAAGATGCACCTCGATCACCGGCAGCTCGGCCGCCTGGAGGGCGTCGAGCAGCGCGATCGAGGTGTGGGTCAGGCCGCCGGCGTTGATGATCAGGCCGGAGGCCTTGTCGCGGGCCTGCTGCACCCAGCCTATCAGTTCGCCCTCGCTGTTCGACTGGCGGAAGTCGATCGCGAGGCCGACAGTCTTGGCCCGCGTTTCGGTACGCTTTCTCACGTCGTCGAGCGTGTCGCTGCCATAGATGGCCGGCTCACGCTTGCCGAGCATATTGAGGTTCGGTCCGTTGAGGACGTAGACGGGCTTGGCCATGAGGCGTCGGGCACCGGCGGCTTGGAGATTGAGGCCTCGAGGAGTCGCCGGGCGACGCCTACCCCGCCCGCGAGGTCCGGTGGCTGGCTCGCCCGAGAACCAACGCCCTTTACCAGCTTTCCCGCACCTGCGAAAGTGCGACCGCGTTAACCCTGTTGAGGGCCCGCCAGCGGTCACGCACCCGACCGCCGGGCCGGCGCGGATAGGCAACCGGCCCGCCCGATCGCGACCGCTCAACAGACCTGGCAGCCGGCCTTGCGAATCTCGCCGACGTCGCTCGCCAGCTGCTCGAAAAGGTTCTCCGGCGCGCCGGGGATCGAGCGGTCGCCGACCAGGAAGTGCGGAGTGCCGTTGATGCCGAGTTTCTGGGCGATCTCGCGCACCTTGGCGATCTCGGCCTTGGCCTCGTCGGCGGCCATGTCGGTCTTCAGCTTGGCGATATCGAGACCGAGCTTCTCGGCGATCTTCAGCGCGCTCGCCTCGTTCGCCTGGCCCTTGAAGTCCAGCATGGCGCGATGGAATTCCCAGTACTTGCCCTGCTTGCGGGCGGCGAGTGCGGCGCGGGCGGCCTCGTCCGAGCCCTTGGACAGGATCGGCAGCTCGCGGAACACGACCTTCACGTTCTTGTCGGACTCGACGAGCTTCACTAGGTCGCCGAGGCCGCGCTTGCAGTAGCCGCAGTTGTAGTCGAAGAACTCGACCACGGTGACGTCGCCCTTGGGATTGCCGGCGACCGGCGCATTGGGATCGCGATAGAGGCCATCGGCGACGTCTTTTAGGGCGGCCTTCATCTTCTCCGCCTGCTCGGCCTCGAGCTTCGCTTCGAGGATCCGCTGGATCTCCAGGAACAGCTCCGGATGAGCCAGCAGGTATTCCTTGACGATGCCCTCGATGGCGCTCTTCTGCTCCGGTGAGAAGGTGCCGGCGGCAGGTGCGCCGGCGGTCGCCTGCGCGCTCGCCTTGGAGATCATCGTTCCCTGCGGGCCGGCGAAGGCGAGCAGGGCAGCGAGGCCCAACATGGCGGGCACAGTGCGGAACGCGCACCTGCGGGTCGCGAGTGCGCAAAGAGCGGACATGGTCGGGCGCGTTGGCATCGGGGTCTCGCTTGCTGGTTCACTGTCGGGGTGTCGATAGCAGAACGGCCGGCGGCCGTCTCTCACGTTTGCGGCTTGTAGTTCAAGATGTCGTCAGCCTTGATCCATTCGGGCGTGCCCGGCTTCAGCTTGAGCTGGGCCCGCTTGGCGAAGATCTGCGCCTGGCGCAGGTCGCCTTCCAGAAAATAGGCCTGCGCGGTCACAGCGTCGGCCTCTGGCAGCTTGCTCTGCTTGTAGTAGGCGGTGGCGAGCAGGCGGTAGGCGCGCGGGTTCTGGTCCTCGATCAGCGAGCGGCGCAGCAGCTCGACGGATTCCTTGAGGCCCGCCTCGCCGCCGGTCGCCTGCAATGCGCCGGCCAGCTCGACGCGGATCAGGTTCGGGCTCTCGGCGCCCTGCATGGCCCTGCGCAGCGGGGCGATGGCCTCGGCGAGCTTGCCCGAGCGGACCAGAATGTCACCCTTGACCTCGTGGAAGTAGGGGTAGTCCGGCCGATCGCGGATCAGGCTCTCCATGTCGGCGAGTGCGGATTCGAGTCCACCCCTGCCGCCCTGGAAGAACTTGGCGATGGCGCGTGCATAGCGAGCCGGCAGGCTGGTGTCGCTCGCCGGATAGCGATTGAAGACGATTGCGGGCCGGTCGAGATAGCCGGCGAGCTTGGCGCGCATCAGGTCGTGGCGCAGCTGCAGCTCGGGCGGATCCTTCTGGCCGAAGTGCGGGCTCGACTGGACCAGCTCGCGCAAGCGGGCGAGGCGGTCGGTGGCGACCGGATGGCTGCGGGCGAACTGGTCCTTGTGCGCGTCGGAGATGTACTCCTGCTGGGCGAACCGCTCGAACGTCTCCAGCATGCCGCGACCCGATTGCTTGGTCGCCTCCAGATACTTGAGGCCGGCCTGGTCGGCGGCCGATTCCTGCGAGCGGCGCTCGGCCAAGAGCGAGCGCATGACGATCTCGCTGCCGCCCATCAGCACGCCCTGGCCGGCACCGCCGAGGTTCTCGCCGACGTTGCCGCCGGAGGCGCCGCCGGCGACGACCAGCGCGATGCCGAGGATCTGGGCGAGCAGTGCGCGGGTCTGGTCCTTGGCGATGCGGGCGCGCAGTGCCGCCATGTGGCCGCCGGCGATGTGGCCGGTCTCGTGGGCGATGACGCCGATCACTTCGTTCGGCGACTCGGCCTGGGTCAGCGTGCCGGTGTGGACGAACACGTTGCGGCCGTCGACCACGAACGCGTTGAAGCTGTCGCTCCTGACGATGCGCATCGCGACGCGCCCGGTGCCGAGCCCGGCGGCGCGGAAGATCGGTCGCGCGTAGTCGTTCAACAGGTTCTCGATCTCGGTGTCGCGGATCAGCGGGATGCCCTGCGCCACGGCCGACGGCGCCGGCAGCGTGGTCACGCCAACCGCGGCCATTGCCACAGCCGCCAAGCCGCGCCGCAACGGATCGAGCCCCCTCATCGCCGGTCCCTTGGTCAATCCCTGGTCCCTTTGCTCGTGTCGCTCCCAGCTCCCGACACCGGCCTAGATAGGATCGGTCGGAGGGGCGGCGCAAGGCCGATCCGGCGCCGTGCCCGGCACCATGCCCCGCGGTCAGGCCTGTGCGCTCATCCGGCGCAGGCGAGAAGCCGCTTCGATTGAGCCATCAACAGGGCATAATGGGGCGAGAGGAAGGCGGGCGCGCCGTCCCCTGCCCATCGCCATCGAAGCAGCCCGGAGACGATCCTTGGACGTTCAGAGTGACGTGCTCGCCGCCTCGGCGCGGAGCGAGATCGACAGCTTCATCGTCATGGACGTGATGCGCCGGGCGGCGGAACAAGAGCGCGCCGGCGTGCACGTCGTTCACATGGAGGTCGGCCAGCCGGGCACGCCGGCACCGGAGGCCGCGCGCGCGGCCGCCCGTGCGGCCCTTGACCGGGAGCCGCTCGGCTACACGCTGGCGCTCGGGCTGCCGGCGCTGCGCCAGCGGATCGCCCGGCTCTACGGCGAGTGGTACGACCTCGACCTTGCGCCCGAGCGGGTGGTCGTGACGACCGGCTCTTCGGGCGCGTTCGTGCTGGCCTTCCTGGCCTTGTTCGACGCCGGCGCGAGGGTGGCGCTGCCGGCGCCTGGCTATCCCTGCTACCGGCACATCCTCTCGGCGCTCGGCGCCGTGCCGGTGACGATCGAGACCGGTCCCGACACGCGCTGGATGCCGACCGCGGGCCAGATCGGCGCCGAGATCGGCCGCGGGCTCCAGGGCCTGCTGATCGCGAGCCCGGCCAATCCGACCGGCACCATGCTGGAGCCCGGGCGGCTCGCCGAGATCGCCGGGTTGTGCGCCCGCGAGCGGGTCTGGTTCATCTCCGACGAGATCTATCACGGCCTCGGCTACGGCTTGCCGCAGCGCACCGCGCTCGCCCATGACGACGACGCGATCGTGATCAACAGCTTCTCGAAATACTTCTCGATGACCGGCTGGCGGGTCGGCTGGATGGTGGTGCCGGCGCGGCTGGTGCGCACGATCGAGCGGTTGCAGCAGAACCTGTTCATCGCCCCGCCGGCGATCTCGCAGGTGGCCGCGCTCGGCGCGTTCGATGCGCTCGACGAGCTCGAGGCCAACAAGCGGGTGTACGCGGCCAACCGCGCATTGCTTCTGGCCGAGCTGCCGCGAGCGGGCCTGACCGAGATCGTGCCCGCCGACGGCGCGTTCTACCTCTACTGCGACGTGTCGGCTTACACCGACGACAGCCTCGCCTTCGCGCAAGCGATGCTGGAGGAGACCGGCGTCGCCGTCACGCCGGGGCTCGACTTCGACGCGGCGCGCGGCCACCGGTTCGTGCGCTTCTCCTACTCGGGGACGACGGCCGACATGGCGGAAGCGGCGCGCCGTCTCCAGGCGTGGGGGCGGCTGCGAGGGGGGCAACGGGGTCAGACCCTGCGTGTCTGACCCCTGTTTTGAACGTCGCTGATCGGGGTCGGACCCGCAGGGTCTGACCCCATCCGTTCGAAGCGGCGCGCGATGTAGTCCTCGACGATCGCCTTGAACTCGTCGGCGATGCGCGGGCCCCGCAACACCAGCGCCTTCTGGCCGTCGATGAAAACCGGCGCCGCTGGCGCCTCGCCGGTGCCAGGGAGCGAGATGCCGATGTCGGCGTGCTTGGATTCACCGGGGCCGTTGACGATGCAGCCCATGACGGCGAGGGTCATCGTCTCGACGCCGGGATAGCGCCGCCGCCACTCCGGCATGCGGTCGCGGATCATCGTCTCGACCTCGCGCGCGAGCTCCTGGAACACGGTCGAGGTGGTGCGACCGCAACCCGGGCAGGCGGCGACCACCGGGACGAACGATCTGAGCCCCATCGTCTGCAGGATCTCCTGTGCGACCTTGACCTCCAGCGTGCGGTCGCCGCCGGGCTCCGGCGTCAGCGACACTCGGATCGTGTCGCCGATGCCGGCCTGCAGCAGAATGCCCATTCCGGCGGTCGAGGCGACGATGCCCTTGGAGCCCATGCCGGCTTCCGTCAGCCCGAGGTGCAGCGCATAGCGGGAGCGCTCGGCCAGCATGGTGTAGACGGCGACGAGGTCCTGCACGGCGGAGACCTTGGCCGAGAGGACGATGCGGTCGGCGCCAAGGCCGAGCTCCTCGGCGCGGGCAGCAGAGAGAAGCGCCGATTGCACGATCGCCTCGTGCATCACCAGGCGCGCATCCTTGGGCTCGGGTGCCAGCGCGTTCTCGTCCATCAGCCGGGTCAACAGCTCCTGGTCGAGCGAGCCCCAATTGACGCCGATGCGAACCGGCTTGGCGTATTTCAGTGCCAGTTCGACGATGCCGGAGAACTGGCGGTCCTTCTTGTCCTTGAAGCCGACGTTGCCGGGATTGATGCGGTATTTGTCGAGTGCTTCCGCGCAGCCCGGGTTTTCCGCGAGCAGCTTGTGGCCGATGTAGTGGAAGTCGCCGACGAGCGGCACCGTCACGCCTTGGGCGCGCAGCCGGTCGCGGATCGCCGGCACCGCTTTCGCCGCCTCGTCGCGATCGACGGTGATGCGCACGAGCTCGGAGCCGGCGCGCGCCAAAGCTGCCACTTGCGCCACCGTCGCGGCGACGTCGGCGGTGTCGGTGTTGGTCATCGACTGGACGACGATTGGTGCATCGCCGCCGACGATGGTGCCGGCAACGTCGACCGCGACCGAGCGGCGTCGGTCGGCTGGTGTCGCGCAAGCCTGTCCGCCCATCTTTGCGATCCCTTGGTGATCTGGGTCGATCGGGGTCGGACCCT